>JAIUPJ010000001.1 GCA_020160975.1 Patescibacteria group bacterium | reverse complement strand
GCGAGCCGGCGACGGTTTGCTCCGTCCAAGTGGCGCCGGAATCGGACGAAGTGTAGACGGAGCCGCCCCAAACGACCGCGGCGAGCTTGCTGCCGTCGCTGGAGCTGGCGATGGAGTACCAGTCACGCGAGCCGGCGACGGTTTGCTCCGTCCAAGTGGCGCCGGAATCGGACGAAGTGTAGACGGAGCCGCCCCAAACGACCGCGGCGAGCTTGCTGCCGTCGCTGGAGCTGGCGATGGAGTACCAGTCACGTGAGCCGGCGGCGGTGCGCTCCGTCCAGGTAACACCAGAATCGGATGAGGTGTAGAGGGAGCCGCCGTAGGCGACCGCCGCGACCAGCTTACTGCCGTCGCTAGAGCTGGCGATGGAGGACCAGTTACGCGAGCCGGCGGCGGTGCGCTCCGTCCAGGTGGCGCCGGAGTCGGATGAGGTGTAGACGGAGCCGCCCGATTCGACCGCCGCGAGCTTGCTGCCGTCGCTGGAGCTGGCGATGGAGGACCAGTAACGCGAGCCGGCGGCGGTGCGCTCCGTCCAGGTGGCGCCAGAGTCGGATGAGGTGTAGACGGAGCCGCCCAAAACGACCGCGGCGAGCTTGCTGCCGTCGCTGGAGCTGGCGATGGAGGACCAGTAACGCGAGCCGCCGGCGGTGCGCTCCGTCCAGGTAGCACCAGAATCGGATGAGGTGTAGAGGGAGCCGCCCGACTCGACCGCGGCGAGTTTCGTGCCGTCGCTGGAGCTAGCGATGGATCGCCAGTTACGCGAGCCGCCGGCGGTGCGCTCCGTCCAGGTAGCACCAGAATCGGATGAGGTGTAGAGGGAGCCGCCGTAGGCGACCGCGGCGAGCTTCGTGCCGTCGCTAGAGCTGGCGATGGAGTACCAGCTACCCGGACCGGCGGCGGTGCGCTCCGTCCATGTGGCGCCAGAGTCGGATGAGGTGTAGACAGAGCCGTACGACACGACCGCAGTGAGCTTGCTGCCGTCGCTGGAGCTAGCGATGGAGTACCAGCTACGCGAGCCGGCGGCGGTTTGCTCCGTCCAGGTGGCACCGGAATCGGATGAGGTGTAGACGGAGCCGCCCGACACGACCGCGGCGAGCTTGCTGCCGTCGCTAGAGCTGGCAATGGAGTACCAGTAACGCGAGCCGGCGGCGGTTTGCTCCGTCCAGGTGGCACCGGAATCGGATGAGGTGTAGACGAAGCCGCCATAGTCAACCGCGGCGAGCTTCGTGCCGTCGCTGGAGCTGGCGATGGAGTACCAGCTACGCGAGCCGGCGGCGGTGCGCTCCGTCCAGGTGGCGCCGGAGTCGGATGAGGTGTAGACGGAGCCGACATAGTTGGTGCCGTTCCACTCTGATTCGACCGCGGCGAGCTTCGTGCCGTCGCTGGAGCTAGCGATGGATTGCCAGTAACGCGAGCCGGCGGCGGTTTGCTCCGTCCAGGTGGCACCGGAGTCGGATGAGGTGTAGATGAAGCCGCCCGACACGACCGCGGCGAGCTTGCTGCCGTCGCTGGAGCTAGCGATGGAGTACCAGTTGCTCTGGTCTCCGATCAGATTCGTCTCCGCCTTCTGCCACACGTAATCACCTGGCGCCGCCTGTGCGATCTGCGCCAGCGCGCTACCCATCAGAACAAACGCTGTCAGTAGCGTTGCTATGCGTTGCCACAATTTGGCCTGTGTATGCTTTTTAGTATTCACCCCGAACTTGGATGCGAGCGCTGTCATGCACTTCTACTCCCTCTATTTAGTTGTCTCTCACTTTTTGTTTGCTCGCATCAAACAATTGCTTTTCATTATTATGGTTATGGTTGGGGTTGTCAATACATTCACACTAGAGATATATGCTTTTATATAACTGAATGCATTAAAAGCTGAATTATAGGTAGTGAGCATGGTGCCGACCTCCCCGGCTTCTGTTTCGTTTAGAACGATTTTCCGCCATAGTACTCAAATTTTTCGATGGTATCAATTTAAGAACTCGAATCGACACGTCGTGGAGGTGAGAAGTGACTCGAGGTAGCTTTGCAAGGAAACTTCACAAATGAGCTAAGCTCACTTGCTTGACTTTCGGTGTGGCGTAACCGCGACCAAGTCCTCCTATCCGAACCATTTCAGAGTAAAGAGACGAGTGTATGCTCGTCTTTTTTAGGTATCACCTCCTACTACGCTATACTAGAAGGCATCATGCTGAGGTTTTGGGTTAGTGTTGTGCTGATGAGTATCGGAGCTTTCTTACTAGCGGCAATCGTGCGTCCTATGCCCACCGACAACACTCCGAGATTACCGACTTACCCACGACTGATAGCGCGGATCGGCAGCAAAGACTTTACGCTGCTCGAAACCCGCACCGATGAGGAAAAGCGCCTTGGCCTCAGTGCGGTACCGACGCTGCCCCCACGCTACGGCATGCTGTTTCACGGCAAAGGGCAGATGACAATATGGATGAAAGGCATGAGCTACCCGATCGATATCCTCTGGCTCGACAAAGACAACCGTGTGATTTATGTTGTGCACGATGCCCAACCCTCGAGCTACCCAAAGACCATCTTTTCGAATCCCCTCTTCAGCGATGCGAGGACGGTGATAGAAATCAACGCTGGAGAGGCAAAGCGATTAGGTATCACTAATCGCACAACAATTCCTCTGAACTAGCTTGAGTGCCTGCTACAGTCCATACCGAGCGTTTTGGCCTGCCTCGTGGTGGTCACGAAGAATTTCAGCCAGCTGTCGTACTTCGTTGACTTGCTTGACGCCGGGGTTCAGCGTCCCGCGTGGATCGCATACGTTGCGAATCTCGTCGTACATCTGGACCAGCTTGTCGTCTAGATGGCTGTAGACAAATTTTGCCTTCACTCGACCTTCGCCGCCTTCCGCGAGCATCGTGCCACTGTGGTCATACACAAGTTTTGTCAGTTCATCAAGCAGCTTAAAGATTTTTTGTTTGTCACCAACTTTGCTGAGAGATAGCGTGGGGTACACGCTGTAGGTATTTGTATACGCGTGACCAGCCAATGGCAGGTCGACGTGCTCTTTGTCTGCGAGTAGCTCGAGACCGCGTGCGAAATCCTCGAGTCGCTCAGTTGGCACATGAAAGCCGCCAAACAGACGTGGCGTGGCGCCAGTAGCTTGGTCGGGCCACATCGTATAGTGAGCAACATCAAGCGCAGCGAGAATGTCCTCTGCCTTGTCGCCATCGGCTGATGCCAGCACGACGCCCTCACTCTTTCCCCATCGCTTGGTAAGTCGCTTAAGGTGTTTTGCACGGTGTCGTTCGCTAAAATCATCGAACCCGACAATAATCACTGATGCCGGAGTGAGCGTAGACGCTGCCTCAGCATAGAATGCATACTCACGACCAGCCTTCGCCGCTGTATCGAAAAGCTGTGCATCGAAATACTCTACAAAAGCCGGGCTTAGCTTGCAAAGATCATCGATTGCATCTCGAGCGGCATTACTGCTGTCAAAGGTCAAAGCAGCGACGGCAGTGTGAAGACTACGGAACTCCGCTTTCATGATCATTTCAGTGACAATCCCTAGCGTGCCTTGGCTACCCACAAACAGTGGTGTCAAGTCGAAGCTCCCGTCCTTTTGTTTCACATCCGCGATAGTATTATAGCCGACGGCATCGTTTGATCGCAGCGTGTCCAAGACCTCGGCATAATCTTCTATAATCCGGTCAATCCCACGGTAGATATCGCCCACAAAGCTCTGCTCACCCTTGATTTTACTGAGCTCGCGTTTGTTGATACGTTTGGTTTGCAGGACATCGCCATTTGCCAGTACCACCTCTAGCTGGTCAATTGCTGGCTCAATAGTCTGGTACTTGCCCGCCAACCGTCCGGTTGTGGCGCTCGCAATCGCTCCGCCAACGGTACCATAGGGGTGAGAGCCGACCAGCGCCATAATGTTTGCACCGTGCAACGCCAGCCCTTGGTTGAGTGCTCCGATTGTAACGCCTGGTTGTAGACGAACTAGTTTTTGCTTCGCATCGTATTCAAACAAGCGATTCATATGTGCGGTCGTGACGAGCGAGACGCCTTTGCCGATCGCCGCACCCGTGGCGTCAGTCCCCGCTCCACGCACTGTCACTGGCAACACGTGCCCCTTCTCAGCTAGTTGCCAGCTAAATCTCGCGACTTTACGGACATCGTTGGTGTTACGCGGATAAATCACCATGTCTGGCTTCAACCGCAACACGCCACCGTCGATGCTCATTGCCTCACGCACATCGTCACGGGTCGTTACCTCGCCGCTAATATGCCCGCGCAAGTAGGACGCAACCTTATTCATCTAACCCCCAATAGTATTACACTCATTGCCTATATTTTAGCATAAGCGTGAGCAGTAGCCACTTCTATTCACACAAAACAAAAAACCGACCAAACGATCGATTCTTTGCATGGTGCGGATGAAAGGACTTGAACCTTCACGCCGTGAGGCACATGCTCCTAAGGCATGCGTGTCTACCAATTCCACCACATCCGCGTATACACATATTATATCAAACACACTCACCTGCAACTAGCTTTGCCGAGTAAAAATAGAATTTTGATATACTGGACTCACCAATAGAAAAGGAGAAATTATGGAGCGCACAGTACAGTTCTCAGGTGATAAAAGTTTTATGGTGACATATACGAGACGGCTTTTATTTGCCTTGTCGTTAACCCAATTAAAAACACCCTAGGAGGGTGCTAGTCACTTCTTCGGCGGAAGAAGGTGAGATAGGCATTTCCATAACTACGATTGTCCACCACAACAATTCCGAGCTTGATTAGATTTGGCACCTCACCTCTTCCTGGATGAGATAATACCATAAGCCCATTGGGTTTGAGAAGAGCAAAGAGCTTACTGACTGTGGATAACTGCACATCATGATAGGGTGGATCGGCGAAAATAACATCGTACAACTCGTGCTGAGACGTCTCGAGCCAATTGTTGATTGTTGTGCGAATAATCTCCGTCTCGCCCTTCAAGCCGAGAGCCGCGATATTGTTGATGAGTATTTTGCCCGCTACATTGTCACGCTCAACAAATGTCACAAACTCTGCCCCACGGCTCAGCGCCTCGATGCCAACTGAGCCCGTGCCAGCAAACGCATCGAGCACCCGTGCATCTTGAATCTCTGCACCGATACTGTTGAACAGCGCGTTGCGGATTCGCTCGCCCATCGGTTTGGTACGGGTATTGCCCTCGCTTGGCGCATCGAGCTTGCGCCCACCGAAGCGTCCTGAAATCACGCGAATTGAGCTCATAGCTCTGCCTCGCGATAGGCATGATACCAAAAGTATGACACAACTCGAATAATCTCTGGTACGAGCTCTTTGCGAGTTTGCTGTGCGAGCTGGGTCGACCAGCCATTCTGCCAAAAATTATGATACATGTCGAGCGCAAAAATCTGCTGCACAGCATCGCTAAACACCTTTTCCAGCCCCCTGTCGTCAGCGTGCTTCAGCCATTCATGCGATGGGCCGATGCCGCGAAAACGCGTTGTCTTGATGCTTGTTGCGACACCTAGCTCAAATAGTCCATGCGTCACGAACACGCCCTTCGCTCCCCAGTACTGCCAGTTCTTGCTAATGGTGTCGCGGCGATTTTTGCCTTTGATAACATTTTTTTCCCGAATCGTGAGACGCTCGTCCTTTGGCTTGCCCCATAGCTCCTCAATTTTGTCGCCAAGAGGATAGTGATGCGCAGGTGTCAGTCCATCGACAATGGCGTGGGCAAGCCAAGCGGCCTCAAATGCCGCCCGTGGCTGGTTGCCGCTCTGAAGTGCCTCGACAAGATTGTGATGATGATCCAGAATCATCGTCATAAGTTCGGTGTCGTCTGGTCTTGTAGGGTCAACATAATGCCACGGCTCGTCGATGCTCGGGCTCTTGCGCTTGATACCGTCAGGCCCGTTGTTGCCCTCAAAATGCAAAATTTCTTTGATGGTAGGAAAACCACCTGCCACACCCGGTAGCACACCAAAATGCCGCCGCGCGACGCGATCGATCTTTTGGTGGACACCCATGATGTCGCCCGATTTGCCGTGAATAGTGGTGCCAGAATACATAGATAGAAATAGGACAAACCTACGGTTTTTCCCATCGCGCGGTGGAGTGGAGTAAATCCACTCGGACTGGCTGCGCTTTTCCCTGCCGGCACATTAGAGTCTCCATTGGTATTATACTAGCAGAAACTGATTACGTTTGCACTGGCTAATTCAGCGTCGTCAGGCGCTGATAGTACCGGACACGCTCGTTCAGACCAGCATAACTACCGATATCTTCGTGCTCGATGAAGCGCTTGGCGGCTTTTTGCGCACGAGAAATGAGCGCCGTGTCGGCGAGTGTCGCAATCTGGAGATTGAGCGCGCCGCTCTGCATGCGACCATAGATTTCGCCCGGGCCACGCAGTTGCATATCAACTTCAGCGAGGTAAAAGCCGTCATTACTTTTCTCAACTTCGCGTAGCCGTTCGCTTGGCTTGTTTGTTCCGCTCATCATCAGATAGCAGTAACTCTGGTACTCTGCTCGTCCCACGCGCCCACGCAGCTGGTGCAGCTGCGCCAAGCCAAACCGATCGGCATTTTCGATGATCATCACAGTAGCGTTAGACACGTCAACACCTACCTCGACGACGGTAGTGCTGACAAGGATATCGTATTTTTTGTCCTTGAAGTCCTGCATAACCTGCTCTTTTTCTGTCGGCTTCATCTTACCATGCAGCAGGCCGATCTTGCGATGACCAAACACACTGTTTTTGAGCCGTTTATACTCTACTTGTACACTTTTTACCTCATTGTCCGGGTTTTCCTCGATCAAGCTGCAAATAACATAAACTTGACGACCAGTTGCAATCTCCTTATCGACCTGCTCGTAGATCTTCGCCGCCGACACTGGCGACACAATCTGCGTTTTGATGGGCAAGCGATTGGCCGGGCGCTCATTTAGCACACTAATGTCCAGCTCGCCATAGACGGTAAGTGCAAGGCTACGCGGAATGGGCGTCGCAGTCATCGCGAGTAAGTGGGGCAAAAGTCCTTGCACAAGCGCCGGCTCATCGTGAGGCGTCCGTCCGTTCAATTCTGAACCATTGACGATCCGCGCGTCAATCTCTGGAGATTCCAGGCCCGTAGGCCTAGATTCTCCAGGCCTGACCGATTGTGAAGAAGTAAATGGACGGACGCTCCCTTTCGACTTTGCGAGCAATTTCTGCCGCTGCTCGACTCCAAATCGATGCTGCTCATCAATGACAACAAAGCCAAGGTTATGAAACTCGACCTTGTCCTGAATGAGTGCGTGCGTGCCAACCACCACATCAACTTTCCCGTTCGCAATTTGCTCATACAGCGTCGTCCGGGCCTTACCCTTGACGCTGCCAATCAACAGACCGACCTTCACGCCAAAAGGCGCCAAAAGCCTGTCGAGCGTCTCGGCATGCTGGGTGGCGAGGATTTCAGTCGGAGCCATGATAGCCGTCTGGTAGCCCTGGCTCGCCGCCTGTCGTGCCGCCAACCCGGCAACAACAGTCTTGCCGCTGCCGACATCGCCCTGGAGTAGCCGGTTCATTGGTACGGATTTTTCAAAATCTTGCACAACATCCCAGGCGGCTTTTCGCTGAGCGTTCGTCAGCTGAAACGGCAGCTGTGACACAAAATCTTTGACAACACTCACCTCAAACGGAATATGATACCCAGCGAGCTTTTGGTTCGACTGCTTATTTAATTGACTCGCGAGCAGTAGCTCAAACAACTCCTCAAACGCCAACCGCTCGCGCGCCTTGGTGACGTCTTCAAGTCGTTTCGGGAAATGCATCGTAGCGATAGCATCTGCGCGGCTCATCAGCTTTTCTGATGCCACGATAGATTCAGGAAGCGTTTCGGGCAGCACACTCATGAGTGGGCGCAGTTCCTCGAGCACTTTGCGCACCACCTGACTCTTGAGGCCACGAATCGAGTGATACACCGGCACGAGGCGCTCTGCCTGCACCGGCAAATCTTTTGCCAGCTCCGCACTAGGATTTGTCAGCTGATATTTGCCGTAATTGTATTCGAACGCACCGCTAAAATAAAATTCATCGTTGCTACCGCCAAGCTGCTGAGTACGATATGGCTGGTTGAACCACACGGCATTGAGCTTGCCGGTGTCGTCTGCCAATACCGCGGTAGTTAGGCGTAGGCCACGGCGCACCGGTCGCGTCGAAATCGCCTCACACCGTGCCTTTATAGTGACTTTGCCAGGCTTAAGATCAGCAATCGTCGTAAGTCCTGTAAAATCCTCGTGCCGCATCGGTAAGAACATCAGCAAATCGCCGACCGTCCGAAGCCCCGCCGTGCGCAGTTGCTCGGCAGTTTTCGGCCCCACTCCCTTTATCTGGTCAAGACTCGTCGCTAGGTTCATACTAAACTAGTATACCTCGCACTGTAAACAGTCAACATGAACTGATACGAGCAAGTAAAATCCCCTCTAGTTCTCTCGAAGTGTTTTCAAGCTCCTGCATCACTTCATCGTAGTCCGATTTAGGGTTACTCGCTTCAGTGTGCCATTGATTGTAAAACTTCAGCTTTGGCTCAGTGCCGCTCGGACGAATAGTGATACGACGACGCCTATCACCAAACTCCAATACGAACACATCACCTGATATGCAGTCGATCTTTGTTGTCTCGCCAGTCTTTAGTTCGGTTCGCTTGAGCGTCTTGTAGTCTAGCACAGCCGTTACTTTATGGTTATCAATCTGCGTCGGTGGATTATCGCGCAAGTCTGCCATGATTTGTTGCATCTGCATGAATCCCTCAGCACCTGGGCACACCATCGTATCGAGTCGCTCTACGTAAAGGCCGTACTCTACATACAACTCCAGCATTCTATCCCACAAAGTTTTACCTTCTGCTTTTAGCTCTGCAGCATATTCTGTGAGCGGCAACGCACCGGTCGCGCCGTCTTTATCTCGCGCATAATCACCTTTTAGCAGTCCGTAGCTCTCCTCGCCCCCGATCACAAACACCTCGTCAGTGTTTTCTTTATTAAGAATCAGCTCACCAATATACTTAAACCCGATTAACATATTGCCATACGTCTTTACGCCATATTGATCCGCGACCGCTCCAAGCATGTCTGTTGTCACGATAGTTTTAGCTACGTAGTGACGTGACGTAAGCTCGCTTCTTTCGTGTCTCTTGCGAAGCGCGTATTCAGTAGCCAGTACCGCAGCCTGGTTACCGTTCAAGTAAATGGGTTCGTCACCCTGGCGCACCATCACGCCAATCCGGTCGGCATCTGGATCGTTCGTAATCGCGATATCGGCATCCTCTGCAAGCATGAGCGCCACAGCGCGGTCATTTGCTACCTTTTCTTCCGGGTTAGGCTTGCCATTCTCTATTGTAGGGAAGTTTCCATCCGGCACCATTTGATCAGCGACAATGATGATGTCTTTAAAACCCGCCCGCTCTAGGGCTGGTAATACATTTGTCTGTCCAGCACCGTGTAAAGGCGAGTAGACAATCTTGATATCACGGACCGATCCTTCTGCCTGCGCGACGACAGCATTAAGGTATTTGTCATCAATCTCGCTAGAGATTATGGTTATCTTCCCGCTAGCGACACCTTCTTCGTAAGAGTCGAGCGATTGTATCATTTCGACCTTTGCTGCTACTTCAAGTACGCCTTTGTCATGAGGTGCGACAAGCTGTCCACCATCACTCCAATACGCTTTGAAGCCGTTATCAGCGGGGGGATTATGACTAGCACTGATGACAATACCAACTGCACAGCCCAGCTCTCTCACCGCAAAACTTAGTTCGGGTGTCGCACGAAAACTATCGAAGATATATGTCTTAAATCCGTTGGCTGCAGCTACCTGAGCTGCATAACGACTAAGCTCCGGTGAGCTTAGTCGGGTGTCACAGGCGATCACGACTCCTTTTGTGGGCGCCTCTGAATCAGCTTGTGCAGCATAGAGACAGAGCGCTTGCGTTGATTCGCCAATTGTGACGCGGTTAATTCGATTACTTCCCACGCCTGTTGCACCCCGTCGTCCTCCGGTCCCAAATTCTATAACCTTAAAAAATGAGTCTTCAAGATCTTTCCATCGTTTAGCCTCAATCATTGCTAGAAGCTCCTGCTTGTACTCGGCATACTTCGGCAGTGTCAGCCATATTTCAATATTGTTGACTGCCGCTTCGGAAAGATGGCTTTGCAAATCGTTCATTTTTACCTCCAAGTTATATATGATCAGTGCCTCAGCCTACATAATCACACAGGTTAGCGTACGAGCACAAAACTATTTTTGCCTTTTTTGACTAAACTTGTCTCTGTTATATCGTGGTCATCGGTAATTTTTTGACCATTCACACTTACGCCGCCTCCTTCGATCAAGCGCTTGGCTTCGCCATTGCTCGCGACAACTTCTGATTCGACAAGAGCTGTAACAACCGTCTGCTTGCTGACAGTTGGGATTTCGGCAGCAAGCTCATCAATATCTGCTTCGCTCAAACTCTGGAAGTTCTCACCGCCGAACAATACAGCGGTGACCCGCTCTACTGATTCGCAGCGCTCACGACCGTGTATGAGCTCAGTAACCTCGCGTGCGAGGGTTTTTTGCAACAAGCGTGCTCCGGGATTGCTTTTGTGGGACACAATGACACCCTCTACTTCATCTTTGCCAAGCAAAGTGTAAATTTTTATCAAATCTTCGCTGGTCTCGTCGTCGCAGTTCAACCAAAACTGATAGAACTGGTAGGGACTGGTCTTGGCAGGATCGAGCCACACGGCGCCCGCCTCGCTCTTGCCGAACTTCACTCCTGTTTGCTTGTTGATAATGAGGGGCGTTGTAAAGACATGTGCTTCTGCGCTTTCTAGTTTGCGAATTAGTGACACGCCGGCGATACTATTACCCCACTGGTCGGCGCCCGCCACCTGTAGCGTCGCGCCTTTTTCACGGAATAAATGGAGGAAGTCGTAGCCCTGGATCAACGCATAACTAAACTCAGCATAACTAATCCCTTCGCCGCCTTCACCGATACGAGACTTGATAAACTCTCGATCGAGCAGCTGTGTCATACTCATATGCTTACCAACCTCACGCAAAAACTGCAAAAAGCCAATTTCATGGAACCAGTCGTAGTTGTTCACAAGATCAAACTCTTGGCCAGCAAACACCGTCTTGTACTGCGCGACTAATCCGTCAACATTGCGGCTAATTTCTTCAGGGGACTTCAAGTCTCTCTCTTGTTTTTTGCCGTCTGGGTCACCAATCATGCCCGTAGCACCGCCGGCCAGTAAAATTGCTTTGTAGCCGTGGTTCATAAAATGCCGAATCATCATCGCTGGCGCTAAGTGGCCAATCGTCATACTATCTGCACTTGGGTCAACGCCCCAATAGAAAGTCCGGGTCTGTTCGTCCAATTCTTTGATATCAGCGAAGGTCGATTGGTTGATAAACCCTCGCCACGCGAGCTCTTCTGAAAGTGTCATGGGCTGTTTCCTCTCTCTATTTATCGTAGTTATAGTACCACGAAAAATCAATTCGCGCACAGGCTGTTTTGGTATATAATGAAAGTAATATTGCTTATGGGAAGTAAATAAACGTGGTAAAAACGAAGAAGCCTTCACGCGCCATTAGCGTGTACTCAAATCTCGCGACCAAGCGCCGCACCAAAAAAGATACCAAGGCGCGCAAGAAAGCCGAATATCTCGCCACGCTCCCCAAGCATCCTCTTAAGCGAATCATTCATCGCCTCCACCCAAAGCGTGTTGCTGCATTTTGGTTTAGCCGTCGCGGTGCGTTGGCGCTACTCAAGGGCCTCGGGGTATTTCTAGCAATTAGCATCCTGATGGTATTGGCGTTATTTGCTTATTACCGCAAAGATCTCGATGCGATTCGGCCTGGCACACTGTCTCAGCGTGTCAAGACCACGGTCACAAAATACTACGACCGCAACGACAAACTACTCTGGGAAGACAAGGGCGATGGTGATTACACGCTTGTCGTTGATCCAAAAACAATTTCACCCTGCATGGGCAAGGCCACGATCGCTATCGAGGATAAAGAATTTTATCAGCACAACGGCATTAGCCCAAGCGGCCTACTGCGTGCTTTCATCAGTAACTCACAGGGCAATGCTGTCCAGGGTGGTTCGACTCTGACACAGCAGTTGGTAAAACAAGTCTACTTTGCCGACGAAGCACAGCAGCGCGGTCTGGCAGGTGTTCCCCGTAAAATTAAGGAAATGATTCTGGCGATCGAGGTCGAGCGGCTCTATCCAAAAGACCAAATTCTTGGCCTCTACCTCAATGAATCACCCTACGGTGGGCGTCGCAACGGCGTCGAGTCGGCGGCACAAACCTACTTCCACAAATCTTCAAAAGAGTTGACGCTCCCAGAATGTGCGCTACTAGCCGCAATCCCCAACAACCCATCGGTCTACAATCCCTATAACGTCGAAGGGCACGAGGCACTTGTGGAACGCCAGCATAAAGTTCTCGATGGTATGGTAGAGATGAAATACATCACCAAGGAAGAAGCCGAGGCCGCCAAAAAAGTCGCTATTATGGATACTGTTCAGCCGCTTGCTGACCAGCTCGCTGGCATCAAAGCACCGCATTTCGTCCTGATGGTGCGCACCCAGCTAGAGAAAACTCTCGGAAAAACGGTTGTCGGCAACGGTGGCCTCACTGTCAAAACCACGCTGGACTACGATGTCCAGACGAAGCTCGAAGAAAGTATGACTGCCATGTTCAGCGGTGAGATGACCGATCGTAACTGTGGGTATATTAATTGCGCCAACTACGCCGGCTTTACTAACGGCGCGGCGGCAATTGAAGACACTAAGACCGGTCAATTGGTTGCGCTGGTCGGCAGCCGCGATTTTGCCTACCCTGGATTTGGTCAAGACAATGCGGCGACTGGATTTATCCAGCCTGGCTCGTCGATTAAGCCATTAGTGTATGCCCAACTTTTCCAAAACCAAGGAGAAGGCAATGCCAACTTTGGTAGTGGGTCAGTCCTTGCCGATACGGCTACGACTTTCCCTGGCGGGTACAAACCACAGAATGCCGATGGAAAGTTCCAGGGTAATATCAACCTTCGCCTTGCGTTGGATCGTTCGCGCAATATCCCTGCTATTAAGGCAATGGGTATCAACGAAAAAAACCGAGAAGGCAGCACCTGGGAGACGGTTCGCAATCTTGGTGACACCTATTATTGCACCCAAGGTGCCGACGCCCAGGCAGGCCTGTCGAGCGCTATTGGCGGCTGCGGGACGCGACTTGTTGACCACGTCAATGCGTTTGCCTCGCTTGGCCGCATGGGTGTCTATATGCCACAAACCACCATCCTCAAAGTCACAAATAGCACAGGGCAGACCCTTAAAAGCTACAAGTCTGAAACCAAACAAGTTATTGACCCGCAGGCAGCCTACATCGTCGCAGACATCATGGGTGACTCCGCCGCCCGCGCAGGTCTTGGTTGGAATCAGGACTACCTGTTTAGCCTCAACGCCCTTCGTGTCAAGGCCGCGGCAAAAACCGGCACTAGCAATGGTGAGCTCTATGGCAAGATCGTACCGAAAGATATCTGGACAGTTGGCTTCACGCCAAATCTGTCGATGGCAGTATGGCTAGGCAACCCTGACACCACACCGCTACGGCAAGGCAACTCGCTGATTCCGGCTATGTTCTTTGACCGAACTATGGCTGATGTCACCAAGCTTTACGTCGAACAAGGAAAAGCTCAGTACAGCGACTGGTTCACTGCGCCAAGTGGCATTCAGCGAATCGGCAATGAGATATATCCGTCGTACTACAACAAGACGCAGTCAATCACCAATGCAACGATGACCTTCGACAAAGCTTCCAAAAAAAAGGCGACGGACTGCACGCCCGCTAGCGCAAAAATCGATATCGCTGTTAGCAAAACTATCGATCCGTATACCAAAAAAGAGATCGTCACTGCTCCCGACGGTTATCTCCCGAACGAAAATGACGACACACACCAGTGCGGCGATGCGCAGCCCACCGTTACGATCAGTACGCCAAACAATAGCGCAAAGTCCGTCACCGTCAACGTCACCAATGGTCGATTTGCACTCCAGAAGCTGACTGTCACCTGTGGTTCGCAGACGATCTCTACGCAGTCTATCTCTGCAAGCGGCAGTTTCCCGGTTAGCTTGTCAGAAGTCAACTCGAGCTGTAATCTCGGTGCAACCGTGACTGACGTGGCGTACTACAGTGCCAGCGCTTCTCCTGTTCCATATAATGGCCACTGAAGAAGAAGTAACGACTAGCTAAAAATAACCCCTCTACGGAGGGGATTATTTTTCTCGTTACTTCTGGTTATTCACGAGATCGAGCAGTGCATCCTCACGATCTCTGCTCTGCCGCTTTGGCTGGGCATGATACGCTCGTCGCTGAGAGGCGCGTTTCGGTGTATCATTTGTGCGGCGGTTCTGCTGTCCGTGTTTCTCGGGCTCAGTCGAATTCTGACGTTGCGTGGTCTGCGCCTGCTTTCTTCCGCCCGTCGATGAAACGGCCGCCTTGAGCACGGCTGTTCCCTGGGTAGCTACTGGCTTAACGCCAACTCTCTTTGCAAACATCATCTTGCCGGCAGCGGTCTGGAGGCTGCGAACAATCTCAACCTGTACTGCTTGTCCGATCAGCTTATTCGCTTGTTCAACCACTACCATCGTGCCGTCAGGAAGGTACCCCACGCCTTGATGGCTGTCTTGACCTTTTTGCACGACCTCGATCATCAATTCCTCACCAGGCAAGTGCGCCATGCGAAGCGCCTGCGCCAGCTCATTGATATTGAGTACCGTGATGCCCTCTACAACCGCAACCTTGTTGAGATTATAGTCAAGCGTACAAATAACCGCCTGGTGCTTCTTAGCGAGTGCAAGCAGCCGCTCATCCACGCCTTCAGTGGCACGGCTACCATCCTGTAGCAATTCTACTTCTACTTCGGGCATATGCTGCAATTCTGTCACGATATCGAGTCCGTGCCGCGCACGGGCGCGCTTGTCAGCGTCTGCATTGTCAGCCAAAAACTGCAGCTCACCAACCACACTTCGTGGAATTACCAGCGTCCCGCCGATAAATCCTGTTCGTGCTAGAGCAGTGATGCGCCCATCCATCAGCACCGAGGTATCGACTAACACAGCACGATCCTTAGCTTTAATTGACGTTTTTGGCAATCGTGCCAACAAATATGTGACTTCGCCAAGTATCAGCAGTGTCACAGCAAGTAATATAATGTCTTTTGTTTCCATACGTTCCTTTCGATAGATACCAGGAGCCCACTCAGTGAGGTGCATTCAGAGAATTCCCAATAAGTAGAACTCCGCGTATCTCCTGATAATTACTTCAGGTAGTCGATTAATGCGTGTCGCAAGTCGCGCACGCCTGTTATAAATGAATCTTTTCTGCCTCCTGCAGGAGCAATTGCCCTGGTGAACCCAAGTTTCTTGGCCTCAGCGATACGTTTGTCGGCCAGCTGTGCCGAACGAATTTCGCCTCCCAAACCTACCTCACCAAACACCACTAGTTCATCACCTAATTTGCGACCAGCGGCAGCGCTAGCAATCGCCATAGCCACCGCCAAATCGGCAGCTGGATCAGCAAGCTTAAGTCCTCCCACGACATTGATATAGATATCTTTATCCGATAAATTCAGTTTGGTGCGCCTCTCCAGCACCGCGATGAGGAGATTAAGTCGGTTGAGATCGAACCCACTTGCTGTTCTTTTAGGATACCCGAAATTCGTGTGATTGACAAGTGCTTGAATTTCTACCAGAATAGGCCGATTGCCTTCAAGCGTCGCCAGCACCACCGACCCGTCAGTAATTTGCCGTTCCGCAAGCAGCGCTGCCGAGGGATTTTCCACCAATTCAAGCCCTCGCTCACCCATTTCAAAGATCGCAGCCTCACTGGTTGAGCCATAGCGGTTTTTGATCGCGCGTACTACTTTGAACCCGCCGTAGCGGTCGCCCTCGAACTGCAAGACGACATCCACTAAATGCTCGAGCACTTTCGGGCCGGCAATTGAACCCTCCTTGGTCACATGCCCTACCAGTATGACTGCCGCACCTGATTCTTTTGCAGCTCGGATAATCACATTCGAGGAGTTGGTAATCTGACTAACCGTTCCCGGTGCGCTCGAAATTTCATCAAGACTTAGCGTCTGGATACTATCGATAATGACGAGCGAATACGTACCGCTGCGAATCGTTGCGGCGATGTCATCGGCGCTGGTGCTGGCCACAAAATGCAAATCATCACCCGCTTCTGCTCCCAGCCGCGCCGCTCGCAATTTGACTTGACTAGCGCTTTCTTCACCGCTTGCATAGAGCACTGTGTGTTTTGCAGCGATTGATGCTGCAACCTGCAACAGTAACGTCGACTTACCAATTCCCGGCTGGCCTGCAAGGAGAATAACCCCGCCCGGCAAGACTCCACCTCCAAGTACGAGGTCTAAGTCCCCGATACCAGTTGTAAGTCGCGCGGTCGATGCTTCGGCACTGATCGAGCGCATCGTCTGAGGCACGAGTAGTTTGCCGCTATGCGAACTCCGCGCCACAACCGAGTTGCCTGTCGAGGCGATTACTTGCTCGACGAGGCTGTTCCACTCGCCGCAATTCTCACATTTGCCGGTCCATTTAGGAAAACTCGCACCGCATTGTTGACAAACGAAACGTGACTTTGCTTTTGCCATCTCTACACGCCCGTCGTCGTCTCAGCACCATTGATACTCTTATAGAGATCACTCGCTTGTACTGCCAGTTTATTGATCGCCGCCACATCTGCGTTGTAGGCCGCCACTCGCTGATTAATCTCATCACGGCGCGTGTTTAGCGCATCCACACGAGCTACTAGCGCACTACGCGCGGCATTAAATGCACTACGTGTCGCAAATGCACCGGTGCTTGCTTGCTCATTAAAGTTGCTGATATCCAGCTCAACCTGTCGCCTGTCGACCTCGTATACCCCGAGGTCTGCCTTGAGGCTCGTCTCGGTAACCTTGATGCGAGCTTCCAGTTCATCGGTTTGCTTTTTGATGTCACCAAACACTTTGTTGTACGTTGCATTAAGCGCCACTATTGATGCCCGGTCACCAAAATAGCGATTGTAGTACTGCTCGAGTTCGGGATCAAGTGTTGCCACAGTAGTGCCAAGGATCGAGTGGAGCTCGTTGATCTCAGCCCCCGGTTCCGCTTGCTGATAATACTGCATAATCTCTTTCAGAGAAGCGTCGTCTTTCAGCGCGGCATATTGCGTTTTTATCAATTGGTCAACTCGTGCTCGTTCAAAAAAGTTCAACCGCTGGTATGCCGCATGCAGCATCTCGTGCGCTGCTGTGACCTCTAGTGTGCCGTCGAGCTTTTCGTTGGCAATAGCGTACAAATACACGCGATCACGGTAGTAGCAGCCCAAGATTGCGACTGTACGTTCCTCGCTTTGGCAATTGTTATTGAACTCTTGTTTTGACTCAACCAAAGGGTTGGTGGCATAGAAGATATCTCTACCTCTGTCGGTCAACTGAAGACGCGTGGTGACGCTCTCAATCTGCCCTGTCGGATGATACAACCTAGCTTTTATAGCATCGACAACCTGCTGCCCATACAGGATCCCACACCCAGACAACACCAGCACTGCGGCAGCCGATAGGACAGCACGCCACATATAATTCTTGCGCCGCGGTGGCGGTGCTACTACGGTGGTATTACTTGTCAGATTCGTTTCTTGGTTCAATCTGGAGCACTCCCTTGTCGATTCGTACTTCTAGTATAGCGCCTTTTTGGTACTCAGAACCCAATATTCCCTCAGCAATGCGATGCTCTAGTTCGTCCTCAATTGTCCGCCTCAGTGGACGAGCGCCAAATTTCGTACTGTACCCCTTGCCGATCAAATACTTTTTGGCTGCAGGCGTCACGTGAATGCCGATACTTTGTCGCACCAGCCTCTGGCGAAGCTCTTCGACCAGTAGATCAAATATCTTCCCGACTTCAGGGCGAGTCAAGGCCCGGAAAGTGACGACGCCGTCTAGACGATTAATGAGCTCTGGGCGCATAAACTTTTCCAACTCTTCTTGCGTCGCGCGGGCGTTGCGAGCATGGATGTCTTCTAGCTTACTTTCACTGGTCGTACCACCAAATCCAAGTGTCGATTCTTTCATCATCTTATCGGCACCGAGATTGCTCGTCATGATGATTATGGTGTTGCGAAAACTCACCGCGCGACCTTTTGCATCTGTCAATGTGCCGTCTTCAAGTAGCTGTAGCATCAACTGAAACACCTCAGGATGTGCTTTTTCGATCTCATCAAACAAAATCACACTATATGGCTGGCGTCGCACTTTATCGGTCAGCTTGCCGCCGTCTTCATATCCCACATAGCCTGCAGGCGCACCGATTAGTCGGCTGGTCGTGTGCTTTTCGCCAAACTCACTCATGTCAATTTTGATCAAGGCATCGGCACTTCCAAATACCTCTCGAGCTAAGACCCGCGCTAGCTCTGTTTTACCAACCCCAGTTGGACCCATAAATACAAAGCTACCGATCGGTCGCTTTTCGCTAGCCACCCCGCTACGGCTGCGGCGAATCGCTTTTGCTACTTTTGTGACCGCTTCTTCCTGGCCAATCACGTACTTAGCGAGTTGTTTCTCGAGTGTTTTTAGGAGCGCCGCTTCGTTGGTTTTCACCTTTTCTGCAGGAATATTTGTCATGACAGCGATAGCATGCGAGATGTCGTCCTCGCTCAGGGCAATTGCATCCTTTCGCTCTTGTGTCTCGCGGACCACTTCCAGTTTTTCTTGGATCTGGCTAACGCGCTGCTTGTAGAGCGCTGCTCGTTCATAGTCTTCAGCCGCCACAGCCTCTTCCATACGCTCGTTAAGGTTTTTGAGCTCCTTGAGTAACTCGCGCTGCTTGCTTGGCTTGTGCCCTTGTTTGACTCGCACTAACGCCGCGGCTTCATCAATCACATCGATCGCTTTGTCCGGCATGAACCGATCCGCCACGTAGCGATCACTCATGTACACGGCCGCTTCGAGGATATCATCGCTCATCGCCACACCGTGATGCTTTTCATAGTAACCCTTCAAGCCCTTTAAAATACCGAGCGTCTCTTTGAGACTTGGTTCCTTAACGATAATTGTCTGGAATCGCCTTTCAAGCGCAGTGTCTTTTTCGATATACTTGCGATACTCATCCAGCGTAGTCGCGCCGATCATATGCAGCTCGCCGCGTGCTAGGGCTGGCTTCAAGATATTGGCCGCATCCATGCTACCCTCGGCAGCCCCCGCGCCCACAAGAAGGTGTAATTCGTCGATGAAGACAATCGTATTGCCCGATTTCTTGATTTCATTGACAACTTTTTTGAGACGATCTTCAAACTCACCGCGATACTTTGTACCAGCGATCATCGCGGCCATATCAAGCATGATCACCCGCTTGTCGAGCAGGTGATCGGGCACTTCTTCGTGCACAATTCGTTGCGCGAGCCCTTCTACGATAGCTGTTTTACCAACCCCTGGCTCCCCAATCAGCACCGGGTTGTTCTTCGTGCGGCGACTTAGAACTGTCACTAGTCGTTCAGTTTCTTTGGCGCGGCCAATCATCGCATCGAGCTCACCAGTCAATGCTTTAGCAGTCAAATCAATCCCGAATGTACTCAACGCACCACCTTTGACCGGACGTGTCTTTGGCTCAGTTGCGACATCACCATGTTCGCCACGGATGCGGTCAAAGTAACTCTCCAATTCACTCACGACATCATCGATATCGATATTCATCTCATCGCGTAGCAATGTAGTTGCACGCGCCGTGTTCTGGCGAAGTAGGCTGTAAAGAATATGTTCGGTGCCTAGGTGCTCGTGATTAAACTCTTTGGCGGTCTCCCAGCCCATACGCAGCGTCAGCAATGCGGTGTCACTGAGGCCTACGGCGCCAGTGCTCACGACAATCTGCGTCGGCTTAATGTCTAGTAGTTGCTCAGCCTTTGCCAATGTCACTCCGGCATCTGCCATGACTTTTGCACCTGCACTCGAACCTTGTGCAAGCACGCCCAGCAACAGGTGTTCAGTGCCAATATAGTTGCTGCCGTTGCCACGCGCGATGGCGTCAGCGTGCTGCACGCTCATCTTGGCATTATCAGATAGGTGTGAAATAAACTCTGCAAAATCTTCTGGCATCATAGTAATTGCCCTCCGTTTCTGGGCATTAATCGCCCACGTCACCTCTGATTTTAACGCACAAATTAGCACTCGTCAAGTGCGAGTGCTAATTTACGTATATTTCATATTTATTCTGTGACATAAAATTGCATAATTTAGAAAAGAATGCTATAATTTATTTTCAGTGTCAATCCCGACACCCAACGTAGAGTGAAAGGAACTCTCGTGCCCTTTGGTATCAGCATCTCACCGATGCTCATCGTGATCGGACTGGTCGTTCTCATCGTCCTGTTCGTCTTCGCGAAGAGCTTCATGTTCGTACGTGAGGGCTACAACGCCTTTCTCACGAAGAACTTCGGCGGGAAGTCGCTCGAAAACAACGGCTTCATCGCGCTCAACGGCGAGAACGGCATCCAGCCAGGTGCCCTCGCGACCGGCCCTCACCTTCGTCTGTGGCCGATGTTCAGCAACCGCAAGGTGCCGATCATCAGCATCCCGGACAAGACCTTCGGCATCGTCATCTCCCAGGTGGGAGCACCGATTCCGACGGGAGCGACGAGCGCGGCCTACAAGCCCGAGTACGGCAACTTTCAGGACGTCAAGTCCTTCGTCGACAACGGTGGCCAGCAGGGCGTCCAGCGTCACGTGCTCACCCCGGGTACCTACACCATCCACCCCGATGCCTTCATCGTGGTGACGGTCAACGGTACCTATGGGCGACCCGTCAACCGTGACGCCGAGCAGATGGTTCAGCTCGCACAGAGCAAGGACCTGCACTACGTCACCATCCCCACCGACCAGGTTGGCATCCTCACCGCGCTCGACGGTCCGCCGCTCGAGCCGGGAACGATTGCCGGCCGCATCGGTAGCTTCGATGACATCCGCTCGTTGGAGGCGTCCAACGCTTCCTCGAATGAGGTCATCCAGACGGTGCTCGGCGACCACAACGCACTGCACAACAACTACCAGGACGCCCAGGCGTTCCTGGATGCGGGAGGCCGCCGAGGCCTTCAGCATGACGTGCTGCGTTCGGGTGACTACGCCATCAACCCCTTCCTGTTCAAGGTCGACCTCCAGCCCATGCTGGTGGTCGAGCAGGGCCAGGTCGCGGTCATCAAGGCGTACGTCGGCCTGCCGACTGAGGACAAGTCCGGTGAGACGTACAAGTTCGGATCCATCGTGGCACCCGGTCACGAAGGCATCTGGTCGGATGTGATCCGCACCAGCAAGAAGGGTCTCAACCAGACCATCTACCAGCCGATCATCGTCCCCACCAGCATCCTGCAGCTCAACTGGGCCGACAACGTCGAGTCCGAGCACGGCCTCGACAGGGAGCTCAGCACCATCGTTGCGAAGTCGAACGACGCGTTCGAGTTCGCGATCGAACTGCAAGTCCAGATCCACATCCCCGACACGAACGCCGCCAAGGTGATCGGGTCGGTGGAGTCGATCGCCAAGTTGGTGAACGAGGTCCTTCAGGCCGCGGTTGGCAACTACTTCCGCGACACGCTCTCCAAGCTTGCGGCAACGGACTTCATCCAGACCCGCAGCAGCGTTCAGCAGAAGGCCACCGAGTACATCAAGGAGTACCTCAACGAGTACTTCGTCGAGGTGCGCGGCGTCTACATCCAGGACGTCAGACTTCCCGATGACCTCGCCGAGGTTCTCAGAACCCGAGAAATCGCCAACCAGAAGAAGCAGACGTACGGCGCCCAGAAGGACGCCGAGAACGCGCGCATCGACATGGAGGCGATGAAGGGTCAGGCTGACATGCAGCAGCAGAAGGCCGCCGCCCAGGTCTCGGTCGAGATCAACAGGGCGAACGCCGAAGCTGCCGTGGCCAAGGCGACCGGTGACCGCAAGGTCCTGGAGGAGCTCGGTGCCGGTGAGGCTGCCAAGATCCGTGCCATCGGTGAAGCCAACGGCTCCGCCGCCCGAGCCCTCGGTGAGGGCCAGGCGGCTGGATACCAGGCGCAGCGTGACGCCATCGGTGCGGGTCAGACCGCTGCCGTGGCCGTCGTCGATGCACTGAGCAAGAGCCAGACGCCGTACATGCCGCAGACCCTCATCACGGGCGGCGGTGGTGGTGGCAACCTGCTCGAGCTGCTGCAGCTGCTCGTGGCTCAGGCCACGACCAGCAAGCCGCAAGGCACCACCGAGTCGACCCCGAGCTCTGCGGAAGCGAGCAACGAGGCCTGACTCAACTCGTCGCCACTGGCGACACGAGGGCACCCCTCCGGAGAGAAATCTCTGGAGAGGGTGCCCTCTTCAATATCAGCAAAAAGGCCCCCATCTGGAGGCTTTCTTTTTTGCAGAAGAGTGACTACTCGCCTTGCTCTTCAATAGCTGCGAAGAGGCCTTCTTCGATATTCTTTTTTGGCTTCTTTTCAGCTGGCTTAGCGACTGCAGTCTCAATATCAAGTTCGTAGCCGGTCAGTTTGCTTGCCAGGCGGACATTTTGGCCACCACGACCAATAGCAATTGATTGCTGGTCTTCACTCACAAATACCTTAGCACGCTTGGCCTCTTCGTCAATCTCTACTTTCACCACTTCAGCCGGTGAAAGCGCATTGCGGATGTAGGTATCGACATTGTCATCAAAAGTAACGATATCGATTTTCTCCTGGTCTCCGATTTCATTCATAACAGCATTGACACGCGTGCCATGTCCACCAACGAAGGTACCTACTGGATCAACACCAGGTACTGTGCTTGCTACGGCCAATTTAGTACGACGACCAGCTTCGCGGGCGATACCCTTAATCTCGACCGCGCCTGTCTCCATCTCTGGCACTTCTTGGCGGAAGAGATACTCGACGAAGGCTTCGTTACCACGGCTGAGGATGAGCTGTGGGCCACGGTTGTCGCGCTCGATATCCTTGATAAAGACCTTGATACGCTGTCCAACAGAGTAGAATTCACCCTGAATCTGCTCACTCTGCGGCAATATACCGACCGCTTTGTTGATCTCGACACGCACCACGCGTGGCTCGACGCGCTGCACCATACCGTTGACCACGGTGCCGATTTTGTCTTCAAACTCCACCAGCACTACTTCGCGCTCAGCTTCGCGTAGGCGCTGGAGCACCACTTGCTTGGCTGTTTGTGCCGCTACACGGCCGAAGCTCGTCACGGTGTGCTCTTCCTCGATGATATCTTCGAGTTTGGCGTCTTTTTTGACCTTTTTGGCGTCTGCCAGGCTGATTTCGGTCGCGTCGTTGATCGGATCTTCGACCACTTCACGCTGTACATATACCTTAGCGGTACCGTCATTGACGTTTAGCTCGGCGCGCACTTCCTGCTCGCGCTCACCATTGTCACGGCGCCATGCAGCCGCAATTGCCTGCTCGATGACTTCCATCACTGTCTCTTCGGGCAGGTTCTTTTCCTCTGCGATAGTACGCACTGCGAGGGTGAGTTGTTTAATGTTTAAGTCTTCCATTGTCAGACTCCTTTCAGTTATTTTCTACGAAAAAGTCCGACCTGCCGGCCGGATCTGTACTTATTGATCATAGCAAACAAGTGGCAAAATGTCAATCGCTGGTATAATACACATCTGATGCAACTCTCTGATTTTAACTACAACATTCCTGAAAAACTGATTGCTGCCCACCCACCAAAAGTACGTGGCGAGGCGCGGCTTCTGGTGCTCGATCGCCAAACGGGCGAGATTACCGACCGCATGTATCCAAATCTCGTTGACTATCTTGAGGCTGGTGATTGCTTGGTAATAAACGACACAAAGGTTATAAAAGCGCGCCTGATAGCACACAAACCGTCGGGTGGCGAGCGCGAGCTAGTACTGGTCGAAAAGCACGGTGCAACTGATGACTGGTTTCGACACAAAGTGATTTATCGCCGCAAGCTAAAAGTTGGCGACGAGTTATTGATTGGCGACGATACATTAATCGTCGAAGAAATCTGTGGCGACGGCATCGCTGTTGTTCGAGCCAACAGAGACCTGCTCGACATCGCCGACGAACACGGATCTGTCCCGCTGCCACCTTACATGAACCGAATTGCCACAACCGACGACATCGAGCGATACCAGACCGTCTTTGCTCGCGAAAAAGGCTCAGTGGCTGCGCCGACAGCAAGTCTGAATATGACTAAAGAGACACTGCAAAAGCTGAAAGATAAAGGGGTGAACGTTGTCTACGCAACTCTCCATGTAGGCCTCGGCACCTTTCTGCCGATCCGCGTCGATGATGTCACCACGCATAAGATGCATCAAGAATATTTCGAGATCCCAGAAGAAACCGTGGCTGCAATTCAAGCAGCCAAACAGTTAGGTCACCGCGTGGTCGCGCTCGGCACCACCATCACCCGCACCCTGGAGTACGCGCACGATAAGATTCTGAATCAAAAGCCAGCCCGCATCACGGGCGAAGCCGATATCTTCATCTATCCTGGTTATGAATTTAAGACCATTGATGGTCTACTGACAAACTTCCACATGCCCGAAAGCACCGTCCTGATGCTGACCGCGGCCTTCGCCGGCTGGAATCACCTACGACCCGCCTACGAGCACGCCGTCACAGAGCAGTATCATTTCTTTAGCTATGGCGACAGTATGGTAATTATCTGATACCATGAAACAGATGAAAACAGCTCTCGAATTTAACATCACCCAACGTATGCCAGGTACGCTGGCACGGGCTGGGGTGATAAAAACACCTCATGGCGATATCGAGACGCCGGCATTTATCGTGGGTGGAACGAAAGCGACCGTAAAGGCGCTGACTCCCGAGCAGGTCACCGATCTCGGTGGGCAGTCTATCCTCGCCAACACCTACCACTTGATGCTCCGCCCAGGTGCGGATATCGTAAAGGCTGCCGGTGGCCTCGGAAAATTTATGAACTATAGCGGCCCAACGTTTACCGATAGCGGTGGTTTCCAGGTATTTAGCCTGGGAGTCGCGTATAAAAAAGGCATCGATGCGGTGGCGCATACAGAGAAGGGTGACGCTAGCCAGGCGACCAAATCTGCCGAACAGCTGGTGAAAATCACCGAAAAAGGTGCTCATTTCCGCAGTCACCTCGACGGCCAAAAGCTCCTGATGACCCCAGAGAGCAGCATGGAGCTACAGCACGCGATCGGTGCTGACATTCATATGGCGTTTGATGAGTGCCCGGCCCCGCTTGCCCCACCGTATTATTTGATAGAGGCTGTTGACCGTACTCACGCCTGGGCGGAGCGCTGTCTTGCGCGCCACCAAGAACTCAATACCGAACATGCTAAAGTAAATGAACCACTCCAAGCGCTCTACGGTGTTGTGCAAGGAGCGCGTGACGAGAAGCTCCGCAGAGGCTCGGCTACGTTCTTGGGCAAGCGCGATTTCGACGGCTACGGTCTTGGCGGCGTGTTCGAGCCGGGCGAAATCCCGACTGTCGTCAAGTGGATGAACGAGACACTCCCCGAGGGCAAGCCCCGCCATCTGCTTGGTATGGGTAGTCAACCGGCCGATCTGTTCCTGGGTGTTGAGTACGGCGTCGACACCTTTGACTGTGTGGCGCCGACTCGCCAGGCGCGAAATGGCGCACTCTACACCTATGATGGGCGCATCAACATCACAAATGTGAAATACAAAGCCGATTTCACACCGATTGACGCTGAATGCGACTGCTACACATGCCAGGGCTACACCAAAGCTTACCTCAATCACCTTTTTAAATCCGATGAGATTCTCGCCAGCACCCTCGCCAGCATTCACAACGAACGTTTCGTCGTGCGAACAGTCGACCTGATACGTGAATCGCTTAAAGACGGCTCATTCTACGACTACAAAAAACAATTTCTTACTCGATATTACGGCGATACACTTCCTGCCGGTGTGACGCTTGGCTAGTCGACGAGATACGCAGCAGGCTTCTCGTAGGTGTCGATACGCTCATGACGCTTGATGCGCACGATGAGCTTCACCGTCACCGGCGAGATGATAACTTCTGTCGCGACCTTGATAGCAAATACCGTTGCAATGAGATGAATCATCGCGTCATTGCTCATCGTGCCAGCAAATGCCAAGATGCTAAACACCGCCGTGTCAATAAGGCTACCCGCTGCTGAACTACCGATGAGACGCTGCCACAGTTTTGCGCCTTTGGTATGGATTTTCATCGATGCGAGGATGTAAGCATTAATCAGTTCGCCAACAAATATCGCTACCATGCTCGCAAACGCGATTCGCCACACAACACCGAGCGTCGCATCGTAAGCCGCTTGATTGTGCCAGTCACTCGCCGCAGGAAGCAGCTGAACGACCCAAAACGTCAGCATCGTGAGAAGCAGCGTAGTGATGCCGACATACAGAAGCGAGCGCATCTTGCGAAACCCATAAACTTCGGTCACGATATCGCCGACGATGTATGCCAGTGGGAACAAAATAGTGCCGGCGTCAAACACCAACGGCCCAACCGCCACAATCTTCGTGCTCGCGATATTACTGACGATAAGGGTCATGACAAATAGCCCAGCGAGTAGCTCATAGACATGGATTTGTTTTTTCTTAACGCCAATCATTAAGTTTTTAGTATACGCCATCTGTTACAACATCGCAAAACTTGACAAATATAGTTAGTTTTGTCATAATTAAAATGGAAGTTTTTGGTTTTTGGACACTCAATCATGGGAGATGCTGTGATCACTCGCACAATGGAAGTCGTCGTCGTCGCCTCCAACTGCACGATCACTCAAGTGCAGCGGCATGAACGCACAAAAGGAACCTCGAAGAGCCCTGCTGTGCACTTCATCTACAAGCGCAGACAAAGACACATGTGGGGATCTGTAGGGACAAGCTCAGCTGACAGCCGCCACTACCCAGTGACACTTGTCTTGAGGAAACTACCGCTACTACCGCTTTGGAGGCCTTGGTTCATCAAGACGTCCGACAGCGCGTATCAAGCAGCCCTCTGATTCACCCCACCCTCACCCACTCGGCGTCGAGCCCCGCTCCGCCAGTGTGGTGAGGGTGGGGTTTTGACATTTTGGGATTAAAAATTTATATGCCGTCTCCTTTTTGCAAAACGGGTAAGTCTAGCTCTTTATCCAAAAGAACCGAATAAATCCACTTCTTTTTCTTTCGCCAAAGAAGCAAAAAGCGACTCGCTTTGCTGCAAAGCGAGGGAAACAGTTCTTTGTTTCGATCAAAGAACCAAACACGACATTGGGATATCTCATTCACGCCAAGAAGCCTTCTGCTTGTCTTTTGGTCACGACATACTGCCCTAAAGGGCATTCCACTACAGTATCGCTATTGTTTGTAGTGGAAACAATGTCGTGAATGACTCCAAAAGACAATCCTCAGTCTTCTTGGGTTCTTGAGCTCCCAAGACCCATTAGGTGTACAGTCACGAGTGACTGCAGTATTTTGCGGCAGAGCCGCTGAAATAAGCAGCTCTGCTGCGTCCTGGGGTCTGGGGCATCTGGACTGACCCGAGACACGGTGACTACGGCTTTCCTGGCAAGACGAGGACTTCGTCTTTGTTCCTGCTCACTGAACAAAGACTCCGCAGTCTTCCAAGAAAGTCGTAGTTGCTGTTCCCGGCGGAGGGAAGCCGCCCCAGAGGTTTCTCCACCTTTGACTCCAAAGGTGGTCGGTTTTGTTTCTTTTGATGAGACAAAAGAAAGGATTTGATTTTCTAGAGAAGAAGCACACCAGAATCTTTAAATTTTGGATCAAGTCCGGAATGACGAAAAACAATTTTTTACGACTTAAGACTTAGAACCAAGGGTTATTTTTGCAGTTTAGCTATGCTCTAAGCTCTAAGACCAACCCTACCTCACTCCCGGTACCGTCTGCTCCGGACATTCCCTGAGCACCCGCTGCATAGCCTCTTTCTCGGCCTGTGTCACCCACAAACTATACTTAGCTTTCACCGCAATTTGACGTGCGACGTATTGGCAGCGAAAGGCTTTGTTTGCCGGTAGCCAGGTCGCGGCGTCACCATCGCCCTTTGCTTGATTGGCGTTGCCATCAACCGCCAGCAATTCGAGTGGGTCATTAGCAAAGGCAATCCGCTGCTGAAGCGTCAGCAACTGCGCACCGGTTTGCCAAGCGTTGCTCAGCGCCACCACATGATCAATCTGTATCAACGTGCTCCCCTCGGGCCCGCGCTGAAAATCAATCAGCTTACCTGTGTACGGGTCGGTCAGCTTGCCTGTCGCCACCTTGCAGCCCGTCAGCGTTACATCGGTTAGATCGCGGTTGAGAATGATGTTGCGCGTGTCGCAGTTTCCAACCAGTATCCATCCGTCACCAAATTGCACCCGTCGATAATCAGTCTTGGGCGCACGCCCCTTGATGGCGATGGTATCCAGCACGACGATCGCGAGCGGTGTTGGTTGCGGGGGATTCTCTTTCGGCAGGCTCGCATCGGTAATGTTTGGACCAGACGGCCGCGTAGACGTTGTTGGCGCGCCAAACTGAGACTGGCCAGAATTCACCGTCATCAGCGCGATTGCAATCGCAATCAATATCACTCCCAGAACTCGCCGGCGACGTTGTTTCATGAGTCCAGTATACCCCGTGTTTCTCTGATACAATACATATATGCAAACAGTTTCTCGTCTCCTTGATCGATTTATCCCCACCAACTACAATCTAAATCTCGTGATCGACCGCACAGGGCGAACCTTCCAAGGTACGGTCATCCTCACTGGATCGTCTGTCAATGGCCAGATAGCCGTACACGCGCACGACCTCAGCATTACAGAGACTACTATTGACGACCAGCCGGCACAGTTTAGCTACGGGCAGGATGACGAAGTGACGATTTCTCAGGATGGCCTGACGCCAGGAGACCACACGGTCACTATTACCTACCACGGCAGCATCACCGACTCGCTGCATGGACTGTACCCGTGCTACTTCACGCATGAGGGGCAGAAGAAAGAATTGCTTGTAACGCAGTTTGAAAGCCACTATGCGCGCGAAGTGTTTCCGTGTATCGATGAGCCGGCCGCCAAAGCCACCTTTGACGTCACCGTCACGACAGAAACCGGCATTGCCGTGCTCGGCAACATGCCGGCGACAAGCCAAAACACTATCGACGATAGGCTGGTCACGACCTTTGACACTACACCCCGCATGAGCACCTATCTACTCGCTATCGTCATGGGCGAGCTCCAGTCAGCATCGGCAACAACGTCGCAGGGAGTCGAGGTCACAGTCTGGGCCACCCCCGTTCAGAAAAGTAAAAGTCTGCAATTTGCCCTCGAAGAAGCTGTCAAGATCATCGAGTTTTTTGATGATTATTTTGGCGTACCGTATCCGCTGCCCAAGGCTGATCATGTGGCAGTACCAGACTTTAGTGCCGGCGCCATGGAGAACTGGGGGCTTATCACCTACCGCGAAACTGCCCTCATCGTCGACAAAACCCACAGCAGTATCAATGCTCGTCAATACGTCAGTGCTGTCATCGCTCACGAGCTCAGCCATCAGTGGTTTGGCAATCTCGTCACTATGAAATGGTGGAACAACCTCTGGCTCAATGAAAGTTTTGCCAGTATCATGGAGAATATCGCACCCAACGCCCTTCACCCAGACTGGAACGTTTGGCTAGATTTTGATGCCGGTTCGGCTGTCATGGCAGCTCGCCGTGATGCGATTGACGGTGTCCAATCAGTGCAGACCGACGTTCACCATCCGGATGAGATTCAGTCAATTTTTGATGGCGCGATTGTTTACAGCAAAGGCGCACGACTATTACGTATGATGATGGAGTACATTGGCGAAGACGCCTTTCGCGCCGGGCTGAAAGAATATTTCACCAGATTTGCCTACCAAAACACCGACGAAACAGATCTATGGGATTGTCTCGATGCCGCCAGCGGCAAAGCGATTGGCAGCCTCATGAAAGCCTGGATTTCACAACCAGGCTACCCGGTTGTGACAGCCCATCTCGATAACAATGAATTGACGCTTCGCCAATCCCAGTTCTTCATCGGGCCTCACAACTCTAGGGACCAGCTCTGGCCGATTCCGCTCGAGGCCGAAAGCCCCGAAGTTCCGACTCTGCTCGACACTAGGGAAGCTGTCGTTACTTATACTGGCTCTTCGCTTCTCCTCAACCAACACAATAGCGCACACTTTATCACCCATTATGACGAAGCGCTTCTGGCGGCACTACTGGATCGACTTCAACGCGGCGAGCTCACTACCGCTCAACGCCTCCAGCTCCTCAACGAGCAGATTCTATTAGTTCGCGGCGGCGAGGTTCATCCTTCGACATTAATCGACATCCTCGGTGCGTATCAAAACGAATCTGAAGAGCAAGTCTGGGATGCGATCGTGATGGCAATCAACGAACTCAAGAAATTTATTGAGAACGACCAGGTAGCAGAGAAAAAATTACGAACCTTTGTCGGCGAACTTGCTCGCACGCAGTTCGAGCGGCTCGGCTGGGACAAGCGAGACAACGAATCGGACAACGACATTAAACTTCGTACTCGCATGATTACCGAGATGATTTACAGCGAGGATCAAGCGGTAATCACCGAAGCGATTCGCCGCGCTCGCGCCCAACCACTAGAGACACTTGACCCCGAGCTGCGCGGGCTACTGGTTGGCGTCGATGTGCGCTATGGTGAGAACCCCGAGCTCCTGACCTCGCTGATGGAGCGCTACCAGCATGAAGTTTCGCCCGATCTCAAAGAGGATATTCGCGGAGCGGTTACTTGCGTCAAGGATAGAGCCAGCATCGAGTGGGTGCTTGGCATGCTGACAAACACCGAGCTGATTCGCCCCCAAGACACAACCTATTGGTTTATTTACATGCTGATCAACCGGCATGCCCGGGAACGTACCTGGCAATGGCTACGCGATAATTGGACGTGGATTGAAAAAACTTTTGGCAGCGACAAGAGCTACGATTATTATCCCCGGTACGCCGGGCAATTCCTGATGACTCGCCGACAGCTCCAGGAATACACCGATTTCTTCACACCAATGCTCCACAACATAGGCCTCAAGCGAGTGATTGAAATGGGCATCACCGACCTTCAGGGCCGCGTCGATCTCATCGAAAAGAACCAGCAAGCTGTCTGCGAGCGCCTAAAACAGCTATAGCTTAGTTTGCAAGAAATACGACGACAAACATTATAAAGCCAAATAATGATGCAGCGCGGTAGCTATTTGGTTTTAGTATTTTGAAAGCGCCAGTAAAAACGAGTCCTGCGATGAAATAAAATGGCAAGGTTTGCAGTGAAGAAAAGTGCAGTAAATCGCCTGGAGTATAGCGGAAGATCATTTGTCCAAAAGCCAGAACAAGACCGATGTTGATGAGAAGCTCAACAATTAAGATATCGACTGCAAGAAAGATGTGCCGCCACATCCGAGATGCAGTTTTACCCCTTAGATATGCGTCCATCAGACATAACTCTACCCCTCCTACCGCCCAAATAACCGGTGCATAGAGCGAAGTATAGGCGTGATGAACAGGAAATATCTGATACTGCCACAAGGGAAAGCCCGCAACATACTGATAAACCGTACCAACAAAAATCTCCCCCAAAGGCCCAAGCGCCGACATTAAGATGGCACCGAGTACCAGATGTTTTGTTGATACCTTCACACTTTTTTTGTTCGTTACTAGCCAAACAACAAGCAAAGTGACAACGACAAGGAGGAGTGTATAAATACCAAGACTAGCTATGTCCATAGAATTATAATAGCATTACTCAATAACAATATAGTCGGTCACCTCTGGCTGCTCACCTGTGGTCGCTATCGCGGAGAGGCGCAAATTCACTGGCGAGTCGCGTAGTTGCGTATGCACATAAAATTTTGCAGCAAATGCCATTTGGTTTTGCTTTTTTGTGGTGATTGCCGCCATCCCATCACCAGCTTTCCCGTTCTTTCGATGCTTGACTTCGGTAAAGTAGAGTGTGTCGTTTTTTCGGGAAATAATATCGATCTCGCAGTATTTGGTCCGCCAGTTGCGAGCGATGATTTCGTGACCATAGCGCACAAGATAGTTGGCGGCGACCGTTTCGCTCCTATCACCGATGCTACGAGTGGTCGGGGTTGCCTCAGGCCGACCGCCAGCAGAAGCCGCTGCACCCAAATGAGACGAGTCTCGCGAAGCATATTTCTGCAGCGGTGCAAAACTCAGCCGGTGTTCCGGCGTCACCCCGAGCCTTTCGATCGCTGCACGATGCGCGGCCACTCCATAGCCTGCATGCTTAGCAAACCCATAGCCGGGATGACGCTCGTCAAGCTCCGCCATATACCGATCACGCTCAACCTTCGCCACGATGGACGCCGCCGACACGCTCGGTATCAATGAATCTGCTTTTGGAAGCGTCGTCACGTAGCCGCCCTTGCTTGTATCTGCCAAGAAATTAATTGTACCGTCGATGATGATCTCGTGGTAGGGTACAGCGATCTTTTCTACCGCTCGCCGCGTCGCCAGCCGCAGCGCGGCACTCATGCCCATATCGTCGAGTTCCTGCGCGCTCACCCAACCAGCCGCCGAAGTAGCCTGCTGTTTGATTTGGTTATACAATTCCTCACGACGCTTCTTCGTCAGCTTCTTGCTGTCATTCAGTCCCTCAATACGAGCACCGCCAAGCACAACCGCACCCACTACCAAAGGCCCCGCCCATGGGCCACGACCCGCTTCGTCAATCCCAAGTATCATGCAGGTATTATAAGCTCCTAAGAGCCAAACAAAAAATCATTATAGATTTGGCAGTGCGTACTCGCATGCGACAAGACCTCCGTCTACAGAACGACTCGTACCAATTATGCCACAGGGAGTAGAGCTGCCCTTGAGAAAATACACCACTGTTGATGACTTTCGGCTATTCGAGGTGGACACGAAGCCCCCACGATACGTCGCACCAGTTGAGCAAGTGATCTGTTGTGAGCTTAAATCAGGAATTTTATTGATAGTACTGCTCAGGTCAGAAGCAAGCGAGCCTGTGCTATTGACCCTCCCCTGAGCCACGCATACTGGCCCACTGTTTGTATTGCCACACACGTAAGACGTTGATCCTATGCATGCGTACGCATCGGTAGTGTAGACACCGTTGAGTTGTGCATACATAGAGAGTCCTTTAATTATTGCAGCGACACCACTTACCGTTTTTGCATTTTCCGCACGCGTAGTAATCCCGTTGTATCCAATAATTGTAATTGCCGCAAGGATGGCGATTACGACAACCACGATGAGAAGTTCGACGATAGTAAATGCCTTGTGCGTCTTAAGCATAATAGGTTTATTCTATGATTTAATTTTTAAATATTCAACATGTTCGTACGCACTTGTTCCTGGAAGTAGTGATTTCTCATATATCTGTTATAAAATATCAATCCGTTGTACCTACCAGCCCGACACAAATGATAAGTGCAACCCATGGCTCGCAGGTGATGCTTAACCTGATGCACCAGTACCCAAGCATCTCCGGCGTGCGGAAGATGAAGATCAACCGGCCATACACTAGTACGAGCGTTAGTAACTGGCTGCATGACGAGTTATATAGCGACGACAGTGGGTCGATGAAGGTTAATCTGGTATGGGAGGACGCGGCCGAGCTTGCGGAGATGATTTATCCTGCGATTGCCAACTATGCGCTCTTGCGTCTCATGACGCATACCAAGAGGCGTCGGTTGACCGGGCGCAAGGTGGCCCGCTACCTGCTAACGTTCGAGGTCAACTACCGGCCGCAAACCGCCCAGTAGCGTCGCTCCCCAGCACAACGAAAAGCCCCAGCCGCTCATAAGGAGCAGCCGGGGCACTTGCATTTCTTGGCAATAAATTATTTTGCGTCGGCGTGACGTGCTTCGACCTCAGCCTGTTTGGCCTCAAGCTCAGCCTCAGCTGCGGCTTTTTCGGCTGCTTTTGCTTCTTCCTTGAGGCGTTCTGCTTCGGCTTCAGCCTTGGCATCATGCACATCATTGATGGCTTCGCGGTCAAACTGCACGGCCGTGAGTCGAGCTGACTTACCACTGCGCTGACGAAGGAAGCTCAGGAAGTTGCGGCGAACCTTACTACGGCGCACGACTTCGACTTTTTCGACAAGTGGGCTGTGGAGTAAGAAGCTCTTCTCGACACCAACACCGCTGGCAATTTTGCGCACGGTAATACGGCTAGTATGTTGGCCCTTGTTATCGGTGCGGATTACCACGCCTTCAAACATCTGAATACGCTCTTTGGCACCTTCTTTAATCTTCTGGTAGACCTTTACGGTATCACCGCTACGGACGTCGACAACTTGCTTTTTCTTCTGCTCGTCGTTGACTTTCTGAATCAATGCAAAACTCATCTGTTACTCGCTTATTACTTATATTTACAATCAACTGTTGATTATATCAAAAAAACTCTCCTTTTTCAAGAGAGTTGCATAGATCAGAGGCTGTGTCGCTGGGAAGGCCGCTAAAACAGCGCGCCCACCCCACCTAGGCTATAGAGAGGCTTGCAAGAGCTGGGAGGTGGAAACTCACGTCACTACCGGTAGAATAGACCAATCTTGCTACATCTGAAATATATATTCCATCACTTTTTCTGAATATTCACAATGATTTATACTAGACTTATGGACTATAATCAACTCGCCCTCGACCTTCACAAACAACATAAGGGTAAAATTACCACAAAACTTCGTGACGAATCAGAACTCAACCGTGATAAACTCAGCGCCTACTACACGCCAGGTGTCGCCGAAGTCAGCCGTCAAATCGCCGCTGACGAATCACTACTGCCTATCTATACCTGGACAAACAATCTGGTAGCCGTCATTTCTGACGGCACAGCAGTGCTTGGTCTCGGTAATGTTGGGCCAAAAGCCAGCATGCCTGTGATGGAGGGAAAAGCCTTTCTGTTCAAAGAGTTTGCGGGCATCGACAGCGTACCCATCGTCCTCGACGTGCACACACCCGATGAAATCGTGGCAACCGTCAAGGCCATCGCTCCAAGCTTTGGGGCTATCAATCTCGAAGACATCGCAGCACCGCAGTGCTTTGAGATCGAAGAGCGGCTTAAGGCCGAGTGCGACATACCAGTCTTTCATGACGACCAGCACGGCACCGCTATCGTAGTGCTGGCCGGGCTCATCAACGCCATGAAAGTCACCGGCAAAAATCTCGTCGACTGCAAAATCGTCACGATTGGTGCAGGTGCCGCCGGTACCGCCATCATGAAATTGCTCCATCAATATGGAGCAACGAGCATCATCGCCGTCGATAGCAAAGGTATCGTCGGCGACTCCCGTACCGACCTCAACGATGAGAAAAAAGCCCTCCTTCAGTACGTCGACAGCTCGCGCAGCGGCACACTCGACGATGCCATCGACGGTGCCGACATCTTCATCGGTGTCAGCAAACCAGGTTTGTTGACAGAGGACATGGTGCGCAAGATGGCTGATCAGCCTATTATATTTGCCCTGTCAAACCCAACCCCCGAAATCATGCCCGACCTAGCAAAAAGCGCCGGCGCGGCTGTTGTTGCTACTGGCCGCAGCGACTTCCCGAACCAAGTCAACAATGCCATCGCCTTCCCTGGCATTTTCCGTGGCGCACTCGATAATGGCGTCAAGCAGATCACTGATCTGCACAAAATCGCAGTTGCCGAAACGATCGCCGCACTCGTCGAAAATCCAAACGCCGATGAAGTGATACCCAGTGTGTTCGATGAACGCCTCGTACCGGCCATCGCCGCGGTTATTCGTTAAGCAGCGCTTCTCAATCGCGCAGCAAATGCCCCGAGATGAGGCAACACGGTACCACGAAAACTCAAAGAAGGATCAAGCGTCGAAATCGGTGCGACGAGCTCGGGCGCCATCGCAATCTCATTCATGGTATTGACAGGATTGGCAGTAAAGCGCGTATGCGTACCGCGTATCTGCTTGACCACCACGCCAGCACCACGCAGGGCTGTTATCGCGCCTGGGTCGATTGTTGACAGGTTAAATAGCCCGTCGTGCTCCATAAACCCGATCGTCACTGGTACACCGCTTTTTTGCAGCTCTAATGCATAGTCGAGCGACGCGAAATGCCCTAGTTTTGCAATTGCACCAAAGTTGAGGATGGGATGCCGTTTGATTTCGGTCTTGGCAGAAAAATTGGTGATTTTTTCATCCATGTCAAACCGTGTCGCCGGGTCATCATAGCCAATCAAGGCGCCACGCCAGACGAGACGTCGTACACGTTCAGGAATCGGCGGCGCAATAAACGTCGCACTACGCGGCAATGCACCATATTCAGTGGCAAGCTTCACCGCATATTCACCCGCCGAGTGTGCAATCACGTCACGGTCATGGATATGTTCGCCGAATGCCTCTGGATTGCTTATCGCCGAACTAAAATTGACCCCCCGAAATGGAAGGCCACTATGTTGTTCGAGTAATGTGGCGACTGAGTCGGCTTGCTCGCGACTGCTTGCAAAGCCTAAAGAAACGATGGTTTCTCTAGTCATTATTACATTATATCACATTTTTGATTAAATTACAATATGTTTGTTTCAAATGTGAATAGTACTATTGTACGCTTTGTTTCAAAAAGCGCAAGTATTTTGTACCTACATCTCAAAACCTTCCACTAAGCACCGCTGTGCGCCAGGTACCTCTTACAGAGAGAACGGGGCTGCAGCCGCTGTACGGTACATTGGAGAAGTTTTTTAGACTCAGGTTTTTATTGCTAGACCACGCGTCCGACTTCTTCGAGAGTTGTTTCACCCCTGAGAGCGGCCAGTACGCCAACTTGCTCGAGTGTCAGCATGCCGCGACTCTTGGCGACTTTTTCAATCGCATCAGGGTGCACTTCTTCTACGTCACCACGGATGAACTTTTGGATTTCCTCATCAACAATCAGCTGCTCCATAATCACGATACGCCCCTTATACCCAAACGGCGCATCGTCACTCGGCACTGGTCGCCAAAGCTTAAAGTGATCGAGGTCTGGCATATCAGTCCCCTCTGGCACATTCGCAAGAATCCTGCGCACGTAATTTCGCGTTGCTTCATCAGGCTCGTACTCTTCTTTGGTGTCGTCCACCAACCGCCGTACCAGGCGCTGAGCAATCACCAGGCGCACCGCACTAGAGAAGATCGGGTTGACGCCAATCATGTCAATCATACGACTAAAGGCTGCGCTCGTAGAATTGGCGTGGAAGCTCGACAGCACGAGGTGTCCAGTGATAGACGCCTGAATGGCTGTCTTTGCCGTGTCGGTATCGCGGATTTCTCCCACCATGACGACATCAGGGTCGAGTCGCAGTACACTGCGAAGTCCGTCAGCAAAGCTCTGACCACCGGTGGTATCGATCGGAATCTGAGAAATGCCCGTCAGCCCATACTCAATCGGATCCTCGAGCGTAATGAGCTTACGGTCTTGAGTGTTGAGGGCATTGAGCATACTGTAGAGCGTGGTTGATTTACCGCTCCCGGTTGGCCCTACCATCAGTACTAATCCGCGCGGGTGGCTAATCACTTCATCAATTTGGGCGCGCTGTTTATCTGGAATGGAAAGTCGATCAAGCTGCAAGAGTGACTCGTCAAAGTTAAACAGACGAAGCACGGCGTCTTGACCGTACATAGTCGGTACTGTTTCGACACGAAGGTTCAATAGATGAGTCGCACTGCCATTCGTGATCTCTTTTTGCATATGCCCCGACTGCGACTGGCGTGCTGCACTACTGATACCTGCGCGACTAGCCAGTTCTCCCATAATGACGCGGTAGCGATCTTTTTCGAGATGTGCCACGGCGTGAAGCGCGCCATCGACACGCATACGCACCCGGATACTTTCACGCTCATTCTCGATGTGAATGTCGCTGGCGCCGAGCTTGTCGGCTTGATTGATAATAAAGTCAAAAATCTCTTCGCTACTGACGGTATTGAGTGTTTGACTGACTTGATTGATGGTATCGCTGTCGCCGTCTTTGGCAATCTCGATATCATCGTAAACCACTTTCTTGGGGGGGTCAAACCGATTCATAAAGGCTCGGTAGCCGCTGAGACTAATCAGTAGGAACTGCACTATCTCACCGCGCTCAGTGTAGTCCATCTTCATCTTCTGCAGGACTGTTTGTGGGGTCTGCGTGGTGACGCCGATTTGATACGCCACCTCTGCGCCGCCTTTGACGAGCGGCACCATCCGGTTCTTATGCATCTCTTCGACCGTCATGATACCGATCGCGAGCGGCAGACTCTCTTCTATCTGCTGGGTATCGAGATACTGCAACCCTAAAAGTGCCGCGCGCTGCTGTGTGGAGTGCTCATCTTGCTCGCGCCGTCGCTGCTGGATTTCGTCTTCGTTCATTCCCTCTAGTGTAGCAAACTGCTTGTGGTTTCAACAGTTTACAGGTGTCATGTTTCAGTTTACAATAAGTTTTCAGTTAACAATTAGTAATGAAAAAATCCGAAATCATCGTCATCGCCCACAACATCCGTAGTACCCATAACGTGGGGTCGATTTTTCGTACCTGCGAAGGATTTGGTGTGTCAAAAATCATCTTGAGCGGGTATACTCCTGTACCCCTTGCTGATGAGAACGACCCTGTGCAGGGGCGGCTGCCACATGAGGCCGAGAAGATCACAAAACAAATCCATAAAACCGCGCTCGGTGCCGAGCAGCTCGTGCCTTTTGAACGCCGCGAAACGCTAGATCTAGCGGCACCAGATCTAGCGGAATTTCATATTGTTGCGTTGGAACAAGCGGTGAATTCAGTCAGTCTACAGGACTACGCGCGCCCTCAAAAAATCGCACTTCTGCTCGGCGAGGAAGTCCATGGTATCGAGCCAGCGCTCCTCGCTCAATGCGACGATATTATCGAAATCCCTATGCAAGGCAAAAAAGAATCATTCAATGTTTCGGTTGCAACGGGTATCGCGCTTTACGCCTTGGCTACTTAACCGCAACTGCTTCCGCACCAAGCAGTTCGCTTAGTTGGGCTACTAGCCCGTCGCTTGTCTCCACCCGAAATGGCAGTCGCACTGCAGACTGCTTGTTGTCGCCAAGCACCAGCACTACATCCGACTCGCCTGGATAAGTATTGCAAGCTTTTTTCAGAGCGATCAGGGCGGCGTGATCGTCTGGATTGGCGACCTGCACATAAAGCGTCTTCGCGATTAACGCCACCGGTTCGGGCATAGGGGCGGGCATGGAAACGGTCTTGGCAATGGCTGGCTCGGACTTGCTTGGGTAGCGCTTGCGCGTGACAGTTGCGCGCCCCGTCGGCGCCACCATTTTACGGCCGTGACTTTCATACTGTGAAAGTTCACGATCAGTCACGATACTTATTTCGTCAGCGATAAGCTTGGTCTCATCGACCATGTTTCCTTCGCGGTCACGCGCATTAACATTGCCAGTGATTTTTAGTACAACATCCGACTTTAACGTGTCACCCAATTGCTCGTATAATTTCGGAAAAACAATGATTTCGCATTCGCCTGTTTTGTCCTCGATGCCGACAAACGCCATTTTACTACCGCTTTTTGTGACGATAGTACGAATTGTGGTCACGATGCCACCAATTGTGATTTTTTGACCATCAATGTTTTTGCCCACGCTATGCAATGGGATGGTTTGTTCTTCGAAAAAGGCTTCAAAGTTGTCAAGCGGATGCGCAGAAATATAGAGTCCCATAAGTTCCCTCTCCCACATCAACTGTTCTTTGTCGGTATATTTGGCTGGTGCAGACTTGAGCTCAATCGACGGCATCAATTCGTCGCCGCCACTGGCCACGAGCGCACCAAACAAGTCTGTCTGGCCGCTCAATGCTTCTTTTTGGAGCTTGCTCGCGAAACCGAGGATATTTTCGAGGTTGAACAACAAGTCACTTCGGTCGCCCAACGTATCGAATCCGCCCGCTTTGATCAGCGCTTCCCAGGCTTTTTTGTTTACCTTGCTGGTGCTAACACGTTTTGCAAAATCTTCGACGCTTTTGAACTTGCCATCAAGCTCTCGAGCTCGGATAATTTCCTCGACCGCCGCCACTCCTACCCCTTTGACCGCTGCCATACCAAAGCGTACTTGCTGCTTGCCTGGCACAACGGCAAATTCGACAAAGGAATCATTGACATCAGGCAACAGCACCGACAGACCCATATGCTTGCACTCAGTAATCTCAATCGCCAGTCGGTCAATGTCATCGGCATCGCTCGTCATCAGCGCCGCCATAAATGCGTCGGGGTAATGCGCTTTGAGATACGCTGTCCAGTAAGCAATCAGTCCATAGCACGCCGCGTGGCTCTTGTTAAAACAGTAGTTAGCAAACTCTTCCAGCTGACCCCAGAACATCTCGGCTACTTCTTGGGTCGCACCGCCATGCTCGACGGCACCTTTGACAAAATCAACTTTTACTTTGCGCATGAGATCGATCTTTTTCTTACCGACGGCCTTTCGCAGGGTGTCTGCTTGCCCACCGGTAAACCCGCACCACTCCTTACTGATCTGCATAAACTGCTCTTGGTAGACCAAAATCCCATATGTGTTTTTGAGCGAATTTTCCATGCCTGGGTGCAAGTACGTGATCTTTTCTTCGCCGTGTTTGCGCTTGATAAAGCTATCAATAAATTGCATTGGGCCTGGCCGATAGAGCGCGACCATGGCGATAATATCGTCAAAGGTGCTTGGCTTTAGCTCGCGCAAATACCGTTTCATGCCGGCAGATTCAAGCTGGAATACGCCCGTCGTGTCTCCTCGTTGGAATAACTCGTAAGCCTTCGTGTCATCCAGTGGAATAGCCGACAGATCGATCTCTACGTTGTAAACTTTACGGATGATACGCAGCGCATTTTTGATGATTGTGAGGTTCGAGAGCCCGAGAAAATCCATCTTTAGCAGCCCAAGCTCCTCGACCGGGCCCATAGGATATTGCGTGGCTACCACGCCTTTTTGGGCCATCTCGAGCGGAACGTAGTTTACAATGTCATCAGGCGCAATCACCACACCAGCCGCGTGTACGCCATGGCTACGAATCGTCCCCTCGAGACGGATCGCAAAATCAAACACCTCTTTGGCGGTGGGATTCTCTTCGTACTCGCGTCGCAAATCCTGATCTTCCTTGACGCTGACCGAAAGTGGAATATGCCGGCCTTGAACTGGTGGCGGGATCATCTTGCTGAGCCGATCAGCCTCGGCGTAGGGCACCTGGAGCACACGCGCTACATCGCGTACGGCCGCACGCGCTGCCATCTTGCCGAACGTGACGATATTCGCTACACGCGCATCACCGTACTTGTCGGCGCAATAGGCGATCACTTCGTCGCGGCGGGTGTCTTGAATATCAATATCAATATCTGGCATCGAAATACGATCTGGGTTCAAAAATCGCTCAAACAGCAAGTCGTACCGCAATGGATCCAGGTCGGTAATATGAAGGGCATAAGCGATGATACTACCAGCGGCGCTACCCCTACCCGGGCCAAAAATAATACCTTGGTCTTTGCCCCAGTTGATAAAATCTTGCACAATCAAGAAATAGCCGTTGTACCCCATGCGCTCCAGCACTTCAAACTCCATATGCACACGATCTTTAACCTCCTCAGTGAGGATTTTCTCGATCTTTGGGATGGATAATTGTGCCGCTTCTTCACGCATTTTTCCGGCATAACGAATCGCCAGACCCCGATACACTAGCTTGTCGAGATAACTTTTTTCGGTTTCACCCTCGGGTACAGGAAACTTTGGGATCAGAATACGGCCCAACTCGATATTAACATGGCAGCGGTCGGCGATAGCCTTTGTATTGGTGATAAATTCTGGGTGACTTTTGCCCCACCGAGCGATGATATCGCGCGGATCAGTCACGTGTAACTCAAATTCTTTGAGACTCATACGCTTAGGGTCGCTTAGGAACGAGCCAGTACCGACACAGAGCAATATCTCATGAGCCTCCTGGTCATCATGTGTCAAATAGTGACCGTCGCAGGTGACCACACAAGGGATATCGAGTTCTTTGCTTAGCCTCATCAACCCTGCATTGATTTTTTGTTGTACATCCCAGGTAAATGGTGCGTCCTCGTGACCATGGTCTTGGATTTCAAGGTAATAGCGATCGCCGAAGATACGCTTGTACCAGGCGGCGACTTCCTTGGCTTTTTCGTAGTCATCCGAACGGAGACTCTCACCCACCTCGCCGCTAGCACACCCGCTCAAGGCGATTACGCCGGCGCTATACTGCTCGAGAATATCATGATCCATGCGAGGCTTGTAGTACATACCCTCAAGATTGGCCAGCGTCGACAGTTTCATGATATTTCGATACCCCTCGTCGTTCATGGCAAGGAGCGTTAGGTGATATCGGGCCTTGTCTTTGGCGGGATCACGATCAAATCTGCTCCGGGCCGCAACATAAGCTTCGATGCCAAGAATCGGCTTGATTTCGCCATCAACTGCCGCCTTGTAGAACTCCAGTACGCCGCTCATTGTCCCATGATCGGTTACTGCAGTAGCGGACATGCCATAATTTTTTACCGTCTCAACCAGCGCTGGAATTTTAGTCAGGCCGTCGAGCAGTGAATGGTGAGTATGATTGTGCAAATGAACAAAATCGCTCGGTAATAGCGAGCTGCCCGATGCTACGTTCCCCTCCTGTGCTCTTGGCATATCTACGTCTTATTATACCGTAGCGCACGCGGTGGTACTGTAGTAAAATCCACTTGTTTACGCTATTGCTTGGCAGTTTGCATCAACTCGACGACATGATCGATAAATCCAGCCACACCAGGAACGAGATGGCCAGTTAAGTTGAGCAACCATACCAATACCGCTAGCACGACCGTGCCGCCAAGCACCGATCCAAGTCCAAAAAATATGCCACGGAAAAAATTGAACTTGTATACCGAGAACCGGTTGCGATTAAAGTCATTGAAGAGCTCTTCAAGCACTGATTGTCGCGCCCCGCGTTCGTTGCCTTCTTGAATGTTTTTCTTGAGTTTTTTCCAAAATGTTAGTGGCATTATAATGATCCTGTCTATGTATGTAGTGTGGCAGATTTGATAGAAAAGTTCAATGGAGTTAGAACTTAGAGCTTTTGTTGATTGTACGAAAAAACGCCCAGTATACCAAGGCGTCTTTTCCAAAATCCAAGCTCAAAGATCTATTTCTTCTTTTCGTCTTTCAGCTCTGCCTTTGCGCTATCGAGTGCACGCTCGGCACGACCACGATAGTCGTCGACCGTCTTCTTGCCTTCTTTGACGGCGGTTTCGACTTGCTTGCGAGTGTCTTCATAGACTTTCTCGCCTTGCTTTTTGACTTCGGCAGCTTTTTTGTCAGCCTGCGTCTTTATCTCATCGGCTTTTGCCTTCAGATCAGCACGAGTTTCTTTGCCTGATTTTGGCGCAGCGAGTACACCCGCGACAACACCTGCAGCCGCTCCAAGCAACGCTCCTAGTGCAAATTTACCTTTTGACATAGAATTGTCCTCCTATTTAGCTCTATTAATAAAACTTTGTACGAGTCTAGCGATCGCGATCGGCGATGCAAACTTGGCGGCACTATCGGCTGCACTCTCAAATTTGAGAGCAGTCCGCTCTGCGGTTGCCGTGATGCCTTTTATCTGTCGTGTCACCTTGATAAGCAAGGCCGTCAAGACGATCGCGAGCACCAGGAAAAGCGCTAAAAATACCGACAGAATGATAACTAGAATTTGTGCCCATTCCATAGAAATGAAAGCTCCTTTGTTTAGTGCGTTCGCGTTTGTACGACGCTATATTTAGTATAGCACCGATGGGAACGCCTCGGTTGTGAAATAGTTCACGAGTTCTGATTTATTCGTGCACTCAAATGCTCGCGAAGCGCCGGCCCGAGCGAGCGGTGAGCGAGGCCAAAATCAATGACTGTTTTTAGGTATTCAAGCTTATCACCTGTATCGTAGAACGTGCCATTCTTGATTTCGCAACCATAGAATGAATGGCCGTCATCAATCATCGCCTGCATGATTGGCTGAAAAGTGAATTCGCCCATCCCATCAAAGTTCGCCTTTGCCTCCTCTAGGTAGCTAAAGAACTTTCCCGGAAGCAAGTAGCTACTGACGCTCGCCAGATCGCTCGGCGCCTGTTGCTTACCTGGTTTTTCGGCAACCGAACTCATCTTGATAACGCCATCAGTCACCTCTTCGCCTGCCACAAACCCATATTTGGTATATTCTTCTTCATGGACAGAACGTTTACAGGATAGCACCGCACCATCACGCTCCTCTGCTACTTCTGCCATTTGCACAAAGCGGCTCGGTGTTGCCATGAAAAAATCATCCGCCCAGGTGTAGTAGAACGATTCATTTGGATCCACTAGGTGAGCGGCACAAGCGAGGGGCGTCGCATTTCCATAGGGACCTTTTTGACGTACATAGATGAAATTAGCCAGATCGCCAATTGCCTCAATCTGATCAATAAAAGGCTGCTTCTTCTCTCCTCCTGCGCGCAGGTTTGCCAGCAACTCTTCGCTCGGCATATCAAAATGATCTTCGATAGCACGCTTGTTGCTGGAGCCCACGATAATGATGTCTTTCACTCCGGCCGCTACCAATTCTTCCACAACGTACTGGATGATTGGCTTGTCAATCAGGGGCATCATTTCTTTTGGCATCGCTTTGGTTTGAGGCAAGAACCGTGTGCCAAATCCTGCAGCAGCGATGATTGCTTTGGTTGGTCGTTTCATATTCCTCCTTAGAGTCTTTCGCGAATTAGTTTTTGTGCAAGTGCAGGGTTGGCTTTGCCCTGTGACTGCTTCATGACTTGCCCGACAAGATAGCCGATCGCTTTGTCTTTGCCAGCCTTGATATCTGCAATCGAAGCGGCTGACGCTTCATGGGCCATTACTGCATCGACAATCTCGCCGATCGCGTTTTCGTCGCTCACCTGCAAGAGATTCTTTGCTTCTGCAATCATTCGAGGCGCATCACCGCTTGACAGCATTTCGAACAATACAGTGACTGCTGAGTTGCTACTGATTTCGTTTTTCTCCGCCATCTCCGCAAGCTGCACGATATGGTCAGGTAGTAGTTGCTTGCCTTCCCACGTATCATCACCAGCACTTACTTTGCCTTGCACATCAATAACGAGCCAGTTCAAAATTCGTCGACGCACTTCGCCGTTAGTAGCTGCCGCGATCTCAACAAGAAAATCGCGAACTTTTGCATCAGTAATCGCGAGCGCAGTCTCGGTCATCGCAAAATCAAGCCCAGCACCTCTCAGTGTGTCCCGGAATTCACCGGGCAACATCGGCATATCTGCTTGAATCTCAGCAATCTCCTCATCAGTTAGCACAATCGGCGGAATATCAGCGTCGGGCATATAGCGATAATCCTGGGCATCCTCTTTGCTGCGCTGGCTGGTAGTCATACCCGAGTCATCACTCCATCCTCGCGTTTCTTGCACCACTCGCTCGCCGCTTTCAAGTAGCTCAACCTGTCGACGGAACTCGTACTCTGCAGCACGTTCAACACTGCGGAAAGAGTTAAGGTTCTTGACCTCGGCGCGCTTTCCAAGCTCGGCAGCACCTTTCTTTGCCACACTGACGTTGACATCAAAACGCATATTGCCATGATATAAGTCACCATGTGTCACGCCCGCATATGTCATCAAGCGGTGAAGCTCGGTGGCATATGCCCGTGCCTCAGCAGCGGAGTGAATATCTGGCTCTGACACAATTTCAATCAACGGCGTGCCAGCGCGGTTGAGATCCACCAGGCTATACCCCCCGAAGTGAGTTAATTTGCCGGCATCCTCTTCCATATGAGCATGGTGCACGCGCACCCTCACCGAGCTACCATCTTCAAGTGGTGCCTCAACATAGCCTGCAAGAATTATCGGCTGATACATCTGAGTAGTCTGATAGCCTTTTGGTAGATCGGGATAGAAATAATGTTTGCGGTCAAAGCGACTGATGTTTGCAATCTCGGCATTCAGCGCTTTGCCCGCGCGGATCGCCAAATCTACAGCATGGCGGTTGAGCACTGGCAACATACCAGGAAGCCCAAAGTCAATCGGGTGTACCTTGCTATTCGGATCGGCATCGCGCGCATCGTTGTCTGCTGGGCTGAATAATTTCGTCTTGGTCGCAAGCTGCACATGACACTCAACACCGATTGTCATTTCATAGGTGTCGAAAATTTCTGATTTAAGTATACTCATTGTTAAATTGCCCCTAAATCTTTCAAGCCTTGCTTAAACGCTACCAGTGATCGAGCAGCAGTGTCGTAACTGATGTCTGCGTCCGTGTCATGTGCCAGTTGATTACGAATCTTGTGAGCCGTCCATATGTGATTGGCGTTTTTCCAAACTTTCTGGGCAGATTTCATACGCTCACCCATGGTATTGCCACGAAAGTTCCGCTCCCGCAACGCTTTGTCGAGCAACTTGTCGGCTTCGAGTACCGCGAGTGTCCAGCTGCTAGGGTTGTGACGGTCGAGTGAACTTTCGATAGCCATCCAGCGAGACTGGTATTTTTCGACGGCCAGACGTGCTCCCGCCTTCATGCCAATCATTAGATAAATCACACCAACAAGCGACACGAGCACGACTCCGGCGAGAAGAAAAGAAATTGCAGGACTATCCACGGTGCACCTCCATGCTGCCGCTCAGTGCGATCAATGCGGCATCCGACTTCATAGGACCAATTAACTGCACACCGATCGGCAAGCCTGCGGCATTTTCTCCTGCCGGCACACTGATAGCTGGCAAGCCTGCCAAGCTCGGCGGAACTGTCATGACATCGCTGAGATACATTTTGACAGGATCACTAGTGTTTTCACCGATGCCGAATGCCACCGTTGGTGCAGTTGGCGACAATAAAAAGTCATACTCATTAAACAGTCCTGAAAATTCGCCCATGAGCAACGTGCGCGCCTTTTGCGCTTGCTGGTAGTATGCATCAAAAAAACCGCTCGAGAGCACGTAGCTTCCAATCATAATCCGCCGTTTATTTTCCGTCACAAATCCTTCGTCACGGGAACGTCCATATAGCTCGGCAAGCGTTTGGACACCACTCGCACGACGACCGTACCGAATCCCATCATACCGTGCTAGGTTGCTTGAAACTTCGGCAGGAACAATGATGTAATACATTGCGAGTGCGAGCGGCAAGGTAGGCATACTCACTTCGTCAACTGTGTGTCCAGCAGCGCGCAGTGACGCAATATATTGCTCAGTCGCATGACGGACATCGTCATCAACACCATCCCCCATCGTTTCTTTGATGACACCGATTTTCGCATTTATCTTAGACGGTGCAGTTGGGACAAAATAGTTAGGTAATGTCGTCATGTCTTTGTCATCTTGACCAGCCATGATGGCCATGACTCGTGCCACATCGTCTGCGGTGCGTGCGAAACAGCCCATACAGTCGGTGCTGCTAGCCATGGCTACAACACCGTATCGACTGACCATGCCATAGGTCGGTTTGTAGCCAAAAATACCGTTAAAACTCGCCGGCTGCCGAATTGATCCTCCCGTGTCGCTGCCGAGGGCAAACGGCACAATATCAAGTGCAGTCACCACGGCCGAACCACCTGAAGAACCGCCAGCGACTCTTGTGGTATCAAACGCATTGTGAGTGACACCATATGCAGAATTCTCTGTTGAGCCACCATGAGCAAATGCATCGAGGTTCGACTTGCCGATACAAATCGCTCCAGCGGCTTCAAGCTTTTCAACCACCGTTGCTTGAACTGGCGCATCAAAATTCTCCAACAGCTTGCTTGCTGCTGTGGTTGGTGCGCCAAATGCCAAAAAGTTATCTTTAACAACGAACGGCACTCCTGCAAGCTCGCCAACCTTCTCGCCTGCCTTGAGACGAGCATCAATCTCATCAGCTCGCTGTAGCGCTCTTTCTTCCGTCAAATGAAGTAATGCATGGTATGATTCGTGCTCGCGAGCTTTTGCAAGCGCCGTCTCAACCTCGGCACGAGCTGATGTCTGGCCGGCTTGTATGCTTGCGATAATATCGGTAATCGTTTGGCTCATAGTACTTTTGGTACCTTTACGCTCTGGTCTGCTTGCTCGGGTGCAAGTGCCAGCAAATCCTCACGAGTCACGGTGCTTTCCCGTACTGTGTCATCGCGCCAGACATTTTCAAGACCAGTCACCTGGTAGGTGGGCTCCACGTGTGAGGTGTCAAGCGATCCGAGCTGTTCGATATACGTCAGAATGTTGCCAAGATCAAGCTGGAGCGCCGTCACTTCATCATCGCTCAGCTGCAAATTACTCAACGCGGCGAGATGCCGCACATCATCGGTAGAGATTGTACTCATTGCCTCTTATTATACCCTAGCCTTTACTGCTCTCAAAGATGTATATGATACTACTTATGCTTTATACTAATAACATATGCCTCACCAAGTCAAAAAAAACATGGGCGTCACCCTCCGCGGCAAACGTGCCGAATTTCGGCTGTGGGCACCGTTTGCGAGCGCAATACAAATTGCCGGAACCTTCACGCCCGACCATCCCATTCCGCTTGAGAGCGAGCAGGACGGGTATTGGTCAGTGACAATCGATGACGTTGAGCCCGGTCATGTCTACAAATACTTAATTAAAACCGGGACGAATGTAATCGAGAAAAACGACCCTCGAGCGCGCGCAATCACGAGCAGCGACCAGGGCTTAAGTGTGATTGTCGACGACACGTTTGACTGGGAGGATGTCACATTCGTTCCTCCGCCTCATGATCAGCAAGTGATTTACGAACTGCATGTCGGCACCTTTCACCGTCCCGATGCCTCCACGCCTGGCACATTTGATTCTGCGATTGAAAAGCTCGACTACTTAAGTGATCTCGGCGTCAACATGATTGAACTAATGCCCGTTACTAGCATGGCGTACAGCAATGGATGGGGCTACGCGCCAAATTATATCTATAGCGTCGAGGCGATGCTCGGCGGACGTCATGGATTGATGAAATTTGTGCGCGAGGCTCACAAACGCGGCATAGGAGTAATTCTCGATGTCGTCTACAATCATTTTTCTGGCAATACTGATTTGTGGCAATTTGACGGCTGGAGCGAAAACAACCGCGGCGGCATCTACTTCTACAACGACGAGCGTGGCGACACGCCATGGGGAGGCCGGCCAGATTATGGTAGGCCGGAAGTGCGCCAATTTATACTCGATAATATAACTATGTGGCTAACTGAATACCGACTCGATGGACTACGTATTGACTCGACAATATACATGAGAAATACCGAAGGACGCGACAATGATCCAGCACATGATATTCCCGATGCATGGTTTCTTCTGCAAGACATCGTGGCGCTTGCCCACAAAATCAATCCCCAGGCTATCATGATCGCTGAGGATTGCGCCAATAGCGCCTTCCTCACCAAGGCACGAGCCGACAATGGGTGTGCATTTGATGCGCAGTGGGAGCTAAGCTTTCCGCATGCGGTACGAGATTCCCTGGGCGTGACACCTAACCATCCTCGTACGCTTGCTAGTATTCGTAATGTGCTCGAAAAATCGTATAACGGCAATGTATTTGAGAAAGTCATCTTCAGCGATTCGCACGACACTGCGGCTAATGGATCAGTACGCCTTAACGACGCCATCAATCCTCAGGATCCTACCAGCCTGGAAGCCCGCCAAACGCTCCTGCTTGCCAATAGCCTCATGCTCACCGGTCCGGGTATCCCTATGCTTCTCCAGGGTAGTGAATTTTTGCAAAAAGGCGCTTTCAATGACTGGGAAGCACTAGAGTGGGAGCAAGCGACCAAGCACGCTGGAATTATCACCGCTCATCGTCATTTGATTGATCTTCGGCTCAACCACCATCACAATACCGCTGGTCTGCTTGGCCAACACACCGCTATTTTTCACCAGGATGATAACAATGGAGTTATCGGATACCATCGATGGCAGGATGGTGGCCCAGGTGATGACGTGCTAGTTGTCGCAAATATTAGTGACCAGAATTTCACAACTTACCAGCTCACATTGCCACGCTCCGGGGCATGGAAAGTTCGGTTCAACAGCACCTGGAGTGGCTACAGCAGCGATTTTGCAAATGTTTCCATCGAGCATATTACGACCGATGATCAGTCACTCGCTACCATCTCTCTGCCTGCATATACTGTACTGATCGTCTCGCAGGAATAGCTACCGTGGATTATAAAGTGCCGAAAAAGCTGTCTGGTGCGGGGTGAACATCATTATTCTTCGCACTGGTCTAACTTTGACTCCTTGGGTTACCTCAAGAATTTACTTGATCACGATGATTTGAGCGACATACCAAACAGCTTGCAGCATAACAGATGAGTGCTATCACTGCGGTTCGAGCGGTGTGGTCTGAGGGGTGAGTTACATTTTGCTTTTTATATCTGCAATCAGATCGCGCAGTTCGGCGGCCCGCTCGAACTCAAGATTAGCGCTGGCTAGTTTCATCTGGCCTTCGAGGTCTTTCACCAAGCTACCGTATTCATCTTTTGGAATTTTATTGAGGTTAAGTTTGTTCTTTGTATCTTCCTTTTGCGGAATAATCGCGCGTAGCCCTTCGTCTATTGCTTTGTCGACACCACGCGGTGTGATCCCATGCTTGACGTTATACTCATGCTGGATCTCTCGGCGCCGGTTCGTCTCGTCGATCGCGCGTCGCATGCTATCTGTCACATTGTCGGCATACATAATCACCGATCCTTCGACATGGCGAGCTGCGCGCCCAATTGTCTGGATTAGCGCGCCCTCACTGCGCAAAAACCCCTCTTTGTCGGCATCAATAATCGCTACCAGTGATACCTCAGGCAAATCAAGCCCTTCGCGCAAAAGATTAATCCCTACCAGCACGTCATAGACACCCATACGAAGATCTCGCAAAATATCACCACGCTCCAGCGTATCAATATCGCTGTGAATGTACGCCGTTTTTATACCAATATCAATCAGGTGCTGGCTGAGATCCTCTGCCATTCGCTTGGTAAGTGTCGTCACTAGCACGCGTTGATGTTTGGCTGTGCGGTCACGAATCTCAGCGATCAGATCGTCGATCTGACCCTCACTGCCGCGCACATCAATCGGCGGGTCGAGCAGGCCGGTTGGGCGAATAATTTGCTGTACCATCTCTGGTGTATGCTCTTTTTCATATGGCCCTGGCGTTGCAGAAACAAATATCGCCTGGTTGATGTGCCGGTCAAATTCTTCAAACTTCAATGGGCGGTTATCAAGTGCACTTGGCAACCGAAACCCATACTCGACCAAAATCTCTTTACGCGCGCGGTCACCGTTATACATGCCTCGTACCTGTGGCAAGGTAACGTGACTTTCGTCCACAAACAACAAAAAGTCATCAGGGAAATAATCGAGCAATGTTGCTGGTTGCTCGCCAGGCTCTCGGTTGGTGAGATAGCGGCTATAGTTTTCGATACCTTTCACAAAGCCTGTTTCTTCGAGCATCTCAAGGTCAAATTTGGTACGCTGCGCCAAACGCTGCGCTTCCAGATATTTATCGTGCTTCTCAAACCATGCCATGCGTGACTCAAATTCGAGTTTGATGTTTTCAATTGCTCGCGCAACCTTGTCCTTCGGAGTGACGTAGTGACTCGATGGAAAGATTTTTACATATTCTGGCTCATGTAATATTTCACCAGTAAGTGGATCAATATTGGTGATGCGATCTACTGTATCACCAAAAAATTCGATACGATAAGCCGAATCATGACCAGCGGGAAATATATCGACTACGTCTCCACGCACCCGAAATGTTCCGCGTGCAAAATCAATGTCGTTGCGATGATACTGGATATCAGTCAGTTGTCGCACAAATTTGTCTTGCACACGGCGTTCACCGCGCTGCACCGTAATTGACATTTCGGCATAATCATCGGGCGAACCGATACCATAAATACAGCTCACACTGGCCACTATGATCGTATCGCGACGCGTCAAGAGTGCGCTTGTGGCTGCGTGACGAAGTCGGTCAATTTCTTCATTGATGGCACTGTCTTTCTCAATATACGTATCACTGCTGGCGATATAGGCTTCTGGCTGATAATAATCAAAGTAGCTCACAAAATAATGAACTTCGTTGTCGGGAAAAAATGATTTGAACTCGCTATAGAGCTGTGCCGCAAGTGTTTTATTGTGCGCTAACACAAGTGTCGGAACATTGCGTTTGGCAATAATATTCGCCATGGTAAACGTCTTACCCGACCCTGTCACACCCAAGAGCGTTTGCTCCTTGTCTCCTTTTTCTAGCCCCATTACCAAAGCCGCGATCGCCGTCGGCTGGTCGCCAGTTGGTCGGTAGTTTGAAGCCAGGCGGAATTTGCTCATCCTTCTATTATACTATGTACCATTGCTCCCGCCATCTTGCTGCTAGCCTCGACGGTTTGTCAGCTTTGGCACCTCTGCCCTTGCGTAGTCCCGCTCATAATCTATGTCGTGAAAATCAGCATATTTTTTGTCAAGCTCAGCCACCACCTTTGCCACCAATCGTTTCGGATCGGTGTCGAACAGCACGTCTTTGCCGCCTGGTGCCTCGATATGCTTGAGTAGCGTTGCTGCGTAATCAGCCAGGCCGCCCGACCCGAGCAATACCCCACACACTTTACGGCTTTCCAGGGCAGTTGCCAGTTCGTGAAGTGACCCCATGCGTCCTCCAACGGTAATCACCGCGTCAGCGCTGCGTACCAGATGCACATCGCGCCCAACATATTCCATACCGGTGAAATTGATATAGTCAAACTCTTTGGTTGGCAGTCGATACGTCGCGACATGCTCACGGAAGCTACTAGCCGGACTAAAACCGATTGATGAGCCTTTCGCATTTTTTACGCCAGTGAACCCCATCGCCGCATAGTGAGGCAGGCCAACAGTTGCGCCGGTCAATAGCGTCTTGCCGGCTTTTGCAATCTCAACTCCAAGTGCAAACGCCTGATCATGCGAAGTGCCGACAGTTTCTCCTGCTGCTGCGCCTGATACGCAAATCTGATATCGCATATTACTCAATCTCCTTTATTTTGTAGTTTTTAGGTGCATCTTTTAAGAACTGCAGCAAGCTTGATCGCTTCAATAGTCCTGCCTGAGCGCCAATGTGCTGGACGACGTTCATGCTGTTGATCGGCGCCCATGACAATGCTTCGTCGATTGACTTACCAATGGCAAGTGCGGCCACAAACGTTGACGCAAAGGCATCACCTGCTCCTGTGCGCTCTTTTGGCGGTACGGGGTCAGGATAGTTTGGCATCTGATAGAGCTTGCCGTCATGAGATGCGTAAGAGCCGTCGGGGCCGTCGGTGATCACTACAATTTCAGGGCCAATCGCATGTAAGGCATCAGCCAGCCCACGCAGTGAATGATAGTCTGCGCCCGTAATGTCGACTGCTTCTTCTCGATTGACAATTACAATGTGTGCTCGCGCATACAAACGCTTTAGTTTCTTTGGCCCCCACGCGAAGTGAAATGTACCGGGCTGAAACACCAATTTCGTATTCGGTGTGATTTCCAGATAATCAAGCAGACTTTCGTGCAACGACCAGGAATCTTCCCCAATATACGACAAGTATACCCAATCAGGGGTAGTCTTTGGCGCTTGCCATTTATATTGGTATTTTTCACTTTTTACCAGCATAGTGCGATCGGCGTTGTAGCGAAGCACGTACCAGTAGCTCGTAGCTTTGTCGCGCTCAACAACCATCGGCTCAGTGCTCACACCTTCTCTTGTCAAATGACTTAATGCTTCTTTGCCGACGTCATCGCCACCTACCCAAGCCATGAGGCCCGCATCAAGGCCTAGCCGCGAACAGGATACAGCAGCATTTGGCGCGGGGCCAACTGAACGCACGATATCGACTCGCTCGTACTTTGGCTTTTGACCGTATGGCACCGCCAGCCATTTTTTCCCGTCATCCTCAACAATAACCTTAGACGACTTTTCGTCCAGCTGAATAAATGCATCGGTAAAAATGTCACCGATAAATAGAAGGTACGGCTTTTTTTCAACTGCTCGCTTACTGGCAACTTTTTGTTCGTGATAGTCGCTCAAGTCACAAATATTCATGCCGGCTTGCGCCACAATTTCCTGGATAGCCACTTCATTGTCGCCATCGGCCGCCACATAGCGTGCCGTCATACCATGCTGAATCTGACAACGAACATGCTTGGCGGTACGCAGTTCAAATGTCTTGCTGAGATTCTCATGAATATCGTCGTGATTAAAGGACACTACGTGGCCATCAATCAAAAGTGCAACGTCATCAGTACTGTGGAATAATGTCGCCGAGGCGCTATGGGCCCCCAACGCTTTGTATAATTCCAGCGCCGTTGTGTCGGCCGGGTCAAGCCCAATTTGACGCATCACTGCATGAGCCCGGGCCAGAATATCTGCCACATAGGCTACATCGGTGCCACGTCGCCCAGTCATCCCTTCGAGCTGCCGAATCGCTTGGCTAAATGCTGGTTCACGTGCCTGGAGAATCTCGCGCAAAAACTTTGCCATTATTTCGTTCCTCGCTGATTGACTGGTGATTCATGAATTGGCATCTCGTGCAGCCGTGCGTCCTTGCGCAGTATCCCCGTTTTGGCGCCAATTTTAGTTACCACACTGGTGCTATTGGCACTGGCAAAGACAATCGAATCTTTGAGCGACTTTCCCTGACTCCACTGGCTCAAAAAGCCACTAGCAAAGGCATCGCCTGCTCCTGTCCGATCGATCACCGGCACGTCTTCGTACATTCCCGCCCTAACGATCGTCTTCCCGTCGGTCGCCACCACACCGTTTGGCCCATCACTGACAATCGCCACCGGGACATAGGAAAGCGCATGCAGTGCCAACTCTTCCAGAGTTTCCCCGTGAACTATCATTTTCATTTCCTCTTTATTAACACAGAGCACTTCGACACTTTCGAGAATTGATTTGAGTTTATCGGGCTCGGCAAGTTCTGGCCCGGCTGGATTCAACATCACCTTTACGCCACCCGCTTCAGCCGCATCAACAATTTCACGCAACAACGGCAATCCGCCATCTCCTAGTGAAGTCGGATATACCCAGTCAAACTCCTTGATCACCCCTAGATCAAACCCGTGTCGACCCGTGCGGCCAAATGCCCGTCCACGATGATTTAGAATTGTTCGTTCGCCATTGGTGGCGATCATAATCACCGAGTACCCTGATTGGTACTCTGGTTGCTGGATAACATGCTGGGTACTGACACCTTCACCATCAAGTTCGTGTAAAATCGCATTACTTGCTGGGTCTTCACCAAGCCCCCACAAATACGCACTATCGAGGCCTTGCCGTGCGATTGTGACAGCCACATTGGTCGCATTGCCACCCGTACAAAATGTCACATCCTCGACTTCCATCTTGAGCCCAAGCGGCAATTCAGTATACAGGCGCTGACCTTGTTTATGCGGGTCAAATTCATCACTGCGAAGAAATACGTCTTGCGTTGCCTTGCCAATTGCCAATATTTTGACCATTAGCGCACCGCCTTTCCTGCACTCCCGAATGCGTTGATCTTTTCTTCGACCACTACCTGCACCGCTTCATATACCTCTGGCATGAGCTTGACGACGGCATATTCATCGGGGTTATCCTGAAGAACTTTTACTAGAGTATCCCGAAAAGCCACGCGCATATCACTGTTAATATTGATCTTACTGACACCAATCTCGGCCGCCGCACGGAACTGCTCAAGCGGTGTTCCTGAACCACCATGGAGTGATATCTGACAGTCGATTGATCCACGGATTCTCTGTAGTAGCTCAAGATCGAGTTGTTTTGGTACTGGGTATTTGCCGTGCAAATTGCCGATGGCTGCGGCAAAGGTATCGATGCCCGTTGCTTCGACGAAACTCTTGGCTCCCTCAGGTGTGCTGAAGGTTTTTTTGATGGTCTCGTAGTCGATCTCTTCTTTGTGGAGGTTGCTGCTGCCACCAAAGTAATGAGGCTCACTCTCTACAAGCGCGCCAGTAAATTTCGCGTATTCAACAACTTCTTTTGTCTTGGCAATAATTTCTTCTTCGCTCGCATCGTGATTTGCCTGTGAGATGTCGATGTGGATAAATTCATAGCCGGCGTCGATAGCGCGTTTGCAAGCCTCGACCGAAGGGCTATGGTCGAGGTTGATGTAGATTTCGACACCGTATTCGTCGCGGTAGTTGTCCACCAGGTCACGAATATTCTCGAGGCCTAGAGCTTTCACTTCACCGTCACTGACTTCGACAAGCACTGGGGCATTGAGCTTCTGCGCCGCTCGGCACACCGCAATCAATGTCTCTTGGTTGTCGATATTAAATGCACCGACCGCAAAGCTTTGGCTGCGGCTACGCTGCATCAAGTGTCGTGCCCTGAGTGTCCTGTCACGAATTTCAGCTATTGTTAGGCCCATACTTACCCCTTTTGATCGATTAGAAATTACTCATGCTTATCTGTTACTTAGTATACCACCCCCGTGACTTGACAGGAACAGTTGACATTTTTATATATGTATGCTATAATGAGATTTAGCTGTTCGCAATTTCCGGTTCATTCTACCGAGGTGCGATCAGCGCACCTCAGAAAGTTGGCTAGCCATGGAGGCATTTCTCTTCGCCCTGGTTGTTCTTTCGTTCTTCGCTCCCGTCCTGGTGGCGATCGCGCTGATTTCCTATCACGACAGGCTCCCCGTGATCGTCGAGCTCCTCATCGTGATCGCCGCGATCCTGTTCATCGCCATCGTCCAGTACAGCTGGGCACAGAACCACGGAACAGACTTCCTCGGGTGGTGGCTCGGCAGCTTCGTCGTGGGGCTCATCGGCTCGCTCCTTATCCCCGACTGAGGAAAAGCCCATCGAAAACGGTTCGCCGAATGTGTTCAATCACATTCGCGCTTGAGCCCTTTCGGTGGGCCGTTTTCATTTTCTCGATCTTAAAAGCCAGGCTTGTATTGGGGACGACTAGCTACAAATTCTTTCGTACGCGTGGCGATCGAGTCATCTGCTAAGCCAAGTTTTTGGTGCACCTCCAACGGCGCACCTGACTCGCCGTAGCGATCATCGATCCCAATTCGGAGGAGCGGCGCAGGCATTTCGTCGCATAGCAGCTCTGCAATCACTCCGCCAAACCCCCCCGCCGCCTGTGCATCTTCACAACTCACTGCACGGCCAGTTTTTTTGATACTCATCAGAATCGTCTTAGTATCGAGCGGCTTGACGGTCGGGACGTGTACAACCTCGGCATCAATGCCATCTTTTGCTAGCGCTTGGGCGGCTTTCAAAGCATAGGGGGTTTCAATACCTGTTGAAAGAATCGTCACGTCGTTTCCCTCCCGTAGTACATAGGCTTTGCCAATCTCGAACGGGCTTTCATGCGTGCTAAATATCGGCGTCTTCTCCCTGGCAATGCGTAGATAGCAAGCACCGGGATGTTCTGCCAGCGCTATGGTAGCTTTCTCGGCCTCAACTGAATCACCTGGGCACACCACTGTCATATTCGGCATCACTCGCATCATGGCGATATCTTCAAACATCTGGTGGGTAGCTCCATCTGGGCCGACTGTCGAACCAGCATGCGCCCCAACCATCTTGACTGGCAACTCGTTAAGTGCGGTCATGGTCTTGATCTGCTCCCAGTTGCGCCCAGGGCTAAATGCCGCGTAGCTAGCTGCGAACGGAATTTTGCCGGCACGCGCTAGTCCAGCAGCCACCGCTGCTAAGTTTTGCTCGGCCACCCCAATCTCGATATATCGCTCGGGAAACGCCTCGGCAAACACATGCATTTGCACACTTTCTACCAAATCAGCGCAGAGTCCCACAACAGCTGTGTTTGTTTCACCCGCTACCTTTAGCCCCCGGCCAAATCCAGTGCGAGTCGGCTCGACGTCGGGATCATCAGAATAAAGTTTGGTGTTGAGCGGGTACTGAGTCATTTACATCACTCCATCGTTGATGTGAAGCTTGGCGGTGAGGCTATCCCAGTCTGTTTCACTAAATGTATCTTCGAGAGCATAGTATGCCACGAGCAGCACATGCCCGTTGTCAAATACTCGCCCCGCAATACGGCCTTTTGCCGGTACGCTATCTGGCGCCAAGAATGTGTAGTTTTGGGTGATAAACTCAACCGATTTGCCATCTGACATGCGTGAAATAATCATCGAAGACTCCGCACCAACCTTCTTGGCACTGAGTGCCGTCAAATAGGTGTTGATGCCGGTGCGTGTCGCCTCCTCGTCAGTGCCAGTAATCGACTCAATCCCTTGGTATGAGGTGAACTGCGCGGAATCATCAGTACGCTGGATAGTATTGACCCCTTCTTTATCAAACGTAACAAGCTTCCAGCCGCTCGGCGGTGCCGGGAATGACCAGTAGGCATTGCCGTCACCCTTTGTCACTTTGTAAGGTTCGGTAATCGGCACATCTAGACCACCCACAGCCGATTGCGTCTCCGCATCCAGTTTAGCCTGGTTACTCATTGCTTCTTGCTGTACCTCTTTTGCGCTCTCTTTCAAACCGCCATACGCCATGACAACAAGCATGACGAGAATAATCGAGCCGATAATCGCGAGCGCGTTCAAGATCGTTCCAATGATCCCAAGCATGGGAGATGCTTGTGCTTTGCGCGACTTGACGATCGAGACGATACCAAGCGGCAGACCGACAACCCAGATCATAAGTGCACCGAGAACAATACTAACGATACCCAGTGTCTTGCCAGGATTTTCTGCTGCCACTTGATAGGGCGCTCCTACGCCAGGTGTAGATGGCTGAGCCATCAGTGGTGGCTGCTCATACGATGGTTGTGGAGGCGTGGGAACAAATGAATTCTGTTCTGGTAATGATGACTGGTCGCTTGGTACTGGTGATTGTGGCGTCATGATGACTCTCCTGATTACTTTGATTATTCGTGCTCGGCGCGTATCTTGCCGCCCATGGTCCGCAGCTCTTTCAGTGCTACCTTGGCTTGTTCTTTATTGGGCGGAATACCGTGCCATTTGTAATTGTATTCCATAAAATCGACATTTTTTCCTGGAATTGTATGGGTAATGATGACGCTTGGACGATTTTCAATTGCCTTAGCCATCCCCACAGCGTCCAAAATACTTTCGATATTGTGTCCATCGATTTCCTGAACATGCCAACCAAAGGATTCCCATTTTGCATGCAGGTTCTCAAGTGGCATAACCTGCTCAGTTGGGCCATCAATCTGAATATTATTGCGGTCAACGAACACGATCAGCTGACTGAGCTTATACTTGCCGGCGAACATAATTGATTCCCAAATGTTGCCTTCGTTCAGCTCGCCGTCACCAGTGACAACATAGACCCAGCGATGCGGCTGATGGTCGAGGTACTGGAGTGCATAGGCATAGCCAGCCCCCTGTCCAATGCCGCATCCCAGCGGACCGCTTGTGTTTTCCAGCCCAGGTAACTTCGTGCGCTCAGGGTGACCTTGTAGACGGGAGCCCCATTTGCGGAGAGTCAATAATTCTTCTTTCGGGAAAAACCCTGCTTCAGCCATGGCGGCATACTGGACTGGCACACAGTGGCCGTTACTCAGAAAAAATACATCTCTATCAGACTTCTCCGGCTGTTTCGGATCGACATTCAGCACGCCAAAATACAGTGTCGCAAGCAAATCGGCTAGCCCCAGCGGGCCAGCGCTATGCCCACTACCGGCTGCTTCAAGCATCCGGATGATACTCTTTCGGATCTCGTTGGCTTTTTGCTCGATCTGGCGTTCCGTTAGCATATACCTCCCTAAATCACCGCGTGCTTATTAATTTCTTCCGTTAGTTGCCGAAATGCGACTGCTGGATCAGCCGCAGTGTTAATGGCTCCCCCACAATTTACGACATCAATACCACCTTGCGACAAACTAAAGGCATTCTCAAGATTTGCACCGCCATCCCAGCCAACTTCGACGGTGGGATGAATGTTACGGATCAAGCGGACTTTTTCGAGCTGCATCAAGCTCGCTGTCCCGCCGTAGTGACCAAGATCACCCGAAAACACCAACACATGATCGGCGGCTTCGATATACGATTGCACTGTGCTCGGTACTGTAGGACGCAGCAGTGCCACCCCCGCCTTGATTCCCGCAGCCTTGAGCTGCTGCAGTGTCGTCGTCAAATCTTCTGAGGCCTCGGCATGAAATATGACAGTAGATGGCTTAAGTTGAATCAATGCCGCCACGTATTGCGATGGACGCGCCACCATGGCATGGATGTCTACTTCCCACTCAGCAGGCCACCAGATTTGATTGACTCCAACCGTAAAAGTCGGAGCGAATTCACCATCGGTCAAATCAATATGGACGCGCTTAGCAAACGGATGAAGCCGCTCAATCGTCGCCTTGTATTCATCTTCAGTTTCACACAGAATCGCAGGGGCAATCGCCGTCATTAGAACTTATCCAATTCTGCATTGCGCCTAGCGTATCGAGCAGCACCAGCAAATGGCGTGCCGATCCAGGTATCGATAATGTCTTTCCAAATCTCGAGGTCGTCGCCTGGTGAATCGAGTACACGGGCCGGCAGACACAATACGTTGCTGTCGTTATCATTGCGAGACTCCTTGGCCTCGAATGAATCCCATATGACCGCTGCGCGTATGCCGCGGAATCGATTTGCCGCCATTGCCATACCCTGACCTCCGGTGCAAATCAGAATCGCCCTCGGATCTGTCTTTTCGTCCTCACCAAGCACTTTTGTTGCGGCCATCTGCGCAAACTGTGGAAAGTCATCTTGTGGGTCAAGCTCTTTGTCGCCAACATCTTCCCACTCATAGCCGTGTTTGCTGAGATAGGCGGCGATCTTTTCTTTCAAATAGTAGCCGCCGTGGTCAGCACCGAGAAAAATCTTCATACCCTAAGTATAAGCGCTATCACCAAGGCTGTAAAGCACTCACGGGTAATGCAGCGTAGGTGTCGTGGGACAAGGGCCTTTGGTGACTGCCTCGTCTGGGGTAGCATGATAAATCACATCGCGAAACTGAGGAGCTCGACCTTCTAGACAGTAATCAGACGCGGGGCCCGTGGTTGCAAGCGATGTTGGTGACGGCAGTGTACTGCCTTTTTTCGGCACTGTTACCGGGAATGACCCGCCCTGTGCCTTGAAGGTACTGATGATGTTATTTTGTGTTGCCGTACACGCCCCTCCACACGTCAACACAAAGTCCGACTCGTTAATTATCGGGCCATGAATCACGACATTCGAGCTCTGCGTGCCTTTGATATGCTCGTTGTTTCCATTGTAGACACAGGAGGTATTGTACGTCGTGCCATTATCCACAATCGGCATAAACCCATTGCAGGCATTGAGAAACAACTGGGCATTCTGACTGGTAGACAAGCCAGAATAAATCGGTAACTGCGGAGCATCTGTATACAACACAACTGCAACTGTGAGTGGCGGTGCGTATTCAGTATTCGCGATATTTGGTGGATAGTTGTTGTTAAACGCGTAATAAACCTGGAGACTCTTGCGCGCATCAGAGATTGTCTGCTGTACCTGCCCGTCCATCGCCCGACGCTGAGAGCCGTTGTAGGCAACAATCACAATCGCCGCCAAGATCGCAATTACAACGACAACCATAATTAACTCAACGATCGTAAATCCTCGATTAGTTACCTGTTGTTTCAGACTCCGATGGATAAATCGCGTCATTCCCACCCCTTTGCTTTACTGTTGATTCTGGACTGCCCGACCAGCGTCAGCAACGAGCTCAACTAGACGATTACTGTATCCCCATTCGTTGTCATACCACGCCACTACCTTGAGGAGGTTACCTCCTACAACATTTGTCAGCGGCAGATCAATGATGCAACTGTGGCTGTTGCCGCGAAAGTCGCTCGACACCAACTCCTCTTCTGTTACATCCAGAATCCCTTGATAAAACGGTTTTTCGGCTGCATCCCGAAACACTTGGTTAACTTCCTCAATGGTAACGTCACGCTTGAGCAATACTACGAAATCACTCATGCTCACGACTGGTGTCGGGACACGGACTGACAGACCACCAAATTTGCCATCAATGGCGGGTAATGCCTTGCCTGCCGCAATCGATGCGCCAGTAGTTGTTGGAACAATGTTCTCCGCTGCAGCACGCGCCTCACGTAAATCTTTGGCCGGTGCATCCTGCAGTCGCTGACTTGCCGTGTAGCTATGCACAGTTGTCATCATCGCTTTCTCGATACCAAACTCACTCTCAAGCACGGCCATCACTGGTGTGATACAGTTCGTTGTGCAACTGGCGTTGGAGATTACCGGTGTACTACCTGCGATCTTGTCTTCATTAACACCCAGTACGATCGTGTCTGCTCCATCGCCTTTTGCAGGTGCCGAGATCACGACTTTTTTGGCGCCGGCATCGATATGCGCTTGGGCTTTGGCAGGATCGACGAAAAATCCGGTCGATTCAATTACTACATCTACCTGGTGATCATGCCATGGCAATGCGCTCGGCTCTTTTTCAGCCAACACCGCAATGTGCTTGCCGTCTACAATGATGCCTGTTTCGTCATGACCAACTTCATGCGCGTATGTCCCGTAGCTGCTATCGTGCTTGAGCAGATGCGCCAGTGTTTTCGTGTCCGTCAAATCATTGATGGCCACTACCTCGACGTCTTGCCGCTCAAAAGCAATCTTAAACGCATTGCGCCCAATTCGGCCAAACCCGTTAATTGCGATTCGAATCATACTTGTGTTTTTCCCTTCCCTTAAGCGTTAGCTCTTTATCCTCTAGTATACAGCACACATCCCAAAAACAGGTATACTATATGCATGGATAAACACGAGTTGCTGAGAGTCGCCAAATCCCACTACAGCCAGCAGCAGCTAGAAGTGCTGGAACGCGCTATCGATTATGCAACAGAGATGCACGAAGGGCAACTCCGCAAAAGTGGCGCGCCCTACATTACTCATCCTCTTCATGTTGCGGCGCTTCTGATTGAATGGGGTATGGATATCGATACGATTGTTGCCGGAGTACTCCACGACACCATCGAGGACACCCCTGCCGCACTCGATCACATCGAACATCTTTTTAGCCGCGATGTGGCATTTCTTGTCGATGGCGTTACAAAAGTTAGTCAGGCACGCGCCGGCATGCGCGATCTCGAGAGCTATTTACCTCAGACTCGCGATAATCTCACCAAGCTACTGATCGCGGTCGGCCAAGACATCCGCGTCATAATCATCAAGCTCGCCGACCGACTGCACAATATGCAAACCCTCCAGTACAAATCACCGCCCAAACAGAAAAAAATTGCCCGTGAAACAATCGAGGTTTTTGCGCCGCTCGCCGACCGACTCAACATGGGACGGGTGCGCGTGCAGCTCGAAGAGCTCAGTTTTCAGTATCTCTCTCCAAAGGAATTTGCAAATACCAAGACTCTGATGGCCAGCCGGCTCAAGAAAAGCAAACGAAAACTCGAGCGCGTCCGCCGCGAAGTCGAAGACCACCTGAATCAAGAAAAAATACCCCACGAAATCGACGGTCGTGTCAAAAGCGTCTATAGCCTTTACAAAAAAATGAAGCGTGTGCCAAATATTGACGACATCTACGATCTCATGGCGCTACGCATCGTGGTCGACGATGTCTCTACCTGCTACCTAGTGCTCGGCGAACTTCATAGCATGTACGAACCGATGGTCGATCGTATCAAAGATTACATCGCTCAACCAAAGCCAAACGGCTACCAAAGCCTCCACACGACGGTGATCGCCCATTCGGGTCAGCCAGTCGAATTTCAAGTGCGTACTCATGAGATGCACGATTATGCCGAGCGTGGGCTGGCCGCAAGCTTTCACTATAACGAACAGAAGCTTTCAGATGCCTATAAAAAAGGGACGATTGCACAGCTACCCGCCGACTTGCACTGGATTGCAGACCTCCAGCATGCCGCTTCGCTGATCAAAGAAGGCAAAGAGTTTAACGAAGAAGACCTCAAGGTTGATCTATTTGGCGATCGCATCTTTGTCTACTCCCCAAAAGGCGATATTTACGATCTACCCGCTGGCGCTTTTCCTCTCGACTATGCGTATCGCGTCCACAGCGATGTGGCTGCCAGAGCCAGCGGCTTCATGGTTAACGGCAAAATGGAGCCGTTTAATTATCAGCTCAAGCACGGTGACGTCATCGAGGTTCTCACCAACAAACACGCTAAACCAAATCAAGACTGGCAACAGCACATTATGACTGGACACGCACGTATGAAGTTGCGAGCACAGCTAAGAAAAGGCGGCATTCTCGGACGGCTCACCAATGCTGCAGCGATTATTCAGCGAAAAACTGCGGAGCGTCGAGCGAAAAAACGTCAAAAGAAATAGCCGAAACAATACCTTCGTTTCGGCTAAAACTCATCAGAAACTACTACGCAGCGCGCGGTACTTCAGGCGCAGGCATCAATCCTTCGACATTTTTTGCCACAGGGCCGACATATTTTGCATCCTTGCTAAAGGCGAGCATCGGCAATGCAATGATCGGAAGCAGTATCAAGAAAACCCCAAACCCAGTTGATTTGCCATATGCTTTTGCAAGATCGAGACAAATCACGATGCTGATCCAGATATTTAGCAGCGGCACGAACATTAACAGGAACCACCACCATGGCCGCCCGATGATCTCAAGCTGTACGAGACTATTATAAACTGGCACAATCGCGGCCCAGCCAGCTTTACCTGCTTTGGTGAAGAGCTTCCACATCGACCCTATCAACACGACGAACACAATCGCGTAGATTACCATCATCACCATCATCATTCCGCCCATTGCTGCAGAAGCAGCAGGGTCTAGCTCGGAAGTCGAAGATTTAAAGTACGACCCATCCGTACCAGTAGTGGTCTGCAGGTCATTGACATCAGACTGAATATTTTCAAGATCGCTATTGATGCTGTTCATTGCTTCTTCGTAGGTTGCGTTATCCATTGCGTTCTCCTTATCACACTAATAACTAGTTAGTATTATACCTGTTTATGCAAGAATTAATAATTTTCTTGGCTTCTTCTGCATCACCCCAGCCCACAACCTTTGTGCTACCAGGTTTTTTGAGATCTTTGTAGTGTGTAAAGTGGTGTTCGAGCTGCTTCACGGTATGTGCAATATCATCAAGTGACGTAATAGCGTCTCCGTCGTCTCGGTTGTCAGCTGGCACACAGACGATTTTATCGTCCACTTCGCCGTCGTCCTCAAATTTCATCACACCGAGAACCTTCGCCTTGAGCCACACACCAGTGGCGAGAGGCTCTGGGCAAATGATCAAAGTGTCGAGTTCGTCCCCATCTTCGTCGAGTGTCGCCGGGATGAACCCGTAGTTGCATGGCTTTGCAAAAATCCGCGGCTCGACACGATCGAGCATAAATGCGTTATGCTCACGATCCCACTCTACCTTGAGCCGACTTCCCTCGGGAATTTCCACCACTGTGTTAATATATCCATTCTCAACATCTCCTGGTGTGAGTACTGCATTAAAATCTGGCATTGGTTTTCCTTTCTCGCTTATTGCCTCTTAGTATAGCAAACCTAGTTGGGTTATAATAACTGGCACATGCAATCACCATTTCGACGCCGGCCTCGCCTAATTTCCTCTAACAGCTATGCGGCAGATGTCGCAAAGGTTATCGATAGCGCAACTCGACGAATTGCCATTGTGACAACCACACTCAGAGACGACGATCCGCGCAGCCAGCGGCTCATCGATGCTCTCTGTCGAGCTGGTGGCAGGGGAGTACTCATATCAGTCGGCGCAGATGTCTTCACCTATCTTGAACCAAAAGAATTTGCCCTTCGCTCACCTAAACGCCAGCCCGCACGCGCCTACCAAGCAATGAAACTCGAGCGCCGACTCAAAAAGCACGGTATTCATTTTCGCTGGCTTGGCCGCACCAGCAATGTCGCATTCTCCGGGCGCACCCACAGCAAGTGGATTATTGTCGATGATACCGTGTATTCGTTTGGCGGGCTCAACCTCGACCGCGAGAGTTTTGACAATACCGATTATATGCTCAAATTTGACGATCAAGAACTTGCCGATCAGCTTTTTAATGTGCACAACCGTCTCGTCAGTGCCGATCGAGGTGGTCACGCCGCCAAGAGTCGACGTCTTAAGATTTCGCCAGAAATAAGCGTCTTGATCGATGGTGGCCTGATTGGCGACTCGCTCATCTACCGGCGTGCCTGTGCGCTGGCAAAAGAAGCTTCGTCGATTAGCCTCGTTTCCCAGTACTGCCCGACGGGCAAGCTTAACCGTATCTTACGTCGCAAAAACGCGGACGTCTACTTCAATCATTGGCGCCAGGCAAATTCTGTCAACAAACTGCTGATCCAATTTGGCATGCTCTTTGCCAAACAACGAACTGGCTATACACGAGACCGTTACCTGCACGCAAAGTTTATGCTTTTTACCATGCCTGATGGCCGTGAGGTTGCGCTCTCTGGCTCACATAACTTTATGTTTGGCAGTGGGTTTCTCGGCACGCGCGAAATCGCTCTCGAGACCACCAACAAACAGATCATCAAGCAGCTCAAACAATTTCTCACCGACTACGTCGCCTAACCCTGGATCAGCGTACACACCGATGCCCGGCATCGGCTTTAGGGGTATAGGCTATAGACAGAATTAACTTCTGTATATAGTCAAAGGGGCAGGCCCCTCTTTAAAGTTTGCTATACTGAGGTCATGCTCATCATCGGACACCGTGGCGCAGGCGGGCTTGCCCCCGAAAATTCCATGGCAGCCATGCAGGCTGGCTTCGAGGCGGGCGTGGATATGCTGGAATTTGATGTCCGACTGACAAAAGACCAAATCCCAGTGGTGATTCATGACGCACGTCTCATGCGCACTCATCATATCCGCGAATCCATCGCTCATCTTTCACTCGCCGACCTCCAGTCGCTCACGCGCCAGCAGCCCATTCCCACTCTTCAGGAGGTACTCGATGTGTATTTTGGCAAAATCCTGCTCAATATCGAGCTCAAATCACGCGGCTCCGGCCAGGTTGTTATGGCACTGCTCGAGCACCGCTACATCAAAAAGAGTAAAGATTGGGATAACGTCATCATCTCTTCGTTCAAAGGCATCGAGCTGATCAACATGCGCCGCCGCTCGCAAAAAGTCAACCTCGCAATGCTGCACAACGAAAACCCGTTTATCTTTGTCGCCTACCACCGATTCATTCAATTCACTGCCGTCGGCTTCCACCGCCTCTATCTCAATCGTTTCGCGCTCGAAATAGCCAAAAAAGCCGGGCTCTTCACCTACGCTTACACCGTCAACCGCCCAGCGGCACTCCCGCTACTGGAGAAGCAAGGTATCGATGGCATCGTCACCAACTACCCTGATAAATTCCGCGATTGGATGGGGCAATAACTTGACTTTTTTATAAAAATTTGATATAATAATTATATAAACATCGTCCCATCGTACGCTACTTTAGGAGTAACTCAGGGGTCATATGCCGCCTAGATAAAATTTTCTGATCACTCCTGATATATATACGTGACAGTAAACCGTAAACTGTCATTCTTATAGTCCGCTGTTCGATCGCCCTCTGCTACGGTATTGGAATTATAGACACACTCATCCGCCTGCATGCCACCATAAAGATACTCGACATCATATCCCACCTTTTTGTCTGTCGCGTCGACAAGCTCTTGCCACCGACACGCTTGTGTTCCGTCGTCTGACTGACGAAACTGCTCTGTATTCGTAACAAGCTTGGCATTGAGCTTATCTGAAAAAGCCATTTCCACATCGGCTACTGAAACATTTTCCGCAGTATAGGTAACCGTTCGTCGATATTCTTGGAACGCTTCGTTGCATACCATCTCTGTCCGAGGTTCGCCGTGCGACTGCAAATTACCAAGCCTAGCACTTTCGAAAGTTCGAGCATTACTTTCGGTAATATCAGGCCCGTTGTTGCCTACCGATGTACACACCGACCCCGATTGAACAAAATAGGCTCCTGCCACCATCACCGGTAGCACAACAATCAGTTGTCCGACTGACAACACAAAGCACATGATGATAATCAGTACTGTTTCAAGAGTACTGTCTTTTTTTTGCGTAATAGGCTTTGGTGATAGGCCTGTCGGTAAATTTGAGTTCATAGAAATAGTGTAGCATGAACGGCTTCCAGTGGGCGAGGTGCTTCTCACCGCCGAGTGCAAGGAGCTAGGTTAAGGTTGAAGTGTGGGATGATTGGCAGCTACCTCTTGCTGGAACCTCTAGCATCTAGCGTCTAGAATCTATTTTCTTTCTAAATATTCGCGAATATTCAGTGCTGCTGTGGCGCCCTCGCCGGTCGCACTTGCAATCTGCATGGTTGCGCCGCTGCGCACGTCGCCACTGGCGAATACCCCTGGTACCGTTGTCGCGAGATGAGTGTCCGTTTTTATGAGTCCGACTTCATCGAGCTCGACGCCACTGCCCGCCAAAAACCCAGTGTTTGGCTTTAGCCCAATAAATACAAAAACGCCGTCGACGGCAAACTCAGTTGCCTCCCCATCTCTTGTAGCCGTAACCTTAGTAATCTTGCTATTATCATCCGCTACAATCTCATTCGGGGTAGTGCCGAGATGCACGGTAACCTTACCTGCATCAACAAATTTCTGCAGCTCATCCTGCAGGACTTGGCTCGCTTTAACGGTGCTGCGCACCAATAGATCAATATGACTGGCGAATCGTGTCAAAAACAGGGCTTCTTGCACCCCAGAGTTGCCGCCCCCCACCACAACTAGACGCTTGTCGCGGTAGAACGCACCATCACAGGTTGCACAGTAGTGGACGCCACGGCCATAGTATTCTGCCTCACCAGGAATCCCCAGCTTGTTGTAGTCACTTCCGGTCGCGATCAGCACTGCACGGGACTTTACTTCTTTGCCGTCAACCGTCACGACGTTGACGCCGTCTTCATGTCGCAGCGCAGACACATCACCATATTCAATTTTTGCTCCAAATCGCTCGGCTTGTTTTTGCAACTGCTCGGCCAGCACCATGCCTTCAATGCCTTCAGCAAAACCCGGATAATTATCGACTTTGTCAGTAATTGCCGCAAGACCGCCCACTACTGCTTTTTCATACAATATGGTGTCGATGTCCTCGCGCGTTGTGTAGATCGCTGCCGTCAACGCCGATGGCCCGGCACCAATCATGACAATTGGTTTTACTTCGTCCATATCTCTACATCCCCTGATACATCAATGATGATGGGATTTCCGGTTGAGAAATTTCGGCCGGCGCAGGAATCGCCATGACGACAAATTTGAGTGGGGTGTTTGGTGGAATATCATCACCCTGACCCTGCTCGCCATACGCTTTGTCGCTCGGAATCGTAATGACGCGCACACCGTTAATGCGCATCCCTTTCATACCTTCTTTCCAGCCAGCAATGAGGCTTGCCGCGTCAAGCCCCGTAGCGACAGAAAGCGGTGCTTTCAGTTTATTACTTGCTGTGTCGATACTTTGGTCGAATACTTTCCCCTTTGGGTTCCAGCCGATGTAATAGGCGGCAAATTTTGTCGTCCCAGTGATTTCTTCACCGTCACCCACTACGAGATCCTCTGTTGCCAACTCCCTAACACCATCGAGATCAAATGCCGCTACCTGAGAGCTATACGGGCTAAACGTGCCATAGTATTGTTTTGAAAGCTCATCACCCTGCGCGGTTACTTTTGCGGTATATTCTTTGTATTTCTCTTGGTAGTCGCTGACTACTTTTTGCTGATCAGCTGCTTCCTTGGCTTGATTTTGCGTACCAAGAACTAGTACCGCGAACGAACCAATCGTCCCGATTACCGTCACAATTAAAATCGCCAAAATACCGTAGCGCTGTACTTTTGTTGTCGCCATGCTTCCCTCTTCTATTAACGTCGCTCCACTAATTGTAGCAAAATTATCATGGCTTTCACACTAGATGTAGTGTGATTTGCGCAACAATTTTGTAAAACTACTGAGAAAACGAGCGAGAAATTCTTATGTGCTTTCGAGAACAATGTCGCAGTATAGAGCGTAGACTGTAGAACTACTTTATCCTCTTCATCTTCACTGTCGGCGTAAAGTAATCGTTCTCATACACACGTGCGGCCCGCCACGCTCCAATCGAAGTGCCGATTGGCATGATGTCCATGTAGCCAATCAAGTCAGCCACTCTACGGATCATTGCCCCGACGATACCGTAGATACGAATCCACCGCCACTCTATCACCGCCCAGCGTTTGCCCACAGGGATTGCTGACGCCGGCAATCGTGCTCGATATTTTTTTGGCTTTTTGTTATTCGCTTTGCGGCGCAAGTTGCGGGCGACCGTCACGGCGTCGTGAAGCGCCGTTTGCGCCAGGCCGGTATAGGGTGTGGCCGCGTTGTCGCCGAGCACATAAATATTCGGAGCAGCTTCGAGATAATCATTAACTTCTACTCTGCCGTTCTGCGCCATACGGAACACTTCGGGATGATTAGCAAAGAATGGATGGTTTGTCACACCTGATGTCCAAATGACAGTATGACTTTCGATTGGCCTACCGCTGACAATCAACTGCTTTGCGTTTGCGCTCTCAACACGCTTGTTGACTTCGACACGAACACCTAATTGCTTGAGTCGCTTCATGACTTTTCGGCTCGTCATCTTGCTTGACCGGGGCAGTACGCGCGGCGCGGCCTCGACCAGCCGTACTCTAACATTTGACTTCTTCACTCCATAATAGCGGCATAGTCGCTTGATGTAAGTCCCGAGTGCTGCCGCTAGTTCCACTCCTGTTGGCCCCGCACCAATCACGATATAATTCTTGTCGAGCTCACGGCGTTCGGCGATATCCACAAACAATTGCTGTTTCAAACGCTTGATTTGTTCGGCATTTTTGATGCCGTGCGAGTATGTTTCGAGGCCAGGAATGGCAAAGTACGATGTCACCATGCCAATAGCCATAATGAGTGTTGCATAGTGATACACCGTACCAGATACTGCCGTCACCGTTTTTGCCTCGGCATCAATTCCAGAGATTTCATCGATATATACAGTCACATTATCGTACTCAGCAAATATCTCGCCCAGCGGTGCCCATGATTCGGCGTGACTATGTCCGGTCGCGCTACTATAGAGCGTCGGGTAGTATTGGAAATCAGACTTATCAGACACCAATGTTATATCGTTGGTCGCATCACGGGCCAATTCAAGTGCCGCACGTACCCCAGCAAATCCACCGCCAACTATCAGAATTTTCATAAACTTCCCCTATTGTAAGATACCGCTTATGATATTACAACGGTGATGCTACTTGCCACAAAAAGTACGATCGTCAAAAGGAGCGACAGCCTAAACACATGACGTGCCCATGTGTCACTCACCTGGGTGCGACCGCGAAAAATAATTACCAACCAGTAGGCCCCAGCAGCCAAAACGATCAGCCCCGGAATCAATGCAAATGTTTGTGCAATCACCAGCCCAACGAGTGACAGAACATACAGCGTACCGTACACAGCCATCTGGCGCCATGTCTGGTGCCTGCCGAGCGAGACGGAAATAATAGGCAGTTTGGCTGCTCGGTATTCTTTTTCGCGGTACAGCGCGATTGCATAAAAATGAGGCAATTGCCATAGTACCAGCATCGCAAAGAGCAACCATGCACTAGCATCCAGATGGTTGGTCACCGCGGTATAGCCGGCCATAATGGGGATTGCCCCTGGCACGGTGCCAATTACCGTTGACCACCAGGTGGTGCGTTTTGCCCAACCGTAAATCCATACATACCAAATGTATGCCACGAGACAAAGAATAACAGTGAGAAAATTTGTCGTGCGCACGAGCACCGTCACGCCAACCGTCAAAAGTATCAGCGCGAATAGTACTGCTGATGGTGTCTCAATTTGACCAATAACCATCGCCCGCTTCTTGGTGCGGGCCATTTTGCTGTCGATACGACGATCCATGATATTATTTGCAACACATGCCGATGCAATGACAGCGGTAATACCCAGAATTAGCCCGCCGCCCGACCACAGAAGCGTCAGTCCCGAGGCGTGCGCCAATAGCACGCCAACGGCAGCATGGAACACATTTCCATATACAATACCCGGCTTTGTCAGTCGATAATACGTCCGAGCTGAAACCATTTAAAAGCCTTTTTTGTTTTGTTTTATCATGTACTCATCCATTTGCTGCGGCGACATGCCCATATTGTAGTCGAGGTTCGCCATGATCCAAATAGACCCCACCATAATCACCGTCGCCATGAGGAAAGCAAAAACAAAGCTCTGCGCTTTCCAGCGCGGCTTGGTTTCATTTCCCAGGTGGAGAAAGCTCACCATTTGCACTAACAGCTGCACCATCGCTAGGCCCAGCGCAACTACCGCCAGCCACACGGCCTCGAGCCGTTGTTCGACAGCAACCATATACACCACATATGTCAGGACTGCTGCTGCCACGGCACCAACAATATATCGGATCGTTTCTTTGCGATAGTCGTCAATGGCGCTCATGCGTGCACTCCTATAACATACACAATGGTGAAAATGAATATCCAGACAATATCAAGAAAATGCCAAAATACCGCAAACAGCGCAAACTTTCTTGCGAGCGACGACCCGAAACCCTTTTTCGCAAACATAATCAACAGTGCTATCCCCCATAGTAATCCAATCGCAATGTGAAATCCATGCATACCAACAAGTGTGAAAAAGCTACTCAAAAACGCGCTCGTGCTTGGCCCGAATCCTTCATGCACAAGCTGAGCAAACTCTTGGATCTCGATTGCCAAAAACACTGCGCCAGCCAGCAATGTCGCGATGCTATACATCAAGAAATCTGTGCGTTTTTTGTGACGAAGTGCCAGCCATGCCAGACCGCAGAACAAGCTACTTGCTAGCAATATCATTGTTTCAGTCAGCACCGTTTTCATGGAGAATAGTTCTGGCGCGCTTGGCCCGCCTGCTGTAGCGTGCCGCAACACCATAAAGGTTGCAAATACCGTAGCAAATAGCATCAAATCTGTCATCAGGTACAACCAAAATCCTAGCATCGGGGCACTTTCTTGCTCTTTCGTTCTGATCATACCCGCGCCTCCTTCGCCTCTTGGTACAGCTTTTCAGCTGTCATCGTATACTCAGTATTTTCATCAAAGGTTCGCACCAGTATCACCACGATCACACCGACAAATGCTAACGCCGCGAGCCACCATAGGTGCCAAATCACTGCGCCGCCAAATACAAAGCACAACAGACCGATCGCCACTCCTAGCCCACTATTTTTCGGCAGAACAATGTCTTTGTAGTCGTTTCGAGTAGGTCGTGCCACGCCATCTTTTTTCTGGTACCACCATTCATCAATCCGGCTCACTGTTGGCTGGATTGCAAAGTTATAGTGGGGCGCAGGCGATGGCACCGACCACTCCAATGTACGGCCGTCCCAGGGATCGCCATTTGTATCACGCAGCTTCTTACGTTGCCACACACTCACTCCGATCTGCAATACAAACAAGCCAATACCCAGTGCGATCGTCAGCACACCGACAGCCGACACAATAAAGAACGGCTGCCAGCTCGGGTCAGTGTAGTGATCGATCCGCCGCACCGCGCCCATTAGGCCCAGCGCGTAGAGCGGCAGAAATGCCAACAAAAACCCCACCTGCCAAGCATAGGCTGACCAGCGCCCCAGGCGGTCATGCAAACGAAACCCGAGTACTTTTGGAAACCAATAGGTAATTCCTGCGAGATAACCAAAGACTACGCCGCCAATAATCACATTATGGAAGTGCGCCACCAAGAACATGCTGTTATGAATTTGGAAGTCAAGCGCTGGCACTGCCATCAATACGCCCGTCACTCCACCAATCGTAAAGGTCACGACAAAACACATAAACCAGACAAACGGCGCGGTGAAACGAATCCGGCCACGGTACATCGTAAAGAGCCAGTTAAAGATTTTGACGCCCGTCGGGATAGCGATGATCATCGTCATAATGCCAAAGAACGCATTAACATTCGCACCCGCTCCCATCGTGAAGAAGTGGTGCTGCCATACCACAAAACTGAAGAACATGATCGCAACCAACGCAGCGACCATCGTTTTGTAGCCAAACAATTTTTTGCGCGCGAACGTCGCTACTACCTCACTATATATCCCAAATGCCGGTAGGACTAAAATATACACTTCGGGATGTCCCCATGCCCATATAAGGTTGATATACATCATCGGGTTCCCGCCCATATTGCTGGTAAAGAAATGCATGTCGAGTGTGCGGTCAAGTGCGAGAAGGCTGAGTGCGCTCGTCAGCATGGGGAATGAAATCATGACCAACACCATCGTCACCAACACACTCCAGACAAAAATCGGCATTTTCATCAGCGTCATGCCAGGTGCGCGTTTTTTGAGGATTGTCACTGTGAAATTAATACCGCTGAGCAGCGAGCCAATGCCCGCAATTTGCAGTGCCCAAATCCAGTAGTCAACCCCCGGGCCGGGATTGTACTGCAGCTCTGTGAGCGGAGGATAGCCGAGCCAACCACCGTTGCTAAAGCCACCAAATAGTAGCGCCCCGTTAACCAGAATCATCCCCGCCACAAACAACCAAAAACTGACTGAGTTTAGCCACGGAAATGCCACATCTCGCGCGCCAATTTGTAGCGGCATGACGACATTGATAATCCCAAACATCAACCCCATCGCCACGAAAAAAATCATAATTGTGCCGTGAGCAGTAAATACCTGCTGAAATGTGTCTACGCTAAACAGCCCGGGATTATCACCCACCGCTAGCGCCGTCTGCATACGAAGCATCACCGCGTCCGCCACGCCACGAAGCAACATTACGATAGCCACCACGATATACATGACACCGATTTTTTTGGCATCAAGCGATGTCAGCCACTCACGCCAGAGCCAGCGCCATTTCTTATAGTACGTCAGTGCGACAGCAATAGCGATCAGCGCCAATGGCATAGCAACGGCTGCTCCAATAGTTGCCGGTTCGTGTGGCAGATAATCCAAGCTCAGTCGACCAAACATTACATTCCCTCCATTACCGGCATCGTCGACGAGCTGTGATCCATTTGCTGGTCTTTTGGTGCCATGTATTTTTCTAGAACTTTACTATACAAGTTGTCGTCCATCAGCATATATTCTCGCTCTTCGGTAATGACTCCTGGTTTTGCAAGTGTCTCGTAGGCGGCAGCGTCCATCATCTGCGACGACCCCCTAGCTCGTTCAACCCACGAATTAAATGCTGCTTCAGGTTGCGCATGTACCATGAATTTCATGTCAGCATATCCCTCGCCATTGATATTCGTCGTGTATCCAGGGAAATCGCCCGCATGGTCGGCGATCAAGTAAAGCTGGCTACTCATGCCATTCATCGTGTAGATTTGCGAACCAAGCGTTGGCACCCAAAACGCGCTCATCGGCGCATCAGCAGTTAGTGTAAAATGCACCGGCGTTCCGACGGGTACTGGCAATTGATTGAGTGTCGCCACGCCAAGTTCTGGGTAAATAAATAGCCATTTCCACTGCAACGCGACAACTTGCACTTCAATGGCTTTTTTGTTGGAGGCAATAGGACGATACGGGTCGAGCGAATGGCTTGTAGACCATGCAACAACCGCCAGGATACTGATAATGACGATCGGAATCCCCCACCACACAACCTCAAGGAGTTTATTTTCACTCCATTCTGGTTTGTAGTGCGCCTTTTTGTTGCCTTCACGGAATTTCCACGCGAAACTACCGAGCATGATAAATACCGGTACCACCACTACAGCACAAAGCAGCAATGCAAAGTACAGTAAGTTGCGTTGCTGCTTGGCGATATCACCCATTGGCTGCAAGATGTCATAATGTCCCGTCCGCGCCAATAAATACCCTAACAATGACAAGATAATAATCGTAGCGGCTACCCCAAACATCACGCGGTACTTTTTCATTACCTTCCATCATAGCTCTTATGGTAGATTGCTGTAAATATTGACAAATGTACCGGTATTTGATATAATAAAATAGAGTATACCCTGTCGCCCACTCAGCGACATGTTCCCATCACGAAAGGAGTGGCAGTAATGCCCCTCATCTACATCGAGCTCGCATCCAACTTGGACGGCATCAGCCCGATCGTCGACACACCACCGATCACAAAGATGGCGAATGCGGTAAAGGTCTCTGAAAGGCTGGCACGCGAGCTGCCCAAGATGGTCATGCATCGTCTAGACACACTCCACCTCGACCTCAGGACATCAGAAGGCGGTGTCCGCGTCTCGGTTCGCCAGCGTGCTATCGATGAGTACGTTGTCAACGGCGAGGACCTCTGGTTCCGCATCTGCCTCTCTGAGCGCATGGACACCGAGAAGGTGCGTATCGATCAGAAACAGGCCTTCAAGACAATGATCGCGGACTGGTTCACCGAGAACGGCCTCCTTCTACCTTCCAGCACTGTGTTCGAATTCATCCCTGGCCCCACCTATGGGTGCGGCGCCGTGAAGGGAGAGAGCTTGGACTGGTGAAACCCTGAGCCCCCGCTCACCCCGTTGCAGGCAACGCTGCCTCCGGAGTGATTCGGGGGCAGTTTGCTTTTTTGGAGACAAAATCTGAAATCTTTTTGAAATTATCAATCTGATTTATTCTTATATCCAAGAAGCAACTCTTTGTTCTTCTTTCGCAAGAACCAAGCGACTCCTTTTGGCGCAAAGGAAGCGGTCTTTTGTTTCTTTTTCCAAAAGAAAAGAGAGAGATTATTATTTATTTTTCCAAAATAATCTTTTGATTAACCAGCAATCTCAAACGCCGCCAACTTCTTCTTCGCGGCCTCAGTCGCACCCATCTGGAGATCGAGAAGTTGTGAGTAGATGCCGCCGGTCTTGGCGAGTTGGGCGGGTGAGCCGGTTTCATCCACCCGACCGTCCTTGAGCGTAACGATAGTGTCGACGCCAGCGATGGTACTGAGTCGGTGCGCAATGATAAGCACCGTGCGACCTTTCATCAAACGATCGAGCGCTTCTTGCACTTCATGCTCTGCGCGACTATCGAGACTACTGGTCGCCTCGTCAAGAATCAATATTGGCGCATCCTTTAGTACTGCTCGTGCAATCGCTAGACGCTGCTTCTGGCCACCACTCAATTTCACGCCTCGCTCTCCAATTTCAGTCCCGAGCCCTTTTTCAAAGTTCTTAATAAATTCATCGGCGTTGGCAGCCTTGGCCGCACGCATAATATCGGTATCGCTCGCATCAGGGCGAGCATATGCAATGTTCTCTCGAATCGTACCGCTAAAGAGCGCTGGATCCTGAAACACCGTTGCAATTGCTTGGCGCACATCGTGGCGTTTCACTTTCGCAATATCTTGTCCATCAATCAGGATTTCGCCGCTATCGAGCGGATACAGTCCCATCAAAAGATTTGAGATTGTCGTCTTGCCACCCCCACTCTCTCCAACAAGCGCGAGCTTGTGCCCTGGTTTTACTATGAAACTAACGTCGCTCAGTACGGATTTTTTGCCAGTATAACTAAAAGTCGCATCGCGAAACTCAACTTCAGCTTTCGTCACTTTGAGGCTCTTGCGACCTGATTCACGCGGCTCGACCGGCTCATTCATCGCTTCCAAAAAGTCTTTACTATTGGCAATCGCTCGTTGATAGCTATCGACAAAGTAACTAAGACCTCGTAGTGGCATACTTGCCTGCTGGATAAGGATAATGAGCATAGCGATATCGCCGACCGTCAACTTTCCATGGCCTGCCAGATAAAAAATCACCACGATACTGAGCGACTGCAGCGCACCAAACACGACGTTGCGCATGAAATTCATCGTATGCCAGTACCGTGACTGCTCAGCTGTGAGGCCAATCATCTGCTTAACCTCACGGTCAAACAGCTTGTATTCGCGCGGCTCAGCAATAAAACTCTTTACGAGCCGTATCTGACCGATTACTTCTGCAAACCGCCCACTCGCAACATCAAAGTGACTATTTTTTTTCTTTTCGAGCTTTTGCCACTTGGTGCTGGTACGCGCCGTCAGGTAGAGATTTGCCGGGATGAGTAGCGCCATCACGACGGCAAGCTGCCATCCATACACCGCCATCACAACAAGCGTCAGCAGTGTCGTCAGCATCATCTGCAAGAGATTATTTGAAAAAAACTGCAAGAAACTTGTTACATCAGTGATTGCGCGACTCAGGCGGTTGATAATCTTTCCGCTAATTTCATTGTCGTAGTAGTGCTGAGGCAGTGCGAGTAGATGCTTGTAGTAAGCCGTCGAAAGCTGATGCCTCGTGCGAATCGACAATTGATCACCGATATAGCCGCTCACATCGCTAATCACAGACTGAACAATCGTAGAGGCGAGTAGCAATAGTGCATAGACACCAAGCTGGTTCCAATCAAAACTCGTCTTGCCTGCGATAATTTCCGCGACCCAGTCGGTCGCGAACTTTATGATAAATGGCGAAGCAAATGAAAGCAATGCCGTAACAACCGACAGTACGGCGATGGCCCACATGTATTTTTGCAGACCTGAAGTATAGCGAAATATCTCTCGAATTGGTTTCATCTGTATTAGTATACTCTTTAATCATGCCCTTTGCCTATTTCGATGCTTGCCGCGAGGGACTATTCTCAACGCGCTAGCTATGTGCGAGCAGTTCGTCGAGCGCCGCACCGACTTTCTTTTCAACTGCTGCTTGGTCGGCCACGCTACCGTCGGGATTGAGCTCTTTCATGAAAAAGAGGTTAGCTTGGTCGTCGCCAACCTTTGCCTTCAGGTTCACCGCCAATGCTTCGCGCGCTGTGGCATGCGCCTGACTCGCTCCACTCCGCCAGCCATAGCCAACTAGGGCGACTGGCTTGTCTTGCCATTCCTTACCTATCCAGTCGACGGCATTCAGCTGCACAGGGCTCATGGTGTGATTGTACTCAGGCGTCACCAGCACGACACCATCAGCATCTGCCACCATACCAGTCCACTTGACGACTCGCTCGTCCGTTGGTGCAAATTCTGGCGCGCTCGGTGGTATCGGGTCGTCAAAAAACGGCAAATTAAGTTCTTTGAGATCTGCCACGGTTACTTCTGCGTTTCTTGCCGTTAGCATGTCAACCACGACTGGCACGACTTTTTCATTGGCGCTTCCTGGTCGTACACTACCGGTAACTACTAATATTTTTGTCATATTCCCTCCGTTATTTACTATAGTTTTGTTGCATCCACACCCATTGAAGCCAGGTACGCTGTGTTCAGCATGTACTGCTTGCTTGTGCCGGCCTTGTGCTCCACGATCACGCCGGCATCCACTAGTTTGCCAAAATGATGGCTCATAGCGGGCTGCGACAACGATGCTCGCGAAACGCACGACTGCACAATATCACAACTATTCACCGGCTTGCACTCAGCGGCGAGCTTGCGCACGATACCAATTCTGGTTTCATCGGCTAGAGCCTTGAGTACTTCAATGGTACGTTTCTGTTCCATAATGATATTATATCGAAATATTTAAATGTTTCTATATGTTTATTTTTACAAAACATGATATAGTATAGCAACGCTCTTCAACAATTAGGAGGTGGCCATGGTGCCAAAGACTATCGAAAACCGTCAGGACTTGCTGGAGCGGCTGAACAGCCTCATCAAGTTCCTGGCAACTCGAACCAACGACCGCAATGGCATGAACGCCAAGCTGGAGGCGGAGATCGCGCTCGCCAAGGCGAAGTACGAACCCGATCTCACCAGTGCCGGTCGCGACATCGCTGACACCATCGCCCAGATCCGCAAGATCATCGAGGAAAACCGGACGACTGTCTTCACCGACAAGTCCGTCAAGTTGCTCTACGGTGTTATCGCGTCGCGCAAGGTTGGTGGCGGCGAGAAGCTCGATCAAGATCGGCTCCTTGCTCTTGCTCGCAAACTTGGCATCGTGCGCAAGTTCTTCCGGCCCCGCGTCGTCCAGGAGCTCGACACAATGGATCTGCGGCTCTACACCCAGCAGAGGCCAGAACACAAGGAGTTGATCGACGACTGCTACGACATCGATACCGCGGTGGAGTCCGTAACAGTCAAGCTGGCCCTCAACGCGCCTGGCATCGACACATCGCAACTGACCAGCCGCCCGATTCCGATCTGCAAGATCGTAGTTGATCCTGAGAGCTAGCCCCGCGCTGGTTCTGCACTTCTCGCACCCATGCGATGGCAGAGCCTCCCCGCGGGGCTTTGTCATGTCTTCACAAATATTTTACGAGTGAGTCTACGTGCTGAATCAGCTGTTTGCTACCGGACTTTTTTGCATAACCGTGCATCGTTTTTATCGCACTTTTGTGATGCTGAATACTCTCGATCGTGAGGGTACTGCCGAGTTTATTCTGCTCTTCAAAAAACAGCGCTTCGTAACATTTCGCCACCAGCTCACGATTGCCGTATCGCTCAAATGCTTTGATAGCTTCGTGGTAACGATGCTCGTCGTACAGGTATTTTCCTTCTGCGCGGTAGCTGTCGCGAACAAGCTCAGCTCGCTTCAAGGCGTGATGCGCAAATTTTCGCGACGTTTTAAATTCATGCTGCTTCATAAAATATAGTGCACCGTTGTGCCCGACAACCGAAATGAGCTGCATATCTCGGCTCTGGTGCGCAAGTGTCAGCGCGCCCTTGTAATCATCACGTTTCATCGCTGCATTCACGAGTCTAGTGTAGGTAACTTCGAGATTCTTCGTGACGATATCACGGTCGTGACTGAGAACAGCTGCAAAGCGTGACGCTTGCAAAAACTCTTTTGGTGAGACGTCGTTTTTGGCAAAATATTCGTCGGTGATATCGAGCAAGTTGATGCTCACGATCTCTTCTATTGGCTGGAGTGCGGCATATTTTGTGTTCTGATAATTCGCAAACTCACCCGTCGTTGCCTCGATGTCGATACCTTGAAAATGCAGCGCGACATGCTCGGGTAGCAGCCGCAACTTCAAATCACTAACTGCAAAATAACGTGAGTACAGGTAAATATATAACGTGACGATTTGGTTGCAGTCACCGATTAATGTTTCAGTAGCAGGATCGCGCAGTAATCGTCCGAACGAACTTGACGCGCGGTACTGGTAAACTCCACGCCTCGGGCTAAGATACTCCATGATTGTCGCAAGAAGCACCACACGGGTTATCTCAGGCTGCGCGCTGCTTATACCCGCAATCTTTTTTCGTGACTGTTCGTCATCGGCTCGGTGCGTTGTTTTAAATGCCTCGAAATCTTTGGCGATACATTCGAGGTTCTTATACAACCTTTTGCGCTCTGACTTTTTGAGATATACATAGCCTTTGTAACGGTACTCCGTCCAAAGATTGATCACCGCGATGTTATCTTGCATCAGATCCATCAGTTTCGTTCGCACGAGGATACGCGAATGATGTTCTCGTAGTTTCTGAAAGAATCGCCCGACTTTGTGTTCGCGCTCATCAGTATATGAACTCAGTGCAAAACGAAACTTTTTTAGCGTATTCATACAGCTAGTGTATACTATGTACGCTCCGCAGACAGCCGGCTCAGCGCCACCCCCGCCACATGATCCATCAGCGGCTTGATATCGTCATCGGTCAGTGTTTTGTCATAGTGAGTAAAGGTGATACGAAACGTCGTCGTCTTCGTGCTGCTGTCAGTGCTCGATTGATAGATGCTGATGGGCTCAACTTTCGTCTGCAAGTCTGCGCCTGCCTCTTCTAGTGCGGCGATAGTGACGCCGTAGATATCCCGGTACGACACTTTGTTGTTTGATCGCAACGAGATATCTTGTGAATTCGACGGGAAACGGCTGAGTGGAGTGTACTGCGCAAAATTCTGCGCCAGAAGATCCAGGTGTACTTCAAATCCCGCGCTATACGCCGGCAACTTGAAGCCCTGTCTGACACCCGTACGGAATTCGCCGACAACGCCCCAAATTTTACCATCATGCACTAGCACTGCCGAACGCTTGGGCTCGTATGGTGCAGAGAGTTGCGCACCCCATACATCACTTGCCATGTCAAACTCAGTCATTTTTTTGAGTTCAATTGTCGCAAAGCCAATCAACCCATGGAGGTATTTTTTTGCCAGATAAAATGCCGCACCGGGCTGAGCCGCTTTTTCATTTGCCGTCACGACCAGGGCGACATGCGTATCTTCGTTCGGCACATTTGGTTCAACCGCATCCATCTCGCCCTTGAAATGAGTCTTGCCGATCTCGTAGAGCGCGAACATGTCATGACCAGCCTTGATATTCATGTGCACTTTATCGAGTAAACTCGGCAAGAGGCTCAGTCGATAATACTGTAGGTCTGGGCTGAGGGCATTACCGAGGCGGTATGCATGTGTCGGATCTTGACCAGCCTTTTTCAGCACATTCTCGTGGACAAAACTATAGGTCAGCACTTCGTTTGCTCCCGCATGTTTGAGATTATCGCGAATTTGCCGCTTCAGTATGCGTGAAGTGTTTTGTGGCGCGGGCGTGACACTCCGCTGTGGTAGTTCAAGGGGTAGTTTGTCAAACCCATACAATCGTCCGACTTCCTCGACAATATCCTCTGGCTGCTCAATATCAGTACGCCAAAATGGCGCGGTGAAACATATCTCGTTCATCTCGCCCATTTCGTGCGCGTGGAATTCTACATTTTCAAGCAGCTGAGCAATTTCACTGTCATTCAGCGAAAGACCAAGACGCTGATTGATAAAATCGGCCGAGATAGTGCCTGGCAGCCATTTAGCGCCCAAAACATCTTCATCCTTCTCGTCATCAAATGCTTTCTTGTCAAACACTTCGCTTGCCTGTTCGCCACCGGCTATTCCAGTGATAAAATTCTGAAGCTGGCTCATCACAATTGGGTTTTGCAACGGCGATTGGCCTTTGTTAAAGCGCGTTAGGGCATCGGTAAATAACCCATGTCGCATGCTACTTTTGCGCACTGCGTACATATCAAAGTTCGCAACTTCTAGCACAATATTTTTTGTCTCAGGCGAAACTTCGCTGTTGGAGCCACCCATGATGCCGGCGAGACCGACTGGCCCTTCGGCGTCGACAATCACGATATCATCAGAAGTTAGTTCATACGTTTTGTCGTTGAGTAGTGTGGCTTTTTCGCCATCATGCGCCATACGCACACCCAGCTTGTGTCCGCGCAACTTGTCGTAATCATAGGCATGCGTCGGTTGCGAGGTCAGGAGCATGACATAGTTCGTGATGTCGACAATGTTGTTGATCGATTTACCACCGAGACGCACTAGCTCACACTGCAACCACAGAGGGCTTGGACCAACTGTGACATCTTTTATGGCGACGGCCATGAATCTCGGAGCTTTTTCTGAGGCATCATTAAATACTTCAAGAGGCAGCATGTCGCTATTTTCAGCATTCTCTATTCCATATTCTACTTTTCTATACCACTCTGGACTGGTGAATTGATGGCCGAATATTCCGGCGATTTCACGCGCGACACCCAGCTGCCCGAATAAATCAGGACGGTGGGTAAACATCTTGTTTTCGATATCGATCGTAGTGTCATCCAGGCCGAAAGTCTCTGCAAAACTAGCGCCGGCTTTTAGCTTAATACCGAGGAGCAAATCTTTTTCGGTAATTTCGATGATGCCGTCATGGTCACCGTTGATGCCCAGCTCGTCGCCCGCCGCAAGCATACCGTTGCTCATCACACCACGCAGCTCACGTGCCCCCAATACAAAGGGCTCATTGGTGCCATAGCTACTTGGTACCGTTGACTCCGGTGGTAGCCATATCGCCCACATATCTGCGTGGACATTTGGCGCACCACAGACGACTTGCACTAGCTCACCAGAGCCGACGTCGACTTTGCAAACAGAAAGTCGATCAGCATCGGGATGCTTTTCACATTCAACTACGCGCACAATTTTCGCATCTTTGTACTTTTCACTCAGATCAACAACTTCTTCAACTCCACCAAGCTGCTCATTAATTCGCTTCACCAGCTCATCGACTGGCGGCAATTCAAAGTCGATAAATTGTTTGATTGTGTTTAAACTAACTTTCATATAACATCTTCTCCTCGCCGTGCTCGTCTGATTTTTTCCTGTCGACGCTTGAAGCTATGCGGTAATAGCTCATTGATTCCTAGCGTAGATTCGACGTCATTTTCTTTCACTAACACTTTTATGCCTGGAGCAAAATCATGCAGCAGCTGCCGGCATTTACCACAGGGATTGATGACATCAAACTCATTATTTTCATTTTGTCCAACAGCAACAACTGAATCAAATGCCATTTTTCCGTCATTGATAGCCGCTGCAAGTGCTGATGCCTCAGCACACAAGTAGCCACTAAAGTGGTCGATATTGATACCAGAATATTCGCTACCGTCACTCGTAACAATCACTGCAGCCACCGTATGATAAGGGGGCATAAATCGTGCCTCAAGCAACTCTTTTGCCTTCTGCACTAATGGATTCATAATGTATCCTCATCTAATAGCTCGTAAATATCAAACGCAACTTCCTCGTACGGATGTGCCTCACGAATTGCAGCGATAACTGCTTTTGCATCAGAACGGCCGCATACAACTTCAATCCGTTCTTCTGGCTCCACGCTCAACCTACCGACTTCGCCACTCGTTGGATTCGCACCATCAACTGGCAAGAATCGCCCTTCGCCCCTAGAAGAAAAACTACAGAAATGATAATTTCCAATCTTTCCTGCGCCTGCCCTGCCCATCGCTTCGCGCACTGCGTCAGCAGCCTCAGTTGGCACATAGGTGACAATTTTTACACTACTACTCATCCTAAAATTGCTCCAAAAAATCTAGTTTCGCACTTTGAAAATGTCGCACATCCTCGATACCGTATTTCATCATCACCAGGCGGTCAATACCGCCGCCCCAAGCAAACCCAGTGTAGATATTTGGGTCGATATCGGCAGCCTTCAGTACATTCGGATGAATCATACCGCAGCCAAGTAGCTCAATCCAGCCTTCGCCACCACAGACCTTACAGTCCTTGTCTGTACCTTCACAGAAGGGGCAGCTGAGCGAAAATTCGAAGCTTGGCTCAGTAAATGGGAAATAGAATGGATTCACCCGCACGTCGAGTTTCTTGCCGTAATATTCTTCAAGAAACTTTTGCAGCGTCGCGATCAGCATACCGGCGTGTACACCCTTAGCGACATAAATGCCTTCGAACTGGTAGAACGTGTGCTCATGACGCGCATCCAGATCTTCGTTGCGGAAAACACGGTCTGGGACTACTGCCGCAATCGCTTCACCGCGCTCTAGATTTTCACGATATTTTTTCAAGATGCGATTCTGCATCGTACTGGTGTGCGCCGGAGCAATCAGCGGATCGCCATCGGCATCGGTCTCAACCGTCATGAACGTGTCGTAGTCATCACGCGCCGGGTGACCTTTCGGGAAGTTCAGCGTCTCAAACATGTGATACTGATCATCAATTTCGCGCGAGTCTTCTGTCACAAATCCCATACGGCCAAAGATTTCGCTGAGCGTCTGCATCTCGGCCATCAGCGGGTGGATCGTACCCTGTTCGGCTGACAGGAATTTTGGCGCTGACGCATTGACATCCATCGGCGCTGTTATGTCGAGCGGACATACATCTACCGAACTTAACTCGGCTTTTCTGGCCTCGACCGCTGCTTCAACTGCTTGCTTCATCGCGTTCACCCGCTGTCCAAACGATGCCCGCTCTTCTGGTTCCTGCTGGGGAATTTGTGCATAGAGCTCACGAAATTCCGGTGCTCTCAGCACTTCAGCCGGATTATCAGATTGCGCTACGCGCTCAGTCAACGCAGAGGTCAGTTCGTCAATATTCATTATTGACCATTATATCAGTGTTAGCGGCTGACTTGATAGACAAAATAGATAAATACACCAACCGCCGCAAAAGCAATCACTGCCCATACTGGGGCCAGTGTTGTGGTAGTCTTTGTGTCTTTTATGTACATCGAGTCCTCGACGCCATCAACAACAGGCCTCCCTTCGGTTTCGCCGCTTGCGCCTTCATCTTTGGCGCGCGCCGCGGCCTTGGCCCTGAGATCAGCTGCGATTTTCTGTTGCAATTCACTTCTTCCTTCGGTTTGTTCGAGATATCGTCCCATACTATTAGTATAACAGGAGAAGCTAGTATTGATTATCGGTGGTACAGTACAGGCAACACAAGTGTTGTATGGCATTTTGTATTCTCAATTCTAGAGTCAAGAATCTTTTTTCTTTTTCTAGAGTCAAGAATCTAGTTTCTAATTTCTCTTCTCGTCTATAGACACAAACGTTTTTCTGCTATACTGAGTGCATATTCTAGTAAAGGAGGGATATACCAATGGCTACAACCAAAGCCGCTTCTACTAAAAGAGCGACCGCCAAAAAGCCGGCCGCAGCCAAAACAACCGTACGCACAGTACGCACGTCAGCAAACACAGAGCGAACAGCATCAGCGTCTGCCGCTCGCGTCAAGGCAAATGCTTTGCCGAACAACATTGTTAACATCGTGTTCGCAGAACTTGTCGGTACATTTGTGTTGACACTCGTTGCTTTGCTTGCATTTAAAGAAACTTCAGCGCTCTACGTTGGCCTTACGCTCAGCTTGCTAGTCGTGGCCATTGGCGCTGTCTCTGGTTCACACGTTAACCCTGCGGTCACATTCGGTCTCTGGACTATGCGAAAGCTCAAGACCGTGCTTGTGCCATTCTACTGGGGTGCTCAGTTCCTCGGTGCAATGCTTGCTGTCATCGTGACAAACTGGTTGGCAAATGGCGCGGTCAAACTCAACTTTGACCACTTCACCCAGCTTAACTGGTCATTGCTCGGTGTCGAGCTCGTCGGTACGGCCATCTTCATGTTTGGTCTTGCTGCAGCGGTCAGCCGCGTCGACCTCAGCGCAGGGGCAAAAGCACTCGGTGTTGGTTTCTCGCTCATGGTAGGTTTGCTAGTTGGCGGAAGCTTGCTTGCAAGCGTCCAAGGCGCAGTCGACACCAGCAAGATTACTTCTGTTACTGACGTTCCTCACGTGCTTCGCGTCAAGGGCGCTGCCCTTAACCCTGCTGTTGCGGTTGCTGCGACCGAAGCAACAGACAGCAGCTTTACCGGCACTCGTGGTGACGGTAAAGAAAAGCAGTTCAGCCGCCTTGGCTGGGAAGTTGTTCTTGGCTCACTCGTTGGTGCAGCGTTGGGTGGAAATCTCTACCTGCTCGTTGCCGGACGACGAAACAGCTAGTCACTCTCACAGAGTAAATAACCACCCTAAATGGGGTGGTTATTTAGTTTTAGGCTCTATAGCCTAGAATACTTGCGCTTAGCTCTTCCTGCAATTGAAAAGAAAGGATTGGTTAGTTCTAATGTCCTAAAAGGAAGGCGTTTGCTTCTTCGCAAAGGGGGGAGAGATTTTCTCAGAACGTAGAACGATTACCGGCTGGCATGACAACAGTTGTGTCAATAGATTCTGTGATGTATCTAAGGTTCATGATCTATACTCAAACATCCAGCACTCATTCCTGCACTGGCCTATCAATCGCCAACGGCTCAACGCTCGTCTCACCTCCCGCAATCTTCACCACGTCTTTATCAACCTTGGCAAATTCTTTGTGCGCATTGTTAAAGTGATTGACCGTTGTCCCAAGACTATTGCCGAGCTTATTCATAAATTCACTATACTTGCCTAGATGCTGACCAAGCTTACCGACCCGCACCTGGATATCCTTTGCCTGCTCTTCGATTTGGAGGCTCCGAAGCCCCTGGAGAACGGTCTGCAGATAGGCCATGAAACTGGTTGGGCTGACAATAATCACACGCTTGTCTCGAAACGCATACTCGATCAGATCGCGCGAGCTGCCACCCGTGCCGACGTTATTTATCAGCATGTCATAGTACAGCGACTCACTGGGGATGAACATAAACGCAAAATCCATCGTACCCTCGCTTGGACGAATGTATTTGCTGGTTTCATCGATACGTCCCTTCAGATCTCCCTTTACTTTGAGTAGCAGAGCCTCGCGCTCCTTGCCGCTGGCTTCGATCATGCGATTGTAGTTTTCGAGGCTAAATTTACTGTCAATCGGCAAGATGCGTCCCTTGTCGAGAAACATCACCGCGTCGACAACCTCCCCATCCTTGAATTTGTACTGCAGCTGATACTGGCCGGCTGGCAAGACATTGTCGAGCACGCTTGTTAGGTAAAACTCACCAAATACACCGCGCTGCTTAGGATTTGAGAGTACATTTTGCAACGTCTTCAGTTCATCCGCGACATCGACAACGCGTCGATTGGTCTCGTCGAGTTTTGCCAGTCGCTGCGTCACCTCAGTCACGATCTTGGCGCTTTCAGCCAACTGCTTGGCCATCGAACGACTCATTGACTCATTTCCCGCCACCAACTTTTCGCCCATGGACTGCTGTAGTGACATGATGCTGCGATTCAGTTCGGTGACATCGCCTTTCATCAGTTCCACTGCCGAAGCGCTTTTGATTTCATTGAGCTTGCTCAACACAACAAATAGCACGATGCCGAGACCAAGAATAATAATGACAAGCAGGACGATAAGTATAAGTTCCATACTCTTATTATACTCTGTCTGTAGGAGTTCTAAACTTTAAGTTCTAATGATAGTGTGTTCTACACTAGCATCTAGAATCTATTTTTGTGCTCTGGATTCTTCTTCCTAAGCAACAAGCAGGAACCGAACGAGCACGACTACGACAACCGTCACTACAAGCGCCATCACAAAGTTGCGAATTCGTGCAATCCACGCAAACAGGCTATAAGCTAGCCCAAACAGCACCGCAACAATCAGCAAGGCCCAATACCAAGCAAAAGGCGCGACAAGTGTATTTACTCCCCAGAGCGCGATTGTAGCGGCAAGCACCACTAGAAGCGGACGATACAAGCGCATCTGTGCTAATGCCACGAGGCCTGCGATCGCCCCAATCACAATCGCCACAATCATCGCATAAAACGGCGCCTGACTACAGTCGCTGACTGATTGAGGACGGCACAACACCGCACTAAAAATAAATTTGTTTAGTAGAAACATCGCCGCTGCGGTCAATAACCCCACACCGACACCTGTCAATGCAGTGCGGATCAAATCACCTGGTACCATGCCCACAATCGGCGAGACAGGCACAGTGACCGCCGACTCGTCATATATTCGTTCTGAACTCACGTTGCTATCCTCTTCTTGATTGCTTTTGGAATAGTATACTATCTTTTTGCTTTTTGTGCTAGAGAATTTCTTTCGATTCGATTGCCGACGATATACCAGAATGCTCCCACGCACGCAATCACGATACCCCCTGTTACATCCAGGGGGGTATGCACCAATGCCATGACGCGCCCGACGCACACAATGAGCGTCAAGACAAACATACTGATCGCTAGCCGGTTATCGCGGCTGACATACCAGACTGCAAGCGTCAGAAACATTGCAAACAGTGCATGGTCAGATGGAAAACCGGGATTGTTGAGCGATGACGCCCCCGCCGCCACGCCCAGTTGCTCAAACGGCCGCATGGCAGTAGGCTGCCACAACGCACCGATGATCTTTGCGAGGAAATATGATGACACTCCGGCCATCAGCACATACGTATAGCGATCATAGCGATGCTGTTTAGGTACACGCCAAAACAGTGCATACACCGCAATCATTCCAATCGGCACCATCAGCCCATCGGCAAGTAACTTTGTCAGAACCTCCATGCGCTTAGTATACTACCGCGGATACCATCTAGGCCATACGGACTGCACGAATCAAAACGTAGCGCTCAATACGTGCTCGCGTCCAGCCACGGCTTAGCAGCTCGTCGCGCAATCGTCCTACGAGCGCCATACGAAACGCACGTTTCGTACCCATACCACTCTGGCTTATAAGAGTATCAAGCGATGTAGTGCGAATTGCCTGACGAAAATCTTGTGCATTCATACTCAGTAACTCTGCACGCAACTCGCCTTTGCGATCATGTCGTTGTAACAGCCGGTCAAACCGCGACTCGCGACGCTTCTTCGAGACTGTCAGCTGGCTTATCCCTGGTACTGCGGCTGCCAGACTGGCAGCCACCAAGAGTGTTGCGACATTTTTTGTTGAGAGTTTCATATTCATGTATAATCCCCTTCCCTATGTGTCATGGTTGCATGAGCAGCGATGATTCGCTCATATCCCCACTATACAACGTGAAAATGCGTGAAAAGAAAGTACTTTTTGCAACAATTATTTCAAATCCGCAAGAGAGGCAACGAGATCATCTAGCGGTGCCTGGCGTTGCTCGCCTGAGCGCATATCCTTGATCGACACCACACCGTTCCGCGCTTCATCCGCTCCTATCACTACTGCGTAGGTACAGCCCATTTTATCGACATACTTCATCTTTTTGCTAAGATCATTGGGCTCACTATAGAGAATTGTCGCCACTCCTGCACATCGCAGGTCAGTTGCGACTTCTCCAGCCAGCGAATACTCTGCCGGAGTCATCGGCAGCACCACCACTCGCGAAAGCGACTGAGTATCAGCTGTTACGAGACCTGCCTCCTTGAGCTGATAAAATAACCTTGTCAGCCCGATCGAAACACCCACCCCAGGTAGCTGTGTTTTAGAGTAGTGGCTAGCCAAATCATCGTAACGACCGCCACTGCACACGCTTCCAATTGACGGATGTTCGTCGAGTATTGTCTCGTAGACGGTGCCGGTGTAGTAATCAAGTCCACGCGCAATCTTCAAGTCAATCAAGAACCGTGATTCCGGAACTTTCATCGCACGGAGCGATGCGACAAGCTCGCTCAATTTTTCGACCCCGAGCCGGAAATCTGGCGAGTCAATCCCGAGACTTTCGAGCGAAGCCAGCACCTCGTCGTTCGTGCCAGACAGTGACACAAACGTTTGGAGTGTTGCAATCTGCTCTTGGGTCAGCCCTAGCTGTGTAAGCTCATCGACGAACGAATCAACAGAAATCTTTTCTATCTTATCAACCACTCGCAACACGTCTTTTGATTGCTCGCTCAGTCCCAGCGCCTCAAAAAAACCATTCAAAATCATACGGTTATTGAGACGAATCGTAAACTCGCCAAATCCAAATCGTTCAAATATCTCGTTGATGATTACCGGCAGTTCCGCATCAATCAACGTACTCCTGCTACCGATGACATCAATATCGCATTGATAAAATTCACGAAAACGTCCAGCCTGGGCCCGCTCAGCTCGGTAAACTTTGCCGATTTGATAGCGTCGAAATGGAATTGTGAGTGCACCTTCGTGCTGCGCCACATACCGTGCTAGCGGTACCGTCAAATCATAGCGCATTGTCAGGTCATTGCGGCCCCGCTCAAATCGATACACTTGCTGCTCCGTCTCGCCGCCACCTTTGGCGAGCAGCACCTCACTCAGCTCGAGTATTGGAGTATCAAGCGGAGCAAAACCATATTTTTCGTATACCGATCGAACGATATCAAGCAAACGATTAAACTCAATCTGTTCAGCTGGCAAATATTCGTTAAATCCACTTGGGATTCGTGGCGTGGTGATATTCATTTTCATCTCTCTTCAGTATACCGTATACTACGTACATGGGCAGATTTATCCGTCGTTCGCCGCCGCATACTATTCCCTTTGGTGCAGAGCGATTCTTGGCCGCGTTTGAAGGATTTGAGGGAGGATTTGCCATTGGCGCGGGTGTCATCGCTGGTATGAGCTTCGCGAGTGTCTCGCGAGAGATCCTTATCATGACAGCGGTTGTCAGTATCATCGTCAATGGCTTCAATTCAGCGTCGGTCAAATACTCTAGCGAACACTACATGGACGAGCTCGATGGCCGCGAAGAACGAAACCCATTCCGCGATTATTTTCTCCCCTCGCTAATTCAATTTATTTCGTATTTTGCCATTAGCTTCATTTCAATCATCCCGTTCTTATTATTGAGTAACCTGCCACATGCTATTGCCTATAGCTGTGCCATCACCGTTGTCATCCTGCTAATTTCTGGGTACTACCGGGCCGCCATTCTCGGCATGCCTCGCTGGCGAGATGCCTTCGAGATCGCACTGTTGGGTAGCGGCATCATTCTGGTCGGCCTCATTTCGGGGTGGATTATCCATGTCGCGCTAAAAGCCTAGCTAGCCGTTCTATGGCCGGGGATGAGGGGTTCGGCCACGTTCCGCGCCCTTTTGCATCGCAGCTACAACCATGGCTTGAGATGGATGGCGCCCTTGCAGAGCAAAGACTTTTGCTACTCACCCCCTCGTGCTTCGCATTCGGGGCTTCAAATCCCAGCTCAAGAGCCAAGCAAAAATGCCATAACCACGAGGACTATAACGTTTTTACCAGTATGCCCTAACCTATATTCGACTAGATACGATGAACGAGATTTTTCGACGAATCGGGGGCACCGCCGATAATCTAATTTCTTGCACTTGGTCGCAAAATAGGTTCGGGCAAACTCGTATAAGTGAGCCAAGATAAAAACGGCCATGGAGGCCGTTCATATCTTGGCTGGGGATGAGGGATTCGAACCCCCGAATGCCAGGACCAGAACCTGGTGCCTTACCACTTGGCGAATCCCCAACATATGGTTAATATACCTCGATGATTATACCACCACTGATATGATGCCTCAAGTCTTGCGACGAGGCAGCTCACGCGCCACAATAACCGCGCAGGCTGTCAGTGCTGCCACCGCAAGCACGAGCCACCAGGAAAGCGCCGTATGAACTGTCGCGCCTAGTAGCCCGGCCCCAACGCCATCCGCCCCTTGCATAATTGCCACAACGTACAGCAGCAGCCACAGCGACGGCGCAGCCACTACCGCTATTCGCGATATGCTCCTCACTGCCATCGGTATGTTCATTGAAACCAAAAAAGGCAATGCTGCGACTTCCAGTAGTGGCAACAGCCCTATCAGCACACCGGTTACAATCTTCCCTCCGCCAAGCCCAAGACCTGCGATCACATCGTAAAACTTCTCATACGTAAATAACTGCGAAATAATCAGCACCAGGTAGACGCCCGTGAGGAGTAACCCTCTTAGAAACACTGGTTTTTCAAAAAATTCTTGCGGAAACATCGTCTTGAATAGTGCTGTCATATCTCTAGTATAAAAGGTTTTGCACAGGTTGATGCAATTATTATGACAAAAAGTGCTTGCGCTAAAGGAAAAATCGCGGTATTGTACTTCTAGCGAAGTAACAAAAACAAACACCAAATAAAAAATTGTTTCGTCGCTCTACGATATTTCCACCACAACTTTAGATAGAGGGGCTCTGCCCCTCTATCTAATTCTGGAGTAAATCCACAATTAGATTACTCCCCGCTAAAGCCGATCCGGAGTATCGTTGGGGCGCTGCCCTTCATTTAAATTTCAGAATAAATCTGCAATTGCTAACTCCCTGCTGAAGTCGATGTATGGCACCGACCCTGCGGCTAAGATTCTCGAAAGCACCACGATGACTCACGATGGACGTGACCAGTCGCGGACAAAACGATGACCCGACTATCTACTCAGCCTTTCTGCTCTGCTTGGCGCGCCATTTAGCGATTTCACCATGGTTCCCGCTGAGCAACACTTCTGGAACCTGCATTCCCTGCCATTCGACGGGTCGCGTATACTGCGGGAACTCCAGTGTTTCGCCGTCGCTAAAACTTTCGATCACAGCGCTTGTCTCACCTCCCAATACGCCGGGAATCAGTCGCACAATTGAATCGATAATCGTCATAGCGGGTAATTCGCCGCCAGTCAACACATAGTCGCCCACACTCACCTCCTCATCTACCAATGCCATAATTCGCTCATCATAGCCCTCATAGCGGCCACAAATGAAAATATAGCCGTGTGGCGACTCACTATACTTCTGAGCAATTGACTGCTTCCAGCGCATACCTCGAGGGGTCATTATCAGCACCTTCGCGCCTGGATCTTGCTGCTTGGCATACTCAACTGCTTTCCAGAGCGGCTCAACCATCAGGAGCATACCGTCACCGCCGCCATAGGGCGTGTCGTCGACCGTCCTTCGCTTGCCCATACCAAATTCACGCAGATTAATCGTAGTGAGCTCAACCTTACTGTCTTTTTGGGCCTTCCACATCATGGAATGTTCAAATACACCCGTGAACATCTCTGGGAATAGCGTAATCACCTGGAATTTTTTCATCATTTATAGTCTAGCATGTTTTGACAAATATTGCTAGTGGTTGTGTGGAGATACTTGACATTTGTTATTATTTGTGCTAATAGAGAACAATCTGGAAATTCCAGATTGCTTACGGAAAGAAATTGGTATGAGCAGCATAGAGCTTTCCCCTCTCGCCATCCTGGCCATTGGATTCTTCTCCTTGCTGGCTGGGGTCATCATCTTGGCCTCACTGGCCTCGGCCGACAACCGATGGATGGATTACCAGCACAGGTCATACGAGGAGGACTAGACACTGAAAGCGCGGCAAGAAAACCGCTGATCCAACCCTTCCTCATGGGCAACAGCCCGCCGAAAATAGCCCCGACCTCCCAAGTCGCAGCGGCCTCTCGGTGGGCTATTTTCGTGCTACACTAGTAAGCATATGGAATTTGAAACAAAACCCGGCGCTCAACCTGGCATCGATGAAGATGCCGCTCGTCTCGCTGCCGCAAAGCATGTCACACTCACCCCGATTCACGATAACATTGCTCCTGAGGATTTACCCGACGAGCAAGCCGGACTGTACCACGGCCTTTCGCCTGCTATTCCCAATGCCACCATCGATAGTGAGGTCACCATACCTCAGAGTCACCCCGCCGCGTCCTCTCCGTCTCTCGAAAAGTCGTTAGCTCCATCACAAGGAGTGGCCGCCAGCGCTCAGTATTCACCTTTTCAGAATTCTACTCCAGCTACCCCGGCAAAGCCACGATCACATCGCTATGTACTGCTCACAACCGTGATTGTCGTTTTGATAGTGCTTGGCCTTGGAGCGCTTGTCTGGCTAACTACGTAAACATTGGCTCTGAGATACCAAAAGCCCACTCGCAAAGAGTGGGTCTTTTAGTACAAATAAGTCTCTCAAACCATTTGTGGTTTGCTCGCATGAGCTATTTCGTATCTCGCAGTTCAGTGTTCTCGCAGTGAACTGTTAATGATTATATATCGAGGTCATCGAGTTCCGCAAGCTCTTTACGAGACTTTTTTGCGAAATCGCTTTCCTCTTCTTGATCGTTTTCCACATCTCTCTCCGTAGAGTTTTCCACAACCTCGTCAGACTGCTCGTCATCTGTTGCAGTATCGTCACTCGAGATCAGCGTTGACTGGTCTGGGTCGTCATTATTGACGATTTTTAGGTTGTAACGCGCGGTGTTTTTCGTGCCGAGCGCCCGCAACAATGTACGCAAACTTTGCGCTGTTACCCCGCGTCGGCCAATCACACGACCGAGATCCTCGGGGTTGACGGTTAGTGTGAGCAACACGCCTTTTTCATCGACGATCCGCTCAACGATGACATCGCCTGGGTGTTCGACGAGTGATGTTACGATATATACTACGAATTGCTGGTCAATAGTTGACATGCCCCTTGTCTCCTTTGTCTGGTCTCACTGTTAATATCGTACTTTTCATTGTAGCATCGGTCCCCAAACAAAAACAGCCTCATTGAGAGAGGCTGTTGTTTGTTTCCGCTATTTATTCAGCTGGCGCTTCGACTACTTCTTCCGCTGCAGGCGCTTCTTCCTTTGGCTGGTTTTTGCGCAGTTTCTCGGCTTTTTTGACGGTCTTGGTCTTGTTCGCATCGTATTCTTTAACCCATTTTGGTAGTTTCACTCCAGCATCTTTGAGCAATTTGACTACACGTGGGGTTGGCTGTGCGCCGTTATCGAGGTACTTCTGAGCGGTCTCAACCTGGACATTCGCCTCCTTGGTATGAGGGTTGTAGGTGCCCACATAGGCGACCACGCGGCCACTGCTAGGATGACGGTTAGATTCTTGAACAGCCAGACGATACACTGGGTATGCTTTGCGGCCGAGTCGTTGCAAACGAATTGCGAGCATAAACGATAAATTTCCTTTACTTCACGTTAGTAGACTTGTTTTTACTTCTGTACCATTTTACTGGTTTTGGCAAGAGTTGTCAATCTGTTATGGATTTTGCCGTTTTTCGTAGGCCTTGAGTGCCGCGCGAGCAGCCTCTTGCTGGGCGCTTTGCTTGCTTGGTCCGATACCCTTACCCATCAATGTTCCATTCACATACGCACCGAGCGTAAAGACTTTGTCATGATCGGGGCCTAGCTCGTCCATCACTTTATAGACTGGTGTGGCGCCGTCGATGCGCTGACTGACTTCTTGCAAATGGCTCTTGGGATCACGCCAAGTACCCTCGCTCAGGATGGTGTCGAGCTTGCTGAGGATATGTGCGTGGATAAAATCGCTGGCCTTGTCGTAGCCTTGGTCGAGGTAGATCGAACCAATTGTCGCTTCAAACGCATTGGCAAGGATTTGCAAACGCGCCCGCTCCGAGCCCTGTTTCTCTCCCTTGCTCATTCGGACGAGGTGTTCGTAGCCAAGCTTCTGACCGGCGTCACCGATACTCTCTGTTCGGACGAGAGCCGCGCGCCAGCTGGTCAAAACACCTTCTGGCTCGCTAAAATTACGATATAGATAGTCGGTCACGACTAACTCCAGCACCGCATCACCGAGAAATTCCAGCCGCTCATTGTGCTCGCTAACACTTTTTTTGTGCTCATTGACATAACTGCGGTGCGTCAGTGCAGTAATCAAAAGTTGAATATCGTTGTATTCAAACCCTAATTTCTCTTTCGCAAACGCAACGTATGGTCCGATTGGCATGCCGGTCATGATCGCCTCCGGCCTATGAGACAGCTGTAAACAGTTTTTCCACCACACCCCAGTGAATCTTCAATTTCTTGGGGAACCCGTTTGTCGAGCGGCGCGACGCAATCAATTCGTCGTAACCATCTGCTCTTTCCTAAAGTCTCAATCATTTTCATTTTTTTCTCCTTGCGTCTTTGTCATTTTTGACTATATGCGCATGGGCTGCCGACTCGCGGATGCGATACGAGGCATCGGCGAAGAGCGGAGCGAACTGCACAGAGATAGTACTGCTCGCGAGCACTGAAGCTGATAACGCAGTAGCGTGCCACGAGATAGTAGCCACTACAAGTTCTCCTCGCGCACCCGGGTTTTGGCTTTGAGCATTAGCTTCGCGATATCTTCATACTCGATCAGGTCTAGCGCTTCATTGAACGAAAACCATTTAATGCCATTCATCCACTCTTCCTTCTTGATCTCATTACCATCAGTGCGCACTCGCACCAGATAAATCTGCGTTGTCATGAGCACCAGTCGGTCGATACGGCGGTAGCGAAAGTGAATCTTGCCGAGCCACCCCAGCATATCAACGTCGGTCAAACCGGCTTCTTCGCCAATCTCACGACGGGCAGTCTGGACAGCCGTCTCACCCTCTTCGATATGGCCTTTGGGGATCGTCCAGCGATCTTTTGCATCCTGAATCAGTAGAATTTCAATATCTTTTTCGCCATGACGAAACACGATGCCACCAGCAGTTGGCTCGCGGACAATCTCTTGTATTGATGCCTTGGGCTTGAAGTATTTCTTGAATGTTTCGAGCCTAGGCTTTTGTGGTTTCGGCATTATCTGACTCTCCTAGCAGTGTTCGAAACGCCGTGCCAAGCACGCCGTTAATGAACTTACTCGAGTTATCAGAACCAAATGCTTTTGCCAGCTCAACCGCTTCATTGATCGCTACCTTTGGCGGCACTTTGTCGCTGCGGTGTAGTAATTCATACAAGCCAAGCCGCAGTACGGCGCGATCAATCCGTGCGATCTGCTCGAGCGGCCATTCTGGGGCAATCGGCTGAAGCTTTGCATCCAGTTCGTCTCGCGCAGCAAGCACGCCTTCGACGAGGTCTTTAACAAACGCCGTATCATCAATCGCCGTCTCGTATCTCGCGAGGTTGCGACCGAGGATTTCATCCACATTGACATCCGGATCTCCAGATTGACTACGAAATTCAAATTCGTAGAGTGTCTGTAATGCGACGATGCGTCCAAGATGACGGTTTGAGGCCATTGCAGTTGGTTCTTTCTTTGTTAATAATCCACCCTGAAAATGTGGTTAGTCTTTTTTCTTACCAGTTTCGTTCTTGGTGGTCTTCACCTTGACTGGTGATTTCGCGTTAACACGACGAGCCAGCTCGAGTCGCAAATGACTCCGGCGGAGACCGGTCTTGCGCGGGCTGCTCTGTTTCTTTGGCTGAGCCATGAAATGTTCTCCTTTTCTAGGTTGTATAAAACTTGAGTTTCATTATACCGTATCAAGGACACAACCTCAAGTGCTGGACAAATATTGCATCTTCGAGCATAAGCGTATTGACAAATTTTATCATAAGTGCTATAATGAAGATACTGAGTCACCCGACTTGGTAGAACCTGGAATGAAAGGAAGAAGTAGGTATGAGCTACTTCATCTGGACCCTTGCCAGCCTCGGGCTGGAGATTGTGCTCATGGCTTCAGTCATTAGCACCTTCGCCCATCCCGTGCAGCGGCTCGCGACCCTCGCGATCACCGCCCTAGGCATCGGCATCGGCATCGGTATCGTGGCGCTGGCGAACAGCCAGATGGCCCTGGTGCCTTTTGCGGCACTCAACCTCGCCGCAGCAGGAGGACTGGTCCTCCGCGGAGCCTACGTCCACATCACCGGGTTCGACCCCGCCGAATAGGCGGGGTCTTCCCCTTTTTAGAGGGTACTACACGACAATACTAACGAGCTTGTTTTTAACGTAAATAACCTTCTTTGGCTCGTTAGTCACAAACTTCTGCACGTTCTCGTCTTCTAGGGCGAGTTTTTTGATTTCAACTTCGTTCGTATCTACTGCAATTTCCAGCTTGGCGCGCAATTTGCCATTGACTTGTACAATAATCGTCATTGTGTCACTCGTCAGGTAAGCGTCATCCCACTGCGGCCAGCTATCGCGCTGTACACTCGTCTCATGACCAAGGTCGTGCCACAGCTGATCGGCCATGTGTGGCGCAAAAGGCGCTACGAGCGCTACCAGGCTCTCGAGCGCGAACTGCCAGTCACTGCTGAAACCATTTTTGGCCTTGAGCGCGTAGAGATTGTTCGTCAACTCCATCATGGCGGCGATTGCTGTGTTGTACTTTTGCTCCTCCAGGTCGCCTGTAACTTTTTTGATCACAGGATGAACAAGCCTCAGTGCTGTGTCGTCAACGCGTGATTTGTCGGCAGCAAGATACTCTTGCGCCAAATTCCACACGCGAGTGAGGAAGCGGTAGGTGCCAGGTACGCCCTGTGAATCCCAGCGAATCCATTGCTCGAGTGGCGCGGCAAACATCAGATACGTCCGGAGGGCGTCAGCGCCATACCCTTGGTTAATGATCTCGAGTGGATCGACACCATTACCTTTGCTCTTGCTGAACATCGTGCCGTCACTGGCGGTCACTTTGCCGTTGAAGAGGAATTTTTTGAACGGCTCGGGATTATCAAGCAGCCCTTGATGCCAAAAAAAGCGGGTAACAAATCGTGCATACATCATGTGCGCCGTCGCGTGGTCGCCGCCATTGTAAAAGTCTATCGGCATCCATTTGTTGACCACTTCAGGGGCAAAAATCTTTTCCTCATTGGCACCATCGAAATACCTGAGGAAATACCAACTACTACAAATGTAGGTGTCGAGCGTATCGGTCTCGCGGGTTGACGGGCCACCACATGTTGGGCAGGTCGTGTTGAGCCACTCTGTCGCGCGCGCCAGGGCGCTGCGACCATCACCGCTCGGGGCAAAATCTTCGAGCTCCGGCAAAATCACTGGCAATAGGTCATCGGGCACCAGTACGATACCATCCTTGTCGCAGTGAACGACCGGAATCGGCGCGCCCCAATAGCGCTGGCGGCTGACACTCCAGTCTCGGATTTTATACGTTATTTTGGCTTTGCCGACACCTTGCTGCTCGAGCCACGCCACGATCTGTTCGCGCGCCTCGCTACTACTCATACCATCGAATTTGCCGGAATTTACCAGTACGCCTTCTCCATGATAAATCGGTGTTTCACCGTCGAGCCAACGAAGAATATGCCCGAGCTCGGCGACTGGTTGCAACTGAGAAAGTGCTGACTTCTCTACCCACATTGGCTCGAAATCCTCATGCTCCTCGCGTGCAGTCGCAACCGTATCGAGACTATTGAGTTTGAACCGGACGACATGCGTGATAATGTCGCGGTTGACGTCTTTATGCGCTGCGTAAAACTTACTATTGAGGGGGACTGGCATACTTTCGACAAACGACATGTCGACATAGCCGGTTTCTTCGGTGATTTCTCGGCGCGCGGCGGCCTCGAGCGACTCGCCTTCTTCGATGCCACCCATCACGAAATTATGCCATGGTTGCTTATGCCATTTGAGCGTCAAAAACGTCCCATCGGTTGGATGGTCGATAATGCACATCGCTACGTTGCGCCGAGTATTTTTCTTGTCGTCACGAGGCGGATTTTCTTGATCAAGCAGCGTTTCGGCCACAACTTGCACTACTGGCAAATCAAACTTCTCCGCAAATTCCCGGTCTCGCTCGTCGTGTGCCGGCACCGCCATGATAGCCCCAGTGCCATAGCCACCCAATACATAGTCAGCCACCCAGATAGGGATTTTCTCGCCCGTTGCGGGATTGATGGCATGCGCGCCTGTCGGCACACCGGTCTTTTCTTTAGTCTCTTGACGCTCGAGTTCTGACTTTTTCAGTGAATCCTTGACATATTGCTCTACGACATCACGCGCATCATCTGTCACAATTTGTTTGACCAACTCGTGCTCCGGCGCCAGCACCAAAAACGTCGCGCCAAAAATGGTATCGGGACGAGTGGTAAAGACAGTGATGGGATCGAGCTCTACGTTCTGAGATCTGAGTTCTAAGTTATCAAAGTCGTAAATGGTAAATTCAGTCTCAAGCGTTACGTTGTCCGTATAATATCCACGGTATCGCGCCAGTTTATCTGCATCATCTTTAAGCGGCTCGTGACCTGCCAGGTCATTAGGAATATCAACAAGCTTCATGGCGCGAATATTTGTAATTTTCGCATATCCAAATGCGTCAACGCTTTCCCCATCGCGCGTCAGTAGCTCCACTGTGTCCCCGACGTTTACATTTTTTGGCTCAAGACGAATAGTGGACGTCTTGCTACCGTCGATGATCATTTTGGTCAGCTCTGGGGTAAACTTCAGCGAATCTTTAGACTCCTTTTTCTCTAAGAAAGTAGAGCTCAGAACTTCAAACTGTACCTCCGCACCCTCACTCTTGCCTATCCAGTTCTTCTGGGCAGCCTTTACTACCTCGCTCCAGTCGAGCGCATCGGTGGCTTCGAGCATCTCATCGGCATATTCTGTCACTTTGAAAAACCACTGTTTGACTTCTTTTTTGGCGACTTCCGGGTCATCAGGAGCGTCGTGGCGCCAACATTTACCGTCGATTACTTGCTCATTCGCGAGCACCGTTTGGCACTTGGTGCACCACCATTGCATGCGTGGTTCTTGGTAGGCAAGTCCTGCACGGTACATCTCTGAGAAAATCCACTGTGTCCATTTGTAATAGATCGGCAAGTGCGTCGAAACTTCCTTGCTCCAATCGTTACTCCAGCCCATGGCTTTGTACTGTTTGTGGTAGCTTGGAATAATTTTGGCCATGCTTGCCTGTGGCGAGACGCCACTTTTGATAGCAAAGTTTTCTGCTGGCAGTCCAAAAGCATCCCAGCCAACAGGGTGGTAGCTCTCATAGCCGTTTTGGCGCTTGTAGCGCGCCATCACATCAGAGATGGTGTAATTCATCGCATGGCCAATATGAATCCCAGCTCCGCTCGGGTAGTTGAACATACTCATGGCGATGTATTTTTGCTTGTCCGACATGAGGTCAGCCCTGTAGACCTGCTCGTTGTCCCAGATTTGCTGCCATTTCGGCTCGATTTCAGATGGATTATATCGTTTCATTACCCTCTATTGTACCAGAGGTGAGAGTGCGCGACCAGAGCTATACCTCTTGTGGTGAAATGGTGGCCTGAAACTGCGCAAAATACTTGTCCTTTGTGGCAAGCCATTCTGGCGATTGGCGAACCAACTCGTGATCCTCCGATATGTCGCACAGTACTTTGACGCACTCTTCGAGAAAAATCGTATTTTGCGAGCCTTTGACAAGAATCACTGAACCTGGCTCGGAAACCGATCGGACAAACTCACCTGCCTCGATGGCGTACCGGGCGATATACACCTGGCAACCACGTTGCCGAGCGATGGGTGCGGCGTATTTCTCCATATCAGGCCCAACCATGACTACCCACGACAAAAGATTTGGGTCACAAAGATTACCCACCTTTTCGTGCTCTACCTGGCTTGTGGCGCCGAGCTCACGCATATCACCTAGCACGGCGATGCGCTGCGGGACGTCCTCGGAATCAAACGAGTACAGCGCCTGTAGCGCGCCTGCCACGGCTGCCGGACTAGAGTTGTAGCTGTCGTCGATAATTGTCGTACCACCAATGCCTTTTAGGATATTCATGCGTCCCGGTACCGGCCGCACCAGTGCCAGCCCTGCTACAATTTCGGCAGGCGTTAGACCCATTGTTGCTGCTGCAGCAACTGCACCAATAATCGGCCTCAGGCTGTGCTCGCCAACCACGCGAATTGTGGCATCAAATGCCTCGGGATATTCCGGCGCAATAATTTTGCCTCGATAGCCTTTGTCGATATCAAAATTCTGTTGCTCAAATCGATGTTCGGCTGCTCCGCTCGTGCCATAGGTACTGAAGTTTGGGTTGGTAGCAAACTCCGAGAACCGCCCCTCAACATCGTCGCGGTTGATCAGCACAAACTTGCTATACCCTGCCACCGATAGTTCTTCTTGCGCTACCGCTTCGATAGTCCCAAAAAACTCCATATGCTCTGGCGTAACTGCCGTAACAAGCGCGAGGTCTGGCGCTAGATAGCGAGCAAAACTTGCAATATCGCCCGGATGGTCAGTGCCGAGCTCTTGGATAATCACATCGCAATCGGTCGGGCTCTTGACGCGGGATTTTGCCGCTCGCAGCACTTGCCACCACGCCATAATACTGCGCGGATTCGATGGATAGTCGATACCAAGTATTGCCACGGGGACGCCAAGTTCGGTATTGAGATTGCCATCGTTCATGCGAACTCTATAGCGCTGCACCAGCAAATCACCCAAGGCGCGTTTGGTGCTGGTCTTGCCGACACTCCCAGCCACTACTATCAGTCTTACTTCTGGGTGCTTCGCAAAGTATTGTCGGACTCTTGTTTCAAGTTTTTTCTGGATATACGACTTAAACATATACACTTAGTTTACTACACTGTTGACTACTTGGTGAGCACCTAAGTTACTGAGATCGATTGGAATGTGCAATATCGTCTCGACCTGCTCCGCATACTCTTCGATGAGCGATCGGTACATCAGCATTGTTCGATCATTTCGATTAAGTGTAGTGAGCAGCGCATTGTAAATCTCCGTATAGTACGCCATTTTTTCAGCGATTGTCACACTAAATTTGTCGACTGGATCGGATTCAAGCCGGTAGAGCTCTTGAATCCTACAGGTTAGCGCATGGCTCTTGTCTGTCGCTACGACGCGCAGCGCCATGACGTCATGCGAAGACTGCACCTTTTCCATGTAGGCGCTAAACGGCAACTGCTTGTCCCTCGTTGCGAGCGCTACTCCCGCTGCAATCCGTGCGTCAAAAAACGCTTCAATCATAGCTATATCCACCCTGCCTTCGGAATCCTCATCGACATCATGAAGCAATGCCATGATAAGCGCTGCCTCTCCTTCGGTGCCTGGTCCAACTGTCTCGATATTGATGCCTTGAACCTCCGCCACAATCAACATTGTTTCAAATGGATGTGCCAAGAAAGGCATGTCGGCCAACTTGCGACGTTGGCCTTCGTGAGCATAGGCAGCCAGCATCAAGGCACGCTGCACGCTCTCAGGAAATTTCTCGATCTCATAGCCATGCGTGAGACCTTTCTGCACCAGCTCCTCGATGTCGGCATGATGAAAATCCCACCCCGCTTGTTTCGCCTCGATTGTTTCCCTGACAGTCATTGTTTATGCTACTGTACGCCAACTATTTGATGGAGGCAAGCTATCATAATAGTCAAAGTAAAAAACCAGACTCAGAGCCTGGTTTTTACTTTGGTGGAGTTTTATGACCAAGTTCGAACCGAATTTGAGTGTGAGGGCTGAAGCGCAAGCTCAGCCCCGACACCTGCGAGCGTTTCACGCCCGCTCGCCCCGCCAGAAAAACCCTTTGCATTATTTTGAGATTTCCCCCGCGGAATTTCTTTTTTAGTTGAAAGGGGGTTTCTGGTGGTCCGCCTTGCCACTTGTGGCAGAGACTGCGTGTCTCTAGTCGGCTAAAGCCGACGTGCTTTGCGCCCTCTCTAAACGTCTGATCACTGCTCTAATAGATGTTTAAGGCGTGGTGCGTCGTAATTCTTTGGGCAGCGCGCTAGCGTCCACGTAGCCAGCTGGTAGACTTCATCCGGAGCGTGCCGAGCGTGAGCACCAAAATAAAGTTCGCCTTTTGGTGAGCGTAGTAGCTTGCTCCAGTACATTACAGCAATCGGACGGAGCCAGCGACTATGGAGTGTGACGAGGTTCTTTGGTGCACCGCCAAGGTGTTGCGCCTTTAACATAGCGAAGCCTTCCTCGATCGCACGACATAGCGTGCGCATCGCCTCGCGGTCATTCGCAAGATCGGCCGGCAGGCCGTTCTTGCGCAAAATAGCAACCGATATACAACTGATAAATACTGTGTGATGCGCTAGCCAGCCGTCCATATCAGCGATGTCTTGTAGTGTAAACCTTCGCGCGCTTAGGACGTCATGAATTACTTGGCTTGTCGGCGAGTCGGATACTTCGAGCGAGGTTGGCTGCTGATCGACCGGAATATACTCAACAACATCATCAACGATACTGCCGCCGATGCCCGGAAAAGCGAGTTGGACAGTACCGGGTAGGTCGCTAGGAATTATCTTATGCCCGTCAGGATTGTTACCAAAAAATACGATATGCGGCGAGCCTTTTAACTTCCGTAATGCCGGGAAAGCACTCGCCAGTTGATTAGCGCGCAGCGCGACGATAACAAGATCGAACTGCTGGCCTGATGACGTGCCCGCCACTTGTACCTTAGCAACCTCTGTTTTACCAGTTTGTACGTTTTTGAGTCGAATCCCATCTTTTGCGAGCTTACGTTCACGCTCTCCAAACGCCAGAACCGAAACGCCATGACCTTCTAGTGTAAACTGACCAGCATACACGGAGCCGATGACGCCACTACCGATAAGAAGAATTGAAAGATGTTTTGCCATAGTTCGAGTATAGCATCACCGAGGATATACGAGCCACCGATGTAGAGGACAAGCAAATATTATCTGTGGCGGCGCAGATAATTGAGCTAAAGGAGTTTTCCGGGCGTACGGGCTTGCGTATCGCGGGCATAATTGTAGAAAAACAAACGGCGAAAAAGCCAGGGCGCAAAAAGTTCAACAAGATGCTGGCTGATATTGCGACTGGTGAGGCAAACGGAATACTGGCATGGCTACCCGACAGACTCTCGCGCAATAGTATAGATAGTGGACAGATTATTTACATGCTCGATTAGCATGTATTGCTTGATTTGAAGTTCCCACATTTTTGGTTTGAAAATACACCACAAGGCAAGTATATGTTGGCAAATGAGTTTAATTCATCTAAACAGTATGTCGATAATTTGTCGGTAAACACTAAGCGTGGACTACGGCAGAAAGTGCGGCGTGGCGAAATGCCAGGCGTTGCGCCAGTCGGTTATTATAACGATCTGCGCACCAAAACAGCCAAAGTAGACAAGAAAACTGCCCCAATTGTGCGCGAAGTTTTTGAGTTATATGCCAAAGGCGATCAACGACTCGATGAGATCGCTGATTTCCTACATGCCAAAGGCATACAAACGCGCAGCGGCAAAGTAAACGGCAAAAAGACGACAGGTAAAAAGCCATATCATAAAAATCGTATCAAACGCATGCTGGCTAATCCCTTTTATTATGGGCATTTTTGCTATCTTGGCGAAGTCCATGAGGGCAAGCATAAAGGCATTATCTCGAAGCGCTTATTTGACCAAGTGCAAGTTGTTTTAGAGCGGCGTGGTAAGCCGCACCCAAAAACAAATGACCCAATGCCGCTATGCGGCTTGGTGTATTGTTCATGCGGCATGATGTATACCGCAGAAAAGCATGTAAAGCGGCAAAAGAACGGCAACATACATACTTATGTGTATTACCGCTGCACTCGCAAGAGTAAGACGGTTGTCTGTCGAGAGCCGCACATCAGAGCTGAGGAGCTGGACAAACAACTATCTGCATTATTACAGAAGTATGCCATGCCTACGGCATGGGCGGACAAACTGCGCGAGCTGATACGTAACGACGAGATGAGTGAAAAAGCCGACTTTGAGTGTATTACTGGAAACGATAAAGAAGCTATCGCGCAGTTGTCCGACAAGCTGGCGCGTCTACTCGACGGCTACTTAGACGGCGACGTAGAGCGTGAACTATACCAAGACAAACGAGCGGAGATATTGGGCAAAAAGAAACTTTTGCATGAACAAATCGAGCAGGCAACGCTGGGCGTTTCGACCTGGGTCGAACCGATGAAAACATGGATAGAAACTGCCGTTTCTATCTGTAAAGTCGCCAAGAGTGATGATTTACGAGCCAAAAAGTCGCTATTACTCGAAATCTTCGGGTCGAACCTCAAAATGCGACAAAAAGAAGTCGTCATAAATGACGACCAATTTCTAACCTCCCCCCTGAAAAACCGCTGGCAGGCGCTACGCGCCGCAAGCGAAAAAATCGCCCCAGAGGGCGACAATTTCCGTTTCAGTTCCGAATTGGTGCGGAGCTACAGAATTTACTTAAACTTTTTGGAGCGTTGGTTGACGGTAGTCTATCAAGCGCACCGCGCATCCCAGCTTCACTTAAAAGCAGGGAGCTTGTTATCTACTGAGCCTTGCGCAAGCCCTCACGCCCCAGGCTGAGCCAATAGTCGGTCTCCTCTGTGTCGTTGCCGTTTATATACTTCTCTTGATGTGCGCCCATAAATTCCATAGCTATGCCAGCCAGTGCGTAGGCAGGTAGATGCTTGCGCTCCTGGTCATTCAATGGATTAAATTCACTGTATTCATCTGCTACTCGCTTGCATTTCTGCTCTAGCGTTTCTTCGCCGTCATCGTGCAGTAGGTTGGCAACAATTACTGCCAGCTCTTGTATCCGTGGATAACGATTAGCAACCGAAAAGTCTAGAATATATATTTTGCCATCTTCGCCTTTAATGACATTAGCTTTGGTGAAGTCGCCGTGTACAAAACAGTGTGGCAGGTCGTCTGTAGGGATAGCATCATAGCCTGCAATCGCTTGCTCAACTAATGGTAGGTCTTCTGGCGCAATATACTGCTCTACCTTTTCAAGCATCGCGTGAATGTTTGGAATAGCCCAGCTATCAAATAGATAGGGTGGTTCATAATCAATACTGTTTACCGTAGCTGCCTGTTCCAGTACGGCTTTACGCTCTTCGTCTGACGGGGAGCGGTCTAGCTCCAAGAAACTCTTACCTTCAACAAATCGCATTAAAACGAGCGTAACGCCACTATCGCTATATGTCGTTTCGCCAGTATCAGTTGTTAATAGTTCTGGGTGATGTACCCCCGCCTGTACGACCTTCTCCATTGTGGTGGCATAGCGAGTAATGTCTACTGGTGTTCGTGTCTTAGCAAACATCTTGGCGACAAACTTTGCTTGGTCGGTTTCTATGACGACATTACAATCCTCATAACCGACTTCAACGATACTACTTGCGCTCAACTGACCAACGCCATAAGTTTCACAGACACGCTCAATGACTGGCGTAAGGTCACCTGTGTAATTTAGTCGGTCCGCTGGTGTTTGAAGTTCAGACATCAGATAATTCCGCTAATTCGTACACATCTATAGCAGGCTCTTCGTACGAATGTGCTTCACGAATTGCAACTAAAACTGCTTTAACACTTTCGCTATCACAGGTAATTTCAATCTGCTCTTCTGCGACTTCTTCAAGCTGACCAACCTGCCCAATAGCAGGATTAGCACCATCAACGGGCAAAAATCGTCCAGTGCCTTTTACTGAAAAGCTGCAATGAGAGTAATTGCCGACTTTACCGCCTCCGACATTACCAATAGCCTCGCGAAGTTTATCGGCTTCATTTTCGGGAACAGTTACAACAATCTTGTAGGTACTCATTTTAAACCAGCTTTCTATCCTCTAATATCTCTAGTAGTTTATGGAATTGCTTATACTCATCGCTTCGTTCTAAGTTGAAATGACCTTCGCCGGGAACAACTATCATCTCAGCACCTGTATTTGTTGATACGAACTGTGCTTGATTAAGCGGCACATAAGGGTCATTGTCCGAATGAATAAATAGCAGCTCTTTCACACCCTCCCGGATAGCGGTCCAGTTAAATTGAACATCAAAGAGTTTGTCATTTGGTTGCCACTGCAATGAGTTATCGTGGAAGACCGACACATCAACTATTGCTCCAATCTTTTCCATATTATTCTCTGCTAATACTAGCGCTAGTATTGCGCCGCTAGAATGTCCGACAATAAGTGTCTGTTCGTTGATAGGAAATGGACATTTTTCTTTTACAAATAGTTGCCATTTTCTAAGACTGGGTTGTTCGGCGTGGGGCAATTGTGGCAACCACACAGCGAAACCTTTTTCTTCAAGCTCATTCTTTAGCCACTGAAACCAGTTCCCGTGTGGCGAACCAAATGTGCCGTGAAGAGTAATTGCTGTTTTCATATCTTATATCATAGCAAAATAAGCCCTAAGACTTTGCAGTTTTTGCCGCCTTAACTCGCTGCTTAATATCAGTAACCCAATCTTTTATAATCTGTAAATCATCTTTCATATTATCTGGCTTAGGCGTTTCAGTACCGCCCGTTTCATCCGCAGGATCGTGCATATACTTTGAGCAGGTATGCATATTATCGGCTATTAGCTGTTTGTCGGTATCATTGATAAATATGTCATTAACATTGCCTGGTTTTACAGCTCTGCGATAGCGAATTGCGATCCCGTTCAATAGAACTTCCTCTATAGCTCTTTCCCAGGTTCTCCTTCAATCCTTGTAAAAACTTTCTGTTTCGGACTTGTAATCATCTTCATTATATTCAAACTTAGCTTAACTGGAGGTGTGCGCTTTTCAAGAAAATCAATTCGTTGACCAGTTTTCATAGTGTCAAAGGGAAGGCTTTCGCGCACGACACCAGGGCTTGCAGATTTTTCAATTGATCTAACTGTATATTTTCCGCTAAGCTCATCAATAGCCCTTTCAAGCTCACTTGCAAATAGTGCATTATGCGTAAAAACAATTACCTGCCTGGTTAGCGCCTCGAGAGCAACACGCTTAGGATCCATTCCACATTGAGGTGGTCCAATGATGTAACTGGGTCATCAAAAACTATAGCTGAGGTTGTCGGAGTTATGGATAGTTCCGCAAAGAACCCCGCTAGCGCAACGCCTCTTTGCTCTTCTTCGCTCATATTTCTCAATCTGTCACTACAGGATAGACTCGAGTGCAAACAGGTTCTATTTCCTTCTGGGGTTTATCTCGACCCAGAAACTATGTTTACACCCCACAAATAAGCACTTTCATCAACGTGCAAGCCAATCAAAAAAAGATGCCGGTGCGTCTAAGAATGATCGCATGGTGGATTTATACAACTAAGTCGTACCGATTTTGAGCAAGAATGTGATTGGCCCGGCGGGTCGGGTCGGGGACGGCCCGCTCGAATGGCCGCCGCATTATATAAGGTGTGTAATAATTTTAGGCAATTATACGCTTGACACACCCACAACAGAGGTGTACAATGGAAGTATGGAAGATATGAACCTCATCGAACTACTAGACAGATTCCCTGACGAGCAGTCTTGTCGGGATTTCATACAAGAGCGTCGTTGGCCAGACGAGATAACTTGCCCTCAATGTGGCGTTATCGGCAAGGCGTATAAGTACACGAGCGGTAAAAACGCTGGCAAGCTATTCAAATGTGCCTCATGTCGGCAGCAATTCACCGTCCGTGTCGGCAGTATCTTTGAAGACAGCAAAATACCTCTGCGTAAATGGCTACTAGCAATCTATCTATGTACAAGTATCAAAAAGGGCGTATCTTCAATCCAGCTCTCTAAGTTCATAAAGGTACGTCAAGCAACTGCATGGTTTATGCTCCAGCGCATACGCCACGTATTTGAAACTGGCAGCTTTGAAAAGCTAACTGGCGAGGTTGAAATGGACGAGGCGTATATAGGCGGCAAGGACAGCAACAAGCACTATCACAAACGACTAAAGCAACTAACTGGTAAAGGCGCTCAAGGACACGGCAGCAAGAATAGCAAAACGCCAGTTGTCGGTATGGTTGAACGTGGCGGCAAGCTCCGTGCAGTCGCAACTAAAGACACAGGCAGCAACACGCTTATGACCCTAGCTCGTAAGAACATCGACATTGACGCTACGATCTACACAGACGAACACATGCCGTATCGCACCCTACCTAAAATCGGTTTCAAGCACGCAAGCGTTAATCACGGCGCAAAAGAGTTTGTAAACGGCATGGCTAGTACGAACACAGCAGAAAGTTTTTGGTCGCACCTAAAGCGCGGTATTGACGGCATTTACCACCACGTAAGCGCAAAGCATTTGCAGCTCTACTGCGACGAGTACACGTTCCGTTGGAACACACGCGGCATGACTGACGGCGAGCGTTTTGAGGCTTGGTTTGATAACATCAACGGCAAGCGCCTGATGTACAAAAGCCTTACTAACAAGCGTTCTTAAAACTTAGTTACCGATACCCAACCTATAATTACCCATTTTATCTGTTTTTTCCTCTTTTCTTTTCCTCTCTTTTTATATATAAATATAAAGAAGAAAGTGATTGACGTATGACAGCAGCAGAACCAAAGTATAGAAGACCCTTAAACCCCGAACAAGTAGCAGTATTAGACTGGCTGTATAAAGTACGTTTCAGTAGTAGTAAACAAATAGCTAAACACTTACTTAAACCGAACCAGAAGACTACACAAAACAAGCTACAAATACTCGAAGAACGCGGCTTTATTGGTAAGCATTACGACAAGTCATACAAGCTCGCAGGGCGACCAGCAGAATACTTTTTGACACCAAAAGGCGCACGACAATTACCAGCAGATAATACAAACGAGTGGGCTATAAAAGCCCTCTACAAAAACAAAACCGTATCGCCCGACTTTATTACGCATTGTCTAAACGTGGCCGATACCGTCCTCACATTACAAGCCATATATAGCGACAAGCTCGGCATATTTACCAAAAGCCATATGGCCGCCTATGACTACTTCCCGTCGTGGACACCCGACCTATTCCTCAACTTAAAAGCTGGCGCAAACCGCCGCCGCTACTTCCTTGATGTACTCGACGATACAAAACCGTTCTTCGTCGGCGTTCGCAAAGTCCGCAACTATATCAACTACGCAGCAGACGGCGACTGGCCAGAAGACGCTGGCGATCTGCCGACAATTCTTTGCATTTGCCAAGACGAACCAACCCAAAAGAAACTCAATAAGCAGATACGCTACGCCCTCGACGATACAGAAGATATAGCCTTTGCTACCATTACACAGGAGCAGCTACAAAAAGCCACCACTACTAGCAAGCTATGGCAGAAAATAGACGAGGAGCAAGAGCCAGCACGTATAGGCTTGTAAACCGTCTACTTTCCGTACAGCATAGCTTTAGGGGCAGTTTTACGTCATACCCAGGACGGTACAGGTACTACTCTTGATTGTTCTCGACAATCTCGTACCAGTTTACTCGGCCAAGTGATGTACTTAGCAAGTCGCTCCACATCGAGGCCTCGTCAGACAGGGCGTTATCGTCTTGCCTGATACGACGTTCTAATTCCTCGGCCTGTTCGCCGACGGTATCGAACGCTTTAATGATGTGCTGCAACACATCATAGGCGTAGGGTTCGTTCGTGAGCCACAGGTTTACAACCCATGTTTCTCGATTACTCCACCCATTGTAGGTAGTGATAGTTTGTAGTTCTGCTACGTCGTGCATTTCTTTACTCCTTTACTTTACGTAACGGAGTTACCGCACGGGGTCGCATGGCAAAGGTGTCAAGGTGGAGCGCCCCTTGACGTTTACCAATGGGACGAACGACCTTGATACGTTTGCTCGACCCGTATAATTGAACAGTACGTGAAGTAAGGGTCTTGCTTGATTTGTAAGCGCCTAAACAGAATAGGTCTTACTCCTAATTCAAGCTGCGAACAATGGTCACTATCGCAATCTCCAAGCAATTGTATTGACACACTTAGTCTAATTATGTACATTTGTACATAATGACTAATATAACAAAGTTTGAGAAAAAATCGGCTGCGCGTAAACATAGTATTATCAAGGCGACTGCTGACCTCATTATTGAAAATGGCGTCAATAATCTGACGCATCGCGAGATTGCCGCTAAAGCAAAAGTACCGCTTGGCTCAACTACGCAACATTTTAGTTCGCTCGATGACCTCAAAGCTCAAGCACTGACTTATCTCGCTGATATGCTCGACGATATCTTACAGGAAATAGATGTGGAACTTGCCCGTAACAGTAGCCCTGCAAAACTAGCTCAACTACTTTATGAATACCTACAAGATACAGTCAGAATACATGCCGATGTCGCGTTTTTTGTCGCTAGTACAGATGACCCCTCGCTCCGCCCGTTGGCAACGCGCTGGTTTGATGGTCTCGTGGCGGTCTTGTCAAAGCACACCGACAAGGAAGCGGCACAAGCTATTGCTGTATTTAGTGACGGTGCGTTGGTATATACCATCCTACACAACGAGCCATTTAGCGAGGCGATGATGACAAATATATTTGCTAATCTCATGAAGTCTGGAGGGAAAGAATCATGAAAAAACTGTTACAAGCACTATTTTCGATGTCTGCCGACACAATGTCACCAGCTAAGCGCTGGACTGCGCTTGGCGTGCTGTCGTTGAGTTTATTTGTCGTCACGATGGATATGATGATTTTGCTCATGGCGCTCCCAAAATTGATTATCGACCTTAGTCCGACGACGGCACAACAGTTATGGATCGTTGACGTCTATTCGCTCATACTGGCCGGGCTGCTTATCCCAATGAGCGCACTGGCCGATCGCTGGGGACGCAAAAAGTTACTGTTGACTGGCTTTTTCATATTTAGCGTTGCCTCAGTGCTAGTGCTATTCGTAACAACCGCCAATCATGTGATCGCACTGCGCGCACTACTCGGATTGGCTGGCGCGATGATCATGCCAACAACGCTTTCTATGATACGAACTATATTTAGCAACCCTAAAGAGCGGGCAACCGCACTTGCGATATGGGCTTCAATCGCCAGTCTCGGTGCAATTGCTGGCCCCGTGGGGGGCGGTCTATTACTTGAGCATTTCTCGTGGCATTCAGTGTTCATTATAAACGCACCATTCGCACTGTTCGCGGTGATTGCCGGTTTATTCTTACTGCCCGAAGCTCGCAGCACTCAACCTCCGCGCTGGGACATGCTAGCAACGATACTTTCTATTGGTGGTATGTCCACGTTGGTGTGGAGTATTAAACATTTTGCAAAAGAAGGTTGGGATGATACGACTGCGCTGATAGTATTTGCGATTTCTGCGCTGCTCCTCATCGGTTTTGTAGTGCGCTGTCTTCGTCAGGCAAAACCAATGCTCGATGTTCGCCTCTTTAAGCGCCGCCCAATTGCCGCTGGCGCGATAACAGCATTCTTCTCAATGTTTGCGATGACGGGCATAATGTTATTGATTGCTCAGTGGCTTCAGGTCGTACTTGAGTGGTCGCCGCTCAAAGCGGGCATAGCAACATTGCCAACTGCGGTGGGTGCGCTACTTTTTACGCCATTGGCACCAGCAATAGCCGCACGAATTGGCGCGCGAACAGTACTTGCGAGTGGTTTAGCTATGGCGGGTATTGGCTTTTTGTATATTTTCCTGTTTGGACATCCGCTTACCTACGGCGTGTTAGTCCCTGCGCTTGTATTAATTGGTATTAGTACAGCATCCTTAGCAGTTGCGTCATCACTCATTATGTCAAGCACCCCGCAAGACAAAGCTGGTAATTCTGCCGCTATAGAGGAATCGATGTACGACCTTGGTAATGTATTTGGAGTGGCAGTGATTGGAAGTATTGCAGCGGCGTTCTACAGGCAATATCTCGATATCGCTTCATTTGCCGGACAGGGTATCAGTGGCGCGCTCGCCGATCAAGCGAATAAGTCCATCGTAGATGCGTTAGCTGTGTCTGCACAGACTGGCGTTTTCGACCTCGCTACCAAAGCGACAAGCGCATTTGATGATTCCATCTTAGGGATAGGCTTAGTTGGCGGCATTATTTTAGTGACCATAGCAATCATCGTGTTCGCGCTTATTCCAAAAGGACTTGATATCACCAGCCAGCGTCATGACTAAGCCGATAACCAACAATAACGCTTCCATGGTATCTACATCTAATGTCATTTCTGGCAAGTGGACTATACCCGTTGTTTGCATTTTACAAGGGAATACTTTACGTTTTAGCGAGATTGAAAAAGCGTTATCTTCTATTACTCAAAGAGCGCTCACTTTAACTCTGCGAAAGCTGGAGCGTAACGGCATGCTCGATCGCCTTGTTTACCCCGCTGTGCCGCCACAAGTAGAATACAAGCTAACGCCTCTCGGATTAGAGCTACTTCAATTTTGTGAAACTATGAACACTTGGGCTAAAGAGCGTGAAACGGATATGCAACGCGCTCGCAGGTCTTACGCTAGACGCTCACGTTAGTTCTGTCTTTATCTAAGAACTCCGTAAACGGCTTTAGCCGTTTGGGGAGTTGGCTGCTTTTCTGATAGGAAAAGTAGCATTGTAGCCTATTCTTTACAGTGCTGGGCTGTGTACTTATTGACGCTATCTTCTGCACCGAGGCCGCTCATGCTGGCAGAGAACGCTTGCGAGGGGTCTTTGTCTATCTTTTCAAAGAGTTGCTTGAGGGTCTTAACATCTGGCTGTATGTTGTCTGGTGCAACACGTTCTAGCTTGCCAAGAGCGTCTGCAAAATCGCGCGGATTGCTAGAACTATTGGTAAAGGGCTTGACGCTGTACGTGTCGCCTTGACTGTCGGCAAGTCGGGTGTTTTCTTGCTTGAACGTGCTGCAAAACGCCTCGACTGACCGCGCTGGCCTTGTAAATAGCATGGCTGCGAGTATGATAATGACGAGAAGTACCACGCCACCAACCGCAAAAAGTACCGTGCGGTTTTTGGCTAGATCGGGCTTGGTCTGTTCGCTGCTCATACTGCCATTATATCACCGCGCTACACCTGTAAAACGAAGTTGCAAGCCCTATATTTTCTAAAGATTTTTGCAAAAAACTTATACTTGCCATTTGCCGCGCGTTTCACCTCTGAAAAACGAACAATACTTTTGTATACTTACTGACATAAAGTGTTGCAAGTATACTATTTTTCGGTTCTTGTAAATTGTTTCGGTGTCGTGAATAGTTTGTAGTAAGTGGGAGTAACAGGCGTCGCCAAGAGGCGACCGTTTTATTCTTACACAAAATGCTAATGGTTGGTGGGAACCTTGTAAAACAATGAAACGAGGGGAACACTGTATGAGGTTAAAAACATTATCTATTGTGGCGCTGGTCGTTGCGGCTGGTTTGCCTTTTGTGCTGGCAGAGCCAGCGTTGGCGCAAACGCCTGGGGGCGTTAGCAACGTCGAAAACTTTATACGCAACGTCATCACGGTGCTTGCAGGTTTGGCTGGTCTGGTTGCGACTGGCTTTTTTGTTGCTGGTGGGTTTACCTACATCACGAGTTCGGGCAATCCTGAACAGCTAGACAAAGCAAAACGCACGCTCACATGGTCGGCTATCGGCCTCGCTATCGTCATCGCGGCGTTTGTGCTGGCAAACATCGTAACAACTCTGGCAAAACAGGCGTTCGGGGGCTAGGTATAAGCTATGTGGGGTCTTGAGAACGCCCTACTGTCAGGGCTAACAATCTTTGGCGACACTTCATCGGCTATCACGGCCATGCGCGAATATGTCATGCCAGTGGTGCAACTGCTGGCTGGTCTTGCAAGTGTGGCCTGTGTGTTTTTTATCGCAAACGCTGGCTACCTCTACATCACAAGCAGCGGCAAGCCAGAGCAAATGGAACATGCCAAAGAGGTGCTAAAAAAGGCGGTGCTAGGCCTTGTGATTGTGCTGGCCGCCGTAACCCTCACGACAATTCTAACGAACTCTTACGGTACGCCACATGACCCAAGCAGCGCTACTATGCCAAGTCTTGAGGCCATAGAATCAAAGGACGACAGCAACGGTTTGCTTGACATGATAATCAAGGCGATCACTGGCTTGCTCGTCAAAGTTATCAACGGAGTGGCTACGCCGTTCCTCTCGGCGCTTGACTTCTTCACCAAAGCAACGCCGACTATGGCAAGCAATCAAAGCGTCTTCAACTTCTGGCTGGCTATGGTGGGTATTGCCGATGTGCTGTTTATTCTGGTCGTGGTGCTGATTGGTTTTCATGTTATGAGTGCGTCCACGTTTGGATTTGATGAGATAGAGTTTAAGCACTTGCTACCTCGGCTGGCGCTGATATTCGTGCTAATGAATACGTCGATATTCTTGATTGACGGCATTATCGCGCTATCGAACGCGCTCATTAAAGCCGTTGGCCTCGTGTCTGGTACTACGTCCGTCTGGGAAACGCTGATGAAAGTTGTCGAGGAAACGTCAGGCCTCGGTATTGCGGCGCTGTTTATCATGCTGGCCTTTGTGATTTGCTCGATTGTGCTGGTGGTGTACTACGTCATGCGTCTAGTAACGCTGTATATTGGCGCGGTGCTATCGCCGCTGGTTGCGCTCGTCTGGCTAATTCCGGGCTTTCGTGATTTTGCCGAAACTGCATTTAAGACCTACATTACGACAATCTTTGTATTGTTCGTGCATGTCGTGATACTCCAGCTTGCCGCCTCGCTGTTTGCTGGTATGGCGACGGCCTCTGGCGACAATGCTATGCCCGATACGCTCATGGCTATGGTAACAGGTATCGCAACGGTACTTATGCTGCTCAGGGCACAAGGTACGATGATGCAATTTAGCTATGTCAGTATGGGGTCGCGCAACATCAAAAAACTCGGCAGCCAGTTTATAAACGGTGTAAGTTACATGACTGGCAAAGGCCGCGCTGCCTCAAGTGCTATCAGCTCAAAGACTGATACCGCAAAGAAGACGCGCATGATGAGGGGCGTTGAATCAAAGGCCGTTCGGACTGGCAAGATACAAAGTGTCAGTTTTGAAAACAAGAAAGGCACGGCCGAGATTACACATACCGCGATACCAAAAAGCGCACCGAGGCCAAAGGTAACGCGCAAGAGTAGCGACGAGGACAAAGCCGCATGAAAATGACCGTCGTACCAGCACAAGTTACAACTGTTGAAGACCGTATCATCGGTAGTCTTGGCTTTTCGCAAATACTCCTGCTCGTGATACCGATTTTTGTCAGTGCTGGTGTTTTTGCCCTTGTGCCGCCGTTCATGGGTAGCGCGATCTATAAGTACGTTATCATCGGCGCTGTCTTTATGTTCTTTGGTGTTTTGGCTATTCGTATCAAGGGCAAGATATTGGCCTTTTGGCTGGTAACAATCCTACGCTACAATTTGCGACCAAAATACTATCTCTACAACAAAAACACCGAGAGCCTACGCGAAACCTACCCAACTAAAAAAGAAGAACCAGAAAAGGCCACCACCACAAAAACGCAAAGACACACCGCCCGACCACAGCTCGACATACCAGCTACCGCCAGAGTTCTTGCCACCATAGAAAACCCTGCGGCAAAAGTCCGTTTTGAAACTGGAAAGAAAGGAAATCTGCATGTTCGCCTTACAGAAATCGAAAAGTAAAACTAGCTCGCGTCATCAAATTGCCATACGTGGCGTGCGCGACGGTATCTTGATGTTGCCAAACAATGAGTACCGCGCAATCTTGCAAGTATCGTCGCTTAACTTTGAACTACGCAGCGAAGAAGAACAAGACGCTATCATTGAAACCTACGAGAGTTTTCTAAACTCTGTCGGTACGAGCTTGCAAATCCTGATACGGACGCGCGAGATAGATATGGACAAATACCTCGAAGACCTACGCGAACGGCTAGATAGTGAAACTGTGCCGATCTACCGCACGCAGCTACAAAACTACGACGAGTTTATACGCTCGCTCATTAGCAACAACAAGATTTTAACGCGTCATTTCTATATCGTCGTGCCGTACCGACAATCTGGCAAGGCAGATTTTGACCTCATCTCGGAGCAAATAAAAATCAAGCTCGACATTATCAACAAAGGTATGGGGCGGCTCGGTATGCACGCCGATCAACTCGACAGCCTCGAAGTGCTAGACCTGTTTTATAGCTTTTACAGTCCGACGCAAGCCAAAATACAGCCACTCACCGAACAGGCTTTGCAGATAATTCATACCGCCCTCGTCAAGAGCGAGCAGAAAGGAACAGCAGATGAAAACACAGCTAAAAAAGCTCGAAAACGTAAGGCGTAAACTCATAGAGCCAATCGCCGCCCCTGCTCGCAAGCGACGACAGGCGCGTATAGAGCGACAACAAGAACTCAATATCACGTTTGGCGAACAAGACGCTATCGACGTATTGTCATACTCTGGGCTAGAAGAAAATATCGACCATTTGTGTATCGACGGCGTGTACATGCGTACCTTGTACATCTCTGGCTACCCATTTGTGGCAAACTCTGGCTGGCTTGATAGTCTGATTAACTTTAACCACGATACCGACATAAGCTATCACGTACACGAAGTCAGCGCCATGTCAGCCTTACCAAAACTGCACCGCAAAATTACCGAGCTAGAGAGTACCAAGAGGGCTATGATGAGGGCTGGTAAAATTGTCGGTTCTGAAATTACCGACCCCTTAGAATCGGCTATCGAGCTACGCGATAAAATCCAGCGTGGCCAAGAAAAACTGTTTCAAATGGCAATCTATGTCAGTATTCGCGCCGAAACTTTAGAGGAGCTAAACAAAATCACAAAACTGCTTGAGGCTACTATGTCGGCACGGCTGTTTTACTCCAAAGTGGCACGCTACCAACAACTTGAGGCTTTGCAGTCAATCCTACCTCGCGGCGAAGACCAACTGGCACAAAAACGCAACCTCGACAGTTCCAGCGCGGCGCTTACTTTTCCGTTTATGTCGTCCGAGCTAGTGCAAGAAACTGGCATATTGTATGGCGTAAACAAATCAAATAACTCGCTGGTTATTCTTGATCGCTTTAGCTTGCACAATGCAAACTCAATCACGTTTGCAAGCTCTGGCGCTGGTAAAAGCTACACAACCAAAGTCGAGATACTACGCCAGCTTATGCAAGGCACAAAAGTTATCGTCATTGACCCAGAACGTGAATATGAGCGACTGACAAAATCTGTCGGCGGTACATACATCAAAGTATCGGCCAAGAGCAAGCAAAAGATAAACCCCTTTGACCTTGCAACGACATTTCACAAAATTAGCGACCTGTCGGAGCATACCCAAGACCTTACAGAAGTCATTGGCCTTATGGCAGAGGGGCTAAACTCGCGCGAAAAAGCGGCAGTCGATAAAGCCATACTCAAAATCTACAAAAAAGCCAAGAAACAACAACCACTCCTCGAAGACTTGTATGTTGAACTCAAAGACCTCGGCCAGATGAAACTATGCGAACGGCTAGAACGATATATCTCTGGCTCGCTTGCCGAAGTGTTTAACTCACAAACAAATATCAAGCTCGATAATCGGCTAGTTGTTTTTGACATCAAAGACTTGCCAGAGAGCCTACGCAAAATAATGATGTTGATTATCTCAAACTTTGTAAAAAATCAGGTCATGGCCAAGCCAGAAAAACGGTTACTCATCATTGACGAGGGCTGGCTACTGCTTGAACACGAAGAATCGGCACGCTTTGTCGCTGGATTGGTACGCCGCGCCCGAAAATACTATCTCGGCGTGTCAATCATCTCGCAACAAGCACGCGACTTTCTGAAAAGCGACTATGGCCGTGCTATTGCGTCGCAGTCGGCTTTACGTATTCTCATGCGCCAAGATACTACAACTATCAAGGGTGTGGTAAGCGAGTTTAATCTAAGCGAATACGAACAGAGCTTTTTGCTAACGTGTGAACGCGGCGACGCGCTACTGATCGCCGACCAAAACCACGTAGCAGTAAAAGTTGTTGCCAGCGACAAAGAACACCCACTCATCACGACTAACCCTGCGGAGTTGTACGCCTCGTGAATCCAGCGGTTGTAGTGTTTAGCGTCGGCGGCTTTAAGCCAAAGCGCATACTCGCGCTGGTGTTGATAGTGGTAACTATCATCATATCGTTGCCAGTTGTGGCTATAATGTCGCTTGGCACGCCAACTCTTAGCTGGCTGGCAAATACGCCAGACGCTAAATCTGCCGAAACACGCGGCTTTTATATGGGCGCACCCATGCCAGACAATACTTATGCGTGGGGTAACTGTACATGGTGGTCATACGCTATGCGTAAATGGGCTGGCAGTCCGATACCGACCACATGGGGTAACGCAAACACATGGGACGACCGCGCCGAGGCCGACGGCTATCTTGTAAATCATACTCCTGCTGTCGGTGCTGTCTTTCAGACTGATAGCGGTGATTGGGGGCATGTGGCATACGTTATTAGCGTCAACGAACTAACTGGCGACTGGACAATATCAGAGATGAACGCGCCGACACTCAATGTCGTATCAACGCGTACATTTTCAAAAGAGGCCGCCAGTAGCTACAAGTTTATTCATGGAAAAATAGGAGCGCCAGAGTGGACACCAACACCGCTATTGCCGATACCGCCTTACAATTCTGGCCTTTAGCTGCGCTCGCCGTCGGCTCGCTCGTGGTGGCGTGGTTTGTATTCATGCTGATACGAACAATCGCCAACCGTCGCTACTTACTACACCGTGATATGGTGTGGCTGGAAATTACACCGCCAAGCAGTATCGCCAAGACACCACAAGCCACCGAGCAACTGTTTTCAGTGATACACGGTGCGCGTGCTGCACGGCAACTCAAAGAGCGGCTATTCGACCGCTCGCCAGTGATGAGTTTTGAAATTGTATCGACGCGCAAGGACGGCATACGATACTTGCTGCAAGTAGAAAAAGACCGCTCAAAGAACATACAGAAAACTATCACATCGTACATACCAGATTCTAAAGTAAAAGAGGTCGAGCGCGAGGACACAGGCGCAGATAGCGTCATAGAGTTTAAGGAAGTCGGCCATTATGTGCTGCCGCTTACGCTCACATCAGCATTTGAACAGCACGACCCACTCGGTTACGTTACAGGAGCTATGACAAAACTGGCCGACGACGAGCAGATAACTTTACAGATTGTTGCTACGCCTATACGTTTGCGCGAGGCCGAGATACTGTCGCATAAAATCTTAGGCAACGAAAATATCTTACAGCAAGTCAGTGGCAAACAACTTTCTGTATTTGGTCGTATCGCTAATGTGTTTGGCAAAGCCTCATCAGGGCTAACAGACCTTGCTGGCGAGGTATATATGGGTACGACTTCTGGCTATCGTGATTACTACTACGCAAAGAACCGCAGCACACAGCAACAGGCGCATATTACCAAACGCGACCGTCCGTCGCGCGTATTGAGTGCTTTTGAACTCGAACTCATGGAAACTATGCACCACAAAGTTACGCAGCCGCTATTTCAAACAAACTTGCGTATTCTCGTCAAAAGCCCCGAAGTGGCAGCACACATATCGGCGCTAAAATCTGCACTCGACGGTTATAGTGTGCCGCCGTATCAGTCGCTCAAGGCAAAGGCACATATACCACTTCTCGATACTCTGCGGCACAGGGCGGCTATTCGTCGCTTGCCCTCATTAACGCGACGATCTGCCGTTGTTTTGGGTGTGTCGGAGCTTGCGAGCTTATATCACTTTCCCTCAAGCCAAGTCAGCAAAACCGACAACCTCATAACTTCACTTAGCCGAACGCTGCCAGCGCCAGTGTCGCTAAAGTCTGGCAAAGAATTGGCCGTTGTGATTGGCGAAAACCACCACCATGACACGATTACACCTATCGGACTTATCGAGGCCGAACGTGAACGCCACCAGTACGTCATTGGTGGTACAGGTAGTGGCAAAACAACCATGTTGCAATACGAGATTGTACAAGATATGAAAAACGGCAAAGGCGTGGCCATTATCGACCCTCACGGTGATATGGCCGAAACGCTTTTGCGTCATGTGCCGCCAGAGCGCGTCAAAGATGTTGTCTACTTCAATCCCGACGACTTAGAGTACCCGATAGGGTTAAACTTGCTTGAACTTACACCAGACCTCAAAGGCAACGAGCTGCTACGCGAAAAAGACATCATCACAGAGAGCGTTGTATCGGTATTTCGCAAGCTATTTTCAGAGGACGATAGCGGCGGCCACCGTATCGAATACGTGCTACGTAACGCTATACATACCGCGCTTACCGTCGAGGGTGCAACCTTGTTTACTATTCTCAAGCTGCTACAAAATGACAAGTTCCGCAAAGAAGTTATCAAAAAACTCGAAGATGAAGACTTGATAGACTTTTGGAAAAACGAACTCGGTAAAGCTGGCGACATGCAGAAAGTCAAAATGGCGGCTGGTATTACCGCCAAGATTGGCCGCTTTAACGCTAACGCCTCGGCACGCCTGATTTTAAGCCAGAAGAAGTCCACGATAGATTTTGAAGACATTATGAACAGTGGCAAGATACTGATTTGTAACTTCTCAAAAGGACTGCTCGGCGAAGACGTATCAGAGCTGTTTGGTATAGCCGTACTTGCCAAGTTACAACTGGCAAGTCTGCGACGCGCCCGACTGAACCAGTCGGAGCGTCGCCCTTTCTACCTCTACGTCGATGAGTTCCAAAACTTTGCTACACCGTCGTTTGTGCAGCTACTTAGCGAGGCACGAAAATACCGCTTGTTCCTCACGATTGCCGAACAATCGACCTCACAGCAGGACGATCAACAAATGGTCAATGTGATTTTAGCTAACGTCGGTACGGTGGTTTGCTTTAGAACTGGCAACCCACAAGACGAACGTATGCTATTACCGCTGTTTAGCCCATTTATCGAACAGGGCGAGATAAGCAACTTGCCAGCCTTTAACTTTTACGCCAAGCTATCGGCTGTCCATGCTCAAGAGCCGCTATCAGGCCAAACACTCCTGCTTGATAGTGCTGGTAGTGATGAGGTAGTAATAGCAGTCATAGAACACTCACGCGCCGTATTTGCCACAAAGCATGTCGAGCCAGAAGAAAAGCCAGCCGAAAAGAAACCAGAGCCAAAACCTACGAAAACAAAGCCAAAGCGACAAGCTAGAAAACGAAAGGCAACAAAAGTTCTAGGCGACTAAAACTAACTAGACAACTTTTTTGATATAATCAAGATATGGCGAAGACTAAGACAACGAAAAAAGAGGCCGAGGAATTGCAAAAGCAAATCGACGAGTACGAGGCAAAGCCAGTTCGCACAAACGAACAACCGCTCAAGCTCAACACTACGTTTGATAAAGCAGTAGACAAGCTCCTCAAAGCGACAAAGCCACCCAAAAAGCCCAAGAATAAATAGGGCTAAAGCATGGCATTGTTAGCTATCTCTATAAAGTTGGGTGTGTTAAGCGTATAATTGCCTAATTTTATGTTATAATATGTTTTATGGATAAGCCTTCTGTGCGTGTGGCTGTTACTGAGCAGTGCAATTTAAGTTGTGATTATTGCCCGATAGCTGGCGATAGTGTTGAGATGCAATCAACGAGGCTAAATCTTGATGATTTCAAGACACTGCTCAGTGCAGCAATTGATGTTGGCTTCCAAGACTTTAGCTTTACGGGTGGTGAACCTCTTCTGACAGACAATAGCGCACAAACAACGTTTGAATTGGCGCGATTTGTTAATGATAGACGTCCAAAAGGTCCTGGATATACAAAACTTAACACGAATGGGGCTAATATCTTACGGTATTTTGACGGAATAGTCGAGACAGGTTTTGATGAATTAAAAATTAGCCTCGATACGCTGCGCTCAGAGGTCTTTCGGCGTATCGCACACCGCAACGAAAGCATCTTCGAAAACACAATTGAAGGTATACTAAAAATAAAAGACAAGGTACCAGTACGACTTCAGACCGTTGTCGGAGAGTACAATAAGGACGAAGTTAGCACGATAATTGAATTTTGCGTTCAGAATGGCCTCGATATTAAATTGTTTGACCTAAGTAGCTACGATAATGCGTTATCGGGATCACGTAACTTTGCGGATGATAATTATGTAAGGCTTGATAGTATCGCTCTTGACTTAGAAAGTGAGTATGGACCGCCCTCCATTAAATATGCAGTTGGCGGAGTCGGCCACGCGAAAAAAGTCTTCACCACACCTGAGGGTACGAAGATAGAACTAAGAGATACTTCGGTTGCAGCACATTATTCTAAAGAATTATGTGGCGACTGCCCAAAATATCCGTGCCAGGATGGGCTTTGCAACATCGTCATTGCTGCGGATGGCCACATACAATTTTGCCGCGAAGGTGGGATTGATCAGACTGTAAGTCTGAGGGATAGCTATGGGAATTTGTATGGCACAGATAAACTAGTCAAAGGGCTGGCGATGGCAGGGAATATTTTTTCTTCATCTCAATATATTCAGAGAACAATAGCACCTAGGCGTGAAGAGTAAGCTTCAAGACAGATGGATCGTATCTTCAGCTCATAGGACACCTTAAACAAGATAGGCACTTTCGCGCCCGAATTTGCAATTTCGTCCTGATTTGGTGCCGGATAACCGACGTATTTCTAACCCTCAATCATGAGAACTGCGAGACTTATAAGCTAAATCAGCTGGTATCGCAATTTAATTTATCCGACACGCTTTTTTCGTAGCTAATCTTAAGACTTGATTGTCTCTGGCCTATTGTCTTTTGAGAGGCTTCGAAACGCGATTTCGTAGGAGTATTCGAGTGTCGATAATAATCATGCTAAGAGTGGCGATTCCCAGACCGAGTTGCCATATGCCATGCGCTGAACCAAACCACATAATATAAACAAGAAGTGTAGCAAAAAATAAAATGCTAAGCTTATGCCATTTCTTTGCACTTGCATCAGCAATAATCTTTTGACCAACCTTATTATCTCCCTTAATAAGCTCGTCGAGCGACACATCATACAGGCTACTTATATACATGAGGTTCTCGATATCAGGGATAGCCTTGCCGCTTTCCCATTTGGATACTGCCTGGCGCGAGATAGCTAAATCTTTCGCTAGTTGTTCCTGTGTGATATTTTTCTGCTGTCGTATTTTATATATTCTCTGGCCTATATTCATAGTGTTCCTTTCGATTTACACTAGCGATAGTATCCTTAAAAGCTCTATTTAACAAGAAACTAGCGGTTGCGTCGACCCATAGTTAGGTTCACATCAGGCAAAATAAATTAGAGTATATTTTGGGCTAATAAGTAAAACGTCGATTCAATCGACGTTTTACAGGGGTGATGATGTGATAATTTCTTGGTGCCGCATAGTAGACATATTTCTAACTTTTGATTCAGAGAAGATAGACTGCTTTAAGCTAATGTATATTGCAGAGTATTTAATATTATCCAGTGATTTATTAAACCACTGAACTTATCATCAAAAGCGAAACCCGCCAAGCCATGGAGGCCTTAGCGAGCCTCGACATGGTTGGTGGAGTATTTTCGTTAACTAGACGGGCAGAATTTAGTTTATGAAGTTTAGTGCTGACGCTTTTCTCCTATGCTAGGTTGCAGCCACAAGTAGCATTGGTAGAAGAAGCCGAAAAACGGCACCAGTATCCACAGCATCTGTTGCCAGTTCTCTCCCGCATCTCTAAGACGTCGCACACCAATTGAGAGCGATGGGACAAGAGTTGCGATGACAAAGACAGAACTAAGAACATGCGACAGGCTGATGCCTTCGCTGAACTTGATAAAGTCAAATACACTACAAATCGCCAGTACAAGCACATAAAACACAGCATACCATCCAAATACTCTCCGACGCGTCGTCCCTTCAAAGTCGGAAAAGTGCCTAAACGCGTAACTCACCGATTCGAAAAACCCTAACTTTGGCTGGTGCGCTGCGTTATTGCCCAGTAGATAATCGAGTGAGTGACCGCTTAGTTTTGAGAGTTCTTTCATGTTAAGAGTGTCGGGCATGCCATCGCCCGATTCCCATTTTGTTACTGCTTGGCGTGAAACTCTTAATTTTTCCGCAAGTTGCTCTTGCGAAAAACCAAGCTCGCTACGAATTTTTTTGAGTTTTTGTGGAAATGTCATAGTCACCCTTTCGTGTGGTTGATGTCTTGATCCTTCTGCCCTAACACACCTTATAGTATCTATCCTAACATCGCTAGCAAATTTTATTTACATGACATGCAACGGAAAGTAGCAGAGAGAAGGCGTCGGAGTTGTGTCTATACAAAATTGAAGATTAGTTAAGGCAATATTTCTGCTACTTCATATTCTCGCTGGTCTCTCATAAGTGAGCTGCTAACCAATAGCTTCACCGAGTTTGAACTTCTAACTGATATATAGCAATTTAAATAAAATTAGAGTCTTTTTTGTGTCAAACTAAAAAACGCCGATTATACTCGACGTTTTACAGGGGTAATTATTCAAAATTATCTTGGTGGAGTTTTACGACTTTGCTCGAACCAATTTTGAGAATTGAAGCTCAGCCCCAACGCCCGCGCGCCCCACCAGAAAAACCCTTTAACTGATTTTTCATTTCTCCCGCCGAGATTTCTTTTTAGTTGAAAAGGGTGTTTTCTGGTGGTTCGACTACTGCATAAGCAGTAGAGGCGCTGGGGCTTCGCACAGGCGGCAAAGCCGCCGCGCTATGCGCTCCAGCGCGACGAATTTATCAAATCATTGCGAACGATGAGCTTTTATTGTATTATGTTTAGTTAATTATGTCGGAGTTAAAACCCATTGCTTCAGTTGATGAAGCATCTGCGCGTTGGCCTGGAGTTGCTGAAGGAAACCAGCAAGCTCTTCGTAGATTTCTTTTTCATGCAGCTGGGCACTTTCCCGATGAACTTCACCAAGAGCTAGACGATAAATGGCCAGAAAGAACGCCAGAAGAAAAGACACTTTATGATGCACTTCGGTCTTTAAGATACGCATCCAAGGGTTCACGCTTAGAACGAGCCACAGATATCGCAAGACGTACGGCCTTTAACATCGATGTTGAGAATACAGCTGAAAACTTTGATACTAGTCCACCAGGTAGTGCCCTAGAAACGGCTCGCTCGTTCTTTGATAGGTGGCCAGCTTCTATGAGATTACGGTTTGTGCGTAGTCCGTTATATCCTGAGGGGAGAACAGTTTATGCGCCGATTGACTATCGGGATGAGCAGGTCAGCATCCCCTACAAAGCAGAAAGGGTTATTCGTCTTGGCTCAGATGACACGGAAGCTCCAGAGGCACTAACCAAGTTTATCGAAAGTGGGTATCGTGCGGTTGTAGCACGTCATCAAATTACCCAAAGAGCACTAGAAGCTCCACGGGGTGATATGGATCGACTTGAGGGCCTACGTCAATCGTACGGAGCTAAAGCCGCTAACTTAATGGTGTTTGCCGAACATCTTGAGTTGTTAAGAAATACTGCGGGTGAAAAATATTACCAACAGGAGATAGATATTCCACCTTTCATACCTGTAGACACTAGCCTGTACGAACTATGGCAACATAATACTGCCATGTTTGAGGAGCAATTAGCTGAACTAAATGCGGCAGCACTAAAACTCGTTACAAATGAGAGCAAGTTCGATGAGGATGGGTATCCTATCGCAGAAATACCGCGAGTAGTCGCGATACGAAGCAGCGCAGTACGTTCCGAAGACGGAGAGGATATGACAGGAGCGGGAGTGTATGATTCGGTAGCGGCAGACCCGCGTGACCCGGTAGCTTTTCGACAGGCTATAGAAAAGGTGTTTGCCTCTACCAATAGTCCTCGTGCAGTTCAATATAGGAAGCAGCATGGTATAGACGGTGAGCAAATGGGATTAGTAATCCAGCAATATTGCGATTCGCTTAGCGATCACTGGGAAGACAAAACGCCTATCGGTACTGTTGATAGCCAAGCCTCTCATCCAAACTTGATGGTTGTTGAAACCCAGCATGGCGGGTTATTATTTGATAAAACGAAAGTCACAGAACATCTGTTCACAAGTGTTGAGTCCGCAAAAATACTACATAGCATACCCGATCATACTGTTGATGGCATCGGCGGTCATTCGACGCGCAATACCCACAGCGCAGTACATGCCGCTTTACTAGCAGAGCAGTTTTTTGGCAAACCCGTTCAGGTCGAGTTCTACGGCAACAATATCTTGCAAGTTCGACCATTACCCAAAAAATCTTTAGAAAGTAGTGGGAGACAGGTTGAGTTTCCTTCACATATAGAGCCGATCGACTGGTGTCGAGCAACTGGGGTTGGCGATGTCACGCTCAAGCTGCTAGACGAGTATCACCACAATGGTGATGATGCAGGAGTTGTAATTTTTTGGAGTGAAAACAAGTTTACGATTGCAGGAGTAATGGGTAATCATCAGGGAGAAGACGCGCTACCGCGTGAAGGAGCTGTCATTATCGTAAATAACGACGGTTACAGCGGACACGCACAAATGCTTTGCCGTGAGAAAGGCTTGATTTGCTTGTTCCCCGATGTTGGGGTTGAGATGAAGATCGGTGATGTTCTGCGCGAACTAAGACGAAGTGGAGCCAATGAACCAATGCTTCGAATTGTCTCTGATGGTTACAAAGGTGCAGTGTATTTGGTTGATCCACGAGAGTACGCAGAGAAGCAAGCTCTCTTGCAGCGAACGGCAGACAATCTCGCTCATCTTGCGCTAACAGGTAAAAAAAGCGTCGCAGCCTGACATACTACCACCAGAAAACACCCTTTTCAACTAAAAAGAAATCTCGGCGGGAGAAATGAAAAATCAGTTAAAGGGTTTTTCTGGTGGGGCGCGCGGGCGTTGGGGCTGAGCTTCAATTCTCAAAATTGGTTCGAGCAAAGTCGTAAAACTCCACCAAAATCGGACTTTCGAGGAAATTGTCGCCCGTTTGGGCGATTTTTTCTTTGGCCAAAGCGAAGCGAGGCCAGATGTTTCCAGAGGGAGAAAAAGAAATTGCTGGCGCGCGCAAGCGCGCTTTTTTGCCGCCATGGGCGGTTTTTGGTAAAATAGAAATGCACACAATCAAATCGGTATGACTTTTTGTATGGCTTAGATAGCCGTCTCGTACAATTTGGTTATACCGGATTGTGTGCAACGAGGCGGCTATTTAAGTTGGAGGTGAAAATGAACGAAAAATATATCTTATACACGCGCAAAAGTACAGACGTAGAGGACAAACAAGTCCTGTCTATTGAGGCGCAGTTAGTCGAGCTTCGCGCTTATGCGCGAAACGAAAACTTGCAAATTGTCGATGAACTTATTGAGAAGAAATCCGCCAAAACTCCTGGTCGCCCTATCTTTGCCGAGTTACTAAAGCGAATTGAACGTGGCGAAGCCAATGGCATCATCGCGTGGCATCCAGACCGACTGGCACGAAACAGTATAGACGGCGGACAAATCGTCTATTTGCTCGACCAAACCCATCTCGCAAATCTGAAGTTCCCGACTTTTTGGTTTGAGAACACATCGCAAGGTAAGTTCATGCTGTCTATCGCGTTTGGGCAGAGCAAATATTATGTAGACAATTTGTCCGAAAACACCAAACGGGGCTTGCGCCAAAAAGTCCGGCGAGGCGAAATGCCTGGTCGTGCCCCGCTTGGCTACATAAATGATGTTCGCACCAAGACGGTCATCGTGGACAAGCAACAAGCTCCGCTTGTCGTTGAAGCGTTTGAGTTGTACGCGCGAGGCGACCAGCGACTACAAGATATCGCCGACTTTTTCGCCAGTAAAGGTATAAAAACCAAAGGCAACAAACCACTCAAAAAAGACCAGGTAGCCAAAATGCTCACGAATCCGTTTTATTACGGGCATTTTCGCTACGCTGGCGAGGTATTTGAGGGTAAACACACTCCAATTGTGTCAAAGAAACTCTTTGACACGGTGCAAGCGGTGTTTGAAAAACGTCGACATAAGCGCGTCAGTAAAACCAACGAGCCAAAACCACTCTGCGGATTACTCCGCTGCGGGTCGTGCAACATGATGGTTACTGGCGAGAGCCAAACTAAACGGCAGAAAAATGGTAATGTTCACCACTACACCTACTACCACTGCACGAAAAAGTGCAAGAACACTCCGCGTTGTCCTGAACCACACATCCGCGAGGAGTTGCTAGACGCACAACTGACCGAACTACTGCGAGAGTACGCCATGCCGAAGGCATGGGCGAACAAGTTGCGCGAGCTTATGGAAACCGACCAAGCCAATGAACAAAGCCGAAACCAATCGAAAACGTCAGATTTACAGACAAACATCGCGCAACTAACCGCAAAGCTCCAACGCTTACTCGATAGTTATCTCGACCAAGACATTGATCGAGAAATATACACCGACAAAAAGACGGAGATTATGAGCCAAAAGAAGAGTTTTGAAGAAACACTATCCAAGCTAACGCTTGGTCAAAATCTTTGGCTCGAACCGCTGAAAAAGTGGATAGAAACTGCCGTTTCTATCTGTGAGATAACAAAAAGCACCGACTTACTTGCCAAAAAGTCGCTTTGCCTCGAAATCTTTGGCTCTAACCTCGTTTTAGAAAACAAAAAAGCGCGCCTGCGCGCGCCAGCAATTTCTTTTTCTCCCTCTGGAAACATCTGGCCTCGCTTCGCTTTGGCCAAAGAAAAAATCGCCCAAACGGGCGACAATTTCCTCGAAAGTCCGATTTTGGTGCGGGTAAGGGGACTCTAACCCCTGGCCTCGTCCTTGGCAAGGACGCGCTCTAACAACTGAGCTATACCCGCATACACTCAAGAAGTATAGCGGATTTGTAAGTGAATTTCAAGATGCATAAGGCGAGGTGTGCCCGGTCGATGTAGTGTGCCGCCTAGAGTGAACGAGTGATCGGACCGACCAACTCTTCGAGCACATCTTCGAGCATGATGACACCAATCGTCTTGCTATTTCTCGTCACCTGCAACATGTGGCTCTCGCTCTTTCTCATCTCGCTCAATGCTTGCATCAACGTGATTGATTCTTTGACCAACCCAAGTGGCCTGATATCTCGTATAGGTAATGGTTTTTGATTTGACACAGTGCTATCCATCAGAATGTCTTTGATATGGACATACCCGAGCAACTCGCCCGACTCTCCCGAAACAGGAAACCGAGAAAAGTTTGTCGCGCGTGAAGCATCCTCGATATCCGAGAGCAGCGCTGTCTTATCGACTAGCACTAGCTTGCGCAGCGGTACAACAATATCTTTGATGGTATGGTACTCAAATTCCAGGCTTCCCGTAAGGCGATTCTCCTCATCTTTACTAATCAGCCCGACGCGACGCGATTCCTGCACAAAGCCCGCTACTTCATCGCGATTATAGCTCGACTTTACTTCTTGGCGAGGCCGCAGCCCAATTGCGCGCAACGAAAGCACCGCCATGCCATTGAGAAGTAGAACAACCGGCCGAATCAGACGAACGATAGTGTAGAGTGCAGGAACGAGACGCAACGCGAGTCGAGTCGGATCTGCTAATGAAATATTTTTCGGCACCATCTCACCTATCACTACATGCACCGACACCATCGAAATAAGAGCAATCACCAGTGACACAGGGTGAAGTAGGTTGTGGCTGAGGCGAAAATACTCAAGGAGTGGCTCTACAAGATGTGCGACGACCGGCTCTGCCACCGCCCCAAATATCAGGCTACAGAGTGTCACACCGAGCTGAATCGTCGCAATCGTCAGTGTCACATTGTCCATAGCAGCAAGACACGACCGAGCCGCACGACTCCCCTCTGCAGCCGCAAGTTCGATACTACTGCGGCGAACTGATATAAAGGCAAACTCAGCACCGACAAAAAATGCATTCCCGAGCAGTGCAGCCACTGCCAAAACAAGCGACGGCCCTACTTCCATTACGCCTCCTCCGTGACTGGGCGCTTACGAATCGCGAGCTTTAGTTGATCGATCCGTTGTCCATCCATTTTCATAACTGTCATCCGAACATAGATTGCATCGCCATTCTTATTGACCCCGTCGAGTGTTGTCGAGTCGCCGACCTCAGGTACTTCTTTTTCTTGGAGCATATACAGCCCCGCAATCGTATCAACCTCCTCTTCATCCGCCACCACCACACCAATTTCGTGACTGATCTCATCGGGCCTCAACAATCCCGATACGACCCAGGAATTCGCCGTCAACTGCTGGTACTGCTTGCGTCGGTGCTGGTCAAACTCGTCGTATACCTCTCCTACGAGCTCCTCTAGCAAGTCTTCGATCGTCACAACGCCATCTACTCCGCCAAATTCGTCCACCACAATGACAATATGACGATTCTTTTCGCGTAGAACCTCAATCAGTGAAGAAAGTTCGATCGTCGACGGTACAAAATTTGCTTCAGCCATGATTTCTTTCACCGTTGCACTACTGCGCTTTGCTATAGGCACCCTTAGTGCATACTTGATACGAACAATGCCCACCACGTCATCATGTGATTTAGCGTACACCGGAAACCTCGAGTGACCCGTCTTGGAGCTCAGCTTCAGCAAATCGTTGATTGACGCATCTTCAGACAGCATATGCATGTGTACACGCGGAGTCATGACATCCACTGCTGTCAACTCTCGAAAAGTAAGTGAGCGCTCGAGCATTTGGGCAGTGCTTTGGGCCAGCGTGCCTTTGTCAGCCGAACGTCGAACAAGCGACAGCAGCTCATCGGCCGAACGTGCGACTGCAAGTTCTTCCTGCGGCTTCACCCCCCTACTCCTGAGGATGAAATTAGCAGCGCCATTGAGCACTTTTATCAATGGCAGTGTCAGATACGTAAACACTCGCATCGGTGCTTGAAGACGCCTCGCTACTTCCATTGGCTTGAGGATAGCAATATACTTGGGAACCAGCTCGCCATAAATCATCGTCACCATAGTCGCAAGTGTGATACCAATTACCACCGCTATGCCCCGCGCCGTGACCTCATTACATCCCAGCAGCGTCAGTTGCGGCGCGATTAAACGCGCGATAGCAGGCTCCGCCAAAAAACCAACTAATAGGTTTGTAATAGTAATACCAAGCTGCACTCCGGACAACTGGGTAGACAGGCTCTTGAGTGCCAAGAGTATTCCAGACGCTACTTTGTCACCAGACTGCGCCTTCTTCTCGACCATTGTGCGGTTGACCGTCAGCAGAGCAAACTCAACCGCCACAAATGCACCGCAGATAGCGATAAGACTCATCGAAAGTAACACTAACCAAAGCTCTGTCATGCCGTGGCTTAGTTGCGAAATTTACTCATAGATATTCTAATAGTATAGCATATTATGCCTGGTCTGGATTCCGGACCTGATCAATATGCGAATGATCAAGTCCGTAGTGGTGCGCAATTTCATGCCACAAGGTGCGTTTGACTTGCTCAAATAACGCCGCTTCGTCGTGCGACACTTGATGGATAGGAACTTTAAATAACGTGATCTTGTCGGGCAACACTCCGCTGTAACTAGTACTAAACCGAGCAGTCAAAGGAGTGCCCTCGTACAGCCCAAGCAACAGACTCCCAGCATTCACACCCTGTTTTTGTAGTTGCTCATGAGTCGGCTGGTCTTCAAAAGTTATAGCGACGTTGTCGAGGTTTTCGATATATTGTTGCGGCAATTCGGCCATTGCTTTAACAATCATCGCGTCAAATTCTTTGTCCGTGGAAATTTCTCTCATGAATCGCACGCCCCAGCATATAGCTGGTCGTAGGTCAGCTTGCCGAGCTGATCTGCTTTGGTGGAAAGTACAGTTTGGTAACATTTTTGGCGCTCGGCAGCTTCTGCAGCCTCTTGTTTTTGCCTCACCACCTCTTGGCGTTGCTTCTCCTGCTGCTGAGCGCGAGTAACAAATCCATAGGTGAGGCTACCGATGATAATAACGGCGATGCAGGCCACAGCGGCAATGGCGTGCCAACGTCGAAACGTGTAATTTAGCTTGCGTGTTGATTTTTTTGCAGGAGATTGTATGGAAGATGAAAGCTTACGCTCAATACCCGCATGGACACGAGCAGTAGCCATCGCCTTGCGACCAATACGAACGCGCTTGACGCCAAGTGGTGAGAGTGCCCTCCGTTGCATTACTTCTATCATACCAAAGAAAATATCTCACTGTACAGTGAGATATTTTCTTTGGTGGCTCCTACCGGAACTATCGGCTAAAGCCTCCTCCGCTCCAAAAGGGACAAAAGCAAGCTTTCGTTTCCTTTTACGCTACGCGAACCAACTGGTTCAAGTCTCCGCTAGCAAGCTATCGGCAAAATAAAATGTCCTAGACAAGCTAGAACATGTTATTTTGGTGGCTCCTACTGGACTTGAACCAGTGACACAAGGCTCTTCAGGCCTCTGCTCTACCAACTGAGCTAAAGAGCCACGACTGAAGATAGTGAGTAACTTATTTTATGCCGCAAACTCTGAGACGGCCTGGGCCTCTGCTCTACGATCATTTGCGTTTCACGCAGGAGCTAAAGAGCCACGACTGAAGATAGTGAGTAACTTATTTTATGCCGCAAACTCTGAGACGGCCTGGGCCTCTGCTCTACGATCATTTGCGTTTCACGCAGGAGCTAAAGAGCCGTGTAGCCTTTATTCTACTTGAGAAGTGTTGATTATTCAAGAGACACCTTGCTAGACTAGAAAGAGCGCGGGTATCGTATAACGGCTATTATGCTACCTTCCCAAGGTAGAAACGAGGGTTCGACTCCCTCTACCCGCACCAAATAAAATAATCCTAAGATGCTTAGGATTATTTTATTAGTAATTGAGCCTGCGGGCTATTTGTTGCCGTGACCGCGCAAGGCATCAACCAATTCAACCGGGAAGAGCATCATGGTCTTCTGTGATGGCTCGGTGCTGATACGCTCTATCGTATTCAAGGTGCGAAGGTTAATTGCTCCAGGAGTCGTTGACAGAATTCTTGCAGCTTCTGCCAGTGTCTGTGCCGCCTGTTTCTCACCATCTGCATTGATGATATTGCTGCGACGTTCACGCTCGGCCTCGGCCTGTTTGGCCATGGCACGCTTCATGTCCTGCGGTAGTTCGATATTCTGAATTTTGACGTTCTCGACATCGATTCCCCATTTGTCAGTCTCGGCATCGACAATTTCTTTGATCTTTTGTGAGATCACGTCGCGGTTGCTCAGCAGCTCATCCATATCGGCATTACCTGCCACATCACGAAGTGCGGCCTGCGCAAACTGGCTGGTTGCATAGACATAGTTCGTCGTCTCGAGCACGGCTTTTGGCGTGTCAATGACACGGAAGTACACGACCGCATCGACACCTACTGTCACGTTGTCTTTGGTGATGACTTCTTGCTTGGGAACATCGATTGGCGTACTGCGCACATCGACACGCATCAACTTCTGAAAAATAGGAATCACGTAGCGTAACCCTGGCTCGCGCACACCGCTAAACCGACCAAGCGTCAGCACAACTCCTCGCTCATACTGGTTGATCACCTTGATACCGCCGAGCAAAAACAATGCAAGAAAAATTAAACCTGGGAACACCAGTGTGAATAATCCAACAATAATCTCCATATTCTCTCCTTATTATGTATCGTTTGTTCTATTATATCACTTCAGCGCGAGCGAGATAAGCATGTCGATGAGCTCAGGGTAGCGTATGCCCTGGTCGTGCCACAACTTTGGATACTGACTGATATTGGTAAATCCTGGCAAGGTATTGATTTCATTGACATATATCTCACCTTCGTCACCCAGAAAAAAGTCTACCCTAGCCTGACCTTTACATCCAAGCGTCGTAAAGACATTTTTGGCAATCGTCTTAACCGCATCTGCGACCTCCTGCTCAAGTTCTGCCTGGGTCAATACTTCTGTTTGACTGGTGGAGGCATACTTTTCTTCATAATCATAGAACCCGTCTTTTGGCCGTATCTCACCGACATTACTGGCGCGGTGGTGGGGTGGGTTGCCAAGAATCGCTACTTCAAGCTCGCGCCCAATGATAGCCTTCTCGATCAATACTGTATCGCTGTAGCGCAACGCTAGCTCCAGCGCAACGATGAGTTGCTCCTGGCTCTCGACTTTACTGACACCAATCGAACTACCCGCTCGCGTCGGTTTAACGAAAAGTATCGTAGTAGCGAGTTGATCACACAGCTCATGATAGGTGGGGGTATTTTCGGATTTTTCATAGGTCCGAAACGGTACTGTTTGTATGCCCGCCTGCTCCAAAAGCAGTTTTGTAAATAATTTATCCCACCCGACAGCATGTGCAATATGCCCACTTCCGACAACAGGCAAATGCAGTAGATCGGCAAGTGCCTGTATGCTTCCGTCTTCTGCGGTATCCCCATGCATGGCCGGATAAATAACATCTGGATGAATCATGCGATCGCCAGGCAGTGTCAAAAATGCTTTATTGCCAAGCGCCGCCACCAACTGCACGCCGCTGTGGTGAGTAGCAGCGTTTTCTTCCCATTTATCAAGTAGCCACCATTTTCCTTGTCGATCAATATAGCAAGGCAACACCTGATACTTTTCATTATCCATGGCGGCATAAATGTTACGAGCACTCATGATAGAAACGTCGTGCTCCGGAGATTCACCACCAAACAGTAAGAGTACGGTTTGTCGTGTCATTGTGTCACTAGTATACTACAGGTATGACACGTGTGCCGTTGGCAGAGGAGATGAGGCCGAAGAGTCTCGATGAAGTGATTGGGCAATCTCACTTATTAGCCAAGGGTGAAATTTTGCGACAAATCGTGAAGAGCCAAGAACCAGTCAGCCTCATACTCTGGGGGCCTCCCGGCACCGGCAAGACGACACTTGCGCGCATTATCGCAAACGAAGTAAAAGCAGAATTCATAGAATTAAGCGCAGTGACGGCTGGCAAAAAGGATGTACTAAAGGTAGTCGAGCATGCGAAACAGAACTGGAATTTGGGTCTCCGAACAATATTATTCGTAGACGAAATCCATCGTTTTAACAAGGCTCAACAGGACGCATTTTTGCCACACGTCGAGTCAGGGCTCATTACACTCATCGGTGCCACCACGGAAAATCCTAGCTTTGAAGTGATCACGCCTCTCCTTAGCCGCAGTCGCGTACTTGTTCTTCAGCCACTTACAAAAGATGAAATCAAAGAAGTCGTCAATCGTGCACTCAAGGTGCTCAAAAAAACAAAATCTGTTACACCCAAAGCCATCGACTATCTCGCTGAGTTGTCTGGCGGCGATGCTCGTGTGGCGCTAGGAAATCTTGAACTGGCGCTGAGTATCAACGACAAAAAGATCACACCCGAAATCATCAAAGTAGCCGCCCAAACCAAAGTGCCTGGCTACGACAAAAAGGGCGACATGCACTATGACGTCATCTCGGCTTTTATCAAAAGTATGCGCGGAAGTGACGAAAAAGCCACGACTTACTACTTATCACGCATGATAGACGCCGGTGAAGATCCGAAATTCATTGCCAGGCGGATGGTAATTTTTGCTAGTGAAGACGTCGGCCTAGCTGGCAACGGCGCACTCGCCCTCGCAGTGGCAACCTTTCAGGCAGTAGAGCGTGTGGGATTGCCTGAAGCGAACTACAATCTCTATCATTGCGCCATCGCTCTCGCTCGCTCGCCAAAATCTCGCGAAATTACTGACGCAATGAATACAGCCAAAGCCCTCGCAAAGCAGTACCCGAACTCGCCCATACCGCTCCACATCCGCAATGCTCCCACCAAGCTCATGAAAGACCTAGGCTATGGCAAAAACTACAAATGGCAGGCTGATTTCAAACACTACAAGGGCTTTTTGCCAGACGATGTTATCTAAGCGAATGTTCTTGGCACTCCACCAACACGCCCTCAAAAGGACGCAATCGCACCATCCCCTGCTCGTCAATATCAGGATAATCTACTGGGTGCGTGCAACAGAGAATACGTCCCAAATGCGGCAGTGTAACTTCCTGCACTGTAGCACTAAAGTTGAGTGCGACGAAAACATGCTGATCATCGAGCCAACGCGAGTAGACAAATATATCCGACTCGATCTCGCCAAATGCTTCGTATGTTCCGCGCCGCAAAATCTCGTGTTTGGCGCGTAACTTCAATAAACGCCGGTAGAGGGATAGCATCGAATCGGGCTCGTGAGACTGTGTTTCGACATTGTGCTTAGCTAGGCTCGGGCCAATCGGTAACCATGGCTGTGTATCGCTAAAGCCAGCATGTTGGCCGCGTTGCCACTGCATCGGCGTCCGCTCCGGGTCACGACTGACAGCAAAATCTCCCGAACTAAATGCTGATAAATCACGAATTTGATCGGGCGCTACCGGGGTGTTTGGCATCCCGATCTCATCGCCATAATACACCGTCGGCAAACCTGGCAGCGTGAGCTGCATCAGCGCCACCAATCTGGCCTGCTCTTCACCCCCCATCCGACTGGCGATCCGTGGCTGATCGTGATTGCTAAAGCAATAGACCGGTCGATGGAGCTCGGGATCAAGCATGCCCTGAAATTCTGTCACAAACCGACGAAACCCATCCGCATAGAACTCTGTCCAAAGACCTTCAAAATTAAACGGCATACCGATAGAAGGATTAACATTATAAAAGCCGAGGTACTGCTCTTTTGTGGAATAATTGTCGTCAGGATAGTCCTCGAAAATAATGATACGATTGTGGTATTCTGCCAAGATATCGGTCATCTCGCGTAGATATGGGAAGAGATTTTTCCAAAATCTACTGTATTTGTGAATCTGAGAACCAAATTGATTTGGCGCATCGAGATCATGCCAGTTCTTGTTCTTCGGATTATCACGAAACTGCGGATCTTTGCTAATCCAACGCACTGCATCGGCACGAATACCGTCGACTCCGAGATCCATCCAAAACCGCAACACACGCTTCATCTCATCGCGCACCATAGGATTGTCCCAGTTGAGATCAGGCTGTTCTTTGAGAAAGGTATGGAGATAGTATTGCTTTCGCTCATCATCCCACTCCCATGCCGGCCCGCCAAAGATACTGAGCCAGTTGTTGGGAAGACTGCCGTCAGGCTTGGCATCGCGCCATACATAATAATCTTTCTTGGGGTTATGCTTCGACGACCGCGACTCAATGAACCACGGGTGCTGGTCGCTCGTATGATTTGGCACAAAATCCAGCATAACGTTCATATCAAGCGCATGCGCTTTCTCAAGCAACTGTTTGAAGTCATCGAGCGTCCCAAATAGCGGATCAATCGCACAATAATCACTGACGTCATAGCCCATGTCCGCCATCGGTGAAGCAAAAATCGGGCTAAACCAAATCGCATCGATGCCCAGCGAGTGCTTCTGACCCTTGATATAGTCAAGCCGCTGAATCACACCGCGAAGATCACCTACGCCGTCGCCGTCGCTATCTTGAAAACTACGGGGGTATATCTGATATATTGCGTTAACATCACGCCAGGGTTTGCTTGCCATCTTTATCTAGTATACCGTTCGTGCTCTGCCAGGACAAAATCTTTTCTTTTTTCTAAAAAACTCTTGCCAGACGACAAGCATGAGGCGTATACTAGCGTCAGAAGTTGTAATACAAAAAAAGGAAATATCAATGAAACGCAAAAAAATCCACGTTCAGTACATCGCTTAATGCAATACCCCCTCTCCCAAGAGGGGGTATTTTTGTAAAGCTACTTTCCGTGTCGCTTGCGTTCGTTGGCGTCGAGGTAGCGCTTGCGGAGGCGCAAACTCTTCGGTGTGACTTCGAGTAGCTCGTCGTCATTGAGGAAGTCGATACACTGCTCGAGACTGAGGTCGGTAAACGGCGTCAACTGCACCACACCATCACTCGAGCTACTACGCATATTGGTCAGGTGCTTCGCCTTGCAAACATTGATTTCCATATCTTCCTGGCGGCGATTGAGACCGATAATCATACCCGCATAGACCTGTGTACCTGGGCCGACGAGCAGTTCACCACGGGCTTCAGCGGTCTCGAGAGCATAGGGAGTGGTCACGCCCGCTTCAAAGGCAATCAATGCGCCGTTGCGTGTACTCGGCAATTTGACACCGAGCGGTTGATAGCCGTGCGGCAAGCTGTGCATGATAACCGTGCCTTTGGTATCAGTTAGTAGTGAGTTGCGTAGGCCAATCAACGCGCGAGTGGTAATGATATACGTCATTCGTGTTGCGCCGCTGGCAGTGACTTCTTGCTGGGTCAACTCAGCTTTGCGCTTCCCGAGCTCTTGGCTAATCACGCCGACAAACTCCGCACCAATTTCAATCATCAACTCTTCGACTGGCTCCTTGGTGCGACCATCTTCTTCGATCGTCACGACTTCGGGTCGACCCACTTCAAACTCATAGCCTTCACGACGCATCGCTTCAATCAACACGCTCAGATGCAGCTCACCGCGACCCGATACGATGAACCCAATGCCGTCTTCGCGCACTCGCAGGGCAACATTTGTCTCGAGCTCACGCTGCAAGCGGTCGCCAATTTGACGACTCGTGTTGAACTCACCCTCTTTTCCCTTCATCGGACTGGTATTTGGGCCGAGATACATGCTGATGGTTGGGGCTTCGATCTCGAGCACCGGCAAGGCTTCAGGTGTTGCTTTGTCTGACAATGTCTCGCCGATGTGCGCATCAGCAATGCCGGTAACAGCGACAATATCGCCCGCGCCTGTCTCAAAAATTTCTTCGCGCTCGAGTCCGCGATAGCCAAACAATTTGTCGATTTTGGCTGACTTCACGGTGCCATCACGCTTAATCAGCGCGACCGGCAGACTGCTTTTCACTGTACCGCGCACCACACGACCAATCGCATATTTGCCAAGAAATGAATCGTATTGCAGGCTCGTTACAAGCATCTGGAAGGCGCCGCTCGTATCAACATCGGGCGCCGGAATGTCGCTGATAATTGCTTCAAAAATGGGCGTCAAATCAGCGTGCTCACTCGGGTTGTCGGGAAGACTTTTCCAGGCTTTACCCTCGCGACCAATCGCATAGTAGATCGGGTAATGCAGCTGCGAATCATCAGTGGCAAGCTCGAGAAAGAGATCGCTCAGCTCATCCTCCACTTCAGCAATGCGCCGAGCTGGCTTATCGATTTTATTGATGACAACGACGGGTTTCAAGCCTAGCTCAAGTGCTTTAGACAATACAAACTTTGTCTGTGGCATCGGGCCTTCCTGTGCATCAACAATCAACAGCACACCATCAGCCATATTGAGCGTGCGCTCTACTTCGCCACTAAAGTCGGCGTGTCCAGGCGTGTCCACAATATTGATCTTGTAGTCACCATAATAAATGCTGGTTTGCTTTGCAGTAATCGTAATGCCGCGTTCGTGCTCTTGGTCGCCGCTGTCCATAATCAACTCTTGGCTCATTTCTGCTTGGTTGTCGCGAAATGTCTTGCTCTGCTTCAACAGGCCGTCAAGCATAGTAGTCTTGCCATGGTCAACGTGCGCGATGATGGCGATGTTTCGTATTTTGTCTGGTGGGTTCATATAGCTCCTTTGTTATTCGGGAAGAGCAGCCCGAGCAACAGATTCATTCCGTGCGCGGCGCGATGAGAAACCCGCTTGTAGGTATCTCATGCCCTTTCAATAAAATTGGCCTGATTTTTCAGACCTTCCTTATATTGAATTATATCACAAAAAATGGTGGAGATACAGGGACTCAAACCCTGGACCTCTTCCATGCCATGGAAGCGCTCTATCAACTGAGCTATATCCCCGTATCTATCAGAATATAGAATATTGTATAAAGAATAAAGTCTAAATACAATCTCACTCTACCTGCTAAAGTCGATATCGAGAGATCCTTGGTGGGCTACTCGCAACAAAAATACTCCTCCTGAAGAGAAGTATTTTCTGCTGCTACGCGCCCACCCGGGGCACTAGGCGATATGTTTGTTTTTCTATGTACCAGCAACAGGCGCCCCTGTTGCGTACCAGCATAAGCACTATTATGCTGCACAGGATGAAAAAACACAAGGTGGTAACTTACGTCTCAAAACCTCTCCGACGTACCGTAAAGCAACTGCAGTCCCAGTATCTCAGTGAGTGATACCAGAACGCAAGGAGGTGTAGAGTGGGAAGTTTTGAATCGCAGGTTGGCATACCTCAGCCTCAAAGTCGTATAATATAAGTAATGGCCTCCCCCACTCATAGCAAACTCATCGACATAGCTGGCTGGATTGGCGCTGCCCTCATTATCATCGGCTATGGCCTCTACGCCACGGGTATCATTCCTGACATCATAATTTACCACCTACTCAACCTCTTTGGCTCTATTGGCGTTGCCGCCATTTCGTATTATCGAAAGGTCTGGCAGCCAGCCATCATCAATACCTGCTTTGCAGTTTTTGCTACTATCGCTGTTATTCGACACTTCCTCTAGCCAAATAAGCATATATGTGCTTAACTAGAGCTGTTCAGAACAAGTGCACGCGCAAATGAAAAAGAGTATCGCTATTCTTTCAACCTTCCGTCACCCTATGGTCGATCTGACAGTAAGTACAAAGGAGAAAGAATAGTACTATGGCAAATCTATTTATCGGTAGCCTCGCATACGCGACAACCGACGACAGCCTAAAAGCGTTTTTCGAGACCGTTGGTCCCGTCAAGAGCGCACATGTTATCACCGACCGTGAAACAAGCCGCAGCAAAGGCTTTGGTTTTGTTGAATTCGAAGACGAAAGCAACAACGACAAAGCTATCGATCAGCTCAACGGCAAAGAACTCGATGGTCGCGCAATCGCTGTAAGCGTTGCACGTCCACGCGACGACAAGCCTCGTGGCGACTTCGGTGGCAACCGTGGTGGCGATCGCGGCGGAAATTCATTCCGTCAACGCAGCTGGTAATTTCTCCAGCAAATAAAATACCCTCCTGATTTCTGGAGGGTATTTTTGTTGTTAAATTAGTGCGGCTAGTTGCTGCTTTCGTACCCATTAGCGCCGCAAGTAATCCTTGTCGATCCTTCATAATGCGTACCAGGGCCAAGCTCTTTACACTTTGCATCAAGTGCGGCAAAACCAAATGCACCCAGAGCGACGATTGAGATAACGGCGATAATCGTACCAATCATTGTGATAACTGACACGATAATACCTGCGAGTGCAACGCCGTTATTATAGCCTGCCGCCTTTGACTTGCTGCGTGCCATGATACCAAGGATTAGTCCAACGAGACCGATGTTGAGCAATCCGAGTACGAGGCTAATGATACCCATTGTCTTTCCTGGGTCCTCAGCCGCATACCCTTGCACAGGAGGCGCTGGCTGCATTGGTTGCTGAGGTTGCATCTGATTTGGATTCATACTATTCCTTTATTATTTACTTATAGTTCGATTGTACCATGAGTGTTTTGGTATAGCAGCTACTTTATTTGGCTCTCAAACATTCGATAGAATTCGCCTTCGCGCGCGAGCAGCTCTTCGTATGATCCCTGTTCCACAATCTCACCGTCTTTGAGTAGATAGATTTTGTCTGCTCGCTTGACTGTACTCAGGCGGTGACTGACTGTAATAATTGTCTTGTCGCGCTCATCGAATAAATGTTTAAAAATCCTCGACTCAGCCAGCGCATCAATAGCACTTGTCGGTTCATCGAGTATGATAATCGGGCTATCACGATAGAAATTACGCGCCAATGCCAAGCGTTGCCATTGCCCGCCCGAAAGTTCTTGGCCTTTATTCCCTTCGGCATCCTCCATCCACTGATCGACATAGCTGCCCAGACCGTTTGGTAAATCATACAGAAACTCCGCTTCGGCGGTTTGAATTGCTTTTTTCAACTGTACTTCATCAATCGGTCGAGAAACATCACCATACACAATATTATCTTTTGCATTTGCAAAATCATATCTGATAAATTCCTGACTTAGTACGCCTAATTGCTTGTGCCACGAAATAATATCAAGCTCCTTCAATGGTCGGTCGTCGAGCAATACCCTGCCTTTCGTGGGATGGTACAGGCCAACGATAATCTTCACGAGTGTCGATTTACCTGCACCATTCTCACCAACTATCACGACATGCTCCCCCCTGACAATCGATAAGGAGACTCCCTTTAGGACATCTTTTTTCGCATTTGTATACCGATAACACACATCATCAACTACTATCTGCTGAGGAGCACCCTCTAACTGTGCTCCGTTGCTAGTACTTTCTGGCAGCTCCATAAATCGTTGGTAGTCAAATAAGTTCGCTATGTCTTCGTCGAGCGAATTAAGTTCGCTCACGACACGGCGGGAGCCGCTAACTGCCCGACTAAAAATCTGTTGGATATATAGAAACTGTCCAATAGGCTGCGTATGGGCAATGATCTGTAGTGTCACCCAAACCAGCGCAATTACTTCCGCTGCAGCTTCGATCGCATCAGCACCCAACCGCTTCCATGTGAAACTTCTTTCGAAATCGATGCGCGCTTTTTCATCCTTCTCACGCAACGTCAAGCGAAGATTCAGTAGATGACGCACGAGGCCGTACAGTCGTAGTTCCGCAATCCGCTCCGGTCGCATCATGCCCCATTCGATCCAGCTCACGGTTCGGCGCGTTTCGATATTGTCCTTCCAGTGCTGTGTCTGCAGACGACTCAGTCGAAACTGCACAAACAGACCCGGTACAATTGCGCCAAGCGCGACCAACGCAATCCATGGGCTAACAAGAACGAGTGCGCCGACACCCACAACCATTGCGAGCGTCGCACTCACCAGCCCACTCAGCCGTTCAAAGATATAGGGGAAGAATTGTCCAAATTTTCGGGCCTTGTCATAGAGATCTACTGTCTCCTTGTCATCATAACGCCAAAAATCGAGACGCAGAAAATGCTCATACAGCCGATCTGTCATTGCTGTTTCAACGCGGAATCTCATCAGTTGAGACAAGTACTGTTCAGTACTTTGCCACGCTGTCATACCAATACCTGCAAGCGCGGTAATGATGACGTATTCGATGGCTCGATCACCCGCGCCAGGTTTGCCAGCATAAGCTTCTGCGAGTGCCGTCGTAGTCGCTGCGGCAAAATAAGTTATGACGAGTGGCAAAATAGCAGTTATAAACGCACCAACAATTTGGACAATTACCGCTAAAGGTGCCGCCCGGTAGGTCGTCGCCGCAACTTTCAGTAAAGCGCGTGTGTAGTCGCGTGTCGAAAGCTTCTCTGGTGTTACATTGCGTCGTCGAGGCATAGTGTTTTACTTATCGTAGTATATGGAGCGCAGAAAACCATGGCAATGGCGAGCGTAACCATGGCCACCCCAGGTGCAGCCACGAGTTGATGAGCCCATAGCCATTGAGAAACCAAATCGTTGCGATCACGATGAGTCCCGTCGCAATAAATGTCAACGACCGAACAAAGAGGTTCTGGCGCTTTATCCAACTATTCCAGGCATCGTATTTCTCTTTGCCCACCTGCAATGCTCGTTTCGCCCACGCAAACTCTTGTGCGAGGATAGCTAGTCCCATAAACACCACCAGCCACCCCGGGCCTGGGTATGGAATCATCACAATCCCGACGATAAGCACCACACCACCAGCCACAGCAATTAACGCCCGACGCGTGCGCCGAGGCAAGTTACTGAGAAGCTTTTCCATGCGACCCAAATGAATTAAACGAGAAGTACGAACGGAGCACTGGTCTTCGATAATACTGCGGTAATACCTCGCCAGCGAGAATAATCGCCAGCAGCACTGCAAAACCACACATGATAGACGGGATGCCCGCGATCGTGCTTGGATCAACAATATTTGCGAGTGTTGTCGGCGCAATAAATGCGACATAGCCCCATGCAAGCGCACGAAGCGCCGCAGCACGATTGGCTTGCTTGATTTGTCGTGCTCGACGCACTGCGTAGACAGTCCCAAGCATCAGCCAGCCATAGTAATACGCGGCGTAGAGCGGAATTACTGCGGGTGCGGTTTTGAAAATCACATAATTACCAAGACACATCTGCGACACCAAACCATGGCCCGTAAACGCAAAGAATGTCGCAAATCCAGCGGCAGCCAAGTATCCTGTCGCTACCATCGCGGTTCGTCGATCACCCGCTAGCTTTGTAGCCAGATGAAACCCAAGCGGCGGCAACATCGTAATCGCCACGTAGCCGAGTCGCGACCAACTGAGGCTATCGATACCAAATGCGCCTTCACACACATTCCATTCCGCTAGCTGAAACAAGGCCAAGCAAAACAAAATCGCAACCGTAAGTCGCGTCACCTCATCAAACTTATAGCGCCAACTCACGTACAGTGCCAATGCGATTTCGATCACAAATGTTGCAATCATCACGGGTGGCGAGAAACAACTGAGCGTATTCGCTTTGATATATTTCATGTATGTTACCATATCATATCTGCTTTTTCGTCTCAATCTACATGCTTCGTGTAATATTGACACGATTAATCAATTATGCTACAATCACTACATGAATTATTCGAGCCCGTACAAAGCCCCTACCCTCACTGTCGATGCGGTTATTTTTCAATTGATTGGCGAACAGCTGCATGTGTTGCTGACGAAACGCTCTGATGAGCCATTCAAGGGTGACTGGGCCCTGCCAGGAGGCTACTGCGCCGAAGGGAGTACGACACTCGAAGCATTGGCTATGGTGACAAAGCGCAAAGTCGGGCTCGACTTAGACAACGATCTCAATTACCTCGAGCAGCTCTACACATTTGACACGGTCGCTCGTGACCCGAGGGGCCACGCAGTAAGCGTGACCTACGTTGGGTGTGGCCGCGCTATCGAGCTAGTGCAAGCAACCCAAGAAGTTGCCTGGCATCCTGTTGATACCTTGCCTAACCTTGCCTACGATCACGAGTCGATTATTCACTACGCTCGTGAGCGCCTGGCCGCGAAACTGACCTATACCAATGCCGCAAAAGGTCTGCTCGAGAAGAAATTCACCCTAAGCCAATTGCAGTCAACCTATGAAGCGGTTATGGGACGCTTGCTCGACAAACGCAATTTCCGCAAAAAATTCTTAAGCCTCGGCCTCATCCACGAGACACCAGACATGTGGCGCGAAGGTGCGCACCGTCCCGCAAAGTTGTACGCCTTCAACAACGACAATCTCGAGGCGCTATCTCGTAGCTTTGATTGATATTCTGAAATTTAATCAATTTTGGCGCGTGCTGTCTTGATAGAGCGAGCAAAGCTTTGCGACAGCTGCTGCAGCTCAGCTAGCTTCATAATTTTCGTCAAATCGCGAGGAATGTCTCTTGGCTCCAGGCCCTTGATGGTCGTCATCGCTGCCACAATCGAACCGGTACTATCGGTATCTCCCCCCAAATTAACTGCCTCATAGACACTTGGCGCGAACTGCCCATTATGCGCCATAAATGCTCCATAGGCCATCGCAAGTGTCTGCGGTACATAAAATCCTTTTCCATCTGTGTGGTCTAAAATGTCTTGGGTCGTCGGCTGCGGACAGTCGATGAGATAGCTCAGTGCCTGCGACACATCAGTACCCGATTCCTCCACGTCACGCTGATGATCAAGCGCCGACCAGTAGGCGAAATCGGTGAACTCTCTCGCATCAAATCGACGAGTCGACAGATACGAAAGCATATCAAAATGCACACGCGAAGCAACTCGAGCAACTGGTAACCCGTGTGTGAAGGTAGTTATACTATCAAGATCTCGATAGACCTCATCGTGGTCAGTCTCAAGCGCGATATGCCACAATGCAAGCGGCGCCATTTTCATGATGATACCGTTACCGGCACCGTCTCTTGCCCCACACTGTTCAATCGGCACGCCTTCCATGTACCGTTGCACTGCGGTCGTTGTTGAGCGCCCCCATCCCCTCACGACCGTTTGACCATTTGGCTTCGTAATCTGCAAGGCTTGACCATACATGGTGACATGCTCGTCTGCAATTGCCCGCATATCAAATCCATTAGCTTTTATAAGTGACCTCGCGACTGCGATTGATAGCTCGGTGTCATCACTCCAAGTACCCGCTTCGTAGAGCCCTTTATAAAAGGGGTTTTCTGTTGTCGGTAGCAGACGATCAATCGTTCCGTGAGTGTTCGCGATATACTCTGCGCTCCGTGTTTCGACCGGTAGTCCGGCCGCATCGCCATAGGCAATTGCTGGTAATAAATGATATGCGGTACGCTCAAACCTGCTCATGTATGGGGTGCTCCTTTCGATCAATCTGTGTCATGCCTGCGCTCCTCTTTTCTATTGGCTACTATATAGATTGATGAGTTTTTTGTAAATAGTGTTGACAATACACTTATATAGCGCTATGCTGAATTTAGTAAGTGTAATATATACAATAAGTACAGAAGGAGTCACTATGAAACAACTACTCAACCCTAAGAGCGCCACCCTCACTCGTCACCTAATAGAAAGCACCATTATCGGCGCTGTGCTTACCGCACTGTCGTATATTACTGGGATTGCCCTGCATTGGTTGACACCAGCTACCCTCAACTGGCTCGAGGTATTTGCGGTCTTTACATCATATGCCTGCACCTACTTGTGTGTGGTCGAGCGGCGCATCAACTACCCGATCGGCGCGCTCTCATCTGCGGCCTACGCCGTGCTGTTCATCCAAAGTGGGCTGGTATCGAGTGCCATCCTCAACGCCTATCTCGCACCAGCACTGATCTACGGCTGGCTGCGCTGGCGCAAAGATGCCGACACGCGACCAGTCAACCATGTCGCGCTCAAATGGGCACCTGTCTACCTCCTCGTAGCTGTGCTCGGCTATCTCGGGGCTAGTCTCATCAGCAAATCATTCGGTGGGGCGATGGCCTGGACCGACTCGGTGATTCTCGCTGGCACAATCCTCGCACAGTTCTTGCTCGACAACAAAAAGCTCGAAAACTGGGCAGTCTGGGCAGTGGTGAATGTGTTTGCCATCTATACCTACTGGACAATCGGCTTGCCACTCGTAGCCTTCCAGTATGTGTTTTTCCTCGCAAATACCGTCTATGGCTACACTACTTGGAAGCAAAGTAAGGAGAAAACAGATGAACTCTCAACCGGCAAAGAGCCTATCGTTGCAACCAACTAAACAGTTGCGCATCACGATCTTTGGCGCAGAGTCAACTGGCAAAACCACATTTACACGTCAGCTCGCAGCAGAACTCGATGCCACCTGGCTCTACGAATTCGCTCGCCCCTACCTTGAGATCACCAAGCGAGTTGTCACCGTCGATTCGATGACGGCGATCTGGCGCGGACAAACGGTCCTGCAGACAATGGCAGAAGGCAGCTGTATCATCCAAGATACTGATCTCTTCTCAACAGTCGGCTACTGGCAATTTCCTCACTGGTGCAGCGTGCTTGGCGCATGCCCACAGCCACTCATCGAAGATGCAGCACAGCTGCGCTCAAATCTCTACATCATCACGCCCAGCAACATCCCGTTTGAACCAGATACCTTGCGCACCGGTGGAGGCGCGCGCGAAGGCAGCGACAACTACTGGATCAATATCTGTAAACAATACCAGCTCCCCTATGTCGTGCTACAAAGCTCCAATCAGCAGCAACGACTCCGTGAAGCATTAGATCACATAAAGAAAGTGAGGTTATCGCCATGCGTGGACTAGTCATCGGAAAATTTTATCCACCCCATCTCGGCCATCACTACCTGATTGATACTGCACTCAAAAACAGCGATGAAGTCGATGTGCTGGTGGTTGATAATCCCGCGTATCACATCCCGGCCCAAAAGCGCGCAGCATGGCTCCGCGCCAGGCATCCAAATGCACAGGTCAAGATAATCCCCGATATCAACAACGACGATGATTCGATTGCCTGGGCGGCTCATACCATGCAGTTTCTCGGCTACAAACCAGATGTCGTGTTTAGTTCAGAAGACTATGGTGGACCATGGGCACACTATATGGGTGCGCGAAGTATTGTGGTCGACAAAGCTCGCGAGGCGGTGCCGATTTCGGGCACAAAAGTTCGCGAAGACCTCCTGGCTTCGTGGCAGTATTTGAGCGACCCAGTGAAGTCAGGCCTGGCGCTCCGTGTCGTGATTGCCGGTGCCGAATCGACCGGCACAACGACCCTGGCGCGCGATCTCGCCGAGGCGCTTCATGTGCCGTGGGTACCTGAAGTCGGGCGATACTACACTGAGTCAATCTTGACGACAAATGACAAGTGGTGTGACGGTGACTTCTATCGTATCGGACGACTCCAGCAGGCTTACGAAAACGAAATCGCTGCCCGAAGTAATGGAATCATCGTTTGTGATACCAATGCTGTCGCTACGGAGCTCTGGCAGCGACGATATATCGGCAAGACAACCAAGCAGATGAAAGAAATTGCGAGGCAAGACAAAGCTGACCTGTATATCATCACTGGCGACGAAATCCCATTTGTACAGGATGGTATTCGCGATGGCGAGCATATTCGCCACCGTATGCACAAATGGTTTATCGCACATATCAAAAAGACTGGCGTACCCTATATCGTAGTCTCGGGGACTCCTGAAGAGCGATTAAGCAAAGCAAAAAAAGCTGCAAAAAAGATGATGCTGGCTGCCAGAAAGATCTGATAAATTATTAACGTTGTTTATATTACACCATATTTATATTAGTTAGTGTTGACTATACACTAATTCTGAACTATGATTTTATAGAAAGTGTATAATATACACTATAAGAAAAGGAGTTTCAATGGAACTACATGATCAAATCGAAAAAAGAAACGTACTGATTGCCGTCGATGTGCAGCATGATTTTATCGATGGTAGCCTCGCAGTTGGTGAAGGTGAAGAAGTAGTTGCCCCACTCAATGAGATGGCGACGCGCATTCGTGCAACCCACCTAGGCCGCGTCGCCTATACGCGTGACTGGCACCCCGCCCAGACGCCACACTTCGATATCTGGCCAAAGCACTGCGTCAGAAATACAAAAGGTGCTTCATTCTACCCCACGCTTGATGTTACGCCGAGTGACACAATTATCAGCAAAGGCATGGGCCAGACCGATGGGTATTCTGGCACAGAAGGCATTGCAAAGGATGGCCAAACACTTGAAACAATTATCCAGCCGCAAGGATTTGAGCGAGTCCGCGTCTTTATCGGTGGGCTGGCAACCGATTATTGTGTGAAGGCGACTGCAATCGGAATTGCTGATACATTTCGTATATGTCCCGATGTCGTTGAAGTATATGCAGTACGCGAGGCCATGCGCGCCGTTGCCGATGATGACACTGAGGCCGTCAAAGCAATGGCAGATGCAGGTGTAAAAATTATTGACCTGAAACAAGCACTTGATCTCATCGACGAGCACAGAATCGAGCGTTAATCATGGAAAAAATGCTCAACATCCAAGACCAGTACAAGTTCCCTATGGGACAGGTGATGTTCGAGACAGAGCCTACCGCAGAAGTGACCTTTGCCATGACCAATCGCAAGGCCTTGACCGGTATGCCGATCAGCAAATACGTGCAGCCCGAAGAACTACAGGAGTATTACGATGGCCTGCGAGAAGTGCGGTTTACTCCTGAAGAAATCGCCATCCTCGAGCGGCAAACTGACAAACGCTATACCAAAGAATTTTTGGGCTATCTGGCAAGCTTTCGCCTCCCTGCGATCGAGGTGTCGATTGACTCCTGGAACAAAGACATTACTGCAGAGACGACGGCGCCCTGGAATGCAGCGTCGCTCTGGGAAATCCCTATGCTCTCCGCCATCCCTGAGCTTTACTACCCTCGCCTCATCGAAGCACAAGGAGGGTCGATGGCTGAAGTCTGGAATGAAGGTGATCGACGACTGACTGATATGATCAAGCTGATGAAAGCTCACCCTTACGTCAAATTTGCCGAGTTTGGCACACGTCGACGATTTAGCAGCGCCTGGCAAGACCACGCTGTCGAACGATTTGTCAACGAATGTCCCGAAAATCTGATAGGTACCAGTAATCCATGGCTAGCTGCGAAATATGATATTCCTGCAGTTGGCACAAACGCGCACGAACTGGCCATGGTCTACGCCGCGCTCGAAGAGTCTCGCGGGGGCAATCCGCTGGACGGCCAAAACCACGTGATCGCCGACTGGCTAGCGCGCTTTCCAAATATGCCGGTTGCGCTCATCGACACCTTCACAAGCGATATTACTCTCCATGACCTCACCGAATCTCAAAATGACCAACTCCGTAGCTTTCGTATCGACTCTGGCAATGAGTACAAAATTGGTCACAAAGTAATCAGTTTTCTTGAAACACATGGTGTCGACCCTCGCACGCGCACATTGTTCTTTAGCAATAGCCTGACTCCCGAAAAAGCTATTGGCCTGGCCGATGAGTTCAAAGACAAAATTGATGTCTCATTCGGCATCGGTGGCAATGCCGTCAACAACATGGGACTACCCGGCATGAATATCGTTGCCAAAGCTGTCAACGTCAATGGCCATGGCACCGTAAAGCTGAGTGACGACGAAGGCAAGCATATGGGCCATCCCGATGCCGTAAAGCGTTATCAAAAATTAGCAGAAGATAGGCTTGCAAAAAATGCAAGTTTAGTTACATAATATTACTATGCTTGAACTCTACAAACGACCAGCCCAGCCCACAAGAGAAGAAACCATTCGTTTGGGGCGCTTGGGTGTAAAGATTGACGGTCTTGGTCGGCCTGTTAACCCTCACTTTGTGCAGGATTTTGGCCATAAGGGGCTTGTCCAGGGCAAAGGAATGTTCTACTATTGGGGACCAAATCACACTGTTGACCCTGTGGTAATCGGCCAAGAGAATAACACTCCAAAAGTACTAACAATTGTCCGCGGCGATAATGGTCTACTGGCGCTTCCTGGAGGATTTATTGACCTAGGAGAGCTACCGCTCAGTGCAGCGATCAGAGAAGCGCACGAAGAAACAGGGCTCGATATCTCTCAGGACCCTCACGAAACCATTTATAACGGTCAGGTGAACGATCCACGCGACACGCTGCATGCGTGGGCCGAAACAACCGCTATTCTCTTTCGCCACGATGGCTGCCCACCGGTTATTGCAGGCGACGATGCACGACCTGGCTCTGCTGTGTGGCTTCCTCTCGCCGAACTAGCCGAGGCATCTTTGCACGGAGCGCATGCCATGATTATCGCAAAAGCCATGCAGCGCTACCATGAACTTGCGCAACCTACTACTCGCTAATTCTCTCAAACCGTGCTTTTCGCATACCATCGATTGATACCTGCTCGATAAACATACTATATGGTCGTGCAAATAATTCGTACTCAATTTCATAGAGCGGACGGTAGATGACTAGTGGCTCTTCTGTTTCGGTTTGCAGCGCCACGCCGAGGACCCCATAGAGCTTACCTGTTTTGTTATGGCGATAGGTGCCTTTCTCGATAATTGGCCTGCTACCCATGCTTCGTACTCAAGAACTTTTTGAATTCGTCGATCGGTCGCACCGCCATATACACTTCATCATATTCTTCGGCAGATAGTTCACAGCGCGTTCGCCCGCCATACCCGTCAACGGCAAAAACGTAGTCTGTACCAATTCCATGTTCGTCTGTGCCCCTAGGATGATCGGCGATCTCACCTTTTATTTCACCATGAAAAATCGTAAGCTCTACGCCATCATAGTAGCCAAGGTATGACCTCCCCGTTACACGTCGAGATGGTAAATTATCGGCCAGTCGACACAACTTTTCTAGCGAGTTGTCGCCTTCAACAAAGAATTTGATAAATGGTCCGGGCAGCCCATCGAGATCATCAAACCAAAATGAAAAATCATCGACAAACACGGGCCGTTTGGCAATTGCATATGCCTGCTTCACTTTGTGAGCTATGACATCTTCAGGATTTTTTGACTGAATCTCATCGACATCGAGTTTTTGGTGATCAATCGGTACGCCCAGCAGCCGCTCAATATACTGTGCCTTGTGTTGATTTCCAGTGATAAATAGTGGTTTCATGCGTCGTACCTATTCTTTGCCTTCATATACGCCTCTTGCTCATATTTATTATTCTTATAGCCATACTTAAGTGTTTGATAAAGGCTCAGAAGAGGATGAATTAATGGTTCACGCATTGTCTGCCCAATATGAATCATTTCATGCTCTAAGTCAGCCTTTTTAATATTCTTACCTAATAGAACAACATTTCCCAATGTCATTGCCCGCACACCCTTTACTGGGTACCACCAGAAGCCGTGCACTCGCACTATTAGTGCATTGTTTTTGACCATGATGGTATGTGGTGCTGACAGGACTGCGTAGGTGATAGCCATGAGTGACCACGGCAAATTCAATAATATCTTGAGTATGCTCATAATAGCTCCAGCAAAGTTTTTTCATCGATAACTTTTGTCCCGTATTTTTCAGCTTTTACGAGCTTACTCGCACCAACCTTACCACCCGCAACCAGATAGTCGGTATCTTTACCGACACTCGTCTGGAAAGTACCACCGAGCGTGCGGATTTTGGCAGCTGCTTCGTCACGGCTCATTGATTCGAGCGAGCCCGTAATAACAAAACTTTTGCCGGCAAGCTTGCCTGACTTTTTTTCGTAGTGCGGTCGCACTCCAAGCTCAGCAAACTTCATGAGCAACTTCTCGTTATCTTCATCGGCAAACCATGCTACCAAACTTTCAGCCACGACCTCACCAACGCCATCGACAGTGCGCAGTTCATCAATCATTGCGCGGGCAAGTGCATCGAGACTTTCAAATCGCTGCACCAAATCAATCGCCGTCTGCACACCAACATGACGAATGCCAAGCCCATAGACAAATCGCTCCAACGTTGGCTTTTTTTTGTCCATAATCGCATCAATCAATTTCTGCGCCGAAATATCTGCAAAACGATCGAGTCCTAGTAAATCGTCTTTCGTTAGTCGATAGATGTCTGCCAAATCTTTCACAAGACCTGCATCGACCAGCGCTACAACATTTTTTTCACCTAGCGTGTCAATATCGAGTGCGCCCTTGCTTGCAAAGTGCTCCAGTGAGCGTTTCAGTATCAAATCGCTATCTGCACCTTTTACACGGTACACGGCTTCACCCTCTGGCCGCACAAATTCAAGCTCGGGGTATTGGCGTGCCAACTCTGCTGCGTAGTCAATCTTTTGAGCGGCTTTCGGACGGAGATCCATGATCACGCTCTCAACTTGCGGAATGATATCTCCGGCTTTAAATATAACCACCGTATCGCCACGACGCACATCGAGTCGCGCAATTTCGTCGGCATTATGAAGGCTAGCGTGCTGTACGGTCGTGCCCGCGACCTGTACAGGATCAAACACTGCAACCGGTGTCGCTGCACCAGTACGCCCAATCGAAATCACAATGTCTTTTACAACTGTCGTGGCCTGTTCAGCGGCATATTTGTAGGCTACCGCTGCACGCGGTTGCTTACCGACAACACCGAGCTCAGCGAACAATGCACGGTCATTTACTTTTACCACTAACCCATCGGTATTAAATGGCAGGTCATGTCGCTTGCCATCCCACTCATTTACAAATTTCATCACGTCTGCAAGATTCGTAAACACACTCGCTTCTTTGTTGCGGCGAATGCCGAGTGCCGTAATTATTTCATAGGCAACCATATTTGTTGGCACTTCATTCGGGTTGTCTCGTATCAAATCATAGGCAACAAACGTGAGTGGCCGACTCGCAACCAACTTTGGGTCGAGCTGGCGAATCGTACCAGCCGCAAGGTTTCGTGGATTGGCAAACTCGGGCTTGCCGACGGCACGCTGCGCTTCGTTGATTGCTGCAAAATCTTTTTTGAGCATGACGATCTCGCCACGAATCTCGGTGCGCCCCGAAAGAAACTTCTCGAAGCCCGGTGTGTTGTGGAGGCGCAGTGGTACATTCTTGATTGTACGAACGTTCATTGTGACATCCTCGCCGACAAAACTATCTCCACGCGTCACTGCCTGTACAAGTCGGCCATCTTCGTACACAAGTGCACACGCCAGCCCGTCCATCTTGATATCCACAAAAAACTCATGACTGACGCCTGGCATCAGTTTGTCCATACGCTTCACCCAGGCTTCAACATCCGCTGTGTCAAAGACGTCGTTGAGACTGAGCATACGCGAGCGGTGTGCAACTTTCTTAAAACCACCTTTTAGTTCATTGCCCACACGCTGCGTAGGGCTATCAGGTACAACAAGCTCTGGGTGCTCGGCTTCGAGTTGTTTTAGTTCATGAAATAGTCCATCATACACTGCGTCACTCACACTCGGCGCATCATGGACATGATATTCATAGCTATAGCGGTCTATGAGAGTGCGCAATTCCTCTGCACGGCTGTTAAGCTGGCTTTGCGTCATCGTCGACTACCTTTCTATACAGCAAATAGACATACGCGGCAAACCATACCATGGTGACAGCGCTCAAAAACGCCACGCCCACAGGAACAATCGGAATTGCATCAAGCTGCTTCCAGGTGTCTTTGAGCCAACTATCCAACAAGATCGTTGGCACCATGATGACAAGCCAACTTACGACAACAACCAGCAGAGCCCACAACCATCGATACAGAATACGCAGTCGTCGTCCTACTACCAAATCACTGGCGGCCTTTAGCGCACGGAATGGATACATACCCGGCAACGTCACAACCACCATTGCAATCAATGTGCTGGTGATCCAATAGAGCGAAAGTACCGCAACCAACACAGCAGTCACCCAAAAAATCATCGCCCCAAATCCCTCGGTGGCAAGCCCCACCGACACAAGACCTGCGTAGGCCAACGCCACTACTCCAGCCGGAAGCAGTTGAATCGCTAGCACAAACACCACAACGAGCGTGGAGACAAGAGGCGCAGCAGAATTATATAGTCCATCGCGCAGTGTTGGTTTGCGACCAAGCATGAATTCTCGCAGCAACCAAACAGTCGCGAGCCATACCATCATTAACGCTAGTCCGAGGTATATCTGCTGGTCGGCCGAGAGATCGGAACCACCGCCAAAAACCGTTGCAGCCAGCAAAATCCCCGCCTGAGAGATCTTACCAACCCCTCCTTTCATCAGTTCCTGGCTCGACTCTTTCATGAGTGTGCTTATTTGCCCGTACACTTCCTGGTTAGTCAATCCTCCAACAAACGCGATCGTCAATGCATAGACAATGGCAAGTCCAATAAAAACGCGCCGGTATTTTAGCAGCATCCTATTTACTTCATGGGTAAATGCAACGTAGCCTGGTATGCGCAAGCGCCGCACATAATCACGACGATATGTCCGACGAAAGCTACGATGCGGCCGACGTATCAAAAATGACTGCTGACGATCGGTTAGTCTTGCATTAAAACCACTCAGCCAATCAAGGAATCGCAACTGTAAGCCGCGTGGCGTGCGAGCGTATGTCTTTGGGTGAACTTTCTTCGTGTTTTCCCTTTTTTTAGCTGATTTTTTCATCTCTATGTATTATAAACGCTTTAAGATATTTGCACCAACGTAAAATACCAGACTTTTCCCTGGCATGTTCGGATAGTGCAAGAGCTGTCAATGTGATGAGCTTAGGATGCGCGCCTTCGACTGACACGAGCATGCCAGCGTGGACCAACCTCGTGTTTGAGCCATACGTGTCGACTGGAAACGATGCAGCACAAAGCAACACCTGGCAGACGTGGAATGTTGCTGTAGGTAACCTGTACTCGACACGAGAGATTGGAAACGGCACACCACTTTCAGGCTACCAGACCTTTACGCTAGCTCAGCTCAAAGAGAAGTTTCCGAGCGCAGTGGTTGTAGGTGTTGCACTCAATGTTGGAAGTGGCAATCCGCACTATGATATTCGTGTTGATGCCGTCAGCTTCAATGGTACCGTCTACGACTTCGAGACAGCTGCCCCGCGCGATACGGCTGCACCAACAGTGCCGACTAACCTGCGTTGGACAAATCCTGCCGTTGCATGTGGCGGTACGACAACCAGTGCTACGATTAAGGCAAACTGGGATGCCTCGTCTGATAATGTCGCTGTTGCGAGCTATGAATATAGTGTCAAAACACCGCTGCGTACGAGTTGGGATGCGGCATGGACGACCAATGTTGGCAGTACCACGTCACTAGCAGGCGTATTCAACCAAGGCAAAGGTACCTACACCTTCCGTGTCCGTGCGTTTGATGCCGCCGGCAATGCCTCTCCATGGTCAATCGATTGTGCAATTACCTATGACGCAACATCGACCGCTGTGTCTAAGGACGGTTGTAAAAACAACGGCTGGAAATCACTCTTTACAAGCGACAACAAAGCATTCAAAAACCAAGGTGCATGTGTCTCGTACGTACAAGTAAATGAGAATGCTAGCTTCAAACGATAATAGCAACTCTTGTTTCGCGTAAAGAAAAGACCGCTCAGTGCTGAGCGGTCTTTTTGTTCCGTCTTTGGTGCACAAGGCGGGACTTGGACACATTCTGCTACCCCCGAATTTCACGATTGAAAGCACACCTTTCATCGGAAAGTTCGTTTCCGAACTGCCCCAGGCAGTTCTCACCCGCACGGCAGCCGTGCGGATTTAAGCTAGCACTGGATACCAACTAAAAAACCCAGGACAAGCCTGGAGTTTTAGTTGGTGCGCAAGGCGGGACTTGAACCCGCACGGCTTTTGGCCCCCAGATTTTAAGTCTAGTATGTCTACCAATTCCATCACTCGCGCGCTGGATACATTATACTAAAAATATGAAACAAATTCTCTTTATCCATGGTGGCGAAAGTTTTTCCAACTATGAGAGTTATCTGGAATGGCTAAAAAACAAACAACTTGACTACGAAAGCCTCAAATACGCACCACGTTGGCGCGAGTGGATCGCACAACAAGCGGTAGATTGCGACGTACTGTTACCAACTATGCCGAATGGTTTTAATGCCGTATACGACGAATGGGTGATCTATTTTGAAAAAATATTGCCGATGCTCTCTGACGGCGTTACCTTGGTTGGTCATTCGCTTGGTGGCATGTTCCTGGCGAAATATTTTCATACTCATAAGCTTGAAGAGAAAGTCCATCGCATTGTGCTCGTCGCCGCTCGCTATGGGGGAGACGAAGACGGCAGCTTTGTTGTGGCATCAGCCAAAGGGGTTGAGAATAGCGCACGGGAAGTTCATCTGTTTCACAGTGAGGACGACCCTCTCGTACCCTATGCTGATATGGCAAAGTTTAAACATGACATCCCTAGCGCGATTGTCCACAGCTTCAAGAGCCGCGGTCATTTCATTGACTCAACCTTTCCTGAGATGCTTGAGCTTATAAGACAAAAATAATCTTAACACATCATAGGCATGGGGCTTGGCTATAGGCAACAACACATAGCATCGGCTTTAGCGGGCGAACACTGCCTAGGATAGTTTCGAAATGAACCTTCCGATCAAAGCTATGCTTTCAATCATGAAATTCAGGGGTCGAGAAACGTGTCAGGCTTATTTATGAATCTACTTAAGAAATAAAGCGGAGGGGTCAACCCCTCCTTATTATCTGCATGGAGGCACGTACGGGAGTCGCACCCGTCTACGCGGTTTTGCAGACCGCTGCGTAACTGCTCCGCCAACGCGCCACATCAATAATTATACCATGGCCCTCTCTGTTATTTACAAATGTAACTATCTCTCGTATAATCAAAAAGATCGTACACCATTAATATTCTTATGCACTGGTGGCGGGTCGCTGCGAAGCAGCGCCAGAAAAAATTGTAGATGTTGCGTCTACTAATTCCGCCCATATTCACAGAGCACTCAGAATAATAAGGTACCTGCTACGAAAAAGATAACCTTAATAATATATGCACTGGTGGCGGAATTGGTAGACGCGCTAGCTTGAGGGGCTAGTGATCATTGCGATCGTGGAGGTTCAAGTCCTCTTCAGTGCACCAAATTGAACAACAGGTATAAAAGTGTTCCACAAACGAGACCTATGAGATCCAGTGTGGAGCACTTTTTTGTTTTCACGGTCATATTGCTATAACACCCCCAGATCATTCTGGGGGTGTTATGTACTGTTTTGTTGTAACTACCTGGATGCATCTATTTATCTAAACGATTCGCGTTTTGGTATCTTAACGCTTTTACGCCAGATTACGGTTGCACTCGTGAGTAACGTGGCAGCAAGAGCAAGGAGCACATAAACATTCAAGCCGGTGCTGGCGAGCGAGCCGCCTGCCGCTCCTGGAGTGGTCGTTGCTGCACTGTTCATCACGCCGATGTAGATGGGGTCAGTGATGGTGCCGTCGGCTGTGCCGTCTTCGTCAAGGCTGCCGCCGTCGACCAGGTTGTAGCGGATGACCGTCTTAGTGGCGCCAGCCACGGTCTCGTTTTGGATGGTAACCTGTTCTGTGATGTCAACGAGTGGGCCGGTGCCGCTGCGTTTGTAGACGCGGAGTGCAGAGGCATCATTGTATGCGGTTCCCAGGGTGACGGCCGTGTTGGCGGTGCCGCCAGTGTCGGTGCAGGTCAGCTTGAAGCCGATGCCGCCCAATAGGTTGACACCCTGCTCCGGCACGGTGAGGCTGTCGGGGCCATAGGTTGTAGTGGTACCTGGTGCCAGCGTGTAGCAGCTCATGGAAGTAGCGGAAAGACTAGCACCGGCGATGGCTGGAGCTGCCGTGACATCCTTGCTGCCGGCTGGGAGGCTAGGCATAGCGACTGTGGCGGTGGCGGGACCCTCCTTGCTGGCGAGGTAGATGTTGCCAGCTTCGGCTGCCACTGCCAGCCTGGACCCGTCAGTAGACATCACGACAGACATCCAGCTACGGCTCGGCGGGGTCTCTTGCTTCCAGGTGGCGCCGGAATTTGATGAGGTGTAGAGGGAGCCGCCATAGACGACCGCCGCGAGCTTGCTGCCGTCGCTAGAGCTGGCGATGGATTGCCAGTCACGCGAGCCGGCGACGGTTTGCTCCGTCCAAGTGGCGCCGGAATCGGACGAAGTGTAGACGGAGCCGCCCCAAACGACCGCGGCGAGCTTGCTGCCGTCGCTGGAGCTAGCGATGGAGTACCAGCTACGCGAGCCGGCGGCGGTTTGCTCCGTCCAGGTGGCACCGGAATCGGATGAGGTGTAGACGGAGCCGCCCGACACGACCGCGGCGAGCTTGCTGCCGTCGCTAGAGCTGGCAATGGAGTACCAGTAACGCGAGCCGGCGGCGGTTTGCTCCGTCCAGGTGGCACCGGAATCGGATGAGGTGTAGACGAAGCCGCCATAGTCAACCGCGGCGAGCTTCGTGCCGTCGCTGGAGCTGGCGATGGATTGCCAGCCACGCGAGCCGGCGGCGGTGCGCTCCGTCCAGGTAGCGCCGGAGTCGGATGAGGTGTAGATGAAGCCGCCCGACACAACCGCCGCGAGCTTGCTGCCGTCGCTGGAGATGGCGATGGATTGCCAGTAACGCGAGCCGGCGGCGGTGCGCTCCGTCCAGGTAGCGCCGGAGTCGGACGAGGTGTAGATGAAGCCGCCCGACACGACCGCCGCGAGTTTCGTGCCGTCGCTGGAGATGGCGGTGGATTGCCAGTAGCTCTGGTCTCCGCTCAGATTCGTCCCCGCCTTCTGCCACACGTAATCACCTGGCGCCGCCTGTGCTACCTGCGCCAGCGCGCTACTCATCACAACAAACGCTGTTAGTAGCGTTGCTATGCGTTGCCACAATTTGGCCTGTGTATGCTTTTTAGTATTCACCCCGAACTTGGATGCGAACGCCCTCATGCACTTCTACTCCCTCTATTTAGTTGTCTCTCACTTTTTGTCTGCTCCCATCAAACAATTGCTTTTCATTATTATGGTTATGGTTGGGGTTGTCAATACTTTCACACTAGAGATAAATGCTTTTGTAAAACTGAATTCAGTAAAAGCTGAATTATAGGTAGTGAGCATGGTGCCGACCCCACCGGCTTCTGTTCCGGATATAACGACATTTCCGTTTAATACCCGATGCCTAGATCGATTAGATTGGACTGCATCAAGCACAAACTTGGGACAATCTGGTTCTACGATAGATTGCAGAGGTGCACCACGACAGAAAGATGAGCATTTGCTCGTATTTTTATTATGTGCTCATACTCGGGTAGAACCTCCAGCCTACAAATTGCACGTAATTTGGCGGAGAAGCCTATGGCGTCTCATAGACACTTGTCTTGGCAACCGTCCAGTACTGAACATTTGCATAGCGATCCGCTGCATTCACCAAAACACTGTCTTGGCCCAATGCACTAACGTTATCGTTTGTGACATATTCCATAACAGGCTGATAGAGACCGATCGCCGGTACATCCTCAAGCCATTGCTTCACGAACTGTTTGTACTTAGCATTACGCAGCTCAGGCTCTAGGCGTGATCGCGCACTAGCGAGATTTGCATCGACGGTCTTATTTGTGTAGCTAGTAAAATTATAGCCAGTCTGACCAATCTGCGAAGAATGCCAATACGCGTACACATCAGGGTCTGCACCGATCGCAAGCTCATACAGCAATACCTCGAAATTACGCGTTTGCAGCACATCCTGCACAAACGTCGATGCCGCACCCGACGTATCAATGATCCGATGATGTGTCAGGATACCTAGTTGTCGCCACTGCTTCTCTACGGTTTCTACAGCCTTTTCATATTCGCTATCTTTGATGCTCGTGATCGTAACCTCGAGCTTCTTGCCGTCTTTTTCGCGGTGGTCTCCTACAGATTTCCACCCCGCTTCGTCTAGCATGCCTTTTGCACGCGTTTGGTCAAACAATGGAGCATGAGGAATGTCCGCACCCGTCAGATGGGTATTCAGCAGAGGTAGGTCCAATGCGAGTTGATCACCGCCGATCGCCTGGCGCACTGCACCGGCGTCTGTGCCTACCTGCAGCGCTTTTCTGACCGCCTGTTCTTTGAGAAGCGGGTTGTTTTGATTGAGCAGCAGGTAAACACCGTTGTCCTGTGCGGCAGCTGTTCGGTCGTAGTGTGATGAATCAACTTCCGATAAATGGAGGGGTGAGACATCGCTTGCTCCGCTTAGCTCACCAGACTTGAGAGCTTTTATCATGGCAGCGCCGTTTTGGTACGCATGGATCTCAAACCGTGACAGCTTTGGCGCCCCAGCATAATACTTGCTATTTGCTACCAGGTGAACAACCTTGTGCTGGCTCACGACATCGGGCTGTTGCAGCAGCCGAAAACGAAACGGGCCACTCCCTACCGGGCTCTGACTATAGGCACTTTCACGCACCGCACCAGGTGCAATGTCCTTGAGAAGATGCTCGGGGAGTACAGGGAACGTCAAAGCATAAGGAAATGCCGCATAGGTTGCCGGTAGAATAAACTGCACTGTCTTGTTGTCGACTACTTTTACCGACACATCAAGCCAGTTCACGCGTAGCGGAGAGCGTACTGCCGGATTCTTCACTAGCTCCAGCGTGAAGGCGATATCACGCGCTGTGAGTGGCGTGTTATCGTGCCATTTGACATTATCTCTGATCGTAACGGTGTAGATTTTGTTGGTTTCGTCGATTTTCATGCCCGTTGCAAGATCTTGGCGTAGTGACCCTGTCTCATCATAGTTATATAGCGACGAAAACATCAAACGACTCAGCGATGCCTCTGAATTAGTTGACGCAAATAGTGGATTGAGTGTCTCGATTGAGCCAACAACGCCTTCGACGTACGTACCGCCCCTAGCGGCTGCATCTGTCATATAGCCAGTCTGACCCCAATACAGCTGCACGCCTATGCCGACAATGATGGCACCTACCAGCAGCAGCCACGTCGTAATCTCTCGAGAAACAGATTTGATATTGTCGAGCCGACGAATGACGAATCTGTGAGCGTGGCGTTGTGTTGCGCCTTCCATTTTTTTTGCCCGACGAAGTAGTTGCTTTCTATCAAGCTGAATGCGTTTGAACTTTTTCCACCCTACTTTATCATCATCCACAAGCGCTCAGGCCCTATGTTATATTTGGCAAAATAATACCAACGAGAATAGACAAAACAAATGTGATCGCTAAAAAGATTGTCACTTCAAATAGGTTTTTGTCGAGACCACGCCGGGTCGTATATAGCTCGCTACTGCCACCAAATCCCGCGCCGAGACTCGCGCCACGTTGCTGCAAAAGAATCGCAACAATCAACAGCACTGCTGATCCGATGGTAATTGCCATTAAGACATTGTTCATTTACTTGTTCTCCTCACGGACGCGCATATATTCTAATTCAAGCGCGCTGCTTACAATATAGTTTACCAGACTGAGCACCAATCCGGTAAGAACTGAGTGCCAAAACGTCATCTGCAACCCCGGGCTGAGCTTGAGCGAAATATACACCATAAGGCCATTCACAATAATAGTAAAAAGTCCCAGAGTGACAAGAATCGCTGGAAGAGCTAGAATGATCACAGCGGGGCGTAAAATTCCATTCACAACCGAAAAAATCAATCCTGCCAATAAAAACGCCCCTACGTTAGCATCAATCTCTGCGCCACTGTACCCAGTACCAAAGATACGCACCGCAACCCATAGTCCAAACGAGTTCAAAATCCAGCGGATGATGAACACGAAAAATTGTCGTTTCATACTACCTTGTAGTATACCGATTGACCGCCCAAAAAGCTAGGGCTAAAGTGCAGTTGAAAGCCCTCGGCTGAGGTTTTCGTGACCGGTCTCGGTAATCAGAATATCGTCTTCAATGCGAACACCGATCCCCTCTTCTGGGATATAAATTCCTGGCTCGACAGTCAACACCATTCCTGGCCTGAAATAACGAGGGCTACCCAGACTATCGTGCACATCAATACCGAGACCGTGGCTGATAGCATGCGGGAAGTACTTCCGATATGTCTCGTGATCACTTTTGTCGACGAGCAGGCCTAATTCAGTTAGGGCGCGCTTCATGATTGCGTCAACCTGCTGCATGTAGTCGCTGACTACCAGGTTGGGACCGAGCAATGCAATGATGTCGTGATGCGCTTTTTCCACTGCACCATGGATTTCCCGCACACGTCGGCTTGGAGCCACACAATACGTCCGAGTAATGTCCGCTGCGTAACCACCAACGCGTGCACCAACATCGATCAAGATCGGTTTTGTCTTGTGGAGACGACTGATGTTTTCGATATAGTGAAGCGTGACGGCATTTTCCCCAGAAGCAACGATAGGATCATACGCATGGTGGGCGTTTTTAAAGCGGAACATTTTTGTCATATCGGCTTCAATCTCGTATTCATGATGGTAGGTTGCTAAATTATGTCGAATTTCTTCAAACGCATGCCGTGTCAGCGCAACCGACTTACGCATCACCGCCAGCTCTTCGTCGCTTTTGATTGCCTTTAGTTCGGCTACTTTTGCGCTGCAGTCATCGACATGTGCGAAAATTCGTCTGAGCAATGCCTCTAGGCTTGATGAGGCCGGATTTGAAACAAAATGATAGTCGTGCTTTGGAGAGATAGTAGAGACCACTGTGTGCTTGCGTGCCAGCTGACGCAAGCGCGCTTCAAAGTCCTGAGCCGAGATAATTTCGTCGGCCTGCGCTAGTTTCTTGACAACGTCATCGCTGATATCCCCATCAAAGACTTTTTCGATATCCGTTCGGTGCGGCCGCACCAGTGTGGTGTGGTGACGCGACCCGTCGATAATCACTTTCCATCCTGGCTTATCAAGTGAAGTCAGCCAATAAAACCCAGATTCTTGTAAAAACGGCGCGGCCATATCGCCCGATAACTGCACAGCATCGTAGGCAGTAGCAACCACCAGCCCCCCTTTGAGCGATGCGATGAGCGTATTGCGCCTGCTAACAGTATCCATAGCTTACAATTATACGTTATGAACAACTGGTTGTCGTCGGAGCCATACCGTTATTCGAGTCAACATACCAGTGCGGTGCGCTCGGTACCGCTACACTCCCCGCATTAAGACAGTATGACGCGCCCCCAGAACGTAAGATATATGTGAGGGTCACTCCTGTACTCGGGGTGTACGGGATGCCTGCTAATGTTGCGGGATAGATGTTATTAAAATTGCGATAACTTTTCAGTGTAGCTGCAGCGGTGTTGAGCTCGTTCTTCATTTCTGTTTGCGCAGTCCGTAGCCGCCAACTACCGAACGAAAAAATAGTCAAGCCAGCAAGCGCAGCGATAACAGTGATGACTACCAGTAGCTCGACAATAGTAAAAGCGTGCTTCCTATTCTGCATATGCTTACTATATCACTTCTCGCTCAGTGCGGCGACAATCGCCCGCGCCTTCTTCGTGCCAACAGCATCCGCAATCGCTTGCTCGCTCGCACCAGAAATTGCGCGGACGCTGCCAAATTTTTTTATGAGTATTTTTCGTGTGACTGGCCCAATGCCGGGAATATCATCGAGAGTGCTCTTTGTCGCGCTATGGCGCTTGAGCGTTGTATGATAACTCACCGCAAACCGATGCGATTCGTCACGAATCCGCTGGAAAAATTTTAGCAGCTCATCATAGGGGCTTTGACTATCTCCGCCGCGTAGATTTCTTGAGTGCCCGCCTGCATTGAGTCGACCAACATGGAGGTTAACGATAAAGTATGCAGTCTCTTCCAGCACCGCAATTCCTGGTGAATGACTCGCCTGGAGCTGTTTGATATACTCATCATTTTTGATTGAACCTGCTTTGGCAAGTATCAGCTCTTCCTCACGCTTAGCAATACCAATGGCCGGTATAGAGTAGCCTTGCTGTTGGATCACATCAATCGCAGCTGCCAATTGCGCTTTGCCCCCATCCACGAGGACAACATTTGGCACACCCCACGCCTTGATATTCTTATCACTAAACCGACGCGCAATCACCTCTCTCATATTGGCAACATCGTCATTGCGCTGATAGCGCATTTTGAATTTGCGGTAATTGCTACGATCACTTACTCCATTCGTGAACACAACCATACTAGCAACCACATGTTCGCCGCTCATATGACTAATATCGTAACCTTCCACACGTGCCGGCACTTCGTCGAGCCCCAATAGCTCTTTCAACTGGAGCAGCGCCTTGTCCTTGCTGATATCCAGGAATTCCTTGTCGCCAAACATAATGCGCCGCTGTAGCTCCTTCAAATGCGTCAGCTTGTTACGCAATTCGGCAGCTCGCTCGAATTCCTGCGACTTTGCGGCACGTTTCATCTCCTTTTCAATCTCGGTCGTTATCTTTACGCGGCCACCTTTGATATATTGCATCAACTTCTTTAGATTTGCTTTGTATTCAAAACTCGTTACGTCAGGGCGTGGGCTCAGTCCCAGATGGACATCCAAATTGGCTTTTCGATCGGTTGGAGCCTTTGTGTAGTAGGGAAATACTTTGCGTAAGTATCGCAGTGCTTTTTTGACAGCATAACCGTTATAGAACGGACCAATATATGTCGCCGAATCGTCTGCTGGATTACGCGTGAAACTGACGTGAGGCCACTCGCTCTTCATGTCGATGCGCACAAACGTTTGCGACTTGTCGTCTCGCAAAAGGATGTTGTAGCGCGGCATATAGCGCTTGACCATCTCACTCTCGAGAAATAGTGCATCAATTTCGCTCTCTGTTTCTACCCAATCGGTATCGACAATCTCACTCACGAGCGCCAGGGTCTTGGCATCAAAATCTTTTTTCGATTGAAAATATTGGCGGACGCGATTTTTGAGCACCGCTGCCTTGCCAACATAAATAATCTCGCCCGTCTCAGATTTGTGGAAGTAGACCCCTGGGGTATAGGGGAGTTCTTTCAGTTTTGCCTCAAGCGCTTTGTTCACCTTTTTATTATACCGCGCTATTGCGCCCCGAGCTCGTTAAGCTTGCGAACAGGCATAACATTCCGTACCATCATCTTTTTGCAAAGCGGGGTGGCCGCGAGAGTATGTTCGTTACCGCTTTCCTTTTTTCGATATTCGCGATGGCCACCACATTTTTTTACCGATCTCTAACGTTAGCGAGGGTACAAGCAGCGAGCGAATAATAAGTGTATCAAGCAAGACGCCGAACGACACAATAAAGGCGATTTGCGCCAGGAACAAGATTGGAATTACATACAGCGCCGCAAAAGTAGATGCCAATACTACGCCCGCACTCGTAATCACTCCGCCAGTTACAACGAGTGCTTTGAGCGTTCCTTGTCGCACACCAAGCCTTATTGTTTCTTCGCGAACTCTCGTCATCAGGAAGATATTGTAATCAATACCGAGAGCCACCAAAAATACAAACCCGAAGATAATCACTGATGGATCTGCGCCAGGAAAGTGCCAGACATTATTAAACAGAAAAGCCGCAACGCCTAGTGTCGCACCGAACGAGACAACCGTCGTGGCGAGTAGTATGAGTGGTGCTACAACCGACCTGAGGAGTAGCATCAATACACTAGTAATAGCCAGGAGAATCAATGGAATAATTATCTTTAAGTCATGTGTCGATGCGGTGTTGGTATCGAGCTGGACTGCACTCACACCGCCAAAGATAACTTCTGGATGAGTCGGTTGAATCGTCGCCCGAAGTCGTGAAATCGTCTCGCGTGCCTGAACTGAGCTCGCAGGATCTTTGAGCGTAGCCTGTAACACTACTTGCCCGTCAACCACTTTTGGCTGTAGGTCCTTAAACGGATAGGCGCTTGCGGCAATACTATCGACTGAAGGTACTGCCGCGATAGCCTGTTGATAGAATTGTTCAATATATTCTGCTGGTGCACCTGCCATTTCAGCTTCTATTTTTGTACGAATCGTATCCAGCTGCTCCTGGCGAGATGCCGCGATTTTTTCCCTTATTTGCTGTCTCAATTTTATTTCTGAGCGACCAACCAGCATCGATGTCCTGGTCTTGTCACTTGTGAGGACGCTTACTGAGTCGACACCATAGTCTGTTTCGAGCTGCTTCACAACTGCAACTTGCTGCGATTCTGGAACAAGGATAAATGCCGGTGAACCTGAGCCACCAGGAAAATGCCTGTCTAGCAGTATCTGACCATCACGAGCTTCAGACTTACCTACAATCAAGTCTTGTTGTGAGACGCCCTGCGCCCTGAGCTGGGGTATATACACGCAGCACGCAATCAGTAAAATTGAAATACCGACCCATAGTCGTCTTGGGTGCTTACCGACTAAGCGACCTACCTTTGTCCAAACCGGATGGTTATCATGGTAGTCACCGTGACCTTTGCCAGGCATATAACGTGGACGACGCGGCCAAAATGCACGACGGCCAAACAGCAGTAAGGCTGCCGGCAGGAACGTCAGCGCCGAAGCAATTGCAAAAGCGATCCCTACCCCACCCACAGGGCCAAGTGCCTTGTTTGAGCCAAGGTCGGATACTAGCAAACAAAGGAGCCCGAGGATAACCGTGCCGCCTGCCGCAACAATTGGCTCCCATGACGCCTTGAGCGCTGCTTGTGTCGCATCCCAAGCGCTCTCGTGAAGAGTGAGCTCTTCGCGGTAGCGAGATATATAGAGTAGTGCGTAGTCAGTAGCTGCACCAATCACCAAAATAAATAATATACCTTGCACCTGCCCGTTTAGCTGCATCACTCCTGCATTTGCCAAGTGCCAGACGACAAAAATCGCACTCGCGAGTGCTGCTATCGCACTCATAAGCGTCACGATGGGCAGCACCGGAGAACGATATACCACGAGCAAAATTAAAAACACAACGGCAAGCGCCACCACGAGCAAGGTCCCATCGATACCTGCAAACGCTTTGTTGAGATCTCTTGCGAACATAGCGGGGCCAGTGAACGCTGAACGCATCGATATATCCGACTGCTTTACTGCATCCTGTAGCTTGGTGATCACCGGTGCGAATTTTGTATCACTATCGATCGGTACCAACACAAACCCGCCTTTACCGTCATCTGAGTACACCGGCTGCGACACCTCACCCATCACTACTCCTGTTTTCTGCATGTTATCTCGCGCTGTCATAAGCTGAGATTTCTGAGTGTCGGTCAGCGAGGCATCAGACTCAAACACAACAATTGCCGGAATAGTCCCTGAGGTTTGGAACTTTGCAAGCTCGTCTTTCACCTTGGTTGATTCGGCATTTTTTGGAAGGAATGTCGACAGGTCATTGCTCGATACTTGATCAATTTTTCCAAAATACGGACCACCTACCCCAGCCAATGCCAGCCAGACCAATAGCAATGCCGCGGGTATAAACACTCTCCACCATTTGTTCCGAGTTGATGCGTGTGCCATTAACGTATTATTTAATCTGCTTATTTAGAATATCTTCGAGTGCGGGTCGTGGCACCATACCCACTACTTGATCAACTGACTTGCCCCCTTTAAATACATGCATGTTCGGAATACTACGAATCTCATATTCACCCGCCAGTGCTGCGTTATCTACACCATCTTCAATATTGACCTTGACGATGTCAACGTCCTTGTCCATCGCCTCGGCGACATCATGCAATATCGGCGCCATCGCTCGGCATGGTGGGCACCATTCTGCCCAAAAATCAACCAGTACTGTTTTCTCATTGTTTAGCACTTTATCTTCAAACTCAGCGCGTGTTGTCGTATTGTATAATGCCATATTTTCTCACTTTCTCTATCATCTAGTATACGAAACAATAGAGAAAATCGCGAACCGCCTACTTCGCTATGGTGAAATAAACTACGAATTAAAAACCTCAAACTTCTACAATTAGGGCCATGGACAATTCGACTCACCCTCCCATTCACGACCCCGCACCTTCTTCTCGGTCAAACAAACTGTTAATTACCCTTGCCACTTCGGTCGTAGGGTTACTTGTCGTGTGCGGCCTTATCTGGCTTGTTGTGTCACTCCTAAACAAGCCTTACTCGTCGTCACGTTCACCTCAAACTTCGCTGAACACATCGCTAAAAATCGGTGAGCTTGGCTGCGAATATGAATTAGGAGACACAGCTGACAGTATTGTGAAACTATCAGCAAATTATTTTCCTTCGACCCAACTCGCTGCGCTCGACTGGAAAAGCCGATCTGTCAACGAGTCTGTAGGCGCGCTCGAAGAGATGGATCGACTTGAGTCAGAAGCGAGACAACGTCTTACGGAGGGTAACCTCACCCCCGCAGAAGAAGAAGCTGCGCGCCAAACGATTGAAATGGTTCGCACTTCACGCAGCCAAGCTCAGGCCATGTCAGATCGTAAGCCGTCTGAAGAAGTGAAAGGTCATCCGCTACCTGTTCTTTTTGATCCCGAACAAGGAGTCTACTATATCCACAAAGATTCAGCGATCTACACTCTCAAATATGGCGGGCTTTTCACAAGTTATCTCGTGGATACATCGCCCGATGATCGAGCTGCAGATAAGACAAAGCAAGCACTTACGATCATTACAAAAAACATTACCAATAGATCTGCTCAAAAACAAACCGGTGCTATCCTTGGCGCATCAACGATAGGAGACAAAGTCGCACTAAAAGAACCTTGTCAACTTTTCACTCGTAGGCACCTGAATGCACTTGTTGCACCAGCGACCCCTTCTGCTGTAGTCAAGCAAACTTCAACCAACTTTGATAGCAGCCCAGAAAAAACGTCAAACGGGTTAGTCGTCCCAATTTCAAATGAATGCACGCGCACCAGTATAGGTTCCGGCTCTACTCCCGGAGCAGAATCTACACTGACTGTGTATTATGCAAAGACGGTACCTATTGCAATTGCATACTATTCTCGCAGCACCGAAACAAAAACCGAGGATGCCATTGTTCCATCTGCTGATGACGCGATGATCTCAAAAGGTCGTTATGCAACAAAAATCACTATCAAAAAAGGAAACTATGTCGCGACCATGCGCTTTGCGAGCGAAGACGCCGAAACCAACATTACCACAATTGAAAGTACGAAGCTGATCAATGTAATGGAGCAAGTTGCAGCGAAACTTTAGTACACTATCGGCTTATGCGAGTCGCGAGACAAACAAACCAATCATGACGATCGTTCCCATGATCCGTCGGACGCCTGCTTCTCCAAAGCGAATTTCTAGATACGCCCACAAGAATGCTGCGCCAAAGAACAGTAAGTCAAAGAATGTATGTGCTTTGCCGTTGACAAAAAGATTACTGCCAATAATCCCCACCAACATAATATACACCGGCAGATTCGGTGGCTGCACAACGATATACTTGCCAGTATTGTCTTGAAATAGCAACCTTTTAATACGATTCACGCTGCCTCCTTCTCTTACGCGATGGCTTATAGGCTAATCTAACTCTGTCAGCGCCGGCTTGGCCGCTATTTTTCGTGACGCATTTTATCAATCCATACAGACTTAATGAATGTGAGCGTCAATGTGGACATCAAGAAACCCGCAGTAGGAATGATCGCATTTATCCATGGATCGACATGCACGACAAATTGTAAATACATCCACACAACCACATAGGTGAGTAGCGCAATCGATATCCTCCGAGTCCAGCTCGTTTCCCATGCTTTGTTCTGCTCTACTTGCTTATTTCGCTGCTCGATACGAGCGATTTGTTTTTCGAGATCCTTCATTATACCGTTTGCAACTTCCTTTCCGTAGCCTGATTTCTGCAGTTCTCAGAATGATACAGCAGCTCAGGATTTTTCTTGCAATCCTCACAAATTAGCACGAGGTCATTGCACTGTGCGTAGGCACAGTTTTCAAAATTACTGGTCTTGCCCTTGCAGTGCGTGCACTCGCCAATTGTTTTGGCATGGTCACTAAAGTCGATCGTCATGCGATTGTCAAACACACGCAAACTACCTTCCCACAACCCATCATCACCATATTTTTCACCATATTTTACGATACCCCCATCAATTTGGTAGACTTCGTTGAAGCCGCGTTTTTTCATCATGCTTGAAATCACTTCGCAGCGGATACCCCCCGTACAGTAGGTGATGATCTTTTTGTTTTTGAGATCATCATACTTGTCACTTTCAAGTTCGGCGATGAAATCACGACTGGTATTGGTATTTGGCACCACAGCATTCTTGAATCTGCCGATACGCGCTTCATGCTCGTTTCGACCATCAAAAAACACCACATCGTCACCATACTTCTCTACCATCTCGTTGACTTGCTCTGGCTTGAGGTGCTTGCCGCCGCCAATCACGCCGTCCATATTGACATCAAATTCATCGTCGCTATTCTTAAATCCTACCAACTCACGTCGCACCTTGACGCTCATGCGAGGAAAGTCCTCGCCAGTGCCGTCACTCCACTTCCACACGATATCTTTGAACGGCGCGTACTGTTTCGTAGCTTTGATATAGGCTTTGCAAGCCTCGATATCACCACCAACCGTACCATTCAGCCCATGGCGGCTCACCAAGATTCGCCCCTTCAGGCCAAGTGAATCGCACAGTGTCTTTTGCCACAACTTCACAGCCTCCGGGTCAGCAATCGGCGTGAATTTATAGTAGAGTAATATTTTTTGCATCTCTTCCAAAATCCTCAATTTTCTCCTATTATATCATCTAACAAAATCTTGACGGACGTCCAAGTTTTGTTAGTAAAATCTACGACGGTTAGGAATGCAGGTAATAGACTACTAATCTGTTGGAATCTTTGCTTTGTCTATGGTTTGCGCAATATCTTGTCCATCGACTTACCCTTAGCGAGCTCGTCGACCAATTTGTCTAGGTACCGCCCTTCTCGGGTGATGCGATCGTCGATTTCTTCTACCCGAACACCACAAATTACACCAGTGATGAGCGAACGATTCGGGTTCATATGCGGAGCGCTATCGAAAAAGTCCTCGAACGTGAGATCGTCGGCCAGCGCCTTTGCAAAGCTGGTTTCATCATGCCCCGTCAGCCAGAAAATAACTTTGTGCAGCTCCTGCTCAGTGTGTTCCTTTTTCTCTACTTTTGCCACATAATATGGATAGACACGGGCTACTTTGATTTTGTTAATTGTTCGCATCGCCATACCGACACTATATCAGCTCGAAATGTGAGTGCGATATCTAAACGCTTAGCGCAAGCCGTCGGCGTACAACCATAGTGAGCGCAATCATCGCAAGTGTATAGAACAGCCCAGCAGAACAGACATGCAGGGCACTGTAGCCTTGCACTACGAGCAACGTTCCCGTGGCAATTGTTGCACCAATGAGTCCGTAATTAATAGTCAATACTTTTTGTTCTGGCTTCACGAGCAGGCCGGCTGCCAGCAAGAAGCTTGAGATCGCGATAATGATATGTAGTATAAGCATAAGTGTAGTATAGGGTATTTTGTTATATTTGACAAATTTTATAGAATTTGCTATAATAAAATGATTATCCTATTGCACTCTCATAAAACCCTGTAGTAAACTAGTACTACTATGAACCATTCGTGGTTCCTCTACTCGCGGACGTCTTGACGAGCTAGACCGCTGGCGAAATAAACACCAAGCAACCGTTAATTTATGCAGATATCCCTAAAGGAGGCTCATGCAAAAAAATACCCTCAAATTATTTTGGCACTATTCTAAGCCCTACAAAATTCGGCGTTTTCTTGCCGTATTGTTTCCAGTGCTTGCGGTACTCAGCAATGCGTTCGCCGGCCCATTGCTACTCTCTCACGTGTTCAACCTTATCCAGGCTGGCGACGCCACGGTGGCAAACACATGGCCAGTTATTGTCTGGTATATTGTGACTCAACTACTTGGCGAGGTTATCTTCTGGCGACTTGCTCTTTATGTAACATGGTCTTTTCAAGTTAGTGCACAACGCGACATCTATACTGACGTATTCAAAAAACTCTCTCACGAAAGTCTGAACTTCCACGCCAATCGATTTGGCGGATCGCTTGTGAGTCAGACAAATAAGCTGACTGGTGGGTTTGAGCGATTCTGGGATACCATCATTTGGCAAGCAACTCCTGTGCTTGTAACGATCATCGCCACCGTCATCATTAGCAGTTTTTATTTTCTTCCCTACGCATTATTTATCTTGGCGGTAACTATCGTCTTTGCAATCGCAGTGTACCGCGGCTCTAGTTTTATGCGTGAGCTCAATACCCGCGAAGCACAAGCTTCGACCAAGCTAAGCGGCTACCTGGCAGATATGGTGAGCAACATCGTCGCAGTAAAGGCATTTGGCAATGAGAAAACTGAGTTCACGCGTAGCAAGCTACACGCCAACACGTGGCGAGGTACTTCTCTAGCATCGATGTGGGGCTTTCTAAAAGTCAGTACTGTTTATTCGAGCTTACTCGTCGTCGTAAGTGGTGGCGCAATCATTGCGGCTGTGTATGCCAGCGAACACCGTTTCATTTCAATCGGTACTGTATATCTTCTCCTCACCTTTACGCTCACGGTCTCGCGACAGTTATGGGAAATGAACAACATCATGCGTAATTATAACCGCATCATGGGCGACTCGTACGACATGGTAGAAATACTGGGGAGTGACTATGCACTCACTGACCATACCTCTCGAAGACTGTCGCCAACTGCTGGTGATATAGCATTCGAGTCCATTGACTTCACCCACGACAAGGGTAAGGGTGAGCATGTTTTTGATGCCTTTTCCCTCCACATCAAGCCCGGTCAACGAGTGGGGCTTGTCGGTCATAGTGGTTCAGGCAAAACGACCTTCACTAGTCTACTTCTACGCTTCTCCGATATTGATAGCGGAAAAATTGTGATCGATGGGCAAGACATTGCGAAGGTAACACAGGAGAGCCTGCGTCAGTCTATCGCCTATGTACCGCAAGAATCAGTATTGTTCCATCGTCCATTGTCCGAAAATATCGCCTACGGCAAGCCAGATGCAACCGAAGCCGAAATCACCGAAGCCGCCAAAAAAGCCAATGCCTGGGAGTTTATTGAGAATCTGCCGCAAGGGCTCGATACGCTCGTTGGTGAACGTGGCGTGAAGCTAAGCGGTGGGCAGCGACAGCGTATTGCGATTGCGCGCGCTATTCTCAAGGATGCACCAATTCTCGTGCTGGACGAGGCAACCAGCGCACTCGATAGCGAGTCGGAGAAATTGATTCAGCAAAGTCTCGAAACTCTGATGAAAGATCGCACGAGCATCGTCATCGCCCACCGTCTATCCACCATCGCCAAGCTCGACCGCATCATCGTGCTCGACCACGGCAAGATTGTCGAAGACGGTAGTCACAAGCAACTTCTTGCACAAAACGGCACCTACGCCAAACTCTGGAACCACCAATCAGGAGGATTTATCGAAGAATAAAAATCTGTCGCATGTATATATACATGCGACAGATTTCAGTACGAGGAGAGTCTCTATTCAGCTTTCGCTTCAGTCTTTTCGTTCTCGGTCGAGGCATCCTCACCTTCGGTGCCCGCTACCTCGACATTCGTCTCATCTTCGGCATCACCAGCAGCAGCCTCATTAGCAGCCTGCAGCGCAGCCGGCTCCCAAACACTCGCGACCATCAGGTCGGTAATCTTCGGCTTCTCTTCGTCTTCATCTTCTTCGACATGACCGTCGTTGTGCTCAACCAGTTCGACGCCAGCAGGAAGTGTAATATCGCCGACCGTTACACGGTCGCCCGCTTCCTTAAGATCAACAATTGAAACTTCGAGCGCCTCAGGTAGCTCCATCGGCAACGCCTTGATCTCGATCTTGTCGAGTGCCTGTAGGACGATCAGTCCGGCTTTTTCAGCCTCACTCTCGCCTTCGCCAACTAAGCGAATTGCGACAGTTGTCGTGACAGGTTCGTCAGCACGCACAGCATGAAATGCAATATGGCGCACGACGCCATGTTTGGTTGGGTCGAAATCAACATCTTTGATCATGGCAATACGACGCTTGCTGCCAGTCAGGTTCACGGGCGTGTGCTTACCGGCGGTGCTAACAACTTTGCGTACTTCTAGTGCATCCGCTTGGATTGCCATTGGTTCCATATCAGCACCATATACCACACCCGGCGTCAGACCTTGCCGACGCAGTGTCCGCACTTTCTTTCCCTGAAGCTCACGAGCCTCAACTTTAAGACTTACTTTATCTCCCATCTCTCTCCTTTCAGGATACGTTTACGGAGTTATCCAGTACTACTTATTATAGCAAACCGCTCATCCCAACCTGTGATATATGTTACAATCAGGGGTAATGGAAGCGTTGCTCAATCTGATTACTGGTCTTGGTGTACTCGCCGTGCTAGCTGTTATCTACGCCGAATCAGGGCTATTGATTGGCTTTTTCTTGCCTGGCGACAGCCTGCTATTTACTGCAGGGTTTCTTGTCCAACAAGGCATTGGGTCGTTCGGCCATATCAGCATTCACCTGTTTGCTTTTTTGCTCTTTGTTTGCGCATTCGCGGGACAGCAGACCGGGTACTTCTTTGGCAAAAAAGTCGGTCGCAAACTATTTGATCGCAAAAATTCTCGACTGTTTCGCAAAGAAAATCTGGTTCGCACGGAAAAATTCTATGAACAACACGGCCCGGTTGCAATTGTCCTAGCATGCTTCGTGCCGATCATCCGTACGTTTGTGCCGATTGTCGCCGGCGTCAGCAAGATGCCGTACCGACAGTTTCTGCCCTACAACATCATCGGCGCCTTCACTTGGACATACAGCTTTACCTATCTAGGGTATTTTGCTGGTAGACTGCTCCATGATCTGGGTATCAATGTCGAAATTGCCGCGCTGATTATCATCTTTCTCAGTATTTCACCGATGCTATGGCATGCGCTGCGCACCAAAGAAAAGCGAGCGAGTTTCTGGTCGGGCACAAAACGCGAATTGCAAATCGTCTTTGGACGCCGCAACAATCTTTAGTTGCTTGTCCGTTTGCATAGATAATACTGTACTGTAGTATCTAGATTCGCATTCGAGAAAGTAATCTCTCGTGCGAAAGATTCCGATCGGTCCCGTGGCCGATGAAGAAGAGGATGGTTGCGCCTGTACGTGCCCTGCATGCAGATGCGGCGTACACTGCCGCGTCAGCTCGCGAGACTGCGTCTGACTCCTCGCCCCTGCGCCAGCTACTGGCGCAGGGGCATTCTCATGTAGCTAGAGCAATTCTTTAAGGTATTTCCCGGTAAAGCTCGCAGGAACTTTTGTTATTTCTTCAGGTGTGCCACTGGCAATCACCATGCCACCACCTTGACCGCCTTCGGGGCCCATGTCGATAATATGGTCGGCGCATTTGATCACCTCGAGATTGTGCTCGATAATAATCATGCTGTTGCCGCCTTCAACCAACTTCTGCAAAATTTCTAAAAGCTTCTTGACGTCCGCCGTGTGTAGTCCGGTCGTTGGTTCATCAAGAATATAGAGCGTCTTGCCGGTGCTTCGGCGCGCTAGTTCACTTGCAAGCTTGATACGCTGCGCTTCTCCACCACTAAATGTCGTGGCTGGCTGGCCAAGCTTGATATACCCCAGACCCACTTCGTTGATAGTATCGAGCTTACGGTGAATTGCAGGGACGTTCTCAAAGAACTCACAGGCTTGCTCGACCGTCATGTCGAGGATATCGCTAATTGTCTTGCCCTTGTACTTGATCTCGAGCGCCTCACGGTTATAGCGCTTGCCGTGACACTCAGGACATTGAATATAGACGTCGGGCAGGAAATGCATCTCGATCTTGATCACGCCATCACCCTGACAATTTTCGCAGCGTCCCCCCTTTACATTGAAACTAAATCGCCCAGCCTTGTAGCCGCGAATATTCGCCTCAGGGGTACCCGCAAATAGCTCACGAATCGGCGTAAAGACGCCAGTATATGTCGCCGGGTTGCTACGCGGCGTACGGCCAATTGCTGATTGATCAATGATGATCGCTTTATCGAGGTGCTCAATGCCTTCGATATTTTCATGCGCACCAGGCACTTCCTGAGCTCTATGAAGTCGTGCTGAAAGTTCTTTCGCCAAGATGTCGTTGACGAGTGTTGATTTGCCGCTGCCGCTCACACCGGTGACGAGTGTCATGACACCAAGTGGAAATTCGACGTCGATATTTTTGAGATTATTTTCACGCGCTCCACGGATGATTAGCTTGCGATCTTTCGCGATGTTGCGACGCTTTTTTGGCACTTCGATCTTCTCTGCGCCTGACATAAATCGGCCGGTGATGCTATCAGGATTTTTGGCAACTTGATCGGGCGTGCCATGGGCCACAATTTGCCCACCATGCACCCCGGCACCAGGCCCAACATCCACCAGGTAGTCGGCATGTTTGATCGTATCTTCGTCGTGTTCCACTACTAGCACTGAGTTGCCGAGATCACGCAGATGTTTCAACGTACCAATCAAACGGTCGTTATCGCGCTGATGGAGCCCAATCGATGGCTCATCGAGCACGTACAGCACGCCTTGTAGCCCCGAACCAATTTGTGTCGCCAGTCGTATACGCTGCGCTTCGCCGCCGCTCAGGGTGTTTGCTGCTCGTGAAAGCTCCAGATACGTCAATCCAACATTGCTCATGAAACCAAGTCGCGCCATGATTTCTTTCATAATCTGTCGAGCGATAAATAGTTCGTCATCAGTAAGTTTGAGATTGTTAAACAAATCAATCGCGTCATCAACGCCGAGATTGCAAATGTCCATGATCGACAGATCATGCACCGTTACGGCCAACACAACCGGCTTGAGTCGCTGACCCTTACAAGCCGTGCAGGAGCGTTCGCGCATAAACCGTTCGATATCCCGGCGCATGAATTCGCTATCCGTTTCTTTGTGTCGTCTCTCCAGGTTCGGAATGACCCCCTCGTAGGTCGAGTCGTAGAACCGGCCGCCGCTCAACTGTACGCGGTACTTTTGATTTCCTGTGCCGTAGAGCACTTTCTCGAGATCTTCTTGCCTCAACTGCTTGACTGGCACTTGCACGCTGAACCCATGCTCGTCGGCCACAACCGAAAGACGTTTCATGTACCATGCATCAGAATTTACTCGATTGTACGGGCGAATCGCACCTTCAGCAATCGTCAGGTTCGGATTAAATACTAAATCAGGATCGACTTCGAGCCGGCTGCCAAGACCGGTGCAAACCGGACAGGCACCTTGCGGCGCATTAAAGCTAAACAGCCGTGGTTCAAGCTCGGGGATATCCTCTCCAGGATGATCGACACAGGCGTAGCGCTGACTAAAGGTGTGGAGTTCCCCGCTATCGACGTCCAGCAACTGTACTACGCCGCTGGCGATTTCGAGTGACTGCTCGACCGACTGCGTGACACGGCTCACCACATCTGGTTTCATAACGATACGATCGACAACAATCTCAATATCATGTTTGAAATTCTTCTGCAGCTCGGGAAATTCATCCAAGGCATAGACGACACCGTCGACACGAGCACGGGCAAATCCTGTGCGTGCGTACTGCTCAGGCACATGGGCAAACTCGCCCTTCTTTTGATTCACAATTGGTGCCAATACCATCAGTTTTGCGCCCTCAGGCAACTTCATGATTTCATCGATAATCGCCTGGGCGGTACGGCGATGAACCGGCTTGCCGCAAGCAGGACAATGCGGCACACCGATACGCGCATAAAGGAGGCGCAAATAGTCATAAATCTCCGTGACGGTTGCGACCGTACTGCGAGGATTACGACTGGTGGACTTTTGGTCGATCGAGATCGCCGGACTGAGCCCGTCTATACTATCGACATCGGGCTTGTCCATTATGCCAAGAAACTGTCGAGCGTAGCTACTGAGGCTCTCGACATAGCGGCGCTGGCCTTCGGCATAAATCGTATCAAACACGAGGCTTGATTTGCCGCTCCCAGAAAGCCCAGTCACCACCACAAACTTATCGCGCGGTATCTCGACGTCGATATTTTTGAGGTTGTGCTCCCTTGCCCCCTGTACACGAATAAACTCTGACATGGCTTGATATTGTACCGCAAAACACTAAAAAAATCTAGATTCACTCCGATGATTAAGATTATTACAAAATGGTATTGATTTTTAAAGTATTTTGTGATATAATGCGCTAATACTAAAGAGGTATTTCATGAAGCGAAGAATTATCGTCAGTATTATTATTCTCATCAGTATGCTTTTGCTTACCCAAGCAAAGGTCACAAATGCCCTCTTGGGGTTGATTCTTGTGGGCTCTATACCCGGGACTGGAACGGCTATGCCGTTTTGGTTGATGATGGCAGTGTACTGCGCAATGATCAGCCTGCTGGTGACATGGTACGCCGAAACACTCATGAATGAACGCCGCAAGACGAAGGCAAGCGCCAAGCAGCGACGCATGCCGCGACGCCGCTATAGCCACATTTAGGAAAGGCCAATCCTTCCTTAATGAACACTGGAGTAGACCCAGATGTTCATACCCTGGATTGATTCACTCTTGCGCCTTGCACGATGGTCCGTTGTCGACTAGTCTTCACTTGGCATGACTGATTCAAGCCAGAGTTTTAGTTCTTCAAGCATAAACTGTTTTGACTCATCTGCGGTCGTAGCAATACGTTGGAGCGATTTCATAAAACCAGGTAATTGGCGATTAATTCGTGCTGTTCGCCATTCTTCCCATACGGCAACTTCGGCTTCGGTGAGTGTACGGGGGAAATTCCTGGCCTTGTAATGCAACAGCAACGACGGCAGTCGCTCATCGGCAAAATCAGGATGAAAGTCTGCCAGCTCATTTTCACTGGCATTTCTAACCGCCTCAACCCGTAGTGCATCACGGTCTGCCAGAAAGCCATCGTAGAGCTGCGCCTCTGGGTCGCTTGCTGCCGGATAGTCCCTCTTTCGCTCATAGAGGCTCCGCAGGCGCTCGGCAAATTCTGGGTGCGCAAGCAATATGCTCATATGCTTTTTGATAGTCGACTCGTCCAGTCCAATTCGCTGCCACCCGTCGTCACTCGATAGCACGCCAAGCGGCGCCACGGCCGGACAGCGGTTGTACTGCAGAACTTTTGTTGGCAGCTGGACGAAATCATCAGCCTTGCGCTCCTCCCATGTTGCGAAGATTTTTGCTGCCAGGTCTTTGTCGCTCAACCCAACAAATTGGGTAGGCTCGTAGCGCAGATCATATACCACTACATTGCCGTTCGGCGCGCTGGTCAACGGAAAACCAATGGTGGCCTTGTTCCACTCGCTGCCATAGCGGCCACTGACATACACAAATGGCTGCTTGCTATCGAGATTAACCAGCTTTTGCACAGCTTTTTTGTCACGCATTGACAATAGATAGTCAAACAATTGAGGTTGCTTCTGCTTGATTAGCTTTGCGACATCAATCAATGCCACCACATCACTCAGCGCATCGTGGGCATTTGCATGTGACACACCGTTGGCTTTTGTGATCAGCTCGAGACGATTCGTGGCTTTGCCTTCACTATCAACCGGCCACTCTATGCCGTCAGGTCTGAGCGCGCGCGTCATGCGCACAACGTCGAGCAAATCCCAACGCGAACGACCGTCACGCCATGTCCACGAGTATGGGTCGTAAAAGTTCCGCCAGAAAAGATGACGTACGAACTCATCGTCAAATCGCACACTATTGAAGCCGACCGTTATCGTATCTTCCGTAAATATTTCTTCTTGGAGTATTTTGGCAAACTGCGCTTCGGTGTAGCCTTCGTCAAGTGTCTTTTGCGGGCTAATGCCTGTCACCATCAACGCATCCGGACTCGGCAAAGTGTCGTCGTTGAGTGCCACCAGCAGGTTATACGGTTCCCCGATAGGATTGAGCTCCATGTCAGTGCGCTGGCCTGCAAACTGCATGATGCGATCTTCACGAGCAGAGAGGCCGCTGGTTTCGAGGTCGTAGAAGAAAAAGGTTTGTGCCATACCTCTAGTCTAGCAGATATCAAAAAACACCCTGCTGGGTGCGAAGTAGAATATAACATGTCAGAGAGTGTAAGTGCCCGACGTGGGGCGGAAGTCGCGTGCAGATACTGCACAGCCGGGATCTATCCCAAACTTCCGCCCCACTGCATCAGGCATCAAGCGTAAAGCATATTCAGTTGTTACTGTGTCGGATCAATCACGTGATTGTCCCCATGGGTGCAAAAGAAGCACATGCGTGTGTTCGTTGTTTATTCAAGACACATCGCTTCGATTGATATCGAAGGTACAGTCTCTTTCAACTACGATGAGCACGCGTCCCACAAGCACAGGATCCTTGCGCGGATCAGACGAACGTCTCGTTTTGTGCGCGCGCCGAGACCAGCGCTAGATTAGCTAGAGAATCGCACTAGTAATTCCTTTCGCAAAAGGCGAGTGAGTGTTGCGATGCTTTTTTCGTGATTGCATCTAGGTGAAGCCCGACGTGTGCACGTCTGCCCTTTCAACAAAAATCATTTTTCACCATCCGTGTGCGGAACCGCGTGTTCCTACGGCTACAAAGCTATGAACTGTTTCATACCTTTGTAGCCGCAAGAACATCCTTACTTTCTCTCTGACATGTTAAGGTGTGCCAGCATGAGCGAAGCGATCGCCTCTGCTCAGTGACGTAATTGCATTGTATCACATTATTTATTATATGTCAATGCTTTTTATAATTTTCGTTTAAAAAAGTCAAGATAACAGTAGTAGGCTATTGCTCAACCAGTGTAAATTCTGGTGAATCGCCGATTTTTATCAAGCTCTCACCCGTCGCGCCTTGACGCGTCAACTCATGATAAATCCCGAGCTTTCGCATGATATCGCGGAGGCGATTGAGAGTTTCGTAGTTATCATAATTAGTGCGACGAGCAAATTTCTCGATCTTTTCACCAGACACCTGGTAGATTTGCAACTCTTGATCGAATATCACTTCCCAATGATTTGAAAGCTGGTCTTCACCGAGAGTAATGACAGTGGTTTCATCGTCTTCCTCTGGAGTCTCGAGAGCTTGAACCGCTCGCACTTCGCTTACCTTTGCCTGGAGTGCTCTGAGCACCTCTGTGAGTCCTTTGTGAGCGGCAGCTGAAATCGTAAATACAGGCGTGTCTTTCGGCAGCACCTTGCTGAGTTCGTCGCGCTGCATAGCAACGATATCGTCATCAAGTCCTTCGCACTTCGTGAGTGCGACAACCTCTGGTCGAGTTGCCAGCTCTGGACTGTATTTCTGAAGCTCTTCCCGGATAGTCTGGTAGCTCTTGGCGACATCGTCGCTATAGACGTCGATGAGGTGAAGCAACACCGCGGTACGCTCGACATGGCGCAGGAATGCGTCGCCCAGGCCTTTGCCCTCGCTCGCTCCCTCGATCAACCCTGGGATGTCTGCGATGAGTAGGCTGCTGCTGTCGATATCTGCAACCCCTAGGTTTGGCGTCAGTGTGGTAAAGGCATAGTCGGCGATTTCTGGCTTGGCGTTGCTGACCACAGAGAGAAATGTTGATTTACCGGCGTTTGGGAAGCCCACCAGCCCGACATCGGCCAGCAGTTTCAGCTCAAGCTCGGCCTCAAAGGCATCGCCCATTTCGCCGAGCTCGGCGATTTTTGGAGCCTGGCGAGTACTGGATTTGAAGTGCGCGTTGCCAAAGCCGCCGTCCCCACCCTTGGCAATCACGATTTCTTGGCCATTTTCGGTCAAGTCAGCGATCGTCTCGCCGTCACGCTTGACTAGTGTACCTAGCGGGACTTTCACGATGAAATCCTTGCCGCTACGCCCGGCTTTTTTGCGCTTGCTGCCAGCCTGGCCATCGCTAGCCTTTAGCTCGGGCTTGTAGCGAAAGTCGAGCAGCGTGTTGAGGTTTTCCGTCGCCTGAAAGATGACGTCGCCGCCACGTCCGCCGTCGCCACCATCTGGCCCACCCTTGTCGACATAAATTTCATGACGAAAACTGACGGCTCCATCGCCGCCTTTACCCGCTTGGACTGTGACTTTTGCTGTGTCGACAAACATACTCTACCTATCGTACCATTGTTGACTTTTATGGTCAAATTTGCTATAATATATCTTTCATGGTATTTGCGCGTGATGGTCACGAGCAATCGGAACTCCAAAGGAGAATGCCATGGCACAAAACATCGTATCGGTCGACTCACGCATCAGCGCTCTGGAGATCCAGCAGATGGAGATCGAGGGTGTTTGCATGGCCGATGAGATCGTCAAGGATCCCGGCGGTGAGATCGTGAATGTCCTCTTCAACGTGAAAGTTGGTGGTCTGCGCAAGCAGGTCATCGTGAAGATCTTCACGGTGCACCTGCCCTACTTCCAGGTCATGCGACCCACATGGGTCAAGCTGGCCGCGCTGGAGAACAGCCAGTTCACGATTCGCGCGATCCGGCTCGGCACGGTCTGTCCGTTGCCGGCCAACGACACCGAGTGGGCGCCCAACCTGGCGCTCTGACCCGCACCCGCGGGGACTCGCACGAGACCAGATACTTGGTAGTGCGAGTCCCCGGCTGGGGCGGGTTTTTCATTTGCTTTTGGCAAAGCAATCTCAAATCCCTTCTTTTCTCTTTTCGTAGAAAAGAGCAAACCGAGAAGCTATCGCTCCTCGGCTCGATGAGAAAGAACGGTGTTTTGTCTCATATTTAATGAATATATCGGTACATGCCACTCACCGCTTCACCCCACGAAATATCTCCGTGACCAACGCGATTCCAGCCGCCGCCAAAACGATAGCCATTCATCTCGCTAATTGTGACAGAGACACCGGGATTGACCGCTTCAACGATAGCGACGTGGCCATACCCACCGCCGTTTTGCATAATCGCGCCCGGAGCAGGGTTACCATCAACTAAGAACCCTGCGGCCGCGCCCGAGTATGCCCAGGTATTTGCGTTGCCCCAGAAACTACCAATTGGGCTACCGAGTTGCATACGACGCTCGTAGGCATACCAAGTACACTGGCCAAGGCCATAGCGATTGCCCGCAGACGCACCAGCTAGCCAGCCAGAGCTAAAGCCGCCAGAATAGGTCCCAGTCCCTGTTGTGTTGCGCGTCGTGGTGGTTGTAGCGCGAGGCGCTACATAACCCGGACGTTCGTTTTCGGGCAGATCACCACCTGGAATAGTTATCTGCGCCCCTGGAGCAAGCGCACCAGTTAACTCGAGGTCGTTAAAGGCTACCAGACGGTCTTTGTCGGCCTTGTATTTGGCCGCGATTGAATCGATAGTATCACCCGCTTTCACGGTGTAAACTACTCCGTCAACTGGTGGAATTGAGATTTCTTTGCCAGGCTCGAGTGCATCAGAAGTCAAGCTATTCGCCCATTTAATCGTCTGCGCTGAGACGCCGTACTCTTGCGCAAGAGCAGGTATGGTGTCGCCTGCAACGGTCGTATATTTGATAGCCGTACGACTGTCTGCCGCCGGCTGGACAATTTGTGGCTTGCTGATGGTGTTGGTGTCGGTCTGCGCCAGGAGACTTTCGACCGTTAGTGACTGCGACAGCGTCGAAGCGTTGTTGGCAATTGGCATATCGGCACTCTCAGATACCACCGCAGCGATGTTGGCGGCCATGAGCTGGTCAACAGAAGTGTCTTTGGCGGCCTTGAGCGGTGTCGCTTGAGCAACAGCAGTCGCACCAGGTGCGTTGGCAGCAGGTGTTTTAATTGGAGGATTGTAACTAATCGCTACCAAAGATGATATCAGCAGAAAAACCCCAAAATATGAGGAAATAGTTGACCACGAAACCGATCCGCGGTGATGTGTGTTACGAACAGAGCGACGAATATCGTCAGATGAACATTCAATTGTTGCGGCTCTTGCGGTATCCTGAGCCATGGATTGATTACGAATAATCGTTCTCCTGTGCCCTCATTGCTGGAGGCACGACTACCTGTTTTGTCTTAACTTCCCGGCACTATAGCAGGGAAAGAACGCGCGTGTCGACCTTGGTTTACGTAATATTGATAAAAGAAAGTGAATTTCGGCGTTCGTACGACTTATAAAGGTAGGCACTTTTGAAACTGTTAATTTCCACACCCGAATCCTCGCTACCTGTGGTAGTGCGAATTCTATCGTGTCAATGTGCTTCTCGTATACTAGCCTTTTTGTGTCAAAAAGTCAACGCTTTGGTATCATTAAGTATCAAAACCCCTTACCCTACACCCTCTTCTATGCCAAGTGCGTTGTACCTTGGGTGCAGGCACCGTATGGCGTGAATGAAGGGTTTTGAGATTCAGATTTTGGTATGGCTCACACCCACTGCTACAGTTCGCTACAGAGGACCTGGCAGTGGTTCTTGATGTTGGCCTCGTGGCCTGCGACGTCATTTGCAAAATAGATCAACCCGTCATCCCCAGCAATAAAGAACAGGTAGTCTGTGTTACTCGGGTTGGCCACCGCTTGCAGGGCTAGCTCACCAGGTGAGGCAATCGGCCCTGGCGGCAGTCCGACGCGATTACGCGTGTTGTAGGGGGATTCAAGATCGACCGTTGGTGTGACTCCCATTTTGTCGGCAGCATAAATAAAGGTCACATCAGAACCAAGCGAAATCCCTTCTTTGTAGCGCTTTAGGAACACCTGTGCAATTGATTGCTGGTAGCCATAGCAGCGATTTTTGCGTTCCTCCGTCGGCTTGCCTTCGCAGTTAAGCTCTCGCTGGACGATAGAGGCCATGGTGATTCCTTGATAGAGCGTGAGTCCTTGCGCCTTAAATTTGCTTACGAGATCATTGCGCTCTACCACGCTTTCCATCTGGGTGAATGTTTCTTGTAGTACTTCAGCAGCTGTGGCGGACTTGTCGACGTAGTAGGTTTCGCCAAAAACATATCCCTCGAGCGAGGTGCCAGGGGGCTTATCTGCAAAGAGCGGTCCACTGTAAGACTTCTTCAATGCGGCCTCGATATCGGCTGGGCTATAGCCAGCTGACAACAGCACACCTTTGATATACATTTTTTCCTGATCAATCGTTGCACTTGGTGACTTGTAGAGGGGCTTTTCGATGGTAGCCCCAGGGTAAAACGTCACGGAGACAAAATCATGGCAACCTTTTGTGAGGTGATCGAGAATCTCAGCCGTCGACTCTGATTTCTTGAGGTTGCAGGTACTAGCCTGAATATTGTGCTTGTCATTGAGACGCGCGTAGAGATCGAAAGCAAATTGACTGCGAATGAGGCCGCGCTCGCTCAATTGGCTGCTCACCCGCGCAAAGCTCGTTCCTTCTTTTACCTCAAAACGAACTTTCGAGTCATCGGCTGGATCAACTGGCTGAAGTTGCTGTTGGTACCAGATACCCCCCGTGCCTAGTATAAATAGCGCAGCGACAATTAATCCCCCAATCCAGAAAAACCAGCCTCGTCGGCGCAAACGCGAATATGTGCGGGTAACAGGAGTGGCATCGCGCGGCAATGGCTCCTCAGACAATGCAGTCGCTGGCTGCTGTTCACTCTCAAGAGCCGGCTGAGGACGCGGAGAGATCGCCGGAACGGCAGCAACCCTACGTGTAGTCGGTGTAGCGGCAGTGCGCTTTGGTCGTTTAAAGCCATCCATCACTGTAACTCCAAATAATCCTGCAGAATCAAACTCGCCGCTAGTGAGTCGATGTCGGCTTTTTGATACGGTTTCTTCTGGGATTTTAGCAGTTCTTCGGCCTTGACGCTGGTCAAAGATTCGTCCTGATAGTCAATCGGCAGCCCAAATGAATGTAGTCGCTCGGTGAATGTTTCGACAAATGCAGTTTGGGCCGTTGGCTCGCCAGACTGGTTTCGTGGGTATCCCACGACGATACGGTCGATGTTCTCGAGAGAAATGATGCGAGCAAGCGCCTTGTCTTCATCGCCATCAACAGAGATAGTATCATACGTAATCGCGATTTTTATCGCTGTATCAGCCAGCGCGACACCGATACGTTTTTCTCCGACATCGAGCGCAAGAATCATCTGCGAGCTAGTCATTCACTTTAAACTCAATTGCGATGCGACTGGTGTCATTTGGCGCTGAGCTGACCCAAAACGGCGACATCTTTACGTCAACATTCTCGACCCCGCTGATACTCTGAACGTGTGTTTGAATATCGCCAAATCGTTTGCCCTTGATAAATTCTTTGAGCGCAACCTCATCAATTTTTGGGCCAAGCTTGCCATTTGTTGAGATATTTCCCTGGTAATTACCGTCCTTTGCCGAAATGTTCGTGAGCGACACCGCCGAAAGTCCGTTGCTGTAGACTTTTTGGTCACTCTTGCCGTCGATCTGTTGAGCAAAGTAGGCGTCAAGATACTTCCCGGCCTCGGATTTTGCGATTGCTACCAGTGTGAATGTCACTGGCCCAGCCAATACACCTTTGCCATCGGTAGATTCTGCGTCGACAGCAGGAGTGGGCTTCACCGCGCTGGTATCAGAAGCAAAACTAGCGTCAAGCACAATAAAGCTATCAGCGAATTGCTTTTTCAGCTCAGCTTTGGCGGCCTCAGCTTCACCACTCTTGAGGATGTCGCCCGATACCTTGTCAACATCACTTTGCTGGACGACAGTAATCGTCTTGTCGGTACCGCCAGAGGTCGGTGTAGTAAATGTTGTCGAGAATCCACTTGGCCCGCTGGCTGAACCAGTTGCACCGTTATAGCTTGCGCCATTTGCAGCTGCTGTTACCGCCACGGTTTTACCTGCCGCCAAACTACTTGCCGGTGCATCGGAATCAAACACCACAGCTGCATCGGTCGTATAGACTGACCCACCGGAAGCCGTGACTGAAGTACCTGCAGGAATCGTGGCGCCGTTTAGAAACACCATCGGACTCGTCGGCACAAACTTCACCGTACCCGTCGCTTTTGTCCCTACATCCTTTTTGCCCGTTGCGGCAAGCGGTATCGAGACGTCCTTTTTCAATGTCTTGACCTCTGACTTAATCGTGCCTGCCTTGAGATCAGTGGCAAGCGCTGGGCTGAACGTTACATTACTGTTGAGTGCGGCATCGGTCGTCCGTGCCGTGATGACAATACGCGCGCTCGGCGCAAAAACGATCGCCCATACCAGAAAACCGATTAAAAGGGCGAGTGCCGTGAGGCCGATAAATAATTTCTTGCGAAAGGTATCGAAATTTGGAATCTTGACCTTGTCCTTGGCAGCGAGCGCCGTGGCGCCCAGACTAGAAACTGAGACGGTGGTAGCTTTTTTGGACGATGCTGGCTTGCTGACTGTCGCGACAGACTCATCTTCCGGGTCAACGACTTCTTCCGTTGCTTCGAGCGCAGGAACATCTGCCCCATCGATGATATCCTCGCCGTCATCAATATCTAGCGCAGCTACCTCTGCTAGCTCGGGTTTGCTCTGCAGATTTTTGGCCACGGGAATCCCAGCCGAGCCTGCCAATGCCATGAGCGCAGCATTATTGCTAATAATCACCAGTCGTTTGTTGGCCTGCTCGGCGGCACGATGCACCAGCTTGAGGTTGACCGCACTCTGAATTGCGCCAATCCGTTTTGGCGGAACGAGGGCGACGATATGATGCTTGGCCTCTTTAACTTTACCGATGATTGCGGTAATATCGTCTTCGACATCGATATATAGTACGTCTTTTTGCATGCTTAGATTCGGAGCATTCGATTCAGTTTTTCTTTGAGAGAATCGACATCGCTTGTGCCTATCATTGTATCATAGCCAACCCTCAACAGGCCCATCGCTGTAATGTACGTGTGTCCTGCTGCTTTGCCGCTGGGATCGACAATACCGATGACATCACTCGGTTTGATATGCTGGACACTCGGCCGCTTGGTAAATGGTAGTTCTTTGTACCACTCGCGGTCGCTCAGAGCGTCAACCAGCTGCCGCAAACTAGCACCGCCACCACAGAGAAGGATGCGTGGAGGCAAGTGATCAACTGAGTCAAATTCGCTCAGTGCCAGCTCAACACCAGCCAGCCACACTTCGAGGGTTTTGTCTGTGGCAGCGGCAACATCCTTTTTGACTGACTCTTTGACCTTTTCATCATCGATGTTGACTTTGAGTTTTTCAGCGTCTTCGTAACTGATATTCATTTCGTTGGCGATGGTGTTGGTGAAACTGCGCCCACCGATCCCAAACATCTTGGTACCCTCGACGCCACCATCATTGACCACCGCGATATCAGTTGTGCCACCGCCAACATCCGCCAGAATTGCCGTGAAATTACTGTTGGCATCTGTACCAAGGACACTGCGGCTGACGGCGAACGGCTCGGCCGCCACAGCGACAAGCTCTAGCGCCAACTCATCCGCTACTCGCTCGAGCGCCCCGATGTGCACCATCGGTGCAAACGCCGTATAGATCTGCACGGCGACATCTTTGCCCTGGAACCCAATCGGATTGCTAACTTTGTAGCCATCGATATGGATACTGACAAGTGCCGAGTTGACGAGCTTTACCTCCACATCATCGTTGCCAGTCTCGAGCGCAATTTGTTTTTGCGCTTTGGTCGCTGCTCGGTCTTGCACCTTCTCGATGATAAATTCCATTTCTGACTCGTCAAGCGGACGATCGGGCTGCGGCCGACGGTAGCGAATCGTATTGGTAACACCCTTGACGAGCTCGCCTGCGATACCAATAACGGCTTTTTTTGCCTGCAAACCCGCTTGTTCTTCGGCCTGCGCCAGTGCGGTTTCGCAGTTGCGCACCACGCCAGCGATATCAGCAATTGCTCCCTGATGCATATCTGCCAGCTCCTGATGAGCACGGCCCACGCCGACAATCTCGATGTGATCGCCCTTGACGTGCGCAATCAATGCCTTGATGTATTCGGTACCGATATCCAGCCCAACAATGTAGCCAGGGGTGTCAGCTGCGCCTCTTTTAAGTAGTTTTTCGAAGACCATATAGGTTCATTATACATGAATTGTGGTTACGGTTAGAGAAACCTGAGTCTCAAAACCTCCCACTCCGCACCCCCCTACGCGCCCTAGTATCTCTTACAGAGATACTAGGGCTGCAGTCGCTTTACGGTGCGTCGGAGAGGTTTGAGACTCAGATTTAGAGAAATGTTGCTTTTTATTGATGTTTGTGCTATAATAATAAACATGGTTCAGACAGATCCAGCTCCAAAATCAATAGAATACGATCCCGAGTCTATCGTCAATTTTACTCGTGCAATCCAAGAGCTCTATGACATTGCACAAAAAAAGAACATAGAACCGCAATGTCGGCATGCGAACTACCTCTATGCCGGCGACTTCTCTCGGATAATTTGGCCACCTGAGGTTGCTGACACATTACAGCTACTGGCTACCAGTCCTGAGGCTGTTGAGTTCGGTGTCTCTCGTGAAAATAAGACGACCGAATTTGGGTTAGAAGTGTTTCTCCTTGATGAGTCCGTGCTTCATTTTTCAGGACATCGACACACTGATAACTCTCGACACTATTATTTTTATAAAGATGGTGCACGATTCGCAATTGACCCAGGTGCCCTCGGTATCACACTTACCACCATGGCTCTTGATGGTGCACTCAACGATGAAGTCCATCTTCAAAAAAATTACTATCACGAAGACCTCCATCCTATCGATCCTCTCAACAGTACTCTTCTCAGGCTGATTGAATCAGGGCTCTCTGAGACGAGTGAATACGAGTCTATGCTCACTTACGAGTTTGACTATAACAACCCAAAGGAGAAGCACTCTGTTGCCGTCACTCTACGTGTTATGAGAGACATCGATGCAACGCGTCGCTACGCATTTACCACCCACACTGCCGCAATCGATGGCGATACGTCAGCGTCAGTGGAGACACGTGTTACTTACGAAATCAATGAGGATATGCTTGTGCGCAATTTTCTTGTCGAAAGCATGCGCTACACTACGCACCTTCCGTCCGGAACAGTTGATTTAGTAGGATTGGACAAAGTAACTGGATTAGATTTTAGCCAGTTGACGCTCGACAGACTAATCGATCAATTGGGGAAAAACCATACGAGCGCTGGCTAGTCGCCTCATTTCATTCGGCTATTGAAGTACTACTTTTATTCTACGGATGCCGGCAGAGCTGGCAACACTGTTATGAGACACCTGCAAGCAGGTTTCTCATCGCGCCATGCGAGCGAGTAAATCGCTCGGGATGGGCTGCTCTTCCCTGGTGCTATTGAAGTACTGCTTTTACTCTACGGATGCCGGCAGAGCTGGCTTCTTCTTTGGTGATTTTGAAGATTTTGCCGTCTTCGATTAGTTCGTGGGTATGGTCGACATGAGGGCCGCCACAAATCTCGAAGCTGAACGGTCGCTCATCGGCTGGTGAGTTGGGGTCTTTCATGCTGTAGACTTTTACCGTGTCGCCGTACCTATCACCAAATTGGCCAAGCGCACCGAGTGGACCTGTCGCCTCTTCAGTTGGGTATTCGGCGAAACTAATCTGCAAATCCTTGGCGATTTGTTCGTTGACGATTTTTTCTACTGCATCGAGCTGCTCGCGAGTAACTTTCTCTGGGTGAGAGAAATCAAACCGCAGACGCTCTTCGGTAATATTACTACCGCGCTGAACGACATGCTCACCGAGCACGTCACGTAAAGCCTGGTACATAAGGTGCGTGGCGGTGTGGTATTTACGGTGCTGCAACGTTTGGCCACCGAGACCACCTTTGAAGGCACCTTTGGAAGCGGTCTGGCTGCGCTCGCGCTGTTCCTTCATCTTAGCGTCGAATTGTTCACGCCAATCATCCGGCAAGACAATACCCTGCTTGTGCGCTTCTTCGACAGATAGCTCTACCGGAAAACCATAGGTATCGTACAGTGTAAAGAGCTCGGTGCCCGTCAGCCCATCGGCAGTAAACTTCTGCATCTGCTTGATACCGTTGCGCAGCGTCTGGCGAAAGGTCTTTTCTTCTTTGACAAGCACCGCTATAACATCATCGCGTTTTGCGGCAACTTCTGGAAAGTCGTCGTGATACAAGTCGGCAATCACCGGAACAATTTGCTCCAGGAAATTTTGCTCGACACCGAGATCGAAGCTGTAGCGAATCGCACGGCGCAGCAGTCGACGCATGACGTAGCCCTGCTCTTTGTTACTCGGCACACAGCCATCAACCGCAAGGAAGGTTGCAGCGCGTAAGTGATCGGCAATCACCCGCATGCTTTCGGTATGTGTTTCATATTTTTTGCCACTGAGGTCTTCTAGCTTCTCGATAATAGGCCACATGAGTGAAGTCCTGAAAACATCTGGGTCGTTGTTAGCGGCCGCAGCGATGCGCTCAAGACCTGAGCCTTGGTCGATATTTGGCTTGGCGAGTGGCTCAAACTTACCTTCAGCCACTTTTTTGTAGGCCATAAAAACATTGTTGCCAATCTCCATGAAGCGACCACAATCGCAGTTCGGATGGCAGTGCTCGCCAAATTCAGGATTGTGTGGGACATCAAACTGATAGAACATTTCACTATCGGGACCACACGGATCGCCAACTGGCGTATTGGCTTCATTGCCGCTACGGCTCCACCAGTTCTTGCTACCGTCATAAAAGAAAATTCGCTCGCCCTCACGCATGCCGCGCGCGTATCCTGCTTCTTCGCTGCCAATGTCGGCCATGCCACTACTCAGACCCTTGCGAGCGAACAGCGCAGCCCACAGATCGGCCGCTTCTGTATCTTTCTCAATACCAAACTCTTGGTTGCCGATGTAACACGTCACGTAGAGCTTGCTCGGATCCAGCCCTACAATATCGGTCAGAAACTCAAACATCCACGGCACTTGCTCTTGCTTGAAATAGTCACCCAGACTCCAATTGCCCAGCATCTCAAAAAAAGTGGTATGGCGATTGTTGCCGATGTCTTCGATGTCCTGAGCTCGCAGACAAGTCTGGCTATTGACCAGGCGAATACCTGAATCGTGCGGCTGACCGAGCAAATACGGAATAATCGGCTGCATACCGCTGCCGGTAAAGAGCGTCGTAGGGTCGTCCATTAAGACAAGTGGCGCGCGGGCAATGACAGCATGGCCCCGCTCTTCAAAGAATTTCAAATAAGCATTGCGGATTTGTTGAGTATTCATATCTCTGTTATTTTACCATATCAGCAACAGTTTGATGGCATGAGATCACGGCCGATTGAATTATTGTTTAGGCGCTTCCACAGTGAGTGTTACCGACTTTTCGGCCGGACCGCTATCACTGGCACAAATTAATCGATATTCGGCGGTTCCTGCAGCCACAAGCTTGCCCGTACTCATGCTACCAGTTAGCATTCGCTCTCCTTGCCATTCGCCTTCGGCCCTACAGGTTGGTGAGTCGCCACTCACTGACCAGGTAACGACGCTGTACGCGCCAATCGTATTAGTGCTCGGCTCGACAGAAAGAGTAATGATAGGCGGCGTACCCTTCGTGCCCTGGGTCCTCGACGGCGATGGTGCCGCTACTGACGGAGTCTCGGGCGAATTCAAGAAGATACCCTTTGCGACAATAGTAATCATCGCTGCGAAGGTGATGATGAGCGTTAGTCCAACGGCGCGTTTTAACCACATGCTTTCCTCCTTCTCATGACATTGAAAACTCTTCACTATGGATGCTAGTAGACGAAATACCACGTGTTTTCAGTTGACGTTTGAGCGCGCTCATCATCGGTGGTGGCCCACAGAGATAAAAATCTCGCCCGGTAATATCGCCGCAAACCTGCTCGATATAGTCCACGCTCATAAGCGCCGGCTGTTCGTCGGCGATAAACGGAATCACACGCAGACTGTTGTTTTTTGCTAGCATTGTGCCATACAGCAACTGCCAGTCGATAACCTCACTGCGAGTTTTTACCGAATAAAACAAATAGACACGGTAGCCTGTCGCCGGTAGCTCTTTGACCATAGATAGAAACGGTGTAATTCCAATGCCACCAGCTACCCACACCTGGTCTCGGTTGGCATAATTTGTGTAGGTAAATTTACCATAGGCGCCTTCGAGCTCAGCAATCGCACCGGGTTGCACCATGGCGAGTTTTGCCGTGTAATCGCCGAGCGCCTTGATAGAAAGTTCCAATCCCTCACCAGCCGACTGACAGGAGCTAATCGAATACGGGTGCCACTCGCGGCTCATCCCCGACACGTGAAGCAGGCGCATAAACACAAATTGACCCGGTCGATAATTAAACACTTTCTTCGTGGGAGAGAGATACAGCCGCACGATGCCACCGCCCAGGTCGACAACGTTATTGATCACAAACCGATATTTACGAATGACAATCTGGCCCATAATCGTCTTGTAGACAAACGCAAGCAGACCAATGATAAGCCACGCCACTAAGTACCACTTGAGCCATGGGTCATCGCTGGTATCGCTCTGAATATAGACGATGTGCAGCCCGATCAACAAGAACACTGCCCCCATCAATTTGTGTGATATCAACCAGATTCGGTACGGTAATTTGATGAAAATAGTGATGATGAGTAGCCCCACCATGAGCCACAACCCCACGATCCCTAGTGTGGTTGCCCATTGCTGGAGCACGAGCACATGGTATTGATTCGACTGGTCAAACAATGCCGCAATTGGCAAAAGATCGTGTGGCAAAAGCAACAGTGCGGCGGCTTTCATACTACTGAGCGCCATGCTGAGCGCCAGGCCAAGCGGATGAAGCAGAGAGAAAATCAGCGACAGCCCGCCGACGATATGATGTGCAATGTAGACACGGTTCAACCCGCCAAATACATTTTCAAGGAGCCGCAACCGCGTCATCAGCACCAGGCTGATACTATACAGCACCACGCCAACAATGCCAGTGATGAGCCCACCGCTCTCGAGGAGAAGACTGGGTGAGCCAAATGGATTGGTCGACTGCAGTCGCCACCACAACACGACAGGAATCAGCGTCAAAACAATGATTACACCCCATCCAAATAAACGCTCAGTACGAAGACCGATTGTCATATGGGTTGGCTTGCTGCTCATGATGCCTGCGCTTCTCCCTAGTGAAGTACGTCGACGACGAGTGGCGTTGAATTATCCCAGCCGGTATCAATATAGAGCAAGGGCCTCTCGGCAGACCGAGGAATCACAAAGCTGAGCTGACCGCTGACACTCTGGCCAGGTTTTAGTTCAGAGGCGGGGATTGGTTTGGGTGCATGAGAGGACATGTGAAGCGCACTGTGGGTGCCATCTTCACTGCGAACATATAGTTGATTGACTGGAATGAATTGCTGTGTGCGCGTCGTGGTATTTTTGATAGTGATGTCCATGATCAACACCGCTTGGATGTCGCTGACTTGAAATAAATCATCAGACAGTTCGGTGGCGACATTTCGTACCTGCGCCTGAAGCGCACCATTCGACGCTAGTTGCAACGAAGTTGAGATACGCGAATACACCACTGGCTGCACGTTTTGTTCACGCCGCAACGTATGAACCATAAAGAGTGTATTGACCACTACCAAAGCAGTCAACGCCAGTACAAATGCCGCAAACACGAGACTGTGCTCGTGGCGAAAACGCTCAAATCGCTCACTGACCGATGGACGTCGCCAGCGCAGTAGGTTGTGTTTACGTCCTGTTTTCATATGCTTCCCTTCATTGTTATGGTTTCGCTGGATCATAGTACCCGACTCGATAGCCTGCTAGTGCGCTAGCGCCTGAGTTACTGTAGGTTTCTGGTTTGTGAGTGAACACTGCATTACCGCGCTTATCTCGGTACCCTGAAATACCCGCGGCGCCTCTCAAAATAGCATTCATGTCATGATTGCAGGTGGCCGCGCTACTTTCAAGCGAGCCCGCGCTTGCACCGCCCTTGTGCACTGGCGCATAGCTAGAGAGATTGATCACCCAGTCGCCATTCCATGACCAGCAGTTACCGGGCGTGGCGTGGGCGGCGAGCGCGCTGCGGCCATAGCAGCCTGGTTTTCCTCCGCAGTAAATCGGTGCAGGGTTAACCGTCAGCGTGACTGATCGCGCACCCGAACCACCACTATTGCTGCACGATAGCGTGTAGGTGAAGGTACCTGAACCAGCCTGGCTGACACTCTGCGAGCCACTCGCTGCTTTGCCGCCCGACCAAGCGCCGCTTGCCGTACAAACAGACGGATTGTTGGCTACGCTCCAAGACAGTGTTGCGGCGGATCCTGCAGTGATAGCGGTTGGTGAAATCGAGAGTGAGACAACGGGTGCCGGCACGACGGGTGCATTAGCCGTCACATTCACCGACACACGAGCGGTCTCTGAGCCGGCTCCGTTTATGCAAGTGAGTGAGTAGGTTCGTGTGCCTGCAGTGCCGAAGTTTCCGGTACTTTGCGAGCCACTCGCCGCTTTGCCGCCCGACCATGAGTCTCCCGCTGTGCATCCGGTGGGATTATTTGCAACGCTCCAGCGTAATGTTGCGGCTGCACCAACCTTTACACTGGTTGGGCTCACTGAGAATGTCACCTTCGGTCGTTGAGCAGCATTACCTGAACCGGTGTTTGGTGTGGTGGGTACTTCTGGTGTTGTTGGCGTAGCCTCTGCCGCTGACTTCACCGCCACACTAGTAGCCCCAAAGCCGGTTCCTGACTTGGTTGAGCAGGTCAGGGTAAAAATGTAGTTCTGTGCCTTATCGAGCGGACCAACATCTTCATTCCCCTTGCTCTGCTTATCACCCGACCAGTCGTCGCTTGCTATACAAAGCGAGGGGTCGTCAGTTGCTTCCCAGCTCAACTGTGCTTTCTCGCCCACTGTTATCTCTTGCTTTTCGGCGACAACCCGCACCGTGGGTACGATTGCCATCTCGCCGGAAGATGTTTGTGAAGCTAGTTGCGCCGTTGACTGTTGGGGTGTGCTTGCGAATGAAGATGATGCATTGTCGATCCCATGGTCAGCCCTGAACTTGCTGTCGCTCATCATGAAGGTTGCGACGGCCAATACGATCATGCCGATCACGGTGATCCCAGAAGCGAGGGCAATAATAACCTGCGTCAAGCGCACGCCAAGCTGGACGTGTTTTATAGGGAGCTGAATCGTAAAAGGCTGCGGCATAGAAAAAGAGTCTCTTGCGACAATAATACCATAAGCGCTATTGTGCTGTCATGAGGACTGAGGGAATCTACGCTACAATACCGCCACCCAGACAATTGCCATGAAGATAAAACACTGCCGATTGTCCTGCAGTTGGCGCTCGCTCAGGCTCTTCGAGCTTGACAACAGTACCGCTAAGGATGCACGGCAACAGCGCACCTCGATGCCTCAGGCGAACCGTCAATCCGGCAGAATCGCTCGGTACATGATCGATCCACTGCAACTGCCCCAAAGTAAGCTCACGACGCCACATTGCCGTATCGTTGAGGTTTGTACTGACATAGACTTCATTTTTTGCCATGTCTTTGCCAACTACATAATACGGCAAGCCGCCGCCGATATCGAGTCCATGACGTTGTCCAAGCGTATAGAAGATCGCACCGTCATGCCGACCAAGCGTGCTACCGGTTGCTTTGTCGATGATATCACCGGGACGGGTTTTTACATACTGACCAAGAAAGTCACGCATGCCGACACTCCCTACAAAACACACGCCCATCGATTCTTTTTTGTCAGCCGTCCAAAGTCCCCGTTCAGTGGCCATTTCCCGTACCTGCTGCTTGGTGTAGTCACCGAGCGGAAAAAGAGTAGTTGCCAGCGCTTCACCGGTAACACGATAAAGAAAATAGGTCTGATCTTTATCGTGATCTTCGGCAACACACAGGAAAGCCTTGGTGCATTGTGCGGTAGAATCATCAACCCCGTCTTCTGCGCCACGAGAAGATACGGGGTAATGATGAATAGCGCACCTAGACTCCTCGCAACGAACCCTTGCATAATGTCCGGTGGCAATTGCATCAGCGCCGTCCGCAAGCGCAGCCGCTAAGAACAGCTTAAACTTCACTTCCTGATTACACATGATATCGGGATTTGGTGTACGGCCAGCCTTGTATTCCTCTACCATATAGTCAACGACATAGTGTTTGTATTCTTTCTCAAAATCAAAAACTTTGAAGTCGATGCCGAGTTGCACCGCTACTCGCTTTGCATCAGCTAAGTCCTCTGCCCACGGACATTTCATCCCTGGCAAATCTTGGCTCCAGTTTTTCATGTATATCCCAGTTACTTCAAAACCACGCTCTAGCAACAGCGCTGCCGCGAGCGAGCTATCGACCCCCCCGCTCATACCAACATAGATGCGTGTCATCTCTCGGCAATACCACCTGTCGACAAAATCAACGATGCGACGGTCTCAGGAATCGCCAGCACCCAACCACTTGGCGTTGCCCACCACCATCCATTCCATTGCTTGTCCTCAGCTACTGGGTGGCGACGAACACTAACACCGTGGGCGCGTCGCTCGAATTCGAGGCTGGCTCGCCGCTCGTGATACGCAGAAGTCACTATAATCGCCGACTTGATACCTTGTTTCTCAAAAATCGAAATCGTTTCAGCAGCATTCTCAGAAGTATTTTGACTTTGCGTCTCGATAATAATCGTGTTTGGGTCAATACCTGCATCGATCGCTCGCTGCTTCATCACCTCCGCATTGCTGGGGCCGGTCGTATCCGCTGCCGCACCAGAAAAAATCAGTGTCGACGCCCAACCGTTTTGATAGAGTTTGATCGCTTCGTCAGCTCGCGCCGCTGTATCGCCGCCACTGACCGCTACAATGGCATCGGCCTGGATGCACGCGATCTTCGATGGATCCGGTCGCTCACCACAGGCGCTGAGGTCGTCTGGCCCAAGAAATGAGCTAATCGCCCACACGATGCAGGCAAACAACAAAGCAACCACGATGCCGATTTTTAGTACTTTCACTTTTTCATCCTCTGCTGCTCGAATCTTACCATATCCACTATTATAGCAAGCGCCTGCGCACTAGTTGCTTCGTTCGATAACCGTCCTAATGTAATGCGCAGACTGCCGTCTGCCGCCTCTGGCGATAGCCCGATTGCTTCGAGAACATGGCTGCGGGTATTTTTGTTGGCGGCACAAGCACTTCCTGTCGCTACCAGCACTCTTTTTGCTTCCAACAAAAACACTAACCGCTCGGCATCAATGCCAGGAAATGAAATGTGCAAATGGCCGGCCAATCGCTTTTTTTGATTGCCCGATACCACTGCCTCAGGAAACGCCGCGAGTAGTTCACGCTGCAGTGTATCCCTGAGTTGCGCCAGCCGTCTGGCTTCGCCGGCAGCGTGGCGCGATGCTCGCTCGAGCGCCACCGCAAAGCCGACAGCCCCTGCCACATTCTCCGTCCCACTTCGTAGTCCTCGCTCTTGACCACCACCGACAATCAACGGTGATAGTGTCACATGACTCGCCGCCCATAACAGTCCGACTTGCTTTGGCCCATACATTTTGCCAGCATTGAGTGTCAGCGCGTCTACCCCAAGACGGGCTACATGGATGTCGATCTGCCCAGCGCCCTGCGAGGCGTCACTATGCAAGTAGATCGGTGTGGCCTCGCCCCCCTCCGCACGTCGCTGTCGTTCCGCCTTTACGACCGTAGCAATTTCACGCAGCGGCTGAATGGTGCCGAGCTCGTTGTTGGCAAGTTGAATACTGACCAGCACAGTGTCTGGGCGAATCGCTCCTGCAACCGCTTCTGACAACACGCTGCCCTTTGCGTCCACTGGTACAATCGTATGCTCATGACGCCGAGCAGCCTCTAGCACCGCTGGGTGCTCTACCGCCGAGACCACTACATGGCCTGTTATTCCAGCAAATACAAGATTGATTGACTCAGTCGCTCCCGCCGTGACAATAACCTCATCGGCCTTGCCGCCAATTGCTACCGCAAGACGGTGCTTGGCATCATCATACGCACGGCGCGCTTGCACGGCCGGTGCATAGGGACTTGAAGGATTAAAAAACTCATCCTGAAAAAACGGTTGCATCGCCGCCAGCACGTGCTCGTCCATGGGCGTCGCTGCCGCATGGTCAAGATATAGTAGTTCAGGTTTTTTCACATTCATCATTATACCTTAGACGACATTTCTATACCCGTAACACCGATCCGCTATTCGACAGTGACGCTACAAGCAACCATGGGCGCCTCACCACCCTTCAGCATCGGAGGATATCACCCCGCTTGAAGTTTATGCCCAGTTGCAGGGTCGCGTCGGTACACCTTGCGCGCTACTTGTTCGTAGTAAAGTCGCACTGCCAAACCAAAGTTGCGCAGTTCGTCTCCCTCAACATAGCTATAGCGGCCACCTTCTTGGATTTTGAGCACCTGTGTCGGGCTCACTTCGTAGCGAATGGTTGTGGTCTGCTTTTTGTTGTCCTTGTCGACTCCTTCTTCGTACCAAATCCAGGTATCACGGTCGAGACAAAAGAACTCACGGCGATACCCATCGGGAACCGGCCCAAATAACTGTCCGCCAATTTCACTCTCGAGTGTCAATAGCTCGCGCTCAGTCAGGGTACGCAGCGGACGTTTCTTAGAGGGTGTCTTCAAAAAATCAAGCGACACATCGTCGCCAGTTAGGAGAAAGAGTGCTTTTTTGAGAATTGATGACATGAGGACTACGCAGCCTCCCGGGGGATTTTTAATTCTTGCGCTTCCATCCACTGCAGCAAATCGCCAATCTGTAACATATCTGCCGGAGTAGTTTCCGGCACGTCTACTTTCTCAGAACGACGCCGTGAACGTTCTGTGGCCAAATCAATCACCCGACTGCCGCGTCGTGTATCCTGCTCGATGCGCCCCTGATCGATCTCTTCAGGATTTGTTGGATCAATAACCCCGCTAGGTGTTGCAACGTCGTAGGCTTCCTGGTGCATCCGAGAGATCTCGTCTAGTCCGGTCGCGAGCAAGTGCTCAGCTGGTTCTGTCGACTGCTGGGGAATATGAAAATTTTCGCGGTTAGTGGTGGTATCCATGCTTAAATCCCAAATAACTCTTGTGCATTTGCGGTTGTCACCCGCGCAACCTCCTCTTTAGTGATACCTTTGAGGGCGGCCTGATGCTCGGCAATGACAGCTACATACGCTGGTACATTCATTTTACCACGAAAAGGCTTTGGAGTCAAGAATGGAGCGTCAGTTTCGAGAAGGATATGCTGCAGAGGTAAGTCCCGAAACATGGTCTGTTGCGATTCATCCTTTGTAAACGTCGAGATCCCGTTGATACCCACCAGCAACCCTCGCTTCATAGCCTGCTTAAGATTGGCTCGCGTATCAGTAAAACTATGCATCACGCCTTTTACATCGGGAAATTCGTCGAAAATCGGCCAAAAATCCACAAATGCTTCACGGATATGAAAACTAACGGGCAAAGCAAACTCCACAGCGAGTTGTAATTGTTGGCGCAATACTTGCTGCTGGATATCCTGCGGGCTGTGGTCGTAGAAATAATCGAGGCCGATCTCGCCGATGCCAATGATTGTTCTGGGATCTCGGTTCTGCGTTCTGCGTTGCTCATGCTGAAGCAATTCACGGATTTCAGCGACATCGCTATCTTTTGCCTCATGCGGATGAATCCCAACAATAGCGTAGCAACCCTCATGAGTGCGCGCGAATTCTACTGCCTCGATGGACGAGCGGACGTCTGTTCCCACGCAAATCATCACAACTCCCGCATCGCGAGCCTGCCGATACGCATGCTCTTTATTGTCAGGATAAAATTCACTATCGTGCACGTGACAGTGCGTGTCGATAAGTATCATGGTCGTCCTCTTTTCTCCTCTAAGACTGTGCTGGCGCAGCTTTTGGCGCACGGGGATCAGGCGTATGCAAATAAATTTTCGGGAAAAGCGGCTGGATATCGGCCGGGACAACACCCGTACCGAAACTATGTTTGATGGTATCTGCTGTGTCTGGCATAAATGGCGTCAAAAGATCAGCCACCTGTAGCAATGTACTCGCGGCATGTGCCAAGACGTCGCTCAGATGTTCGGCAGCCTCGGTATCTTTCTCTCGATTTTTGGCAATCTCCCATGGCTTGACGCTCTCGAGGTATTGATTGAGTGACCGTACGGTATTCCAGGCAATATTGACCGCGTCATTATACCGGAATTGCTCCATGGCTTCGTGGTACGGCCCCATGTCGTGTTCGGCTTGCGGCGAATCACCAATCACCCCCGCTTGATAGCGAGTAACCATGGCCGCAATCCGCTGAACAAGATTGCCGAGATCGTTACCGAGTTCGTTGTTGTAAGCATTTTCGAACTTCTCCCAGGTGAAATCGCCGTCGTCAGTCGTCGGAATATGACAGCTGAAGAAATAGCGGAAGGCGTCGCGCCCATAAGAATCAATGATTTGGTTTGGATCAATGCCGTTACCGAGGCTTTTGGAGATTTTTTCGCCGCCGATATTGACAAATCCATGCACCAACAGCCGCTTGGGTAAACTCACGCCAATACCGAGCAGGATCGCCGGCCAAATAATGGCATGAAAGCGCAGAATGTCTTTGCCTACCACCTGTACATCAGCAGGCCAATATTCTTGCCACGAAGCATCATCAGGGTACCCAAGCACGGTAATGTAGTTGCTGAGGGCATCCAGCCAAACATACATCACCTGCGAATCATCACCCGGTACGCCGACACCCCAACTGAGGCTTTTTCGCGGGCGGCTAATCGAAACGTCCTTGACGCCGTCTTTGATCAGCTCGAGAATCTCTTTTTTACGAAACTCAGGAATGATACGCAATTTGTTGGTCTCGATCGCTGAGCGAATTTGGTCGGTAAAATCACTTGCCCTGAGATAATAATTTTCTTCGCTAAGTCGCTCAAACGGTGTTTTGTGGTTGGGGCAATTGCCGCCATTTACCTCGACTTCTTTATCGGTATAAAACTGCTCACAACCGCTGCAGTACCAGCCCTCGTATCTGTCTTTGTAGATGTGCGGCGCCAGTTGCTGCCAGATGTATTGCACAGCGCCACGATGATGCGCATCAGTAGTACGGATAAAGTCGGTGTATGAACTGCCAACCTTTTCTGCCATGGCTTTAAACGGCTGACTGGCTTGGTCGACATAGGCCTGCGGAGTGAGTCCTAGTTCGGAGGCTTTGGCTGCATTCTTTGTGCCGTGTTCGTCAGTCCCAATCTGGAAACGCACTTCTTTGCCATTTTGGCGTTGATAACGCGCCCAGATATCTGCCAGCAAATAGTCCATCGCATGGCCAATATGCGGCACGCCGTTGACATACGGAATGGCAGTAGAAATATAGAGATTTTTTTTCATACTGCATCCAGTATACCAGAGGTCAGTGAGTATTGTATACTGAAGGTATGCGAAAAAACAAAAGCGGTTTCACTCTCATTGAACTTCTGGTCGTGATTGTTATCATCGGCATCCTGGTAGGCATCACATTGTTTGTCTACCGTGGAGCTCAGGGGCGAGCGCGGGATGCACAGCGGCAAACCGACATCGCCAACATCCAAAAAGCCCTCGAACTCTACTATGACGACAATGGTAGCTACCCGATACCCAGCGGCACGACTTCAGCTGTAGGGAACACATGGTACAGCTCTGGCGATAATAGCTGGATGAACTTTGCCATTGCTATGCTTAATGCTACCAACAAATTACCCAACGACCCTACCAATACCTCAAACGGTTCGCCGCTGACTGCGAACAATTATGTTTATGGGTACACGACGGGGTCGTATTGCGGTAAGACAAGTGGCCAGTGGTATATTCTAGTCTATCGCCTAGAAGGGGCCAAGGAGAAAAAAGCCACCGGCGACTGCTCGACCAACGAAATTGGTGATGGCTACTACAACACAAATGGCAGTAGTTACGCCCGCGTCACAAGGTAAGCTACAACTGCGAACCGCGCTGCGTGGTCGCCGTGTGAATGAGAGAAGTAATGCCCATTAGTCGCCGTATCTACCGGTGAGACTGCAATGTGCTCGGGCAAGACTCCGGCCTGAACCGCAAGGGTGCGATTGTAGCCGCGAAGATTGAGATACACCCCGTCAGGTCGCTCAACGGCAAATTCACGCCACTCTTTCTTATCTTTCTCATTGAAGTATTCCATACGATAACTCTCGCTACCCACACTGGGCGCCATCCATACGAGAAGATTGTGTGGGTTTGAACCCCGTTCAACAAAGTAATCAATGGTCTTGCGCATGGTACCCGCAAGCGAGGCATGGCGGCCAATGTGGGCTAGGGCTAACGCATGTCTGCCTGGGTCATAGATCACGGTTGCAACGCAATCAGCCACCGGCAGAAACAGCCCGAGCTCGGGGCGTTCGGTGTAGAGTACATCAGCCAAACAGCCCTCGGTATCTGGCTCCTCCACCTCTTTGATCTCATCGTATGTCCGATCCGCTGCATACGTGATCACTTGGTACACACAGTTCTCATAAGGAATCCCCGCCTGCTGGGTGAACCGACGCCGACTATCCACGACCGATGGCTCATGCCGGTCATCTTTGGTGCGGTCAAGCATGGTACCATCATCCCGCGAGGAGACCTTGGCTACAACGCCCTCAGGAAAACAATCTGGTTGGTCACACTGAATCATGGCGTCATCTCCCTGCCTCGTGCGCTAGTCGCTGCCAATCATCGATTGATAGGTCTTCAGCTCTCGCATTGGGATCAATACAAGCCTGGTGCAGTAGCGCTTCAGCAGCCGATTTTGTGAGACCCAGCCCTGCCGAAATCGAGCTACGCAGTTTTTTGCGCTTGGCCGAAAAACCGGCTTTGACTACCCGAAAGAACGCACGCTCGTCGATCGAGCTAACAAGCGGCTGTTGACGGGTCTTCAAAATAATAACTTGGGAATCGACTTTTGGTGGTGGTGTGAAATACTCGCGCGGCACCTCTATATCCAGGAAGGTTTCGGCGAATATCTGTGCACTGACTGCCAAAATACTCATATCCCCCGGCACGGCCGCAATTCGCTCAGCCACTTCTTTTTGTACAAGTAGCACAGCCATGGACGGCTTATTCTTCGCTGTCATCAACGTTTCGATGATCTTGCTTGTGATGTAGTACGGCACGTTCGCAACTACCTTATAGCCTGCTGGTAGGGTGGCAAGATCAAACTGCAATATGTCAGCATGATGAACTATCAGAGCCGTACCTGGAAACTGACCAGGCAGCTTGGCAGCCAGCGCAGGATCAAACTCTACAGCCACTACTTCCTTGGCGCGGCGCAATAGCTCGCTTGTCAGCGTGCCGAGACCTGGCCCAATCTCAAGTACTGTATCAGACGGCTGCAACTCTGCCGCATTGGCAATTTGCGATAGCATAGCTCGATCTTTGAGCCAATGCTGACCAAGGGATTTATTGGTCGACACTAGTGACTCGCGAGGATATTATAGGCAAACTGAATCCTGCGACCCTCGACACACACACCACATCTTTCGAAATCATTCTGAAAAGCAACTGTCGCACCTTCTACTGTTGTCGAAGCGAGTATTTTTGCCTTCGCACGTGAATACCCGCCGTTCAACTCGCTCATCAAGAAATCTAGCTGGGTTTGTATACTGTACGGATCGGGCATCGACATCAAGCGTGCCTTGCGACTACCTGTCCATTGCGCAAGTCCGTCGCCAGAAGTTTGAAAGCCGTGTTCTTGCATAAGATTACCCATGATTCCTGCTGTCTGTTCTCGACTAAAGCCGTTCGCAATCAGGAAATTCCAAGTTATGCTCTCATTCTCGGACGGTGTAGTGTAGACTCCCTTCACACCAATCGTCTCCACCTGCTTCACAGGCTCCTTGGTCGTCACGCTGTTCACGACATCGCGCTTCACTTCCTTGCCATTTTGCATCGTAATCTTGTAGGTCACGGTCTTTTTGCCATTCACGCCCGGCGTCTGAATCTCTTTGAATCCCTTGTCCTTGTTGGCATCCCTTACCTGCTGAGTTTCGAAAGCGATATCTTCATCAACCGTAACAGTCTGTTCACCGTTGCGCCATAGTTCAATTTTCATATCAGCTACCACTGGTGCGCTGGCAGCGGGCATCAAGGTGTCATTTGCCTGAGGAATGATGCTCTTTTGCGACACCAGCTCGCCTACTGTACGCGCAAACGTGTGAACTTCGAGTGATTTGCCGTAGAACACAAAAGTGACTTTGGTCGCCCGCTTGACGTGTAGGACTTCCGCGGCGCCCGTCTCAGTGATATCAGTCGCCGTTGTCAGTGTCGCGATGTCTTCCTCGTGCAGTGACAAGCCTGCCTCTTTGGCAATCTGCTTGCCAGTACGGTAGGAAGTGATGACCTTAAACTGGTTCGCTCCATCGATCACCAGCACTGGTCGTGCTCGGTAGACATTCACCTGGTAGGAGCGAGCGACAAGTTTTTCGTCTAATGCCGGTTCGGTACGATCTTTTGGGTCAATGGGAATATCTGCTTCCTGGAGCGCCTCGCGCAAGGTGGGCTTGTTGGTGATAAACCCTTTGTCCACCCCGTCATCATGTACAGTAACAATATGACTATCTGAAGACGCAGTGACTGACTCGGCATGCGCCTGACGGCCAGCAATCAGAAAGCCAAGCAGCGCCGCGATAGCCACGGTGATTGCAAACACAATAATTCTGGTGGGGTGTTTCTGTGAAACGATGTTCATATAAATGTGTGTGTGCGAGTTCCACCTCAGACACGTTCTCTTTATTGTATCGAGTTTGCGCAAAAAATGCTAGCTATTGCGCTCGAGTCGAGCGTATTCGATGTTGAGCTTCTTGGTTGCACCGCTAACGAATTTCACCACGACAGCCAAGCCGTCGAGGTCAATAATTTCACCCTCCCCAAACTGAGGCGACCGAACCCGGTCGCCAATGTCAAAGTCATTGACCACTTCGTCATATTCGTTGCGCTGCGGCGCTCGGTCGGTTTGACCGATTGCCACACCGCGGCCCATATCCTCGAGAAACCGCGACGGCATGGCATAGCCACGCGAGCCAAACTGCAATCGACTTTGCGCATAGAGCAAGTACAACTCTTCGCGCGCCCGCGTCATCCCCACATAGCACAATCGGCGCTCTTCTTCGAGCTGTCGCGGCCCCTCCTCGAGAGCCCGCTGGCTCGGGAAAAGCCCGTCTTCCATGCCAACCATAAACACAACCGGAAACTCAAGCCCCTTGGCGGCATGAAGCGTCATCAGCGTGACTTTATTGCCATCGTTTGCGACGTCAGCAGTACTCATGAGCGCAACTTCTTCTAGAAAATCCGCCAAATTGGTATAGGCTTTTGCGTCGCTAATAAGCACACCAAGGTTGGCCTCGCGGTCTTCGGCCTGAGGAGAACCGTCGAGCAAATAGTCTCGGTACCCCGTCAGCTCGATCAGCTTTTCGATAACATCGCCAGGGCTGGTCTCATTGAGTGTCATGACCTGCAGTGCACGTAGGATCTCACCGAGCCGTGCAAAGCTTAAGCGCGCCCGCGGCGTCAATCCACTAGCCTGTTCAACATTTATGAGTGCCGAGAGAATATCCATGCCACTATTGTTCTGCCAGGCAGCAAACTTCTCAAAGCTCGCTGCGCCAATTCCCCGCGTCGGAACATTGACGATACGACTAAAACTTATCAGATCGTTTGGCTGATAGAGCAGACGTAAGTACGCAATGATATCTTTGATTTCTTTCCGATCATAGAATCTCACACCCCCAACTAGTTGATAGGGAATACGGTGCTGCAAGAAAGTCCGCTCAAATGCAAAACTTTGTGCATTTGTCCGGTACAAGACAGCGAAGTCATTGTAACCCCTGCCCCCGATAGCTACCTGAGTAGTGATACGGCTTGCTACCACGTAGGCTTCCTCAGCTTCGTCGTACAAGCCCTGAATCTGAACTGGCGTCCCCGCCCCCATATCTGTCCACAGCTCTTTGTCGGTTCGTTCGATGTTTTTGGTGATAACATGGTGCGCAGCCTCCAGGATAGCCGCTGTTGACCGATAGTTTTGCTCAAGCTTCACTACCAAAGCTCCTGGAAAGTCTCGCTCAAAATTCAAAATGTTGCGAAAGTCTGCCCCTCGCCAGCTATAAATTGACTGCCAATCGTCACCGACCACACAAATATTGCGTTGCTCGCTAACCAGTTGAGTCACGATGGCGTACTGCGCCGCATTAGTATCTTGATACTCATCAATAAGAATGTGTTTGAATTGATTCTGGTACTTGTCCCGGGTGTCACGCGACTCACGCAACAGTCGCACCACCTCAATCAAGAGATCATCGAAGTCAAGCGCGCCCGCTGTTTGCCGCAGGCGCTCGTACTCGCGAAAAATCTTCGCAACGGTTTGTTGGTAAGGGCGATCCGCCGCCTCGGCATAATCTTCCGCGGTCAACAAATCGTTTTTAGCACTGCTGATTGCCGCACTTACCGCACGAGGTTTGATCTTGTCGGCCGATATCGACAATTGTTTCATAGCTTGTTTGATTAATCCTTGTCGGTCGTCTTCGTCATAGATCACAAAATTTGACGGCACGTTGATCCGCTCACCGTCAGCTCTCAGCATACGCACACAGATGCTATGAAATGTCCCCATCCAGGGCATGAAATGTCTTGGAGGGGATGAAGTCCCCGCTATGCTTTCAGAAGTAAATTCTCGAAGTCGCTCCCCTTCTGCGAGTCGATGCGAAGCATCGGTACTTTCGGCGGCCAGTTTTCTTCTAACTCCATTTTCCTTATTTCTATTTTCATTCGTCAACTGCCACAACCGCTCGCGCATTTCCCTGGCGGCTTTGTTAGTGAACGTTACGGCCAAAATCTCATGCGGCCAAATTCCTTCGTGAGTCAGCAAGTAGGCAATACGGTGGGTCAGTGTCTTCGTCTTGCCGCTCCCCGCTCCTGCCAACATCAGCAATGGGCCATCAACCGCTAGTACTGCGGATTTTTGCGCATCATTAAGCCCCTCGAATATCGTGTCAGTATTCACTTTCTCCATTATAAGCTACTAATGCGTGGTGAAGAAAAAGTATCCGGCGCCAGCTGCCGCGCCAACACACAAAAGTGCCAATATCCATACGATGATCCAGACAACTTTTGATGATTTCTTGGCAGGCACTGCGACATCGGTCGCCGCATGATACGTTGCGGTGTCAAAAATCGCACCACTCGTCTGATCACCGGTGCTCGGTTGTTCGGCGTACTGCTGAGCAATTGATCCCCCGGCAGCAACTGGTTCAGGGGTTGAAGGCTGAGGTATCTCATCTTCGTGATCTACTACAGGGGTGCTTACAGGTGCTGCCTCGAGGGAAGCGACATCTTGCTGCAGTTCCTCGGGCAGAACAGTAGGTTTGATTTGTGGTTGATCAGTAGAATGGTCAATCGCATCATTCGGCGTCTCTACAGGGTCATTTGAGGAAGGCTCGGTTGTGGTAACTTCGGCGTCGTCGGCTGCTGATACCAGTGATCCCAGCGGCCGTTTTTCTACCTTGGCATCTGCGAGAAACGGCGAAGACAGCGGTTCCTCGGTTGAGTTTTTGGCCACTTCTGCTACCACCTCAGAAGGAACTTCCTCATCCTCTTGGGAATGTGACGTCGCATTGCTCATAGTCAAGCTTGTGCCCTGCGAGGATAATTCAGGGGTACTACTCGCTGGTGGCGTCGTGCTTAGCTCCTCGGTTATTTCGGCGGGTTCGGTTGCAGGAAGCGACGTGTTCAGAGGCTCTGTTGTCTCTCTGTCTAGCTGTGTCAGCGTTGATTCAATTGGATCAGACATACTCACAGGCGCTTGCGTAGGGGCTACCACTTCTGGAGAAGTTGAAGGGCGAGGAGCTTCCAGTGTGCTTTTCGGTGCCTCCAGCGTCACACCCTGACGGCTCACCGGCATTGGTGCTGACTTTGCAGGAGGAACGATATCCATGAATTGGCCGCGACGCTTGACCGCAAGCGGTGTCGACTGAGGCTGAGGTGTAGCATTTGACTGACTGACGGGAGTCGGTGGCTCAGAGGCTACCGACGGCCCAGAAGAACCTGCAGGTGTTGGATTGGCTGCAGCAACTGGCGCGGGTCTCTGCAGTACTCCCTCAGGACTCGTTTCATCATTTTTGGCAACGTTCGCACCTGACATCAAACTATTTACAGCTTTATCTAGTGCGTCAAAGTCAATATCAGTCATCTATTTTTTCTTTCCTTTTGTAGGTGATTTCTTCTTCGCGGCTTTGTCGATAATGGCGGCAAAAGAATGAACGTCAAGACTGGCTCCGCCCACCAATAGTCCGTCGATCCCTTCGGCTCCAAGATAGCCGGCAGCATTGTCTGCCGTGACACTGCCTCCATATAGTACGCGCACTTTTTTGGCAGTCGCCGCACCAAATAAATGGGCAATCTGGTTGCGAATCGCTTTTGCCGCCTGCGCCGCATCGTTCGGTGTGGGTACTGCATGACTGGCAAAGTCTTTGCCGTTGCTGATCGCCCAGACAGGCTCGTAGGCTACCACCAAATGACCGGCTTCTTCTCCAGTGATGTTACTTAGGCCGCCCACGAGTTGATCGTGCAGAATGTCATTAGTCTCGCCCAGCGCACGTTCGCTTGCCGTCTCGCCAACGCACAATACTGGTGTAATTTCATTGCGGTACGCTGCTTGTACTTTATTTCGCAGGTCACGATCCCGCTCGCCAAACACATGACGACGTTCGCTATGACCAACCAAGGCATAACGGACGAGCCCACGTAACTGCGTGGCTGACACTTCGCCAGTATACGCACCACTATCACGCCAGTAGAAATTCTGAGCAGCAAGTTTGAATTGATGGTGGGGGTTCTGCAGAGACAGGGCCTGCAGTGCCAACATCGTGGGGGCAAGCACAATTTCGACTTTTGGATCATGGTCGATCATGTCAGACAAAGTATGAATAAACAAACTCGCCTCATGGATGGTGAGGTTCATTTTCCAGTTTGCGATAAGTAATGTTTTGCCCACAGATTAGAATAATGCTTATGTTTTTCTATCAACAGTGTACGCTATTTCTTGCCCGGGAGCAAACATTCGATACCCGGCAACGTAAGACCGCTCATCAGTTCGAGGCTGGCGCCACCGCCTGTGCTGACATGTGTAAAACTCTTGCCAGCTTGTTTGTCCCAATGCAGTACGAAATCAGCCGTATCACCGCCGCCAATAATAGAAGTAGCCCGGCCTTCTGCCAATGTTGCAGCCAATGCTTCCGATGCCGCGCGAAATGCCGGAATTTCACACATACCAAGCGTCCCATTCCAAATCACCGTTGCGGCAGTCTCAATCACCGCTAGCATGTGTGTCGTCGCCTGTGGGCCAATATCAAGCGCATAGTCATCGTTGCCTACCGCCCGAGCACCGACATCCCGACGCGTGGCCGATGGTTCAAGTGACGTACCGACACCAAGGTCATCTGGCAGAAGTAGTAACGTGTCGTAATTCGTTGTTCCCAACTTGTGACGGGCTTTTGCATAAATTCGCTCAATCACTTCGTCTTGACCCGGCTCAATCTTGCTCTTTCCCATTCGAGCGCCGTTGTGCGCTAGCATCGTGTTCGCCAGTGCGCCGCCAAGCACAATACCGTCTGCTACGTCCACCATTCGCTCAATCACGCCAATTTTGTCACTCACCTTAGCCCCGCCCATCACTGCTACAAGCGGTCGTTTGGGGCGCTTCATCGCCGAAGTGATCGTCATATATTCACGCTCGAGCAGTAGCCCCGCCACACTCGGCAAAAAAGCTGTGATGGCGCTCGTACTCGCGTGTGCACGATGCACCACGCCGAATCCATCTTGGACGAAATAGTCGGCGCGCGTTTGTTTTGCCAATTGGCGCGCAAATTCCATATCATTTGCTTCCTCGCCAGGATAAAATCGAAGATTCTCAAGCACAGTTACGCTTGATTTTGGTGCACGCTTGACTGCCATGTAGACCTTGTGGCCGACACAGTCATCAATAAATCTCACAGGTTGTTTCAACAGCTCTGCGAGCCGCTTTGCTGCAGGCTCTAGGGTATACCGCTCATCTTTCTTACCGTCAGGTCGTCCCAAATGACTCACGACGACAATGCGACAGCCCTGATCGAGCAATCTCTGAATCGTCGGCACGCTCATTCGAATCCGGTAATCATCATCAACTTCACCGTCTTTTGTGAGCGGCACATTGTAGTCTGCTCGTACCAATACCGTCTTGCCGCGAAGTGGCACGTCGTTCATCGATAATTTGTAGAAGTTCCCACCCATACGTCGCCTATTCTATCACTCGTACCCGAATCGTGTCAGTAGCCCCCACTACACCGGGCTGGCGACCACTGACAATCACGCTGACCATGCTATCGATATCACCAAAATATTTCTGCTCGAACAATTCTTTTGCAAGACCAACACCCGCCTTGTCGCCATCAGGACGAACGAAACTACGAGTCGCATAGCTCAGAGCTAGCTGCTGCGCGGTGCGCGCCTGACTCGTGACTGCCACGATTGGCATATGCGGCCGACAAGCCGCAATACTTGCTGCTGTAGCACCAGATTTTGTCTCGGCAACGATATTACTCGCGCCGATCTCTTCTGCTATATTAACCGCCGCTTGAGATATGGCATTAAGCGATTCAAATCCGCTCTTTACCACGCGCGAACCAGTATCGCTGACCGGCCAGTTCTCCTGGGTATACATAATCGTCTTTTTCATCGCAGTCACTGTTTCTACCGGATAATTACCGTTGGCCGTTTCGTCACTGAGCATTACCACGTCAGCCCCCTGAACAGTCGCCGTGGCAACATCGCTCACTTCAGCACGAGTTGGCTCCGGCGCATCTACCATGCTAGCCATCATTTGCGTGGCCACGATACTTAGCTTGCCGTGCTTGCGGCACAGCGCAATAATCTGACGCTGAACAATCGGCACCACTTCTGCACCAGCCTCAACTGCCAAATCACCACGCGCCACCATTACCCCATCACTAGCTTTTACAATTTCTTCCAGCACGCCTGGTTTGATCGCCGCTTTTGTCTCCACCTTGGCGATAATATGTGCATCGCTGCCATGCCCAAGCAAAATCTGGCGCAGGCTCTCGATATCCTCAGCGCTCTGCACAAAACTCAGCGCAACATAGTCGTAGTCCTGTGAAGCTCCGAATTCAATGTCTTTTAGATCCTTCTCGGTCAAAATATCACCACCAAAATCAGTATCGGGTAAATTGATACCTTTACGACTCATCAGGGTTCCGTCATTCTCAACATGAAGTTTTACGGCCGTCTCAGACACAATCGAATCGACCGTGGTGCGAATATTACCGTCATAAAGATAGATCGTTTCACCTGGTTTCACCTTACTCGCTAGGTCGTACTGGACGGGCATAGTGAGTCCATCGTGGGTCTCCAAGGCATAATCAAGAGTAATCACGTCGCCTTGTTTGACGTGCTGCTGGTTGTCATTGAGCACACCCAATCGAATCTTTGGACCTTGCAAATCTTGGAGCACTGCTACTGGACGGCCTCGCTCAGCACTGGCGGCGCGGATCCATTCAATCTGCTCTTTGCGCTCCTGGTGCGAACCATGGCTAAAGTTAAGTCGAAACCCATTAGCTCCCGCTTCAATAAGTTGTTTGATTTTTTCCGGACTACTCGTGACAGGCCCAATGGTTGCCAAAATTTTGGTGCGTTTAAACATTGTATTCATTACACTCAGTATACGCGCGTGTGGCTAGTCTTGCCACCCGTACGGCACACGGCCATCTTCCACCAATGAGCGAAAATGCCAATCGCCGCGCTGCTCAGTTTTATATGTCCAATAAAACCATCCGTCGGCATGCCGATAGGCAGCCAGTTGACGCGCCAAATGCTCATCAAGTAGTACTTGGTGCTGCTTAGAGGGATGCCGACTGAGCGCTTGGTGCGACAGCATATTACTCCACTCACCCACCACGACACCCTGCCAGCGCTGCAATCCACCGACAAGTCTTCCATGCCAAGCAATCAACTGCCAATACCAACGAAGGGGCGTGAGACGATGTGCCCAAAACGTAAAATGGTACCAGTGAATATCCATCGTCACCGGGTGATCAGAGCTATCCCAAATAGCCGCACTCAGCATGCGCGGCGTAAAGGCATCGTGAAACACGATATGAGTTGTCGGCATGAGGATTTTCTTCAATCGTCTATACGCTTGATTATAAAACTGCCGAAGCTTCCACTGCACCACGCCGACTCGCGGCTCGTTGAGCAGTTCTATTCCCCAGAATTTTGGGTGGTCTCGGTAGCGCTCGGCTAGCCGATCGAGAATCTCAATGGTTTGCTGCCGATACTGCTTGTTGCGATACCACGCGGCGGTACCGATCTGGCCGCTGTTGTCGTGACCATTTTGACTGCCAGGTGCACCATGCAAGCACACCAATACCTCGATATCATATTTGGTGGCCATCATAAAGGCCCAGTCGAGTCGACCAATGCAAGCTACGTACGGATCATCACCGTCAAAGATCCAATATCCGACGGGAATCCGCACCGCATTGATGCCATTTCTACGCATCCATTTGAAATCTTCTTCGCGGATAAAATTCTTTTGATGGTCCCGCAAAGCAGTTCGAGCACCGGGTGTCCGCATAAACGTATATTCATCGACCGCCGTCGTACCCGCAAAAAGACTCGGTGTCATCCATTTCTCGAGCACCAGCCAGCCGCCTAAATTTACCCCGCGCATCTTCTTCATTATCTTCTCAGTATAACTATTCGTCGCGCATATCAGCAATCGGATTGCGACGCACATTGCGCGCCAGTGGAATCATCATCCCTAGTAATCCCGCGGCAAAAATCGCCAAGCCCACATACAGTGCCGTCGGTGATATACCAATATAGCTAAATGTTGCACTATCGCTATATACTCCCAGCGCCAGCGAAGCCTCACTTGTGGTATCTACCCACAAGAAGTGATGGACTGCGAGCGCCGCCACGAGGCCGAACACCTGCGAAAAGATGATGATTCGTACACACAGCAGTAAGGTGTAGGTCGTATAGATCTGACTAATATCCAGACGTTTAAACCCAATCGCACGGAATACCGCCGTCTCGCGTCTACCATCGGCAATTGTTCGCCCAATCGTCAGCCCCGCGATGATAGCGGCCAATGCCCCGACAGCAGCAATCGTCCACAACAATACCTTCGTCGTAGCCTTTTTCGCCTCATCGAGGCCGATGCTATTGCTTCCAAACGGCATCAAATAGAAGCGTTTTGTTTTTGGTTCGCAACCAGACACACCATACTGACAACTTTCCTCTTTCGCGAAGGCGCGCGCATCGAGGGCACTGTCAAATTCGGCATAGAAGGGTGCTGGCATCGGACCCATGTTTGTCGACGAGGTAGTGGTTGTAAAGATGGTATCTAAGTTCGACTTATTAGGCAGCGATACATACAAATCTTGAGGTACCGCAAACCGGAATGACTGCGTCATGAGGAGTGACATAATGATGTCTTTAATTCCCATCGAGAAGCTTTGGTCGGAGTCTGCCCAGCCATTTGGCGCAATTCCCACGACTTCATACGTAATTTTTTGTTGAGCTGGCGGTGTGTAGAGGCCGAATTTTGTATCAAATTGCTGCAGCTTATCCGTGTAGCTTTTTTCGCTCGCTGTGCGCTTATCTTGCACGACAACTGCAGGTCCACACGTGCTGGGGTCAGGGACACCCAGTAGGTATGCAGGTTTTTGGTAGGTAGCGTCGTTCTTCTTTGCAGTCATCTCTTTGGCTGTTACAAGCGCCTGAGCAATTTCACTGTGACTTGCAGTATTGCGGTAACATGCAGTAAACGTAGCACCGCTAGCTTTTTTGCGAAGCTCACTTATATAGCTGAGACGTTCAGCAGCCGGTGCTTCTTTTTTTGGTGCTGGAAAATTCACCAATTGGGACGCTCGCTTTTGCGAGACGACAACCGGAATGTGTCCACTTTCGGGCTTCCAAGCATAATTAGGCAACATAAAGCTTGATAGCAGCGGTGATGGCACCAAGGACATTTCCTGTAAATCAGCCGGTGCGCCATTCTGGTTGCGTATTTTTGAGTTGTCGGTAGTAGCCAGCTCTTCTTTACCCTCTTTCATTTCTACTACTGAGCCATCCTTTGCGACCAGAGGCTCAACCTGGTAGTACTTGGTAGCGTGGTATTTGGACCCTAATTGCTGGAACTCTGCAAGGGTAGGTGCCGGCGATGTTTTTAATAGCGCTTCATCGATAATTTTTTGTGCAATAGGACTAGTATACGAAAGTGACTGCTCTCCGTCATAAGTCTCGACAGGACTTGGGTCACTGGCAGGATTATACTCGATACCCAATCGTTTTGCCTCAGCTTTTTTCTCTGCGACGAGCAGTTTGTGCGCCGCTTGTGCTTGCAAGATCAGCTCTTTATCACGATAGATATGACTGGTATCGCCATAAGGCTGCGTACCACTAATGATATACCGGCCAGTCATACTCTGCTGCATCATCCGATCGAGACTCTGAAACACACCGTCGCTAATAAGTGTCACCGCCATGACGAGTCCAAACAACAGTCCCGCAATCGCTACCGTAAAACCCGTTCGGATTTTACGCGTTCGCAGTTTGGTCGATGCCAATCGCAGCGCATCAAGCGGCCGAATCATGCGATCACCCCGTCTTTCAACCGAATCTCCCTATCGGCACGCGCCGCAATCGCTGCATCATGCGTCACAATGATAATCGTCGTGCCAAATTCATCTCGAATCTTTTCAAACAACTCGATGATAGCTGCACTATTTTTACTATCCAAGTTGCCGGTGGGCTCATCGGCGAGAAGTATCTTTGGATCATTGAGCAGAGCTCGTGCAATAGCAGCTCGTTGCATCTGTCCACCCGAAAGCTCCTTAGGAAAATGATCGAGTCGATCCGCTAGACCCACCACTTCGGCTAGCGATTCAAGTTTTTTGCGTCTGTCCACTGGCTTAGTGCGCAGGGGAATACCCGCCACTTCCAAATTTTGGCGCAGCTTCAAAAATGGCTGCAAATAAAAGAACTGAAAAATAAATCCGATTGTGCGATTGCGAAATTCCGATACATGACGGTCGCTAAGCTTTGAAAGATTTTGCGAATATACCTCTACCGTGCCACTCGTAGGCTTATCGAGACCACCAATGAGCTGGAGCAATGTACTCTTTCCGCTGCCGCTCACGCCTGTCAGTGCTACGAATTCGCCTTTATGGATATCGACACTCACTCCGCCGAGCGCGCTCACTTGCTGCTTGCCGACACTGTACGACTTTGTTAAGCCACTTACTCGTATAACCACTTCTTCGGAAATTGGTCGTTTCGGACGAGAGATCTGTTGTTTTTTCTCAGTGGCAATCCGACGTAAGTCGGCAATTGCTCGCTCAATATCACCCTTGTACACATGAAGAAACTGTTCTCCTTCTTCTCTCGCTATCATCAAGCCCGCCCACGTTTCATGGCTATATTATCCTACGGTAGTACCAAAAAGTACACCAACAAAATACGTGATACCCATGGCGGCCATACCGCCGATGACGACTCGTGCAACCGCTCGCGTCTTGCCCGCATTGCCAACGTGTGCGCTCAGATAGCCCACCGCCATAAGCGATACGAACACGGCTATGATGGTCGCCGGTATGCGCGTTTCAACAGGAAAGAGAACGATAGTGAGAAATGGCACCAATCCTCCAACAGTAAAAGCGAGAAATGAAGCAATCGCCGCATGCCAAGGATTGTTGATGTCATCTGGGTCAAGATTGAAGTGCATGCGGAGATGTGCCTTCAGTGCGTCTTTTTCGGTCAGCTCTGCAGCCACTTTGTGCGCAAGCGTGTCGCTCAGCCCATGTTTCATGTACTCACGAGCTAGCTCGTCAAGCTCCATCTCGGGATTTTCTTCGAGATCTTTTGTTTCTTCTTTTATGTACGCTTTCTCAGCATCACTCTGACTGCTGACCGACACATACTCGCCTACCGCCATAGAGAGAGCTCCAGCGATGAGCGCCGCAACACCGGCTAGCGTGATGGCTTTTGTGTCAGACGTCGCACCTGCTACACCCATGGCGACACTCGAAACGCTGACGATACCGTCGTTCGCTCCAAGCACCGCTGCGCGAAGTGCATTTAATTTACTATTGCCCGCCATGTCAGATGGAAGGTCGTATTTTGTGTTATCAAATTCTGCCATACCCCTAGTATAGTCCGGCCGCTGAGAAAAGTATAATGCTCATAATTGCAATAAAGTTGACAAAGAGTAAAATACGTACAATTCATTAAGTTTATTGCGAAAAAAGGGAGATATCCAGTGATCAATAAATTATATCAACGTATTTCGAGTTTTAGTGCAGCTCTTCTACTCGCACTCTCGAGCGTCGCAGCATTACCGATTGCTCCAGCTATGCTGCTGAAGTACCTGCGCTAGGTACTCCCATCAACAAGGTTAACGTCTGTCACCAAGATGATTCAACTACTAAGCCCTATGTCTCACAAGAGATCGCTGTGTCTGCGGCAGTGAATCGAGAAGCAAACATTGTGAATGGTGCAATCGGTGTATATCCAACTACTCCATGGGGTGATATCATCCCACCATTTACCTACAAAGATGGCGACGAGTTTAAATCATTTGAAGGACTCAACTGGAATCTTGCAGGCCAAGCTACCTATCATAACGGATGTGTTACTCCAGCTGAAAAAGTCTCTCCAACCATCACGCCTGTGGTTGTGTGTGGTCCAAATAACGATACCTACACGACAACCGACTATGATGCCGCAATCATGACCAAAACTGAATCACTCTGGGTAAACAATTCGAAATCAATTACCTTTTCGATGTCAACATCCGCTTACACTTTTGCAGATTACGCGACCTCAGTTACTCTCACGCTCGTTGACGCAGCGACGCAATGCATAGCAGACGAAACCCCCGTAATAACACCATGTACTCAGAGCGCCGGCACTACGCTGGTCACACAGTATAAACAGTTCGCTGATTATACCTATCAAGATACACGAGCAACGGGTCATTACGAATTCACAGCCGATGGATTACATATCTGGACTGATGGCGAGACGAGTACCGATAAGGTAGCGCTCTATAAGTCAGTCACTCCTTATGCATTGTCTCAAGTAGGCGTTCCTAGCATGAGCTACTCCTCAAACTTTGGCCTCAGCCCTGGTCTCCAAATTGTCGTTGACCTCAATAATGATGGTACTGCTGACGGTATCTTGGTGGGTGAGCCCAACGCGTACGGAAGTAACTGGTGGGCAAGCGCCTCAATTGTGGAAAACGCTGACGCTTTCCCTGGACTCCCACGCGTAGGTGGCGGTGGTTCAGCAATCAATGGCACTCTCGATCAATACCTCGCCGCGTATCCACAGGCAAAGGTTATGGCAGTTGGCTTCTCACTTGGATCAGGTGTCTATGCCGATGGCGTGCTTCACTCGCTCACGTTCGGTTGCTACACCTGGACCTTCGGAAAGGACGCGACTCCACCTACAACTTGTACCGTCAAAAACAATACCTACATTCAACCTTGGACTTTTGACAAGTATCAGTATCCAGAAGCTGACGCATGGCCAACAGGCACCGCTGGTACGTACACGTTCACCAGTGATGGACTCACCCTTTCTACTCCCAATGAAGAAAGCTATGTTTCGGGCCTCATCGATGCTGGCGCGACCCCACTTCGCGACATCGACACCATGAAATACAAAACACTTCGACAAGCAACCTCTACCGGTAACGCAATTCAAGTCGCTGCCTATGTTCTCTACGTAGACCTCGACGGTGACATCGCCACGACCAATGATCAGACCTACTACGTGTACGAACCCGCCTACAACGGTACGGTACAAACTGGTGTCTGGCAAACATGGGATGTACTGCAGGGCGGTAACAGTAAGTGGTGGGGTAATGGTAGTGGTGTTCCAAACCAAACATGGTCAGCCATCGTTGCCACACATCCAGCTGCTGTTGCGCTTGCCTATGGTTTTAACCAAGGGACTTCAAACCCAGGTATTAATACACTCGTACAAGATCTGGTATTTGACTGCGCAACAACACACTTTGCCGCTCCTGGCATGGGTGGTGGAGGTGATGATAGCGACACACCCGACCAAGAGGTTCCCGTAGCCCCAGCAGTTGTGACGCCAGTTACTCCTGGACAAGCACTGCCACAACTCTTGCCACACACCGGTCCAACTGACACTACCACACCAAAAGGTCTCTTCCTTGCGCTCATCGCTGCAGTCGCCACCTACGGTGCGGTCTACTTTGCTCAAGGCAAACGACGGTTCGAGCAATAATTAGTCTAGCTTCTTAAAACACCTCGATCATCGAGGTGTTTTGGTATTATTTTCACATCTCATACCTCTATATATTTGCTACACTTAGTCTACTACCATGGCCCAGTTTGACCGTATCATCGCTATTTACAACCCCAATAGCACCAACAACGCTGCCGAAAAAGCCGAGCAGTTCAAGACTGCCGCAAAAAAAGCCGGCTTCACTGTTCATCTCTTCAAGACAACGCATGCAGGCCACGCCGAGGAGATTGCGTTCGCTGTGGCCAAACAATACAAGCGCCCGCTTATCATTTCTGTCAGCGGCGACGGTGGATACAACGAAGTAATCAACGGTGTCATGCGGGCAAGGCAGACAGACGACACAAAGCGCCCTGTGGTCGCGGTAATAGGTGCGGGCAATGCAAACGACCACAAGCGCACTACTCGTGGCAACACTCCACTGCTCACTCTCATAAAACGCGACAAGCCGAAGCCCATCGACCTCGTGAGACTCACGACCAAGGACATCGAGCGCTATGCCCACAGTTACATCGGGCTTGGTATCACCCCCGAAGTCGGCATCGAGTTAAACAAGCACAGCCTGACCTTCGTAAAGGAGCTGCAGATTATTCTCAAAACCTTCCGCGACTTCACCCCATTTGAAATCATCATTGACGGCAAGCGCAAGCGACTCGGCAGCCTGGTATTCGCAAATATCCCCGGCATGGCAAAGATCATCAAGCTTAGCGACAAACCGACACTGAGCGACGGCAAATTCGACATCGTCAAGCTCTCTTACCGCGGCAAATGGCGACTTATCCTCGACATGCTATTGCTGGCGATCCGTGCGAAACGAAGCCGAAGCGCCAGTACCTCTACATTTCGTACGACTTCAAAACTACCCGTTCAACTCGACGGAGAGATAGAAGAGCTGCCGGCGCGAAGCGAAGTGGTTATCGAATCGATACATGAGGCGATAGAGTCGCTGTATTAAGAGGACGCGTGACCCCGCCAAATCAGACGCTTTGATGATAGGGCTATCCTAGCTCAATTATCAGCTAGATACTGTCAAATGAAACACGTGACGGCATGCGAACCCACCGGGAATACTAAGGTATATTGCGCCGGTTCAGCAAGCTGCCGGGCAATAGCGAACCGCAAGCGGATTCGATTTTCTGCGAGCAGAAACACCACGAAAAAAGCCCATCTTTGCAGATGAGCTATTTTCGTGGTGATCCCACCGGGAATCGAACCCGGATTGCCAGGATGAAAACCTGGTGTCCTAACCGTTAGACGATGGGACCGCGCAACTCCTCCCACTCTAACAAAGTCACAACATATTTTCAAGATATGAAAATACTATGTAGTCTAGTTACTTGCAATAGCATCTGCCGCTTCGCGCATCTTGACTAGCTGAGCTAGATAATTATCTAGCTCTTCTTGTATCAGCTCACCGTACTTTGGCACCGCATCGTTCATCCACAGCGCGGCCGCATAAAATGTTGCCGCATCGTCCTCGCTGCCCGTACCTTCAAGAATTTGCTTGTACTCTTCTTTGTCATGGTAGCCAGCATGAAATTCATTCAGCCAATTCTTGGCTCGCTCTGGACTCTCCTGAATCTCATTAAATTCTTCAATCTGCTGGTCATCGAGCTCACTTACTAGCCGCTCAGAAATCCGCTCATTTGCCTCCGCGGTAAACTCGTCGATATACTGCTGCTTCTGCGCCTCACTCAAGCTCGCTACATTGTAACCGACACTTGTCAGGAACTCATCATCAATCTGAAACATATCTCTTCATTTCTCCCTTTTCTTAAAAGCCCTTCGAGGCAGCAGCTTGGCGGATTGTGTCCATGGCCTGCTGTGTTAAATGGCCACTTGCCGGCATATTGATGCCATAGCCACCAATAAGTGCGCTGTTGTCTACATAGGCGGCACCTTGGTTGACTAATTCATTCATGAGGTCGTGGTCGGCAAACAATGCCTGCACTTGGTCTTGAGAATAGCCCATATCTGCTAGCTGATGGTACCAGCCCTCGCCAACATCGATGCCCGAAAAGTCAGGTACCACCTCCGGGCTTGGGAGTGCTTCAGCACCAGGGTTCGGCTGTTCACCGGGCCTCGGCAAATCAGGTTCTCCGCCGCTACCGCCTGTTTGTGGCCCAGCGCTGGCTGAGGCATCTTTGTTGAGCAACGCATCTATCCCACGAGTCCCGAGATTGCCCGCTGCAAAGCCGGCACCGAATTTGGCGGCATTGGTGTTTGCCTTCTTTTCTGCCGCATCAAACTTTTCTTTGCCCTCTGTGCGTGCACGGCCAAACATCTCGCTTTGCAAGCGAGCTCTCTGGTCACTCAAGCTTTCACCCGACCGAGCCATAGCAGCGCGACGCGATGCAACTTCTTCTTCGCTCATCCCTTTAGTGGATGTATCGTCTAAACTGGTATCAAGCATATTGATTCGTGACCCCCTGCGTACACCTGCAGTCAAACCGGCAGCAATTGCCGTCGTAATAGGCCACCCGGCACCTGAAAGCGCCATGCCCGTACCTGCCAAGAATCCTGAGCCCATGTTGCGTATCCAGCCCTTACCTTTACCGCCATTCAAGAACTTGCCAACTCCGGCGAGCGCTTTATCGACAATGTTTCGATTATCCACGCGGCTCTTGCGCGTTTCCAGCGTAGCCTTGCGCGCATCGACATCGAGCTTGAGTAGTTCTCTAAAGGCATCGTCAGACACAGCTTGCATGAGCTCCTCGTCGCCTAGCTCTTCGTACAACCCTACTTCTTTGCGCTTTCTGATGAGCTTGTCGACATAGATGTTGTGAGCTTGAAAGAGGGCTTCTTCGGCCACTTTCAGGGCTTCACCGCGTTTCTGACGACCTGCTTGCCAGAATTTCCAAGCTTTTGTTTTCTCGCCACCAAGCGTATCAACGTCCGCTTTTCGTCTGGCGTATTCTGCCAACTTCGCCTGGAGAAGATTGATTGCGCCCAGCTCAGTCTCGTTCATCGCCGTGTCGGCTGCAGCCAACTTCTCAGTCCGAATTGCAGCAAGAGCCTGTACGTCATCTTCACGAGGACTTACTTCGGCGAGTGCGGCGTTGTTCTCTGCTACGATTGCCGCGAGGGTATCCCGCTGTTCTTGAGTAAGCGCTTCATTGAGCGCAGCGTTGTTCTCATCAAGAATACCCTGCAGTATCTCAGTTCGACGACGAGCAGCTTGTGACTCATCATCGTCGTCAGTGTGTTCACCACCGACAGTAGCATCAACACTTTCTCCTTGTTCGGCAGTGGCGACGCCTACCGACCCCTCGGGTGACTCGTCGCTATCTTGGGAAGTTTCATTTGTTGTGTCACCAGCGGTCTCAGACTCGGCGCGGCTCACCCTAAGCGTTCCGTCAGCTTCAGCCACACCAGCTTGCACTACGTTTTCTGCCGCCTGTACCACCGCATCGCGTCCCTGGTCTCCATCAAGAACAACATCGTTAGTATCTGAGGGTTCATTGCCATCAATCACATCGATGACGGTAGTAGCTCTTACGGCAGTCTCAGCAGATTGCCCGTAGCCGGCGATGTCATCTTCTGACAGCAAATATGATTTTGTCGGCCCACCGTCCTTTGTGCCAAAATTCGTGACATGGAACTCGTATTTGCCTGTGCGCTGGTTCTTCTTCACTGCTTGCACGGTATATTTTGCTCCCGCTTCATAGTACCCATCACTACTTGACTTTGAGCTGGTTACCGTATCGCCTGGGGCAATTTGGCTCAATGATTCATTGTCTACCGCTACAGGCTCTTGGTTAGACAGCTCATTCTCAACACTCGCTCCTACATTAGCTGTCTCCGACTGCGTTTCTATCTGGGAACCTGCTGCTCCATATGCTTGCTCAAGTCGACTAAGGGCCGACTTTCCTTCCTCAGACAAATCACCATCTGCCACGGGCTGCTTTGGCGGTTTTTCACTCATCTCTCTTTGCTCCATTTTTATTTACACACGTGCTTTATGCACAAATCATACCAGTAACCACGATAAAACACAAGCGTTTATCTGTATGTTTTCCGTCATATATATGATAACTAATAATTCAAAAAGTTTATAATTACATAAACAGTTTGAAACAGCAATAATTTTCACACCTTGCATCTGTTAGCTACCCTAATGCGTTAATGTTTATTTTGTTATATAATGTATTGACTTTTTATGCTTTTTGTGATAATATGATGAGGTCACAGTGAGTGAGGTGGAAGCTTACTCGCCAAAAGGAGATGTTTTAACAATCAGGCTATACCTTATCTGTAATTTGCGCACTTATGTGTGCAGCGTAGATATCATCTGCTTTAGGTGTTTTCTACGCTGCACATTTGTTGTGTAGCAGAGTACATGAATAGAAAACTGTTTTCCCTGGTTTGTAGCAGGTCTGCTGTCCGGAATACTATTCGCGAAATATCTCGCGGGTGGTATTCCGGACAACAGATTTGCCCGGAGGCCCGCCATGGCCAACACGTCATAGCGGGCCACCCGGGCCCGCCCACACCACAGGAGAAACAAGATGACACACACCTACCCCATCCCGAACACCAGCGCCGCCATCCAGGCGGCCCGGGACGCGCTCGACAACACGCTCGACGCGTTCGACAACGCGCTCGACGCGTTCGACGCCATCGAACCGGCCGTCCAGCAGGACATCCGGGACATCGTCGCCAGCCTCATCGAGGCTGGCGACATCCCGGCTGCCCGTCGGGCGGTCATCGAGGCCGCGGCCACGGCCAGCTCCGACAGCGACGTCGACAACATCGTCGCCGCCCAGGAGAAGATCCGTGACGCGGCCCAGACGGCTCCGGCTCCCGCTCTCGCGGCGGAGCCCGCTCCGGCCGTCGTCAGGGAGACGGTCGTCGTCCACGACGACCCGACCCCGGATGTCGCTCCCTTCGCCGCACCCGCGGCGACGGGGACCGACAAGGTCGATGAGATCCTCAAACTCCTTCGGGGTGATCAGGGTCTCATCGCGCGGAGTACGCAGCACGGCAACACCCTGTACGGGGAGGACGGCCAGTCCGGCCTCGTCAAGGACGTCGCCGAACTGAAAACCGATGTCGACTCGCTCATGCGCAGCGGCATCGGTGGCGACCAGTTCAACTGGGAAGGCCTGTGGAAGAACCTCCGCGACAACTTCGGGCGCAAGCGCCACATCCACTGAAGGAAGGAAGTGACATCATGACGGGTTTCGCAATCCTCATGCTCGTGCTCACGCTTGCCTCGGTTGCGGCGTGGGCACACACCGAAAACGTCGGTTGGTCACTGCCCACCGCTGTCTTCGGCTACCTCCTCATTCGTCAATTCGTTGACGTCTGGGGGTGGGTGAGCCTCCTCTTCTGGATGCTCGTCCTGGTCGCCGTCGTCGTGCTGCTGTTCGCGGCACGATGGTTTGGCGCGATGGCCCTCACGATCTTCGCGATCATGGTGGCAATCGCCGTCATCGGTGGTACAGCTCGCGTGGCACACATCGCCACGCTGAGCTCCCCCCGTTCGACGACGACGCCCGCACCTGGAGACCCGGCCGTCTTGACGGTTGAGCCCAGCGACATCCCGCCCGCCGCGGCCCGCTGCACCAACGGAGACACCTTCAGCGACAACTCGCTGAAGCCCGTCGGCAGCGGTCGGCAGTGGTCGGACAGTTTGTCGACACCAGTCGGCGCTCAAGAAAAGGGAGCCCAGCTCACCGAGATCCTTTCGGAAGTCTGTGTCAACCCGATCTTGGGCGACGCGTACGCGCAGGCGCTCAGCGAGATCAAGATCGGCGACTTCTCGGTTGCGGATGCAAATCCGTGGCTCGGACAGTTCCTCGCCAAGTCGACCAGCGACAGCCAGCTTCGCAGCTGGATGACGCTGAAGCACCTCGACGGCGACGAGGCCAAGATCGTCACAGACAGCGCAGGCAACAGAGTGGTCTTCGTGACCACTGAGTACCTGCGCTACGCCGAGATGATCAACAGCCTGCTGGTGCAGTTCGACAACCAGGGAGTCAAGGAGGGTTACACCTCCACCGCTCACTGGCCGCTCGGATCACTCGTGGCGAACAATCTTCCTCGCGCGCACAAGGTCACCGACCCGAACGCGCAGGAGGACAAGCAGATTCTCGCCCTCACCTTCACCACGAAGGCGGGCGACGAGTGCCCCACCGTCTTCGGTGTCAACACCGGAGACAAGCGGCCCGAGTTCGTCAGCTGCGAGCAGGCGAAGGTCATCGCACCGAGCACCCCAACCGTCCCCAGGACGTGCGAGGAGCTCGGTACGTGTGGCTCGTCGGGTACCAATGTCTCGCCGCCACCGGGAACCCCTCCGGGGAGCCCGTCGTCGAGCACCACGCCCGAGCCGACTCCGACGCCCTCGTGCATGGAGAAGGAGTGCCAGCCGGCACCGACACCTGCTCCAGGCCGTAGCCCGGCAGCATCGCCCGCGAGCGCACAGGAGAACTCTCCGCCTGCACCGCCAGCGTCGCCGGCCAACACGGCCACACCGGTCATTCCTGCTTCGGGGGCAACCGCGGCACCCACGTCTACTGAGAGCACCCCCATTGCCGAGCCCTCGGGCATGGCAACTGGTGGTGTCAATCCAGACGGCGAGTGACCCATCGTCAGCAGGCACTTGCGCCCTTCCCGGCTGCAAGTGCCTGCTGACACCCATCTATTCATGTACTCGATTCGTTCAGCGGAGCTTTGCCTAGGCGTATCGAGATTTACGTTCTCTACCCAAGTGATGCTCCGCTGGCATCACCTATTTAACAAAGTTACGGCCAAGGCATAGTCTGATTGTACAAATACTTCCGTGAGGAAAATTAACAATTTAGTTTTGCTTCAACTTATGTTTTTTATTTATGACAATTACTCACCAAAGGAGAATTCTATGAAAGTAACCAATTTCATGCGAAATGTCTCCAAGCGCACCTATGCAGTCGCAGCTATGGCTCTCGCCGCAGTTGTCGTGCCTGCAACACTGTTCGCTTGGGGGCCAGCTTCGCGTGTGACGTTCACCCTGGCATCGCCAGCACAATACGTCACATTCAACTCAATCACGAACAACAAGCAATACGGTGACGAACGAAACTTTGTTCAGATCCGTAACGTTACCGACAATACAACGTTTGGCGAGAGCACATCGCTCATGCCTGGCAAAGAATACGAAGTCTTTGCTTATTATCACAACAACGCGAGTACAAGCCTCAACGATGCTGCGCATAACTACGCCGGTATCGCAACTGGTGCGTTTATGCGCACTGAAATGCCTGCAACCGTTGCAAGTGGTGCTGATGCACGCATCACATCATATGTTGGCGCAACAAATGCCAAGCATCTCGATGCTGCTGGAAACAACTTGGGTAACCAAGTTTGGGACGAAGCATTCGGCAAAAATAGCACTAGCAGTACGATTGCCCTCAACTACGTTGCAGGGTCTGCAAAGATTACCAGTCTCGGAGCTGTTAACGGCAAAACTGTTTCTGATTCGATCTTTACGACTGGCGCACCTATTGGATATGACGCACTTGATGGTAAATTGCCTGGCTGTCTCCAATACAGCGGGTATGTTACCTACCGATTCAAGGTCAACCAGCCTAATTTTGAAGTTGCAAAAACAGTTAGCACACACGGTACAAATACCTACGGCGAAACTGTTACCGCAAAAGCTGGCGATACCGTCGACTTCAAGATCAAGTACCTCAATACCGGTACGACACCCCAAAATGTAACGATTCGTGACCAGCTTCCTGCTGGGCTGGAATATGTTCCCGGTAGCACGTCGTACTCAAGCTCATTGACTGGCAACCAGTGGAAAGCCGCAAACTACGATACAGTCACCAAACAAGGTCTTGGTATTGGTGCATTTGCACCAAATGCCGCAGGGTACGTCAAGTTCAGCGCAAAGGTTGCAAGTGCCAATGCTCTCGCTTGTGGCGTTAATACACTGACTAACACCGCTGCTGCAGATACTGAAAACGGAAGCAAAAGCGACACCGCTGTTGTCACCGTCACCAAAGACTGTGTACCCGAAAAGGTCAAAGCATGTAACACCACCACTGGCAAAATCGAAGACGTTGAAAAAGGCAAAGAAAACACTGCGCCATACACAACTGACCTCAGCAAATGTGCACCAAAGCCAGAGTTGGTAACTGCATGTAACCTCAAGACTAAGAAGATCGAGTACAATGTCGACAAATCAAAGATTGATAACGTCAACTACACGCTCGACCTCGACAAATGTAAAGAGACGCCAAAACCAGAAGAAATTCAGGTCTGCCGACTCGATGACAAAAAAGTCGTAGTGATTTCGAAGGACGAGTACAACGCCCACAAGGACAAGTATTCGACCGTTCTTAACGACTGTGCGAGCAAACCGGAAATGTGCCCTATTCCTGGCAAAGAAATGTTGCCAAAGGATAGCGCCGACTGCAAGCAAGCTTCTACTGTCCCAGCCGAGCTACCTGAAACAGGTCTTGGTGACAGCCTAGTACAGTTGCTTGGTGCCGGCTCTATGGTTGGCATGGCCAGCGCATTTGTTGCTAGCCGCCGTGCAATGAAGCAAAACTAGAGACTGACCGCTCATGTAGAGGAGGGGTTAAACCCCTCCAGCGGTCGCTCGAAATACATTCGAGCCCCGCATCCTCCTCCTACCACCGATGCTATGCATCGTTGGTGGGTATGAGGGATGTCTGAGGCGTCAGTTTCAGCACCTTCTATGAAATAACCTCCCTATAAACGGGAGGTTATTTTATTTCGCTGTCATCATTTGTCCGTTCGACCGGCGGCTGGCTGAGCTTGCGTACAGGCAGGCGAAACCCAAAGGTGCTCCCCTTGCCCTCGGCTGATTCAAATACCAGCTTGCCACCATGACCGTCTATCACTCTCTTTGCGAGATACAGCCCAATCCCCGTGCCATCAGGCCGTTGCTTCCGAGCATTCTCAGCCCGGAAAAACTTCGTAAACAATTGTCGCTGCACCTCCACCGGCACGCCCATGCCTTTGTCGACCACACGAAACACCGCATACCCATCCTCGACTGCAAGTTTCACGATAATTGGCGCGCGAGAATCAGGCGAGTAGTAGATTGCGTTATCGATGAAGTTCATAATCACCTGACGAAGTTTGTCATCATCGATATACAGCACAGGAAATACCGACGGCTGTCGATAGCGTATCGTCATGCCGTGTGATTCGGCGATCTGCTTCATACTTTCAACCTCTTGCGATACCACATTCGCAAGATCAGTTTTTTTACGATCGATCATAAATTTTCCTGTCTGCAAGCGAGACACATTCAAAAAGTCGCTGATGAGGTGCACCATGCGCTCGCTGCTCGTAAAAGCTTCGCCGAGCAACTGACGTTGCTCGGCAGTGATCTTGCCGGCATCCCCCTCGAGCACCATGCTCAGATACCCTTTGATGCTCGTGAGCGGCGTCCGCAGCTGGTGACTCGCCATGCTCACAAATTCATCCTTAGTTGTGTCAAGCTCAATCAACTGTCGGTTGGTAGCGCGGAGTTCTTTTGTCGCGCTATTTACTCGCTGCTCGAGATGCGTATTGAGGTCACGCACGACCTGTACTGATCGTGCATTTTGAATCGCGATCACCAACGAATCCACGACTGTTTCGAGCGCCCGAATATCACGCTTGGTGTATCCTCCGCCTTGTTGTTCGCCGAGTAGCAAGCAACCAATGAGTTCTTCATTGCTCATCAGGGGCACAACAAGGGAAATGTGACGTCGTTCTATCGCCGAGCGTAACTGCCGGATCGCCACCTCATGCTCATGCTCGATGTCAGACACGACAATCACCCTCTCGTGATGCAACGTGACTAATTGATGGAGTGTGTGAGAAGCTTCATCGTCGAAATGTTTCTTTATGAGAGTCCCCACCTGAACGTCGGGGTGATTATCGCGGTACACAAAAAACTCATACCCGCTAGACTTGAGTGTTGCGCTGATTTCGCTGCCCGACTTTTCGAGTACCTCGTTGAGTTTTGTGGTGCTCGTCAGTATCTTGCCCAGACGTGTAATGAACTCATTTGTGTCATAGCGGTCTCGGTAGAAAATCCGGTCGGTGATACGATCAAAAAATTGTTTAATGGGCTGAAATGCCGTAGAAAGCATTATAATCACAACGATATTTACCGCCGTCTCTGGCAGCGACATGTCGCGGCGGACGTATCCGAGTAATTGCGAGCCAACCACCAGCAGTAAATAGTATGCGCCAGTCAGCGTGATCAGCGAAAGCGTATACCCCGCGCTACGCACCAGTGCAAACCGTATATCAAGAAATCGATGCCGTATGACGGCGACAAATAGTACCGTTGCCCACGTAAGCGTTGCCAACCAGGCAAATCGTGATGAGTGAAGGTTGGGGGCGAGCAGCGGCAATACGATGTTGGTACACACCCCAATCATTGTTCCAATCGTGACTCCCCACAGCACTACCCGATACTGAGACTTCGTGTTTCCCCTTGGGAGCTCGGCGACACCGCGCGCCATAGTAACAATACTCGCAAGCAGCTGCATACCCAAAATCGACACGACAAACGGATACAGGAAAGCCCGAACCGGCACGGTGCTGTTGTTTTGACTTGTCACTGCTTCTATCACAAACGGTGAGAGTGAGAGCAAGACACCAACGATTGTTGCCCCAAGTACAACCCTCTCTGCAACCGGTCGAGGCTTGCCGATCAAACGAATGACTGCCAAAAAGATCGCGAACGACATGATGAGCCCCGCCACGAATGTCAATCGAACCAGGAGCAAATTGATGCTTTCTGACACAAACGCGCTTTGCACTCCTGAAGTCACTGTCCAAAACGCGCAGGCATACAGTAACCATGCAATTGTTCGCTGCAGACTTTTTTCGCTAGAAAAATAAATAATCGTCGCACCACCCAGCAAAAGCATCGTAGAAAACGCAAGCAGCCCCCACACCAAGAAATCCATATTATTTAGTGTAGTCTGCTAGCTAAGGATAAGCAAGATATCGGCAGGAGTCAGCCTTGCCCCGCCCTTGGCTTGATACGAAGGAACTTTATGTGCATAGTATTCCATCATCATCAACCTGAGTGCTCGCATAGAAAGCGGCCCAACCAGTGTGGCTTCTTTGTAGCGCTGGTACGACTCCTTGATAGGCATACGTATCCCCACTTGATCGCCCTGAATACCAGGAAACTGCATGCTCAACCCTTCTGCATGCATGAGTTCGACTCCGCCACGAAATCGCAGATAATAATCCGGCCACGCCTCTGGTTCAAGCCCTGCTGCAAGATATTCTATATCGTTTGCCTCTGCAAACGCGTACATTTCGCGTAGAACACTGAGTGTCGCGACCTGCGATGTTCGTCTCGCGCCTGGCATACCGACTGCAATGTGATCGCGTTTAGCCAGACTCCTCAAGTCAGCCACCTTGCCGGGACCTAACAGTCGCATCTCTTCCTCAAGTCGCGGATCGATTTGCTCAAACGGCGTGCTGAGCTTATCCATCGTCGCATCTGGTGCCCAAATCAGCTTACCTACTGCCACTAACCCGCCCGGATAGCTCGGTAATTCAGGTTCAATTGTGGTATCAAACGCACTAAAATATCGACTCATCCCCAAGTCATGATAGCGATCATCTTTTAATAACCCGGTAGTCGTATCGACTGCACCTAACGCAATTTTGCCCAGTCCCACAAAACGACTAGTTGCAAACTGCCTATTGTGTGTAACTTCCTCTTCCTCAACCACCTGTCTCGTCACATATCGGCCACTGCCATGAAGTTCGCGAAAAATCTCGAGCGGCAGCTCCCGCTGAGCAACAAACTTTTGCACTTTTTTTCTGAATGTTTTGTCAGGCATCGATATTTTATTATACAATATCTTAAATAAAATCGCAACCCTATGCGTATTACCTGCTTAGTATATACTAAATACATGACAAAAATCGCTATCATCGAAGACGACGCCGTTATCAATCAAATGTACCGCATGAAATTTGAGGCGGCGGGATTTGATGTCTCTACTGCTAGTGACGGTGAAGCGGGTGTCGCTATGGTCGAAAAGACAAAGCCCGATATCATCCTGCTCGACCTCCAAATGCCACACATGGATGGCGCGACTGCGCTCTCCCATATCCGCAAGAGCACGTGGGGGGCCGATACACCCGTGATCATCCTGACAAATCTCGGTGCGGAAGAAGCACCAAAAGAGCTCAAGCAACTTAGCATCCATAGCTACATCGTCAAAGCTGAGCTAACGCCAAGCCAGGTAGTGGCACGGGTGAAAGAAGCGCTTGGGGAATAGCAATAAAGTTCTAATAATAGTCTGTTCTATTCAAGAATCTAGTACCAAGAATCTATTTTATTCCTACAATTTCCCCGCCGCTTTCAAGGCTGCCTGAATCACATGATCAAATAGTACGGCAATCGTTAATGGCCCGACGCCACCTCGTATCGGTGTAATAGAAATGTCATGTCGAGCTCGGAGATCATTGGCCGCATCGCCAACAATAACGCCTTTTTCGCTGGCTACCCCTGCGTCGACCACCACTGCACCGCTCGCCACATCATCACTCGTCAACCGCCCCGGCACGCCAGTTGCCGTCACGATGACATCACTGGCGCGCAAGCTCTCGCGCACATCACCAGAATCGACGTCAAACACCACTACTTCATGCCCCGCACTGCGCCACAGCGCTTCCAGGGGTGCGCCGACTAATCGCCCGCGGCCGAGCAAGGCAATCTTTTTGTTTGAAAGGTCGATGTTATAGCCATTCAGAAGCCAGTCGATCGCCTCAGCGGTAGCGCTCGGAAATTCCGCGTCATCACCAAGCCCATCGACGTCTTTATTTGATGAAATACTATTGAGAATCTCATCAATTTGACTATCATTCTCCAGAGGTAATTGCACGATAATTCCATGCACATTTGAGTCAATGTTTGCTGCAGCTATTTTTGCAGGCATAGCTGTCTCATCGAGTTTTACGAGCTCCACTTCTATCAGCACATCGTCCGCATAGCGTTGCTTCATCCGGACATAGGTATCGATGACAGGGTTGTCTGATTTGCTTTGCACGATCAACAATCTTGGCACCACCCTGTGCTCTTGTCGCAAATTCCGCACCTGCTTTAGCTGTCGCTCCTTGATAAATCCCGCCAGCTCGGCTCCATTCAACTCTCTCATATGCTATATCCTGTCCTTTCTATCGTCGATAAATGCACCCCATTGACGCACGAGCCGTAGCACCGTCTTGAGCGGTAGTTCAATCACCATGTCGAGCACGGTTGCGACGATATTTACCTGGCTATATTTTTCGTTCATCCACTGTCCCACCACTACAAAGGGCAAATATATTACATCGCGCAGAAATGTTAGGCCGTTGCTGCTACCGCGCACCAGCTCAAGCTCGCGAATCAATCGGCTCAGGCGGAACCCGAGGAAACTTGCTGCAGAGATAAACACAAAGAAGATCGTAATATGCACGAGAGAAAAGCCCAGCATCAAAAGCAGCCACAGAACGCCGCCGAATATCGCTAGGCTAAACACCGCATAGAGTGCGGAGAAAATAGGGCCATAGCGCCGTCCGGTCAGCTGCTTCTTGACGAGCACGGTTCGCTCACCGTACAACATAGCGTCGGCACGATCGACCAATGCCGTGGTATTCGCATAACCAGGCAAGGTGTGGGTCAGTCGCAGTGCAACCATATAAAGCGGCGGGAACACCAGGTTCACCAACAGCGGTACCCAGATAATCTGCCCATGCGCCCAAAAATCATATGGCACTTCAACGGCAATGCCGATGATAAATTTTGTAATGATGAGGAAAATAACACTGCGCACAATCGCCCGATTGATACGCCGTCCAATCTGCACATATTCACTATTAACCTGCTGCTCAAACTTCTCGAGAAAGACCTCTCGTCGTGGAAGCCAGTTCACAAAATCTGCCTGGTCATCCATCATACGGCGCATGATACGCAGCGGCGCGCCCTGTCGATCCACCACTCGGTACAGCTTGTCAGCGAGCGGCGCCTTGAGAAGGCTATCGACCTGTCGATTGAATTGAACATACGATTCGGCATCTTTTGCATCCACTCCGTAGCGCTGCATCAAAGTGGTACGGATGACGGCGGTATTTGACTTAAGCAATGCCCGGTGAATGGCCACAAATAGCGCTGCGCCGTACTCCGCGGCATCATCCTTCTTGCTGGCAACACTTTCGCGCGGCACTACGGTTTGCAAATACTCATAGGCAAACGTGATAAAGGCAGCGTCTCGCTGGTGATGGTTCACGGCACCCTCCACCTTTACCGACAGCGTATCGAGCACCCACCCGAAGCTCGCATCGAGCGCCACCGAGCGACGCTTGAGGAGCTGCTCATAGAGATGATAGTGATCGGTTGCAAGCTGTGAAATCTTATCGAGTTGTGATTTTGTCAGACTGTCATTTGGGACATATCCTGCAAAAGTTAGCTCGACAGCCAGCTCGTTGCCGCTGCTTGCAACCAAACTCTCATCGCGTGTGATAAATACCTGTTTGAAGAATCGCCGTATGGCATTTTGCAGTAGTAGGTGCTCCTCGGTGTTTTCTGCAGCATTGCGGAGTTGCTCATAAGCAGCAGTTAGTGCGCCACCCGCGCCGACGACATTTACTTTTTCGGCATGCGCAACATGACGACGAAAGTCGTCGTCGTCTGACGCAGCACGCTTTAGGTCCGCCACCAACCGTTGCCCAATTGCATTCAAGGCAGCCATATCTTTCTTATTATACAGCTCTTATTGTGTGTTTTTTCACAATACGTCTTCCTTCGGTGTGTATAATATGACATATAATCACTAGAACGAAAGTATTGCGCATGAAATACCGACAAACAGTTATCATAACAAGCCTGCTAGCTCTTTTCGCGATTGTTCCGGTTGCTTTCCTCGGTGGAGCCGTCAGCGCCGTCGACCGCGACAGTGCCCCGCAAAGCAAGGAAAGCGAATCGAGCAAAAAAACCGAACCCTATGGTGAGGAAATTAACGAAGTTTCCGACAAAAAAAGAGAAACTGTTGAAAAAACTGAGAAAAAAGACAGTGACATTGATAAAAAACAAGCCAAAAAAGAGAAACTGACACAAAAGAAGCTTGCAAAATGCGAAGAACGCCAAGCTGATATTCAGACTACTGTGAAGAACATCGCTCAGCGCGGCAGCAAACAATATGAGGTGTTTGAAAAAATCGCTACCCGCACACAAGATTTCGTCACTGCCAAACAACTAACTGTTGAGAGCTACGCTAGTTTGGTCGCAGCAGTCACTACCACTCACGACATCGCCAAGCTCGCTTCTGAGAAAGTACAGGCAACGAGCCTCACCTGGTCGTGCTCAATCGATGGCCCAAAAGAAACCCTCGCCGAGTTTAAGGCCGCCAAGCAAGCAGAAATCGCTGCCATGAAGGATTACAAAAATGCCGTACGCGCGTTACTTGTGGCAGTGAAGACCGCCGCCGAAACAAAGGAGGGTCAATAATATGCGTCATCTTTCTTTAGGGTATTCGTCAGTCGCCGGACTAGTTGTTGTTATCTTTGTTGTACTCGTCGGGGCACTTGGGTATACGTATATTACCTACTACAATGCGCAGGTTGCCTCGTCGCCATCGACCGAATTGGCGAAAAATACTACGCCAGATATACCAGCAATCACCTCGAAGGCCGATCTCGACAACGCTCTTAGCGCGCTTGATTCTACCGCTTCAGTCGATGCACAGCTGAATGCTGACTTTGCATCAATAGAAGCCGCAACCGCTGACCTCTAGCTTGACAGAAGTGCGTGTTTCTATTACAATGATGAATCGATTGGTCAGCCTACAGAGCGCAATCTATCGTGGTGACGCGTAATGTTTGATAAAAATTGCGCCTGACCCAAAACTTGTTTATAATATTCGAGATCGAGCGTCGCCTCTCGAAAAATATGGGTCTGTAGCTCAGCTGGTTAGAGCACCTGCCTCTTAAGCAGGGTGTCGAGAGTTCAAGTCTCTCCAGACCCTCCATAGAAAGTCCACCCCTAGTGGGTGGTTTTTCTATGGATCCAAAACGTCTTGAAGTATCGACACCCGCAGGCATCAAATACGTCTTCTACGGTTGGTAGTACCTGAGTTCAAGGCAGTCTACCGTCGCTTCGCGGGGATCGCCAGGCGGCAAGCACCTGTTATTGGCGGGTATGCAGGTAGCGGGCCGAACGCCGTTTGTATCGCAATCATTCTTTGTCTTATTCGTACAGTTACCATTTACGCTGCATCTCCCATCTCTCGTAATACTGTAGCCGACTAGTGAAAGTGCTATTGCAAGAATCACAAATGCCACGACGATGATGATACCGCGTTTCTTTTTCATAACCTTAGTATACCAGCTGCGCCCATCACCTCTCGACTAGCGAATGATTCATGCTAGAATAGTTTCATGACTAAGGATGAACTAAAACACGTCAAAACTTCTCACAAGAAACCCGTAGCGACTACGCCTGTCACCGTCTCGTCTGCACAAGTGGTGCCGGTCCAACAAAAGCGCTACAGCACCGCTGTTATGCTCAGCCTCATGGTGGGGACGCTCGGTGTTGATCGATTTTACCTGGGCTATACCGGGCTTGGGCTACTCAAGCTATTTACGTTTGGTGGGCTGGGGATTTGGGCAATCATTGATTGTATTCTTATCCTCGTAGGCAAAGTCACCACTCATGACAGACAACCCTTACTCGGCTACCCGCAGGACAAAAAAGCCATGACAGCGGCTGTAATTACTGTATTTATCACCTCATTTATTACCGCTCTCCTGGTCGCAGGGCTAATTGGATCTGTCGTCTACTACTTCAATAAAAATCCTGAAGCGTTTCAGCAGATTTCCGCACGAGAAGAGCAAAAACGTCTCACGCCTCGTCAAATGAACTCGACTGAGACATACGATGCACTGACAATTGGTGCCGAAAAATCCAAAGCTGTGCAAATTCTCGAAAAAAACGGCTACAGCCGCGACACCTGCGCAAAGCAGGCCACAAAAGAAAAGACCTATGAGAGATGCGCCTATAGTAAATTTACGTTGACAGAAAGCGATTATATCGAAGTCGTATTTGAAAATGGCGTACTGGTTAAGAAGAACCAGGGCGAAGGGATGGTGGAGTAGCGTATGTCATCACCTGCACCTATCCAGCCCGCGCAACCCCCTGTTGCTCCTGCCGGCAGTCGAGATTATATGACTGCAGCCATACTCAGTCTCTTCCTAGGCTTCCTGGGTGTTGACCGATTTTACCTTGGCTATACTGGCCTCGGGTTTCTCAAGTTATTTACGCTTGGTGGGTTTGGCCTTTGGACTATAATCGATCAAATCCTTGTCATCACTGGCGACATGAAAGATAGTTCGGGCCACCCTATGACCGGGTTTGAGCGCAACAAAAAGACTGCCTGGATTATCGTTGCAGTCGTGTGGGGACTGAACGCTCTCGGCTCTATCCTGAGCCTCGGCTTTCAGCTACTGATGATGATTGCCTTTCCTGCTGTTATGTTTTCGTAATTGTAGTATAATAACAGAGGTGTGCACACCAACCAATCAGGTATAATACAGTAGTACACGCACCCGTAGCTCAGTGGATTAGAGCATCTGTCTTCGGAACAGAGGGTCGTAGGTTCGAATCCTTCCGGGTGTACCAAATAAAAAAGGTTAGCTTGTCTAGCCTTTTTTTTATTTGGTTGATGCTGAGAGAATTGGAACACTATCGACACAGCAAGCCATAAATCCACTACTCAGGTATAGTCGAAAAATGAAGCAAAAACTATTGGCACTGTTCTCAGTCATCCTCCTCGTTAATACTGTCTGGGTTACATTCCTGTCGCCCGATCGCTACGGCTCAGATGGAGATTCTCGACCTTGCGGACAAAATACAAAGAATACCATCTATCTTACCGCAGCAAGCTACCTATTGTTTACTACATCTAGTCATAGTACGACTCTTGGCGCCTGTCCTTATCAGAGCTTCACGGCACGAACTTACGCAGCAGATCTTTGGGCAATGACAGTTCTATGCTTCTATTTAACGCATAGAGCAACGAGGCCGACTGCCGATACTTCAATATAGCACTTATCCTATGACATTCCACCGGAGTAGGAGACTAACAAAGTAGTATAATAAACACTATGAGCATCACCATTCATACTGATGTACCCCTCAAAAACTATGTGACGATGCGCCTCGGCGGACGGGCACGATTTATGGCAGACCTCCACTCGCCATCCGAAATCCATGAGATTGTTCAACGCGCCAAAGAGCAGCAGCTGCCGGTTTTTGTGCTTGGTGGCGGCAGCAATACCCTCGTCCACGATGATGGCTATCAAGGGCTCGTGTTGCGCAATCGCATCCCCGGATTTGAAGTGATCGGCGAGACAGCTAGCGATGTCACCATAAAAGTCGGCGCGGGAGAATCCTGGGACGATGTTGTCCGGCGAACTGTTGAGATGCGTCTATCGGGTATCGAAGCGTTGTCGGCGATTCCTGGCACAGCTGGTGCGGCTCCCGTGCAGAATATTGGAGCTTATGGTCAAGAAGTGGCCGAGACACTGATCTCTCTTGAGGCATATGATGAGCAGACCAGCCAGATCGTGACGCTCTCAAACGCAGACTGTCTATTCTCCTACCGCAATAGCATGTTTCGTAGCTCAGCGCTAGGTCGCTACATTATCACCAGCATCACACTGCGCCTGTTCAAAGCCGCGCCTGCCCCACCGTTTTACAAAGCTGTGCAAGAGTATCTCGATGAGCGCAGTACTACCCTCTACACTCCTGAAGTAATTCGCCAGGCAGTCATGGCGATTCGCGCCGATAAGCTACCCGACCCCAAAGAGCGCCCCAATACCGGATCATTCTTCAAAAATGCCATCGTAGAGGATTGGCAGCTGAACGATCTCAAAAAGGACTATCCTGATATTCCTGCCTATGATATGCCCGATCAGCTGTACAAAATACCGACTGGCTGGCTGATTGAGCAAACCGGCCTAAAGGGACAGCTTCTCCATGGCATGCGGGTTCACGACAAGAACGCGCTTGTGCTCATCAACGAATCAGCCACGAGCTATGAGGATCTGGCCACTGCTCGAACTGAGATTATCGGGGCCGTTCGCGACAAATTCCGAATCCAAATTAGCCAAGAACCGCTTGAGATGTAGCTTGCGCTCAATCGCAAAAAAACTTATGCTTAGTACATGCGACAAATGCGTGGGTTTACTGTTGTCGAATTAGTAGTAGTGATGGTGATCATGGCTATATTGCTGACGCTTGGAATGGTCGGTATCTCTGATTATCAGGTAGCAGCACGGAACAAAGAGCGACAAGCTGATGCAGAAGCGATTGCGCGAGGGCTGGAGCGTCGCTATACCCAAGGCAACAAAGTTATCACCTCGGCTGGAAACTATGGGCCCGGAGGCTACCCAAATATGTTTGAATTCGTTCACATGTCTGCATTTTGGGATTTGAGTGGCAATGGAGTTGTGCCTGGCTTTGTCTCTGGTGGCTATCTGGTAGACAATCTCCCTGGCACAACAAAAAGCTCGTTTAGCACACCCGGCAATGACCCGAACAATTCTCTCATATATTATTGCTTTTTTTGTGGCGTAGGCCCCGAGAACGCCACGTACCTCTCAACGTACGTCACTAAAGATAAATACGTGTACGAGCCGTTAACCGCAACAGGGGGTCAGTGTAATTCAGAAGTTTGTACACGCTTTAATCTCTATTATCGAAAAGAGGGCGAAACCACATATCAAACAATTCGGAGCATACACCAATGAAAGAAACAAGGGCGAGGTCAGACGCTGGTTTCACCGTAGTAGAAATATTAGTAGCACTTGTCGTTGCGATGCTCATTCTAACTGCGGCCAGTCAGCTCTACTCCTTGACACAAACTAGCTCGGGGTCAGCCCAGCGCCGCGCAAAGGCCAGCAATATGGCCTACGACCTCATGCGGCAAGCCCAGCAAACCGCACCCGCGCCATGCCCCTACTCGACACCAAACACAACGACGGTCGCGCTTCCTGACCCAACTGCACTTCCTGGCGCAACCGCCTCACAGACTATCAGCTGCCCCTATGCATCGACCAACCCAAATCTCAGCCTCATCACCATTACCGTGAACTATAACAACCCAGAACCAAGGAGTGTCGTTCGTGCGATTGTCACAGGGATATAAGCCGCACAATTCGGGGTTTACCTTGATAGAAATGTTAGTGGTCGCACCGATAGCTATCTTGGCTGTAGCCACGATAGTCTCATTTAGCATCAGCATCATGGGTGATGCTATGATAGCGCAAGCCCGCGCCACCACTGCGTACGACACCCAAGATGCCCTCGACCGCATCGAGCAAGATGTGCGCGTGAGCTCGGCTTTCTTGTCAAACTTCAATATTACCCAAGCAGGCCAAGGAAAAAATGCTACGGCTGGGGGCGCCACTGCTAATGACACGACGGCTTTCGTGGGCGGCGCATCTACACTCGTCCTCAATCAAACAGCTACGACAAAAAGCCCCTACACGGCGAATCGCGATCTCGTCTACTATGCCAATCAGCCAAATGCCTGCGCTGCAGCCAACAAAACACTAAATCGCACGTTGACCGTCCGGGTCATCTACTTCATCCGCACGGACAGCGGTGTTGCAACCCTGTGGCGGCGAACCATCGTGCCCGACTGGAACACCAATTCAACCGTCAATATTGCAACGGTTTGCGATAGCCCGTGGCAGCGAGACAACTGCCCTTCGACTAGTATTGCCGGCTGCCAGGCCGTCGACGAAAAGCTTCTCGACAATGTTTCGATGGAAGTTGTGTACTACACTGCGGCTGGTGTAACTACAAGTGACCCCAAAACCGCCCAGAATTTGAAGGTGACGCTCACTTCCAACCAAACCGTCGCTGGTTCTACCCTCACACACGCTGGATCGCTTCGTGCTAGTCGCATCAATGAAACACTTGATGTCGCGCCCACTACCGCCCCCGTCATTAGTGTCTACAACCCCACCGTTAACGCCGATAACAATCCGAAGCAAGCAACCTTCCAGTGGACTCCCGTCGCCTACGCAGGAACCTACCGGGTGAGGTATCAAGTCAATGGTGGCCCCTGGACGATGCTCACTACGACCGCTACAAAACAGGTTGTCCCTGCCGATCCTCTTGACGTCATCAACATCGGCGTCATTGGTTCAAATGACATGGGGGACTCTCCAGAGGGTACATTAAACTACGCGACACCGCTGTGGACTCCCGCAAACCTCGTCAACGGCTGGACGTCATGGGGTACTGAAACAAGCACCGGCCACACACAGGCGGCGTATACAATCACAAAAGGAGGAGCCGTCATCATCAAAGGAATGATGCAAAAAGCCACCACAGTGGCGAATGAAGAAATAATGTTTACTCTTCCGCCCGGTCTTCGACCCACCGCACGTCTTATCTACGGGGTAAAGGCTGGTAGTCTTGCAGGCGTCGGTCGACTTGATATCGATTCTTCTGGCAATGTCATGCTTCTTAATGTGACAGACGCAAGCAGCTGGGTGACACTAGACGGTATCATGTTTGTGGCCTCAGGAACGCAACCGTGGACAACTGTCTCACCAAATAGTGGATACAATCTTTTTTATAGCCCCTATTCGACAACTATCGGCTACTTCACCGACCCTTACTCAAGTCGTATATCCGTTCAAGGGATGCTAAGTGGGAACGCGTCGTCGGTATCAAGCAGTTTTCCCAGCATAGGCACAGCACCTAGCCATGTACGAACTATAGGAGCCAATACTGCTGAAACTGTGTATGGCATCAATCAAAATGGCGGAACAGTGAGTGGGCGCACCAATAGTAGTGGAGGATTACCCACTTCGTGGCATTCTCTCATATATACTTACTACCCAAACCAAGGTAGTGGATGGACAAGCTTTACTCCTCAAAACGGATGGAACTACCTAGGTAGCGGATGGGAGACTCCTGGGTATCGCAAGGGTGCCGATGGTGTCGTAAGCTTAAAGGGATTGATGAATAAATCGAGTGCATCCAATGGCAAAGTAATATTCACCTTGCCAGCGGGGTTTCGGCCACGGCAAACGTGGTTTGTTGTCCCTTATACAGGCTGCAACTCAGCAGGACTCCTCTACATAAAACCCACTGGTGCAGTTGAGGCGTATAGTACAACTTTGAGCTCTGGCTGTACAAGCCTCGATAATATTCATTTTATGGCCGAACAATAATTGCTTGCACAAGCTCAAGCGCTATAGTATGATACATTCATAAAGTAACAAAATAATTAGGGGGCACCTAAATGACCTTACAAAACAAAGTTAAACAAAGCGGTTTCACCATCGTTGAGCTTCTCATCGTTGTCGTCGTCATCGCAATCCTTGCAGCTATCACTATCGTTGCGTACAATGGAATTCAAAATCGAGCGAAATCAAGCGCCGCTCAAGCATTAGCGAATAACGTTGCTAAAAAAGCCGAAGCATATAATACGGTTGCTAGCACATACGGAGCATTTTGTCAATTTAGAGAAGGACGGACTGACTCAACGGGCACAGCGCCTTACACCACATGTTCCGCTGGCACACCAGCAAATGCCGTCGGTAACGAAGCTCTCCTTGACACATCAACGAAAGCTGCATTAAGGGGCACTGACCCAACCGACGAAAAGACTGTCCGATACTATATGTGTGACACAGGTGCAGGTGCGCGTGTTGTTTACTACGACGTAAACAGATCAGGCGGAGCTGGACTAGTAACCATAAATATTGGTACAAGTCAAACAACCTGCGCATAAGCTAACAACTTAAACTCACTTAATCAATAGGCGCGAAGGCGCCTATTGATTTGTTTCTAGCCGAGCTCTAACTAAGTCTAGCTATTCCGTCTGCGTTCACATAAGTAATCATCATGAATTGTATTGAAAACAGCATTGCGAGCACAAGCATTAAAAATCTTCGAGAAACTGCTGAACCTGGTTTTTCAGTCGCTGCAACTCACCTTCATCGTCACGCGCATCAATCGCTTGCCTCATCCAGGCTGCCACCATGGGCATATGCTTTTCGCCTAATCCGCGCGTAGTGAGCGCAGGGGTGCCTAGACGTATGCCACTAGGAGCAAACATTGGTAATGGATCGTCAGGGATCGCATTCGCATTTAGCGATAATCCGATCTTATCGAGAGCTGTTTGTGCTACTTTCCCGTCAATACCAAAACTCGAATGTACATCTGCAAGAATTAAATGGTTACTCGTTCCGCCCGTTACTAAATGAAATCCTTGTGCTTTCATTTCGTCTGCCAAGCATGCTGCATTTCGCACAATCTGCTGTGCGTACTGAGCAAATTCAGGACGTAGCGCCTCGCCCAGCGCGACTGCTTTTGCAGCAATCGTATTCATGTGTGGCCCGCCTTGCATGCCAGGAAATACCGACCGGTCGATGAGGGTAGGAATATTCTCAAGCACTTTTTCTGGAGCCTTTAGTGGATTTCCCGCAACACCTTTTGTCAAAATCAGCCCACCACGAGGCCCTCGAAGTGTCTTATGCGTGGTTGTGGTCATCACATGAAACCCATGATCGAGCGGATTCTCGGCTACACCTCCCGCAATAAGCCCTGCGACGTGCGCAACATCTGCCATTAGGAGGGCTCCTACTTCTCGACCTATTTCAGCAAATTTACCATAATCAAGCTCGCGAGGATATGCGCTAAAGCCTGCCAGGATAATCTTAGGTTTGTACTCATGAGCAAGACGTCTTAGTTCGTCATAATCGATCTCTCCGGTCGCAACATTTTTCATTTTGTACGGAATAAAATTGTAGAGTCGTGCGCTTCGTGTCACAGGAGCGCCATGAGTCAAGTGCCCACCATGGCTAAGATCCATCGCCAGAATCGTATCACCTGGTTCGCACCATGCGCTATACACTGCTTCATTTGCGGGAGCGCCGCTATGGGGCTGTACATTGGCGTGATCGGCATGAAATAGCTGCTTGGCGCGATCGATCGCCAACTGTTCAACCTTGTCGGTAAATTCTTGACCGCCATAATACCTGCGGCCAGGATAGCCTTCTGAATACTTGTTTGTAAAGACACTGCCCAGCGCACGCAGTACTGGCGCGCTTACATAGTTTTCGCTCGGAATCAATTCTAATCCATTTTTCTGTCGCTGTTCTTCGGCGGCGATAAGTTGCATCACATCTTCATCATTCATAAAGTATCTCCTTTAGGGTTGGTATTGGTCAAGATGAAGAGTTGATTAGATCATACAAATATTATACCCCATTTAGTATCGGTGTCTCGAAACTTAGGTATATTATAACTTGACAATATATCATGAGAGGTATAGTGTTTATTTATATGGGCACCGCAAAATATCTGAAGAATATCGGCACGCTAGTACAAGAAACACGGCAAGCAAGAGGTTTAACACAGGCCGAACTCGCGACCGCACTCGGCACCAGCCAAAGTGCGATTAACCGCATTGAGAAGGGTGGACAAAATATCAGTCTTGAGATGATCGCACGGATCGGCGAAGTGCTTAGTAGCGAAATCGTCCGGCTCAATGAGTCAGGCAAAAATAACTTTGTTATCAATGGCGGTCGCCCACTAACGGGTGAAATCGAGGTGAAGACCAGCAAAAATGCAGCGGTGGGGCTCCTCTGCGCCGCACTCCTCAACAAAGGCAAAACTACCCTGCGTCGGGTTGCGCGCATCGAAGAAGTAAACCGCATCATTGAAGTGCTCGAAAGTATCGGAGTCAAATGCCGCTGGCTTTCAAACAACGATCTCGAAATCATCCCTCCGAAAACTCTCAAACTCGACAAGATGGATATCGAGGCCGCCAAAAAAACCCGCACGGTCATTATGTTCCTCGGGCCATTGATGCACCAATACAGCCACTTTAGTCTGCCGTTTGCCGGTGGTTGCAGTTTGGGCACGCGCACAGTGGAGCCTCATATGACAGGGCTCGCACCATTTGGGCTACATGTCGTCGCAACCTCTGATCGCTATCTAGCAACCACCGCGAGCAAGAAAATTGAGAAGTCGATCTTTCTGGCTGAGCGTGGCGACACAGTCACCGAAAATGTCATCATGGCCGCTGCACTCTACGATGGCGAAGTCACCATCCGCAATGCCAGCCCGAACTATATGGTGCAAGATGTCTGTTTCTTTTTGCAAAAGCTCGGCGTCAAAATCGAGGGCATAGGTACGACGGTACTAAAAATCCACGGCGTAAAATCAATTAACAAGACGATCGAGTACTACCCGAGCGAAGACCCAATCGAGGCAATGAGTTTTGTTGCAGCTGGTGTCGTGACGAATTCTGAAATCACTGTAAAACGCGTCCCGATTGAATTTATGGAATGGGAGATGGCGACACTAGAGGGCATGGGGCTTGAATATACCATGACCGACGAATACCCAGCTCGCAACGGCCAGACGCGTCTTGTCGATATCACACTCAAAAAGTCGACACTCACCGCCCCAAAAGATAAGATCCATGCCCTGCCTTTCCCTGGCATCAATATGGACAATCTGCCGTTTCTCGGACTCTGCGCGACTGTTGCTAAGGGTAGAACGCTGATCCACGACTGGAGTTATGAAAACCGCGCAATTTACTTCACTGAGCTATCAAAACTTAATGCATCAATCGAAATGGTCGACCCACACCGCGTTTATATCACCGGTCCAACCCGCTGGAAAGCAGCCGACATCACTGCGCCAGCGGCTCTGCGCCCTAGCGTTGTCATTCTCCTGGCGATGATTGCGGCACCGGGCAAATCAGTCCTGCGCGATGTCTACAGCATCAACCGTGGCTATGAGGATATCGCAAACCGCCTCAACTCGCTTGGCGCTGATATCGAAACCACTTGGGCATAACAGATGACAAATCAACTCTTACCTGATATACTTTGTTAGTCACATTTGTTTATATGGCGGATGTAGCTCAGTTGCTGTCCGAGCCGAAGGCGAGTTGATATATCAAGCGCCAGCGCTCTCACCAACTGTAGGTACTGCCACGTACATTACGTTTTTGCTAGATGGCGGATGTAGCTCAGTTGGTTAGAGCGCTGGTTTGTGGCACCGGAGGCCGTGGGTTCGAACCCCATCATTCGCCCCATATAAAATCCCGAGGCTTGTCCTCGGGATTTTATATGGGCGGGGGTCAAACTCATGCCCAAGGTCGTGGGCGAACCTCATCATAAACAAACAAATTTTTCAGTTTTCCTCGAACCATCCTAGTTACGAATATGGATTAAACCCTCGCGGCTTGGGTTCCGAGAAGTTTGCTTTGTATACCGTTGGTCGGCTGATCATTTGCGCATTCACTTGCTGGCGGCTAGGTTTGACGATATCAATACGCGTCGCTGGAGCTGAAGTTTGTGCGCGCTCGGGTACTTTACTGGTGAGCGGTGGTCGTAGGGATTGCTGTGCTAAACTGGAATCACGGTACGACTTGATATGCGTACGATTACTTTCGATTTGGAGACGCTGTTCGAATGATTCGTGGCGCATAGCACCAAGCGCCTTGTCGCTTCCATCGTTAGCAGCCGCGAAGCCGCTGCTATGCATAGGAGTAGAGTCTAGCTTATTGAAACGAGAGAGTAGCCCCATGCTTTTATTATAAGCCATAAAAATGGTACAATATGAAAGTTCTACGCGGGTGTCGTATAGCGGTTATTATCCCAGTTTTCCAAACTGGTGATCGGAGTTCGACTCTCCGCACCCGCACCATAGCACATTCACCTCACAGTGAGGTGTTTTTGTTACAATAGAAACGTCGCCCTGATAGCTCAGCTGGATAGAGCAGAGGACTTCTAAGCCTAAGGTCGGTGGTTCGAATCCACCTCGGGGCACCATAAAGAGTTTATGCGTATGCATAGACTTTTTTGTTAATCTACAATTAAAGTATCGATCCACCATAATAATAAAAACGAGCTCTAGAGAGCTCGTTTTTTCTTTTCGGCTTTTAGCTTCAATTTTCGCTTTCGCTTAATATCAGCACCATGCCAATTTCGATGTTTTGCCATAGTGACTCCAATCATTACTATTCACCCTACTATACGCTATTGTTGGAGGTTTGTACACTTACCAGGCTGTCCTGTAGTATAGCCGACCTTAAATGCATTGACTCGCTCGGCGCTACTCCCATGCGTCCATGTCTCTGGGTTTGAATACCCCTGCGTTACTTCCTGGATGTGATCGTCGCCTACCGCGGCGGCGGCGCTCAGCGCTTGATCGATATCACCATCTACGAACAAACCATTCTTGGCTTGGGTATACGCCCAAACACCAGCATAACAGTCTGCCTGTAGTTCGACATCAACTGATTCACTAGCGGTGCTAACAGGACCATTATCAAACACACCGAGCTGCTTTTGAACATTGTGCCCCACCTCATGTGCAATCACATAGGCTTGCGCTACCTTCCCAACATCGCTGCCAAATCGGGTGTGTAGCTCGTCAAAAAATGTCTCATCGAGATAAATCGTGTCGTCCTCTGGACAAAAATGCGGCCCCACCTGTGTGGTTGCCAATCCGCAGCCCGACTGCGTAGCGTCGCGAAACAGCACGAGGCGCGGTTTAGCGTAGGTCAAACCATTGCGCTGAAACACGCCAGTCCATGTGTCATCAGTCGATCCGAGAACTTTTTTTGTAAATACTTCGTAACTATCGTTTCCTTTGTACTCTGGCGGCTGCTCTACCTGTGTTGCTTGTCCGGCATTGAGGGACTGTACAGTATTGAGCACCGATTCAACAGTCGAGGGGTCGACACTAAGTCCCAAAAAATTAAGCCCAAGCGTTAACAGGAGTGCGATAATGCCCCCACCACCGGCAAATGCAATCGCTGGCGTGGTACCCCGTCGGTCTTCGACATTGCCTTCACTGCTGATATCATCCCAGTTCGCCATCAGAAAAATCCTCTTAGTCGTATCGCACTATTATACACCAGGGGGCGGCGTCACGGGCGAGTCTCCTCCCATATGACCTGCCTCGATACCAAAAACCTGCGCAACTTGCGCCTCGGTAATAGTAATCGTGTCGCCAGACGCAACGCTTCCACTGAGCATTTGTTTTGCTACAGTGTTTTCAACGGCTTTTTGCACCACTCGACGCATCGGTCGCGCGCCTAACCGTGGATCATAGCCCTGTTCAACCAGAAGCTGTTTTGCTGCAGGCTCTACCTCGACTGATACCTTTTGAACTGCGAGGGTTTTATTGACACTCGCCAAGATCAAATCGCACACTTGCACTAACTCTGGCTTCGTAAATGGACGAAAGACCACAATCTCATCAAACCGGTTCAAAAATTCCGGACGAAATTGATTACTGCTGATCAACTCGTCGATAAATGCGTCCTCAAACTTAGCAACCTCCATGCCCCGTTCGATATACTCTCTGATGCGATCAGCCCCAGCATTACTAGTGGCAATCACGATGGCATCGCGAAAGCTCACTTCGCGATTTTTCTCGTCGCGCAGGATGCCTTCGTCGAGCAACTGCAACAGCGTCGCAAGCACTTCTGGCGCCGCTTTTTCGATTTCATCGAGCAACACAACACTAAACGGCTGTTTCATGACCTGTGCGGTCAAACTCGTGGGGTCTTGGGCGCCATCACGAATCAGCCGAGACACGTCCTCTGCGCGCACGAACTCGTTGAGATCAATGCGAATTATTCGCTCTTCCCCACCGAAATACACGTCAGCAAGTGCTTTGCTGAGCTCGGTTTTCCCTACGCCCGTCGGCCCGAGAAACAGGAACGTACCGATTGGCCGATTCTCATTTCTCACCCCTGCCCGCGCGCGACGTAGCGCATCACTGACCACACTGACCGCACGTGTTTGGTTGACCATGCGTTGATGGATCAACTCTTCCATGTTGAGCAGTTTTTCTCGATCCTCGGTGCTACTTGCCACACTCACCTTAACATCAAGTGTTTTCTCGATTGCTTGCTGAACTGAATTCATCGTTACGAGTCCTGACTCGCTGTAGCTTGCTGCTGATTCAAGCAGCTTCAGCGCGCGCCCCGGCATCTCGAGGTCGTGTACATAGCGCTCGCCGAGACGATAGGCCTCTTTGATTGCCTGGTACATATAGGTGACGTGGCGCTGCACTTCCATCAAAATCAACTGCTCCTGCATGACGGTCTTTGTCTCGGTCTCGCTCGCAGGTGCGACATTTACACGATTAAGCACATTCACCAGTCCAGGGTTTCGCTGGCTGATTTGCAAAAATCGTTGCTCGTCCATAGAGAGAATGATGCGCAGGCTGCCGGCATCAAGAATTGGCTGCAAGACATTGGCTAGATCAACCGACCCTACACCCTCTTCAAAAAACAGCTGGGCGTTATCAAGACAAATGATAATGTTTTTTGCCCGGTGCGCCTCGCCGAGCACACGTGTCACAAGCCCTTCCAGTTCGCCTCGTCCCGGCGCGGCAGCAATCAGCGCTGCGGCATCAAGCAGAAACACTTGACGAAAGCGGAGAGAGTCGGGCAGTATCTCGTCGGCGTCGAGCAACCGAGCAGCAAAGGCATGAATAATTGTCGTCTTGCCCACGCCTTCTTTACCAATTAGCGCGACGTTTTGACGACCGCCGCTTCCAAAGGTTTCGACCAATTGCATCACTGCTTCCAGGTGCGAAGCCACGTCAACCGTTAGCACTCCAGTACCCCGACTTATTTGCTCACTGATATTCTGGCCAAATCGTGTCAGTAGCGGAATATATCCAAATGACCAGTCGCGTGCGATTCCGCCGGTGCGTCGTGGCTTGCTATATTTCTCTAGTAGTGTCATCAGCTGTTGTTGCCAGAGAATACCCCTATCGAGGTCTTCGTCATCGATATGGATTTGTGCGAGCACTGCCTGGTAATCAGGAAACGACCGGACAATCGCAACCGCAAGCACCGCTCCGCTGATCTGATCGAGCTTGCATTTTTCACGAATATTGTCAGCCTGCTGCCACACTGCGGCTGCTGTGCCGGCATCTACCGATGCCATCGAAAGCAACAATCCAGAAGTAAGTCCGAATCGCACTGCCATAAACTGTCCACTCGGCACCTCACCTACTACCTTCGCGATGTCTGCAGGTGATGGCTTGCGTGGCAGTCGGCCCAATACATCACCTGCAATCATATCGGTAAGGCTGTTTGTAGATGGTGGTAGCGTGATGAGATGATGTCGATAGTATGCGTGTAACATCAATGGTATGCCAGCAAGCCCCACCAGCACCCAGCCGATACTCACTCCCAGTACCAACAAGCCCACACCGAGAAGCGCACCGAGAAGCGCAGTCCAAGGTAGCGATGCCGCCATGAATCCTCGTAATTGTACACCGAACCGTGCCTCTGCAGCACGCTGGCTATGATAGTTGACAACTAGATCGTCCACGGCACCCATCCTGACAGTGCAAAAACAATTCCCAACACCGGCGTCAGTGGTACCAGTGGCCATACACAAAGAGACACAATCCCAACTATTGCCGCGAAAAATAGCGTCACACAGCCAATTACCATCACGATACTCCGCACAATCATACCAATCACCCGAGAGATAAGCTGGTCAAGCCAGGCTCGTACTTGTACATCAATCGAGCCACGCACGCTTCCAGCTGAAATCTGACGAAAAGGCGAGAATAAAGTCTTTAGCAATAGGTCAATCGAAAAGTAGTCGTACAGACCTGCAAGCCTATCTCTGACTGCACGCGCCTGTCTCGCCCATCCTGCACCGTACCACCAAGAGAGCAGCCCCACTATAAACATAATCTTATTGTACTAAAGTATAAGGGAAGGGCCAACCCTTCCCGCAAGTATGACGGAATAAATCCGCCTTACTTGCCCCCATCCCCTAAAGGCTACGCTATCGCTTGCTTACGTATAATGGGTATAAGGGAAGGGCCAACCCTTCCCGCAAGTATGACGGAATAAATCCGCCTTACTTGCCCAGTCACGTTCCGCGACCCGGAAGAATTCGCTATCGCTTGCGAAATCGGTATAATAAAAGGAATGCGTCATCAGCTCACAACCAGCCTCGGCAAGACGGTCAAAAAAATTTCTCAATTGCGCGGAGGCGGCTCGGCACTGCCTGGACTATTTGTTGAGAAAATCGACCGTGATTTCATGCGCCGCACCCTCACCACCTTGCCGATGGGAGTCGTACTGGTAAGTGGCACCAATGGCAAAACCACTACGACAAAAATGGTCGTTGAACTACTCAAAAGCCAGGGCCTCACGGTATTTACCAACCGCACAGGCAGTAATTTTACCAGAGGTGTCACCGCCGCTTTGCTCGGTGCTGTGGACCAGCGCGGCAAGCTCGATGCCGATATCGCTGTTCTTGAACTCGATGAAGCTCATGCAGTGCATTTCGTGCAGGCAGTTTCACCGAGCTACTGCCTCCTTCTCAATGTCATGCGCGACCAGCTGGATCGTTTTGGAGAAATCGACAAAACAGCCGAGCTTCTCTACAAAATCGCCGCGCATACAACCAAAGGCGTCGTCGTCAATCAGGATGACCCTCGACTTGCCAAGCCCGCATTTCACTCGCTCTTGACGGTTCCCGTCCGCTCGTACGGCGTCTCGCCAGATCTCCTCAAAGAATTTCCCACTGACGATGCGCTTCATGGCGCAGCATCATTACCTCTGGTGAAGCAGCCAAGCTTCGCCGATACGACCATGCTAGAAGCATTATCCGATCAAACTGCCCGTATTGGTTTTGGGGGCACATCACACACCGTCGATCTCAAACTGCGTGGTATCTATAATGCTCAAAATGCCGTCGGGGCGATTGCCGTCACTCGCATGGTACTTGGTGATACGCTCAATGTGACAGCTATGCTCACGGCACTCGCCGCTGTCACGCCAGCGTTTGGACGTGGAGAAAGTATCGCGGTAGGTGAGACTACCTACGAATTAGTACTCGTCAAAAACCCCGCAGGATTTCGCCTGAGCCTCAAGAGCTTCTCGTCGAAAGATACCGATACCATGATTGTCATCAACGACGACTATGCCGATGGCCGTGACATGAGTTGGCTGTGGGATGTTGATTTCGATTCACTGACCGAAGGCGTCAAGGTCGTGAGCGGTGTTCGTGCCTACGACATGGCACTTCGGCTACAGTACGATGAAGTTCTAATTGGTACCGTCGAACCATCGGTCGACAAAGCGCTGGCAGCATTCATGCAGCAGGGTACCCAGCCGACCCGCCGCATTTACTGCACCTATACCGCTATGCTCAGCGTGCGGAAATTGCTTCGCAAATACACTAGCGTGGAGACCGTACGATGACACGAGGCACGATTACGCTTCTGCAACTTTACCCAAGAGATATGAATATCTATGGCGACTGGGGTAATACCCTTGTTTTGAAGCGGCGACTTGAGTGGCACGGCTATGGTGTCAATTTAGTAGCCTACAATCCTGGCGATGAATTTCCTAAAGAAGTTGACCTCATCGTTGGTGGCGGCGGGCAAGATAGCGGTCAGTCAAAGATTGGCGATGATCTTCTTGGTATCGGCGATCGGCTAAAAACCTTGGCTGACCAGGGCGTACCAATGTTGATGATTTGCGGGCTCTACCAACAATTTGGTCATTATTTCAAAACAAAAGATGGCGAGGAAATAAAAGGGATTGGCTTGCTCGATATCGTCACCGTCGGGGGGCACGAGCGACTCATTGGCAACATTGTCACTGAGAACGATAAGTTTGGTTCGATTGTCGGCTACGAGAACCATAGTGGTCTCACTACCCTTGGCGCGAACGCAACACCACTCGGAACAGTCATGCGTGGCGCTGGCAACAACAATCAAGACCGTACCGAAGGCGCACGGTACAACAATGTCATCGGCACTTATCTGCACGGATCACTTCTCCCCAAAAATCCCGCAATTGCCGACTGGCTCATCGAGCAAGCCGTGATACGAAAGTACGGCGAATTTCATCCTGCGGTGATAGACGATCACTTCGCGAGCTTAGCCCGCGACACCGCTGCCCGTCGCCCTCGCTAGCGTGCCTGGAGTTGTTTCAGGTCTGCGAGCACCTTTTCGGCATGGCCGAGCGGTGTGACCCGTCCATAGGCCTTTACTACCTGCCCGTTTGGGTCAATGATGAATGTCTTGCGCAGGATGCCCTCATGTCCAAACATTTTTTTGCCCCATGCGCCATAGGCTTCAATTGTTTTTCGCTCCGGGTCACTTAGCAAGGTGAAGCTAAGGTCGTATTTTTGGCGAAAGGCCACGTGACTAGCCGTGTCATCCTGTGAGACGCCGACCACCGCCGCTTCTTGCGCCAGCAACGACTCATGCATATCCCGAAAACTACAGGCCTCGATTGTGCAGCCAGGCGTGTCGTCTTTGGGGTAAAAGTAAAGAATGAGCCATTGGCCAGCGTAATCCTTGAGCGACCTAGTCGCCCCCTCGCTATCAAGGAGTGTAAACGATGGTGCAGGGTACGGAGTTGATTGCTTCATAGTCTTAGTATACTCCCTAAGCTTCCTCCAAGGTGATTTTGGTATAATAGTCCAAGTAATGAGTACGGGTAGCCACCAATCTCGTTCGAGCCGCATCTTTGCGCTCGATTATCTACGCGGGTTTTTCATCAGCGTTATTATTGTCGACCACCTGTGGCGTTGGCCAAATCTATTTCAGTTTGCAACAGGACGCGGTGAATTGTGGGTATCCGCGGCCGAAGGATTTATCATCATTTCTGGTCTGCTCGTCGGCTATGTGCACGGCTACAAAAAACGCGCACAACCTCTCGCTCCCCTTAGCTGGAAACTCATTAAACGCGGAATCATGTTGTATGTATGGATGTGGATAACGACACTCGCCCTCGTGGCAATCACTTGGAATCTGGCGCCAAAAGGAGGTATGGCGTACATACCGGTGCCCGTCGGTGATTGGAAGGCGCTGTTCGATCTCATGCTGGCCTTCAATTATGCCCATTCGTTGACGTATTTCCTCTATCTCTACGCAATCTATCTGGTTGTGTCTCCGGGGGTGATCTTGCTACTGCGACGGGGTTTCTGGTGGATCGTACTGGCCGCGAGCGGTGCCGCGTATTGGTACGGGCTCACTCATGAAATCGAATGGCTGCAGTGGCAAGTCTTATTCTTTGGTGCAACAACATTTGGCTATCATTTCGATACACTTTTGGCTCGCTTTCGAGCGCTCGCGCCAGCACTGCGCACCACAATCCGCGTCGGCTTTATCGCCAGTATGCTCGGTGCATTTATCTACTCAATGAGCATTGTGTTTGCCCATGACCCCGGCACATACACGGATCCGCTGTTTACCCGTCGCCCACTCTCGCCGCTCACTATTCCGATGGCGTTTTGCTGGTTCCTTGGACTACTGAGCCTATTTAGTTACCTCATGCCGCTACTTAAGCGCTATGCCAGTTGGCTGCTAATTTTTGGCGAGCGCTCACTGACTGCATATATTTTGCATACGGTTCCCCTCGTGTGCATTCAGCTACTCTTCGCACCCACGACGGGTCAATTTTTGATCAACACAGCACTAGCCGCTCTTAGTGTTGGCACGACATGGGCGCTCATGAAGATTCCCTATATCAATCACCTCGTTCCTCGTTAACGCTATCGGTATATCGTGACATGAAGATTGTCAGAGTCAATCGTACCCCGAGGCTCGCCGTGTAGTGCAAGCTGCGGCGTGTCGTAGTAGACGTAGTAAAGTCGTTCATATGGCAAATCGATTTGCTTGCTCGTCAGCTGGTTGGGGCTGCCGTTCAGTGGTGCGTAGCCACCCCCAAGATATGCACTGTCGCTGTAGAAATAGATTGGACAAGTCGATGATGCATAGGCCATCAATTCAATCGCAACATACGGATCAGCCGCGACAATTGCCCCCTTGTCTCGGCATGTGCTTGTGGCCACCTCGCTGATCCCCTTTACATCCGGTCTCGACATACGTTGAAAATTATAATTGCCAGTTGTCACTAGGTGCGCACAGCCCACAAGTAGCGCCAGAATTATCACACCAGCTCCGAGAAGCGCTTGCCGAGACCGAGAAGCCAACCACAGTCCCAGACTAATCCCAACTAGCGCCATTAATCCGATCGCAACGTGAGACAAATACCGCTCGACGTACATCGACCTAGCAAACGACACCACCACAAGCACGCCAATCGGCACACCAATATACGCCACCAAAAGCAGGAGTGACGAGCGCTGCTGCCTCGTCGCGTGACGCCAGGCGTACGACACTGCAAATATCGCTGCTACGAGGGCCATCAGGTACAGGATCGAATGGATCATGTCGAGCTGCCACAGCGGTTGATAGAGCAGATTAAAGCTTGCTACCCCCAGCACAGTGTCGGCAGTCATTGGCTGTCCAATTGGCGCCAATGCGCCGTTGGTTGTTTGGCGCAAGAACGTCGGTAGCCATGGCAGGAAGAGTGCCACCGCCCCTCCATATGCCCATAGCCATGGCCAACGGTACCAAGCCTCGTATCGCTTTCGACTGCGTATAGCGCGCATCAGTAGCCACACTGCATGCGCCACCCAGAGCAGCGCTAGGTAGTAGAGCGTATACATCCCTACTGCAACCAGCACCGCATACATGATCCACCATCGCCTCGAAGCATGTTGTTCGTTCGCCCGCACCATGGCATAGGTCGCCGTCACGCCAATCAACGATGCCAGCGAATACATACGAATCTCAAACCCATAGCGCAGCAACAATGGTGACAGCGCCACGACCAAAACGGCTACCGCCGCCACGCGCGCACCAAATAATCGCTTCAACAGAATCCCCATGACAACAATCGACGCAGCGAGCGCGATCACGCTGAGTAGGCGCAGCCAGAAGACATCCCAGTGAAATATGCTACCCCACCCATGGAGGAGAAGATAGTACAGCGGAGGGTGCGTATCGAGTCCCGCCAAGCGGACAATTTCTGTAGGTGACTGCCTGGCAACCAGCAAAGAGTACGCCTCGTCGAACCATATACTTTGACGCATCCCGACACTCAAACTGATGATAGATGCAAGTAGGGCCGATGAACCAGTAATCGACCAAAACCGTTGAGTCATAGATAATTTCTTGAGTCGCGCTTTCATGCTGCTATGATACGCATATATCTCAATAAAAGCTACTCTGCCTCTGGTAATGTACCTACTTTTTTGTTATACTACCCTTATCACATCGGGGTGTGGCGCAGTTGATAGCGCGCGCGGTTTGGGACCGTGAGGTCGAAGGTTTGAGTCCTTTCACCCCGACCAGAAGGAACTTTTTCTAAATCCACCATCAAATTGTATGGTGGATTTAGCTTTATGACAGGGGTGGAATCATCTCCAGCACGTAGGTTCGCAACGAACTCATTACATATAGTGTCAAAAGTCATGATGTCATTAGTTTTAAGCATGTTTAACAACTTAGAACGTGTGAGTTCGTAGAACTCTTGCTCAGTTGCCAGTGAAGTATCAAGCTTAGCTAGTTCAGTCTTGTTGCCAGTTATAGTTTCTTCATCTAGGCGTATCAGCTGTTGGTGCTCCTCTAGTTTGCCCTCATGGTACTTGTAGATTGAATAACTCTGGGTTATCTTTTAGGCTTTCGGCTACAACTTGCTCGGCTTGCTTCAACTGCTTATCACTAAGCGGTCGTGCACTTGCTTTTTACGTGTTCTGGTTTTCTTCTCCTCATAGCCATACTGCCTATCATTAGAGCTTGTAATCTAGGTTCGACGGTTTTCTGGTATATAATTAAAAATATGAGCATCCCTTGTGACATAGTGCTTTTGCCCTCTAAAGAACTAGCCGATAAAGCCATCGAAGCCAGCAAGACAATAAGTAGTCTTGATAGTTTTTTTACTCTTGAGGTAGGCAAGTTTTATCCACATATGTCACTTTATATGTTTCAGCTAGAAGAGACTGATATACAAAATGTCGAAGCCTTACTAAACGAGATTGCTAAACAGACGCAAGTGGTTTCAGCTACCGCTACAAAGTACTCTTTAGGGCAAGGTTTTGGAGTTGGTTATGTCGACCCAGAATATAAAGTGACTGATGAGCTGACAGGGCTTCAAAATGCTATCGTTGATGCGATTAACCCTGTCAGAGCTGGTATGCGTGAAAGTGACATCGCAAAAATGCAAGATGCAACAGGACTAAAGCTTGAGAACCTGCAAAAGTATGGCTATCCAGCTATCGGCGATTTGTTTAGACCACATATTACACTCACTCGTTTAAAAGAGCACAAACCTGAAGTACTGAACCTGCTACCTAGTGACGTCAGTACTTTTAGTGGGGTCTTCAATAGGATTGGATTATTCGAGATGGGCACTAACGGGACTTGTGTTAGACAAATTGCAACTTGGGATTTGGCTCGATGACAAAGTATGTTCTTAACTCTGGCGGTATAAAAAACGCACCAAATCTCAAGCGAGAGTTCCATAGGGAACTTGTCAAAAACTTAGGCAATAATCCTAAGTTTCTTCTCTGTAATTTCGCACAAGGCAGGGAGTATTGGGAGGCAAAGTTTCGAGGCTACTCGGACGCTATATCAGAAGATTTGCCAGATAGCGTAAGTCCATCATTTGCTTTAGCAATGCCCGATACTTTTGCTAGACAATGTAGCGAAGCTGATATTATCTACTTCCACGGTGGAGATGACCACCTAATTCAGTACTGGATGCGTCAGTTTGATTTATTAGAGTTATTCAAGGATAAAGTCGTTGCAACTAACTCGGCTAGCTCTAATCTGCTGGTTACACACTACTGGACTTGTGACTGGAGACAGTGCGGTGATGGTCTTGGCATGTTGCCAATCAAGCTTATACCCCATTACAACTCAGCATTTGGTGATGATGACCCACGTGGCAGTATTGACTGGGAGCAGGCGAAGCGTGAACTTGAAGAATATGGTGATAATTCACTACCAATTTACGCTTTAGAAGAGGGTGAATATAAAGTATTTGAACAGTAGGATTGTATGGCTAGTAACAATAGAAAATATAGGTCAATCAAATACGGTGACCCTCGTGTTCTCTTTGAGTCAACGACCACTAAGCCATTTAAGGGTCCCAACGGCATAGAGCTTCCAGTAGGGTCGGTAGTACGAGGCTCTGCGTTTGTTGATATAGGTGGTCAACAAGTATCGTTATCGTTGCCGAGTATGGCAGAACTTATCTTTTTCCAGTCAAAAAGAGAATTAGACAAGGCAGAAGCTATCAAATCACGGGCTTTGAAGACCACGACAACTAACGGCAGCCACCACCTAGTTGATGAGGAGCTTTTCTACACTTATATCCAACTACTGTCCTTAGGGTTGCTTGGTTTATATTCTTCACTTGAGAGTATGGTGTACGAATTGTACATACGCAAAAACAAAGAGAGAAAAGTAGAGATTGACGGAAAAGAGCTGATCTTTCCCGAGTTTACTGCCAAAGGTTTTGTAACAAAGGTCACTAAATTAGCATCCCAACTTTCGGGTAAGTCTAGTATCTACGGTACTGAGCTCATGGAGAAAGTTGACGAGGTCAATAAACTACGCACCTCAATCCAGCACTGGGATGTTGAACGTCGTGAAGACTATTTCGTTAATCTACCAGATAACCACCCACTCAAAGTCTTCGTCAACGTAAGCCCCTCTCAACTAGCAGAAAATATCAGGCATGTTCTTGACCACTATAGTCTTAAAGAAAATACCGAAGCCAATAAAACAGCCCAGTAGCTAACAATAAGGTAACCTCCTACCTCTGTTCTGACTATTTTAGGTTGTTGGGCGATTTTTCAATACCGACCCCAGTTAGTAATTGTTGGGTGAAATGGCAGAACAAACCATTTTTTGATACTGACGTATTTTTAGCTGACAAGTGCGTTTACAAGCTTCCGTAAAACAACACGTTCTATGGGTAGGGGGGCTGTTATTATAGAACTATGTACGTAGTTGATGTAAAAGTTTCTCAATCGGCGATTGACGGTCAGGGTGTGTTTGCTAGTGGCGATATTCCGAAAGGTCAAATCGTATGGTTATTCAAGCAAGACCACGACCAAAGATTGACTGATGACGAGTTGCAAAAACTACCATCAGATAAAAGAGAACGTCTGGCGCATACAGCATACTTTTCGCCTTGGTCTAATCTCTGGGTATTTCCGCCAGAAAATGACCCAGCGGAGTATACAAACCACTCCGACGAACATAACCTATCTGTCGTCTTTGATGAAAGCGTATCGCCAGAGCCGTATTTTGTGGCAAATAAAGATATCCAAGCTGGCGAAGAGCTTACTAATAACTATCACGAGTTCGACGAAATAACTCGCCAAACCAAGCCTGACTGGGCGACGCAATAAACTCGTCAGTACCTAGGCTTCTTCGTCTTCTGCTCATATGTACTTTTCGCCACTAGGGTCGGTAGAGACTTTGTTGTCCCAGTTGCTTGTATCGGTTGCTTATTGTTGTGGTAGCAATTCTACGGCTTCACTTTCTTGAAGCATTGTGTTTTCTTTGGTTTCGTCGGTGTCGCTCATATTATCTACATTATACGCTACACAAACTTGATAAGCTCCAAGCCCTCTGGCTTTACAGCGTTATCGACAATGCGTTGTAGCTTCTCGACCTTATCTCTAAATTGCTGATGGTTTCGCAAAATCGTATATAGACTATTTTGTAGATAGGTTCGTTGAGTGTCGTTCTGAGCCGACCAAAGTAAAAAGACTGGCATTCATGCCAGTCTTTTTACTTTGATCCGTAATTGGGCCGAAGTTTGGCGCAGCGCAGTGCAGAAACAAAGCAGCGTCAGCTATTTTTTATTTCAAGCAAGCGGAGGAGGCTTCAGCCGATGTCCTTTCCATTTAGTTATCTGCCTGATTTCCACGTCCGCGGAACGTTGGTGAGTCCTTTCGCCCTCCTTTTTCTTGGCTCATGCTATCATAAAACCATGGCAAAACCCGCGACACATGCGCAGACAGCACTTACCAATACCTTTGGCGCGCTCGGCTATGCATCGATTCTCACGCAGTGGCTCTGGGCATTGGTCACCGTCGGCTACCCATTGATTACATCGGACAAATGGCGACTGCTCATTCCCAAACCGACCGAGCCATCACCCCAGCAACCTATCGAGCTGGGAGTATTGTCTCCTGTCGTGACTGGTATCGCGATCGTCTTCACGCTTGCGGTTCTTGCCCTCACGATTTATGTACTTACAAAACTACCGACAACGATTGGAAAAACGGGCCACCGCGTAACTCAGTCGACAGCAACAGTCATTGCCCCGGCCGTCAATCACAAGAAGCTCAGCAAGAAACAACGAGCGACTCTGACATTTACACTCACTTGGTGGGTCAAACTCGTTCTTATCATTGTTCCGTTTGCGGCACTTCGGCTAGCCTCGCCACAAACAGGTCTTGAGCCACTCGTAGTTTTGACAATCGGAGGATTTTGCGCCGCGATGAGCATGCTGTGGATAGGAATTCAGTACCTTTGTTACAAGATATTGCGGCTATTACCAGAGCAGGTGTGGTAAATACATCAGATTTGTCACCCTGGATAAAAGTGATATAGTGGATATGGTAATAGAGTAAGGGTTCTGAGATGCTAAAAATAAAGACGCGGAAGCAGTACATGCGAGGATCTCGCCTGATAGGGCTCATTGCTGTGTTGCTCATGGGAAGCGGTGTATATCTCCTCTCGCTTGTTGCGGCACCGACAGTCGCACCGCTCATAGCCATGAAACCAATCGACGTCAAAGCCTTGCCGACACCTCAAAAGTCCGAAAACCGTGTCATCATACCAAAAATTGGTGTCAACATTGCGTTTGCCCCAGGCGAAGCAGCCCTCGACCGAGGCGCGCAGTGGCGCTATCCCGAACGAGGCAATCCTAAAAAAGGCGGGAACTTTATCATCGCGGCCCACCGTTTCAGCATCCAGCCAACTCCCCAAAGCACGATTGAGAAATCGCCATTTTATAATATTGACAAGCTCGCCGTGAGCGATAAGATTGTGATTGACTACGATGGCACACGCTATGGGTACGAAGTGGAAAAAGTTTTTGATGTCAAACCAAATCAGATTGAAATTGAAGCGCCATCAAAAGAATCAAAATTGACGCTCTATAGCTGTGAGCTCGGCGGTGCAGATGCCGGCCGTATCGTCTATGTTGCCAAGCCACTCGGACTGATTGCCCTTGAGTCTTCGCAGCCCAAGCAGTAACGCCCCGTTGTTATGGCAGTCGGTGCTCGGCGTAACCCGTTTGGCTGGCAGCCCAAGCATAAATCACTTCAGCAAAGTCTCGGTCGTTATGGTGCACTTCCTCGCGGGATACGTAAGCTAGTTCTTTAATCTCGTCCTCTTGGAGGCGAGTTGTATCGAGCAAGTTATCGGCAATCGTAGCACGGAACACAAACTGATAGCTCATACCAAGGTTACTCGATACCCGACTAATAACCATTCGGAACTCAAATGATTCAACTGGTAGGTCGATACCGATCTCCTCGGCGACCTCTCGGCGTACCGCCTGGAGAGGCGTCTCGCCGGCATCAATCAACCCGCCTGGCAATGACCAGTATTGCTTGTAGTCTGACTTGACAATGATCAGTCGTCCGTCGTTCGTCTCGAGCCACGCAGCGGCACTCGCCACTCTTCGATCGAGAGCAGCTCGCAATGCTTTATCATCGTCTGGAGAAAATGTCCGCATTGTTATTTTGCGAACTCGATAGCACGAGTTTCGCGAATCACATTGACCTTGATTGTTCCTGGATACTGCATGGTACTCTCGATCTTCGTCGCGATATCGCGAGCTAACTTGATGGCACTGAGGTCGTCGATTGACTCTGGTCGTACCATAACGCGCACTTCGCGGCCTGCACTGATCGCATAGGCTTTATCAATCCCCTTGAATCCGGTGGCAATATTCTCGAGGTCACGCATGCGCTCGGCAAAGTTCTCCGCAGAGATATTTCGCGCACCTGGACGAGCTGCACTAATGGCGTCACACACACGCACAACCAGTGCTTCTGGCGTAGTTGCTTCGATATCATCGTGGTGCGCCTCGATAGCATGAACAATATCTTCGCTCAGTCCGGCCTTTCGTGCCAATTCTGCACCGATATGGTGATGCTTCCCCTCTACCTTGTGAGTAACGGCTTTGCCAATATCGTGGAGCAATGTAGCGATTTTTGTGACACGCACATTAGCACCAATTTCAGCCGCGATTAGCCCCGCCATGTGTGCCATTTCCGTACTATGCATCAGGACATTTTGGCCGTAGCTTGTACGGTACTTCAACTCGCCGAGGAGCTGTAGTAGATCTTTAGGAATACCAGTGACGCCGACTTCACGCGCGGCATCTTCGCCAGCACGTAGAACTTCTTTTTCGATTTGTTTCTCAGCTTTTGCGAAAACCTCCTCGATACGACCAGGGTGAATACGACCATCCTTCATCAGCATCTCCAGTCCCATTCGCGCAACTTGACGACGGATCGGATCAAAACTTGACAGCACTACCATACCCGGCGTGTCATCAACCAGGAAATCAACACCGGTTGCTCGCTGCATCGCCTGGATGTTGCGCCCTTCCTTGCCGATAATTCGGCCCTTCATCTCGTCATCGGTTAGCTTGACAGCCGTCACTGTGCGCTCGGCCGTGACTTCGCTCGCCATTCGCTCCATGGCGCTCAAAATCACGAGTTGCGCACGCTCTTCGGCGTCATCAGTCGCGTCTTTTTGCAGCTTTGTCACCAACCCGACAAGGTCCTCTTTGACATCTCGCTCAGTCATCTGCAACAATTTCTCCGCAGCATCTTTTTTCTTCAGCCCGGCAATCTTTTCCAGCTTCTCTTGCTGACGCGTACGGATCTCACGGATTTCGTTTTTCAGCGAATCAACTTCGTCCTCTTCTTTGCGCAATTTTTTAGCGCGACGATCAAGCTCATCGAGTTTCTTATCGAGACTTGATTCACGATCAGCCAGACGATTCTCGGTCTTTTGCATTTCCTTGCGGCGCTCTTGTTCGATTCGCAGTGCCTCGTCTTTGGCCTTCAGCACAATCTCGCTGGCCTTTGTCTCGGCGCGTGCTACTACCTTCTCGGCGCTATGCTTGCTACTCGAAGTTCGCTGCTTGTCATACGCAAACTTGCCGCCCACTCCAACAATTAGCCCGACAATTGCGGCAATACCTTCTATCATATATGTTCCTTTCCTCTGGTACTCAGGCGTGCAGTGTCATTCAGAATACGAAGTGCCAAAGCACGTACAGACGGTATCAGAAATTGATCATCATTAGAATAACTATCAGTCGTCTACTCATAAAAACAGACTAGTCTTATTGTACCGCGTTCCTGACTGGTTTGATACTGCTATTTTCGTGGTTGTGTGACATGTGCTGGTGAACCGTATTCTGGCATCACAATCTTGTCATTCTCGCCATCCTGCAATCGCGACAGTGCTTCCGCCTGCCACTGCGCGCCGGTCGTGCCAACAATCGGAATATTCTGGGCATCGGCAACTGTATTGAGCACCGTCAACCCTATACGAAGACCTGTAAAGCTTCCCGGGCCACGAAATACACCGATTCCTGTCAGGTCTTTCAATGTCTTATCACGCTGAGCCAAGCGATCACGAAGATACGCCAGCATGTCTTTAGCGAGCTGCCGGTCAACTGGCCATGCGAATTCCTCTTGATACTCACTGTCGACCAGCCGTAGTCGTACTGTCTTGTCGCTACTGTCCCAAAGCAAAATCACCGTTCAATCTCCTCAAGCAACCGTTGGCTGAGCGGGCCGCCACTCTCGATCTGTAATTGGCGCGACTCTTCTGACGTTGGCCGGATTGTGACTGTCAGTCGATCCCGAGGCAACGCACCCTGCACGATGTCCGCCCATTCAACGACCGTTACAACTGACGGATCCTCAACCGATTCCCGTAGCTCTGCTGACAGGATACCGGCGTCCTGCAACCGATAAAAATCATAATGAGCAAGCCGCCGCGTGTCACCACTCTCGTAGATGCGCGACAACGTGAAAGTAGGGCTCTGCACATCATCAGTAATACCCATGCCTTTTGCCAAGGATTTTGTGAGGGTTGTCTTGCCTGCTCCGACATCACCAACCAACTCGACGACATCGCCACCATGTACGGCTTGTCCGAGTAGCACACCGAATTGATGCATGGCTTCTTGAGTTGGTATCGCAACTTGCATATCAAAAGTATACCAGATGGCACCACTGTTGACATCCATCGACAAAATACGATGAGTCGATTACAATATCCATAAGCATTATGCGCATTTCTGATGACACCTTGACCACGCTGTTGACGCGAAATTCTATCGCGACCAAAGAACAGCTCGATCCTCTTCGAGAAGAGGCTTCGCGTGCGTCAAAATCGCTACAATCACAGGTTCTTGAAAGCAAGCTGATCACCGAGCGTGACTTGACGAAGCTATTTGCTGAGTATGCGGAGTTGCCGTTTATCGAGCTTGACCCGCGCGACATTCCAACCGAATCACTCGAGAAGATTCCCGAACGCATCGCGCGTCAATACAATGCCGTTGTCTTCAAAATAGACGAGGAAGGCACGATACACCTCGCAATGGATGATCCTGATGACGTCCAGGCAGTCAGCTTCATCGAAAAAGAAATCGGTACCAATACCAAGATTTATATCGCACCCCACGAAAACATCCTGCTCTGTCTCGAGAACTACCGTGGTGATGTCAACAAAGAGCTGAACGAAGTCATCGACATTCAGCGCGAAGACGATGGTACGGCGCAACAGGTCAGTGAGGCAGATGTAGCCGAAAATTCACCGATCGCTCAGACAGTAAATCTCCTTCTTGAATTCGCAATTCGCTCGCAGGCATCCGACATTCATATCGAACCGCGCGAAGGATTCGTGCAGGTTCGTTACCGTGTAGACGGTGTGCTAAAAGAGGTCAACCAACTGCCGCGAAATGTGCTTGGTGCGCTGGTCAGCCGCATAAAAATTCTTGCCAACCTCAAGATCGACGAGCGGCGCGTGCCGCAAGATGGTCGCTTCAAAATAAAAGTGGCAGGCAAACAATATGCCCTTCGTGTCAGTACCCTCCCCATTGCCGATGGAGAAAAAGTCGTCATGCGTATTCTCGACGAGTCCAACCAAGCCGTCACGCTCCAAGAGCTTGGCTATTGGGGACACTCGCTGAAAATTATTACCCATGCCATTGCCGAGCCAAATGGGATGATTCTCATCACCGGGCCAACGGGGTCAGGTAAATCAACCTCTCTCTTCTCCGTACTCACGATGCTCAACAAGCCCGATGTCAATATCAGTACCATCGAAGACCCTGTCGAGTACAAAATCCCGGGCGTTAACCAAACGCAAACCAACAGCAAAGCCGGCATGACATTTGCCAATGGACTGCGCGCGCTCCTTCGCCAAGACCCGAATATCATCATGGTTGGAGAGATTCGCGACGGCGAGACCGCCAACCTTGGCGTGCAGGCAGCCCTAACCGGACACCTTGTCTTCAGTACACTCCACACCAACAATGCCGCCACGTGCTTGCCTCGTCTGCTGGACATGGGCATCGAACCTTTCTTGATTGCGAGTACTGTCAAGGCCGTGGTGGGTCAGCGACTGGTTCGTCGCCTATGCATGACCTGTCGACAACAGTATACGCCTCTCGCCGAGGAAATTGCTGAAATAACAAAATTATTTAACCTGCGTACCAAAGAAAACTTTGCAACTATTCACAACCTCGACCAACAGGCAGCTGCGCAAGGAGTTGGTGGCGAGACCCCTCTTGCAACCAATGAGACAACCGTCACCAGCCTTTGGAAACAAAATCCCGAGGGCTGTGACGAGTGTAATCACACTGGCTACAAAGGTCGAATAGGTATCTACGAAGTGCTTGGCAACTCCATACCGTTGCAAAAAATGATTGTCAGCAACGCAACGAGCAATCAAATTCAAGACCAGGCAATTGCCGAAGGCATGACCACCATGCAGCGCGACGGACTGGTGAAGATGCTTCGTGGCAACACCACCCTCGACGAAGTGTTGAGGGTGACGAGGGACTAACGCAAATGTCACAGTTCTTATATGTCGCATCGACTGCCGATGGAAAAACCTCTACAGGTTCACTCGAATCCTCTGATCGTGCCGCCGCGCTTGTCGCCCTAACAAAACAAGGCATGAAGCCAATTAGCCTCAAAGAAAGCAGTTCAGGTGCGATGAAAAATTCGTTTAGCTTTCTTGACTTCCTAGGTGGTAACCGTGTCAAAAGCGACGATCTCGTTATGTTTACGCGGCAGCTCAGCGCGATGGTCAGCGCCGGTGTGCCACTGCTTCGTGCTCTTTCCTCGCTGCATGACCACACACAGAGCAAAGCACTCAAAAAAGTCACTGCTGGCATTGTCAAGGATGTCGAGTCAGGAGCGACACTCGCTGACTCGCTCGCCAAATACCCAAACACCTTCAATGATGTCTATGTCAATATGGTACGAGCCGGAGAAGCCGCCGGTATCCTGGATGATATCCTCAAACGACTTGCCATGCAGCAGGAAAAGAACGCCAGCATGCGCAAAAAGATTAAAAGTGCCATGACCTACCCGATGGTGCTGGTGTTTATCACCATCGTTGCTTTCTTTGGACTCATGATCTTTGTCATTCCGCAGATTGGTAAGATCATCAAAGACCTAGGAGGGCCGGACGCCGAGCTCCCGATGCTGACCAAGATTATGCTTGGCATTAGTGACTTCTTGATCCACTTCTGGTTCATTATCATTCCACTAATCGTCGGTGGTATTATCCTGCTGCTCCGTTTTATCAAGACACCAAAAGGTAAGCGCCTTTTTCATAGGCTTATCCTCAAAATCCCTGCCATTAATTCCATTATTCAGAAAGTTGCCGTTGCCCGATTTGCCCGAACCTTCTCGGCATTGATGGGAGCCGGAGTTGCAGTGCTGGAGGCGCTTAATGTCACCGCCCGTGCGGTTGGCAACGTCGTCTATGAAGAAGCGCTGGTTGCGGCATCCGAAGAGGTCAAGAACGGTAAAAATCTTTCAAGTATCATTGAAAAGAACCCAATGTTCCCACCAATCGTCGCCCAGATGCTCGCTGTGGGCGAAGAAACTGGCCAGACGGACACCGTATTGGTCAAAGTAGCAGATTTTTACGAAGAAGAAGTCGACACTGCTATCGACGGCATCAGCTCGATTATCGAGCCGGTCATGATCCTGGGAATGGGTGCCATGGTGGGGCTAATTGCCGCCAGCGTGATGGGGCCGATCGCCGGACTTTCGCAACAAATTCATTAGTGATTGTATAGAGCAAGTCAACCCGCTCATGCTATACTATGAAGGACTATATTTTAGTGGGCATCAATGACAAAACTTTTCTACAAAGACAAGCCACTTATCGGACTTGACATCAGCCAAACTGGTGTCAAGATTATGTCTATTGATCCGAAAAAATGGCTGGTATTAGGCTATGGATCGCTCGATCTCAACCCTCAACAAGTCCAAGCATCCCTTGAAAACCCTGAAGATACCTACCTGGCCGACAATATCACGAATCTAATCAAGCAAAATATCATCGGTACCCTCAATACCAACCACGTGGTGATCGGACTGCCAACCGCAAAAACCTACATCCGTACGTTCACCATCCCCACTAGCGAAGAAAAACATCTCAAAAATGCGGTTGAAATCGAAGTCGACCAATACATCCCCATTCCCTCGAGCTCACTCTATCTCGATTATGAAATTTTAGAGCGAAACAAGGAGCGAGCTGAGACCACTGTCGCACTTTCCGCAGTCCCCTCGGCGCTTGTTGATACCTGTGTCGCTGCCGTCAAAGCCGCCAATCTCGTGCCTATCAGCGCCATACCTGGCATCCACGCTGTTTCACGTGTGATTGAGGCAACCGAAGAAGGCCATCTCTGCTCACTCATCGTCGATATCGGCCCCGCTGCTACCGATATCGCTATTCTTGACCAGGGAGCAATTCGGGTGACTGGCGGAGTCGGCATTGGTGGCAATACCTTCACGCTCGATATTGCAAAAAAGCTCGACACCACCCTGGAAAATGCTCATCAACTCAAGGTACTCAACGGCCTCGGCGCTGGGCCTCGCCAGGCCAAACTGACCGCTGCGCTCAAACCAAGTCTCGGCCGCATCACCACGGAGATTCGCAAAGTCATCCGCTACTACAACGAGCGTCTCAACAATGACCGCAAAATCGAACAAGTGCTCATCGTCGGTGGCGGAGCAAATGTGCCTGGTATCGGCGACTACTTTACCAATGAGCTCGTCATGCCAGCTCGCGTTGCTAGCCCTTGGCAGAAGCTTAACTTTGGTGCCCTCCAGGAACCAAACAAACAGTTTCGACCGCGCTACATCACAGTTGCTGGTCTCGCCACCGTGCGTAACGAGGAGATCTGGAAATGATCAATCTCCTTGCTCCCGATGACCGCCGCCAACTCGTTGCAGCACGAACAAATTCCCTTTTGCTGCGATATGCGTTGCTACTCGGCGTGTTCATTCTCTTGCTCGTAGCAGAGATGGGTGGCGCCTATGTCGTACTGTCCACTGAAAAGGCGAGAAATGAAGCAATCATCTTAGAAAACGAGCAAAAAACCCAACAATACGCCAGTGTCAAAGCTGATGCGACGCGCTTTTCGACAAATCTCACCACTGCAAAATACATTCTCGATCAGCAAGTACCCTATACCACTGTTATCCTCAAACTAGCATCTGTGCTACCGAGTGATGCAGTCTTTGAAAAACTCACCATCGACCCAAACACGTTCGGAACCTCCACGACCCTTCTTGTTAGAACAACCTCCTATGCCAGATCAGTTGATGTCAAGACCAATCTCCAAAATTCCGGTATTTTCTCAGATGTTAATTTCCAGTCAGTTGTGCAGGGAACAGATACGACGTATCCCTATACCGCTACCTATAACGTCACCTACTCAAAGGATCTGCTGAAAAAATTATGAAAATGGCAGCACTAACACCCACGAGACTTCGTCTTATGCTGATCGCAATCATGGCGATTTTGCTCGTTGTTGGTGTTGGCGTTTTCTTGTATGGCCGCGAAATCATTGCCGAATTCGCCAAAGAATCGCAGGTAACTGCTGCTCAAGCTACGGATAGTAGTTCCTCGCTCGAAAAGCTCAAGAAAACAAAGGAACTGCTTGAAAAAGAATCAGCAACCGTTGACCGCACCACACAACTCGTTGCCGAGAGCCAGCAGTATGTCTACCAGGACAAAATCATCGAGGACATCACCAAGTATGCAAGCGATGCAGGTCTCGGGGTAACCAACATCACTTTTAGTGACATCAAGACAGCCACTACGGCCGCAACACCAGCTACTGGCGCAGCTGCCCCTTCGACACCTGCCCCTGCAAACATCAAGACCCGCACCGCGACTGTTACTCTCGCCAATCCGGTCGACTACTACAAGACGCTCAACTTCATCCATTCTATCGAACAAGGACTGTTTCGCATGCGTGTTTCAAGCATCGGCCTTTCTCGTACTGCTGATGCCAAGAGCGGCAATAACATAACCAGTGATGTTCTCACGATTGAGGTATACGTACGATAATGCAAGCAAATCTTGACCTAAAACTCGGCTCACGTGCATTTTTCCAGTTCTTGCATCGTTTTCATGTAGTGATTTTTGTATTGGTAGTCATCGGTGGCCTCGCTGTCGCGACGCTTTTGCTCACCACCGCCATGAATACTCCTTCGCCAGACACAACCGCGACAACCAATGCCAGCTCTGTGCCCGTTATCCAGACCGAGACCATTCAGCGAGTCAAAGAACTGCGCACCGACAGTACGCCGCTCGTTCTCCCTCCTGGCCGTACCAATCCTTTTAATTAACTGCTACACTAGGCTTATGATTATTCTTGGATCAAACCTCAAAGACTCGCCAGTGATGAGCCTTCAGACTGGCGGAGAGGTCGCCCGCACTCTTGAGCCATTGATTAATCCCGAGGATTTGTCTGTCAAAGCCTACCTCGTGCAGGGTCACCTCCTTGAACCGCACGCTACTCATATTCTCCGCATTGCCGATTCGCGCGAGCTGAGCGATCTCGGTTTTATTATCGATTCTATCGACGATATTGCCCAGCTCGACGAAATTATCAAACTCAAAGAGCTTGCCGAACTCAACTTCCATCTCATCGGCATGCCGGTAACTGACGAAAAGCGGCATAATCTCGGCAAAGTCATCGACTTTACTCTCGACACCAGCGGCTTTGTTGTCCAGCAGCTGACGGTGCGTCGACCGCTTCTCAAAAGTTTTAATGACACCGAGCTCTTGATTCACCGTTCACAAATCATCGAGATCAACAACAAGTCAATCGTCGTGCATTCAGAAGCGACGATTCCAGAACAAGAGCTCCACGAAGTAGCCGGCAGCTACATCAATCCATTCCGTAAACCAGCTCACACTGCGCCCGAATCAACCCAAGTCTTTCAACGCTGATTTGATATCATCATAGCCAAACCCTTGGCGCGCCAGGTAAGACATCAACTTTTGATCGTCAGCGTATTTGCCACGTTTTTTTGCAATGATCTTAGCAAGCTCATCCTCATCGGTCCTCTCAGACTCACCCAGCACTTCCTCGATGATACTGCCCGCTACTCCCTTCGCCCGTAGCTCGGCCGTCAGTTTGCGCAGGGAAGTGCCTTTAGTGAGATTTCGATTCTCTATCCACCAGCGCGCAAAGTTCTCATCGCTGACGTATTGCTTCTGTTGTAATTTGTCCAACACGCGTGACGTCAGGGCAGGGGAGTAGCCCTGCCTTTCCTTCACTTCGCCTTTCCTGTCCCGATATTTCTTGGTCAAGGTCTTGCGGTACAAATAATCACGCACTTCGCGAACACTATGAGGTCGCAGCATGCAATACTCTAGTGCCCTCCCATAGAGCTTACCGAATTGACTCTCGGTCTCTAGTTCTTGCAACTCCTCATCGGTATACTCTTTACCAAGCTTCACTCCCAACTCGCTCACTTGAAACACGTCGAGACTAAATCGATACTTGCCATCAACCGATACATTCACTCTATCGGGATTTTTGGCCTGTAACGAAATGTCAGTGATTTTCAATTCAAAATCTCATCTGCCTTTAGACGCTTCACGAGCCCAGGCAGCTGAGCAATATTTGCCGTCTTCGCAATATGACCTCCACCGCGCATCGTAATAAACAGACCGCCAAGCTTAGCGCACAGCACCTTCGCCTCATCGTAGTCACAATACGGATCGTTATCCCCATGAACAAAGTAAAATGCATCGGCCTTTGATTTAATATTTATGACATCAAATTCTTCGACAAAAAGATCATCGAATTGGCCTTGCACATACCATGATGCGGCACTTAGCAATCGCTCGTTGAGAAATGTCCCAACCAGCACCACTGCCCGCACATGTGGAAACCAATCCTGCTGCAGTAAGTGAAGTGTTGTTGTAGCACCCGACGAGTGTCCAATCAGAACACTATCAGAAAAATCCCAACCAGAATTTTTCAAGAATTGATCGTACGTTTTTAGATTTGGTGTATGGGAGTCTGGAAGCTGCGGAAAGTACACATCGTAGCCACTCTCTTGAAATTGTCTCGCAAGCCAACCCTGCCACCGCAGCTCGTTTGGGCCACCGTCTGTTCCGTGCAGTAGTGCGGCTCGTCGCTTCCTCATGGCTACACTCTTTCTAACCGCTCAATTAACACTGCATAGTATCCATTGCCGTGTTCGGCTAGTAGGTGTCGAGCGGGATCTACCGTCATAGCCTTAAACTCATCAATTGGCGTCCACAATATCGATTCGACTTCACCATCAGTAATTGTCGCAGTGAACGAGTCATCGACTTCATACAAATACACTGTCGCGATGCTTTTCTTGAGGTCTGTTTTACGAATCACAAAAGCAAGCTCCAGCTCATCAGGTGCGACCACCAATCCAAGCATTTCGCACGTCTCGCGCACTGCAGTCTCTATAGGCGATTCACCCTCATCAATATGCCCTGCGGCCGAAATATCAAACTCGCCTGGTCGCACTGGTTTTGTGGCAGCACGTTTTTGCAGCAATACCTCTGTCGTGCTTTCAGTTTTGCGGTAAAGCCAAACATGCACCGTCCCCTGGTAGTAGCCAGACTCATCAAACTCATCACGATCGATCGCAATGCCTTCGGCCATCAGACCATTCTTGAAAAACGCCTGCTCCTTTGCCATACTATTCGTTCTCAGAAGCTACTTTTTCGCGAACCTTTTGCTCGATTTCAGCGAGGACTTCTGGGTTTTCTTTTAAGTATTTCTTGGTCTGCTCGCGGCCCTGGCCAATCTTCGCATCGTTATAATCAAACCATGCACCAGCTTTGCCGACAATGCCGTGTTGTACTGCGAGGTCGAGTACGTCGCCGGTCTTAGAGATGCCTTCGTTGTACATGATGTCAAATTCGGCAATTCTAAATGGCGGAGCAATCTTGTTCTTAACGATCTTCACCTTGGTACGATTACCGATGATTTCTTCGCCCTCTTTGATCTGCCCGGTGCGGCGGATGTCGGCGCGGACTGAGGCGTAGAATTTTAAGGCATTACCACCAGTTGTCGTCTCTGGATTACCAAACATCACGCCGATCTTCATACGAATTTGGTTGATGAAGATAACCGTCGCATGCGACTTATTGATAATACCCGTCAACTTGCGGAGCGCCTGGCTCATCAAACGTGCCTGAAGACCCATATGGCTATCGCCCATATCACCATCAATTTCAGCCTGTGGCACCAATGCCGCCACACTATCCACGACAATCAAATCAACCGCATTGCTGCGCACCAAGGTTTCACAAATCTCTAGGGCTTGCTCGCCATTATCCGGCTGGCTCACCAATAGATTATCAGTATCAACACCGAGTTTCTTGGCGTACGCAGGGTCAAGCGCGTGCTCGGCGTCGATAAATGCCGCCGTGCCACCTTGGCGCTGAATTTCAGCAATCGCATGCAGCGTCAAAGTTGTTTTACCCGAAGATTCTGGGCCATAAATCTCGATGATACGGCCTTTAGGATAGCCGCCGCCAAGGGCAATATCAAGCGATAGTGCTCCGCTCGGCAATAGCTCGACATCTACTTTTTTTGCCTCACCCAATTTCATGATACTGCCATCACCAAATTGCTTGGTGATTTGATCCATCGCTAGCCCTAGCGCTTTTAGTTTTCCCTCGTCGGCAGTTGGCTTCTCGGCCAGCACTTTACTTTCAGTCTTTTTAGCCACGTCACTCCCCCTTTATTACTCTCTTTATTATACCACTGATACGCCTAGCGTACTCCGTTGTTATGGTAAGTACAAACATAAGCGCACATATTTGCTATAATAATCACATGAAACGTACGTCTGGTTTTACTGTGCTCGAACTTCTTGTTATTATCGTCGTCTTGGCTGTGGGCAGCTGGCTGTTCTTTAGTGAGAAATCCCGTGTTGACGCCGTACAGCGAGATTCCCAGCGCAAGATTGCCATCAACGCCATGTATTACAATCTGGAAGAAGTGTTCTACGAGAAGAACCACTATTATCCCGCAAATATCGACAGCAAGACATTGCGCGCTATGGACCCAGGACTTTTTACTGACCCACTGGGAGTCAAGCTAGGTGAAGAGGGAGCCGACTACCGCTACACGGGCAAAGACTGTACCACCGATAATCACTGTAAAGGCTACGAACTCCGCTCGAGTCTCGAGCGTGAGGCAGATTACATCAAAACAAATCGCAATAACTAGGCATTAATTATCGCTGTTCGATATATCTTCGATCGGGCGGCCGTTCTTGAAACACTCGACCGCATTGTTGAGTACGGCGATATGCTCTTTTGGGTTAGCAACAAAATCAAATCGATAGGTCGTCTCATCACCCTCGGTACTTAGACGTATTGATCCATAGTTCAACATTGTCTGGAACACGCCTTTCTGGCTAAAACTTGCATCCTCGATGTTCATCAAACTCACTGTTTGCTCTTTGCGAGAAAAGACACTTGTCTGCAGCTCCTGGATCACACTTTCGTTCGTCAAGAAAAACCGATTGTTGAGATATACCCATATTGCCAAGTACCCGCCGATCAAAAAGAGTACCGATAGCAATACTCCCATCAATAGAACCAGACCATACGAGCTCATTGGCAACCCCAACACATCGCTAAAATATGGATAGTTCATAATCAAAATGAACATCAATGTAATCGACAGGCCGGTTGCAAGCAGCGGCCCTAGCATCCCCACCGGATGGCGCCGCACTGCACGGATGATGTACTCGTGCTCACTCAAATTGAGCGATGGGTACGCCCTCTTGGCAGCTTCATGCTTTTTGCGCGTTTCATCAGAAATCGGCACTGCCACAGGCTCGGTTGCTCGCGAAACATGCACCACCTGGTGCTGAGCTGGTAGCTCCTCTGCTGGTGCTGCTGGCACCGCCTCGACAGGAGCCGCATACAGCGGGCGGCCGTCTGCGTCATAGGCAACCGGCTTTTGCGCCTGGACTTCCTCAGGTGCAGGTGAACCCGGCAGTGGTACCTCTTGGGCAGCCTCGATTCGTTTGTTTCTGATATCTTCGTGTATTCGTTCACTCATAATGGATCGTACTCTGTGCTCCCACTTTTTCAGTAATGGAACTACCATGCCATTATTATACCTTATTCTGCAAGCTTGTCCGTCTTCCCCATGTGCTTATACGCTCGCGCTGTCACCCGTCTACCCCGTGGCGTACGTTCGATGAAACCAATCTGTAGCAAATACGGCTCGTAAAAGTCCTCAATTGTCGTCGCTTCATCGCCAGTTAGCGCAGCGATCGTTGTCAAGCCCACAGGATTATTTCCATAGGCTTCAATCATGCTCCCCAGCAAGTTACGGTCAGCCGGATCAAGCCCCAAATCATCGATCTCCATCATGGTCAGCGCCCGTGACGTTGTTGGCTCATCGATAATTCCATCGCCATTGACATCGGCATAGTCGCGCACGCGCTTCAGTAGGCGATTCGCAATCCGTGGTGTCAGACGAGCACGAGTGCTCAGGAGCTCGGCCGCCTTTGTGTCGATTTTGCTCTCGAGGATGTGTGCTGCCCGCGAAATAATCTTGGCAATCTCTTCAAAAGTATAGAACTCAAGTCGATAAATATGACCAAATCGATCACGTAGCGGTGCCGCCAAACTACCCGTTCGTGTTGTCGCACCGATAACAGTAAAACGTGGTAAGTCCAGACGTACGCTACGCGCCGCCGGTCCTTTACCAATCACAATGTCGAGTTTGTAGTCTTCCATGGCCGCATACAGTACTTCTTCGACCGCTCTGCCCAGCCGGTGAATTTCGTCGATAAATAAAATATCGCCGTCTTGGAGGTTGGTCAGAATACTCGCGAGGTCTCCTGCTCGCTCAATCGCAGGCCCTGCGGTGATGCGAATATTCGTCCCCATTTCATTCGCTATCACTGTTGCCATGGTCGTCTTGCCGAGGCCTGGCGGGCCATAGAGTAACACATGATCAATCGGCTCGCCGCGTTTTTTGGCCGCATCGATCGCCAGCTTTAAGTTTTTCTTCAGCCGCTCCTGCCCGACATATTCAGCAAAACTCTGCGGGCGCAAACTGACTTCGATTCGCTGCTCTTCGGGGTCATCTTCGTGACTACTGGTGTCGATGATGCGTTCAATTGCCATTAGGAAATTCCCTATCGATAAATCGATTTAAAGTATCCGAAAATAGCTGCGGCGACTTAGCCCTTATTCGAGTTAGCTCATCTCCAGACATCCAAACCACTTCCTCAACTTCTGACTCGTCGGGAGAAACTACTAGATTATCGCTGTTAGCTTCTGCCAAAAATATCTTATAATGCCTCTTGTACATCCGGTTCCTGCCGGTGCGATACGCTTCCTTTTCTGCACGATACGCATCGAATTCTACGAGATTCAAACCAACAATTCCCATTTCTTCTTCAGCTTCTCGTGCTGCTGCATCAACATAAGACTCTCCGTCGTCAACATGACCTGTGGAGGTTACATTCCATTTTCCACCATTGTAGTATGGATTAGGCGCAATCTTCTGGAGTAGGTACTTGCCCCTTCTCGAATCTTTGACCATTACGCCTGTCACTCGATGCCAAAACCCCTCCAACTGCGCTTCATCCATCGTTCCGCCCCGCAGCGGCACATCATTTTCATCAACAAGTTGGATTAACGTTTCAGACATATTACCCCTTCAGCGCCTCTCGCACACGTTCGCTGGTGGATAATTTTGTATCGACATGCTCGAGTGCCCTCGTGGCATCTTGGAGCGAGTAGCCGAGTGCAATCAATGCCTCGAGTGCTTCGTCGCTGGTTTTGAGCTCGGTCTGTACGCTGCTGGATTGCTTGTAGATAACCGGCATGCCAACTTTGTCGCTCAGCTTCACCACCACACCCTCGGCGGTTTTTTTACCAACACCACTAGCGCGCGCCAGGTAGACGCTATCGGCATTGGCGATGGCATTACGTACATTCTCAGCCGTGTCGAGACTAAGAATCGCTAGCGCCGCTTTTGGCCCGACACCTTGCACCGTAATCAGCATTTCAAACAGTTTTTTTGCTGCGAGCGATGAAAACCCAAACAATTCTTGGCTCTGCTCACGAATATGATGATGAGTGTAGAGTTTGATCTCTTGCCCCAGCAACGCTGCATCATAGTCACCCGCCGCCACGCTGACTTCATAGCCAATTCCAGCCACATCTACAATCACTGTTCCCGCAAACTTTTCGGCCACTGTCCCAAATACGTGTGCAATCATAGTCTTAGTATAACAGGGACGGCCTGCCCTCCCAATGATTCATCAAAGTGGATTCGACACATCACCACCCCTCCCTACCGCTTGCGTGACTCGAGATAATAATTTTGCTTTTTTGCTTGTCGCGCTGCTGGCATGTGCGTGCACTAGGGTGTGGGCGTACAATTGCTGCCTTGCTTGGTAAATTGCAGCGTGTATTTCGTCTGGTCGTAGGTCGTGGGATCGACTTGCTCTACTTTGTGTGTCGTGAGGTTACATGCAGCTACCGTCTGGTTTGAATCCTGTTTTTTGCAGTTGTCTACATCCTTTGAATAGCTGGTCTCATTGTAGGCTGATTGCTCGATCGTCACGACTTTTCCTGTCGATAGATCACAAGCTTGAATCGTTGGCGGCTTACAATTTGCCGTGTCCTTGCTCTGTGTGCCTGCATCAAACTTCGTCTCGTCGATTGAAATCACCTTGCCAGTCGCGGTATCACATACATCAATCATAGTTGGCGTAGCAGTACAACTAGTTGTCGGTAACGCGCCAGACATAAAGAACTCGTTGTAGGTATTTGGCCCTTTCTTGTCCGCCAGACCCCCATTTGCCGTACAAACATCTCGTTGTACGATACTGCTTGGGACAGGGAATTGCGTATTGGGCTTGTCCGCCAACAACTTCGTCATTGTATTACGCCAGATTGGCCCAGCCATGTCCGATCCGCCACTCGCCATCGCCGTGTTGTCATTGTTTCCGACCCACACGCCCACCGCGTAGTCTGGATTATAACCAATCGTCCAGGCATCACGACTGTCGTTGGTTGTCCCCGTTTTTACCGCAACCGTATGCCCGTTTACCGTTAGACTACCACCAAATATGGGCGCTCGCGCTGCGTTATCGCTCAAAATGCTTGAAATGAGAAAGGCACCGTCTTTGTTGATAGCTTGTTTGCTTGTCGTAGGAGCCGTGAAAATACTCTTACCAAATTTATTGTTGATGCCCGTGACAAGAATTGGCGTATGCTGCACTCCTTGATTGGCAAACGCTGCATAGGCATTTGTCATTTGCTCCAGCGGAACCTCTGCTGCGCCGAGCGCCAGCGCCAGACCATAATTCCCGTCTTTTTTCACTGTCGAGATGCCGAGATTGTTAGCCGCAGCGACTGATTTGTCGATGGTGTATTTTTGCATCACCTCAACGCTTGGAATGTTGAGCGACTGGCTAATTGCACGCCGAACCGAGATATCGCCGCGGAATTTTTTGTCGGCATCGAGCGGCACATAGCCGCCACCGAAATCAGTGCGCACATCATGCAGAATCGTCGCAGGTGTAATCACACCATCGGCAAGAGCTGCCGCATAATAAATCGGCTTGAAGCTGGAGCCCGGCTGGCGTGCCGTTGTCACCATGTTTACTTTGCCCCACTTATCATTGTTATAGTCCGCGCTTCCCACGAGCGCACGAATTGCGCCACTCTTTGGGTCGATCACGATGCCGCTTGCATTGCTGCCTCCCATTGCATTGATATGCGGCATGCCCGCCGCGACACTGTCCTCAAGCTTCTTTTGCGCATCCAAATCAAGCGTCGTCTTAACTTGGTAACCCGAACGCATCACCGTTTCATACCCGTATTTCTCACTCAGCTGGTTGATCACCATCTCGACGAAATGCGGTGCAGTAGTATTGTCTGTTGACGCACCTTTGCCGTATGCCAATTCCTGATTGTAGGCCGCGGTTTTTTCTGCTTCGGTGATATACCCCTCGGTCACCATGCGAGATAGTACACGATTTTGGCGCGATTTTGCATACTCCATAGTGCCGCTAATCGGCGAGTAAGCGCTTGGGGCAGGCAAGAGGCCTACGAGCATGGCGCTTTCCGCGACTGTCAGCTCATTTGGCGATTTATTGAAATACACCCGCGCAGCATCGTCGATACCAAAAGCATTTTCACCAAAATACACTGAGTTGAGATACATATCTAGGATCTCGTCTTTGGTGTAATTTTGCTCAACGGCAACCGCCATAAATAATTCTTGGTACTTGCGCAAAAAACTATGCTCGTCGGTTAGTAATGTGTTCTTCACCAATTGCTGAGTCAGGGTTGAACCACCGCCCGTCCGTGTCACCAGCGCGCGCGCAATACTAAAGGCGCTGAAGCCTCCGTGCTTATAAAAATCTTTATCTTCACTCGCGATCAGTGCCTTTTTCATCGGGTCCGATATTTGGTCAAGCGGCACTTGATTGCGATGTTCAGCGCGGCCCACAGTAAAGAACGGAGCACCGCTGGCATCCTCGAGCACAATGCCGGTATTGTTGCGGTTCATCAAACGCTCAGGGTCGCGAATGTCATTTACCAACATGAGATAGGTCACCAACGGCGTGGCAATCAAAAAAATAACGATAGGTGCTGCTAGTAGCAACAATTTTTTCTTGCGACTAAGATTCCAAAACCAGGCAAATCGTCCCGTTCGTCTCGCCCGCACGCGTGCTACTCGCTTGCGCTTAGCGAGGTTTGCATACTGTCCAAGATGAGCTGGTTGCTTCTTTCGATTCATGCTCCACCCATTATACTACTTGTCCTGCCCGCGCAACATGAAGGCGCACATAATCGCCGTCGCCAGAGCATCAGCACAATCGTCTGGTTTTGGCACTTCCTTGAGGCCTAGGTGAATTCGCACCATTTCCTGCACCTGCTTTTTGTCAGCCTTGCCATAGCCTGTCAGCGACTGTTTAATTTGCAGCGGTGTGTATTCCTCGATCTGCAGCCTTGCCTGCCGCCCGGTTAGCATTGCCACACCGCGCGCGTGCGAGACAGAGATCGCCGTCGTGACATTGCGCGCAAAATACAGCTTTTCGATTGCCATGACTGTTGGTTTGGTCTCGGCAATAATACCACTGAGGCCATCGTAGATTTCTTCGAGTCGATCGGGCAGGGGAGTATGGGGTGGGGTAGTGATAACACCGGCAGTCACCAGTGCTACCCTGCCCTTCTTGACGTCAATGACCCCAAACCCAAGGATCCCTGTCCCCGGATCGATACCGATAATTCTCATGTGTTCTAGTATAGCCTACTTGCTTGTCATAAATGCGCGCAAACGCTGGGCGGCACCCACCAGTTCACGTCGCCATTCCCACGCCGCATACCCTAGCCCTGCCGTGACAACTGCACCTGCCGTTGCCCACACGCCAATGGTAGAAGCACCAGGTTGCACCGGCTCAACCGGAAATGCCGCTAGTGGCATGCTCGAGACCTGTAGTTTTCGACAGCGATTTGTCTCAGGGTTGCGCTCGTACCCTTCGGCACATGGTTTTGGCAGATCATCGGTGCTGGCAATTTGCTTGCAACGACCAGTCGCAGGATTACGAAACTGATCATCATCGCATGGCTTCAGTGTTACAGCGGCTGCCAATGCGATTGAGCGACATCTCCCTGTCTCCTCACTGCGGTATTGCCCTTCTTTGCAGGCAGCAGGTGTCGCTGCTACGGCGTAGTTCCGACACCGTCCGGTCTCTTCACTGCGATATTGCGTTGGCTTGCAAGCAGTTGCCACCTCTTCTGTTTTGATTTTGTTGCAGCGATTGGTTTCCGGATTTCGATAATACCCATCGCGGCATACCACCAAACTTGTGTCGGGTGTCAGCACTTCCCCATCCTCAATCAACGACGGCTTATTGGCAGCATTTGGTGTTGACTGGTTTGTGTACTGCCACGCATCATTCACCCACGCCCACGATGAGTCAATTGGTGCATTGAGATAGAGCGGCACTTCATCGACAACTTTATTGTTGCGAGACTTCAGTGTCAGCACAGATCCTTGTGTATTCCCGAGAACGATACCTAGCTCAGTATCACTAAAGCTCAGGTATTGTTTCGCCAGTAGTACACTGCCCATTGGAAAGCCAATGTGCTTGCCAGCACTCTCCAGGTAATAGTCATCCAACTGTACCTCATGGTCACTATCGTTATACAATTCGATAAACTCATTACCCGTGTCAACTCCGCTTGGATTAGGCATCAACTCTGTAATAAAAATCGACTCAGGTATAAACTCAAGTTCACACTGACCACGGTACAGCTCTTGCCCGACCGGTACTTCAAGCTGAACACCTGTAATATTTGGACATACGTCTGCTGATACACAAGACCCACTCTCGTCAAGTCGCATCGCATCTGGCACACCAAGCTGCAATCCCTCGATATTTATACACACATCCTCAACCTCAAACAGGTTACCATAACTAAATTGTTTGTCAGCCTGAGGCAGCAACTCAAAGTCAGCCCGGTTGCTATCGGTATCGATTCCACGACGCTGAAGTAAGGTTGTAGCTAGTAGTGATGGTGCTGGGGAGGCATCTACACTCGATGGCCAGGTGCCCCATCGTACTGTATCAACAGCAGTGTCCGTATCGTCACGCAGTTCGACTCCGGCTGTCGCAAGGCCCATTCGGCCCGAAAAAGACTCTGCGCCATTATAACCATTTGCTGTGGGGTGATTGGCAATGTATTTTGTAGAAAAGACAGTCTCGCGCGTATGCCCCGGCAGGATGAGGCGTGTCGTTGCACTATCAGTGCGAAATGTATGAAACGACGTCATAGAGTTTGTCGATGATATATAGACCAGCGACCAATCCGTCATATCGACGGGCTGTGCCGACAGGTTTTCTAGCTCAATTAATTCGTCGTTTGTATCGATACTATCGGCCGCAAGAATACTACGAATCACGACCGATTGCGAGACCGCGCGAGCAGGTGGCACGGTAGCCATCATGGCAAGCATGACTCCTGCGCACGCTCCCGTCAAAACCCCACCAGCAATACGCCGCTTCATCGTCGCTCCCTCCAGTAAAAAACTTATTTCTTCTGGTATACGCCCCTCCGAAACCAAACGCAAACATGAGCAAGAAGTTTTTGAGAAAATTACAACAAGTTACACTAGTTCGACAATGATATCAGCGTTCGTATGCACATTCACCACGTCATCAATCTCATCGAGTGCATCGAGAATTTTCATAATCTTGCGAGCGGTTTCTTCGTCGGCAATTTCAATGTGGTTATTTGGCACGTATTGCAATTCAGCGTCATCTACCGTTAGGCCGGCATCCACAATCGCGGTGCGAACTTTTGCGAGATCTTTCATGTCGGTATAGACTGTTAGACCATCGTCTTCTTCGGCCGCGTCTTCCGCGCCCGCATCGAGCACCCTCAGCAGCGCATCCTCACCAGTATCGGCCACTCGTATCACGCCCTTACGAGTGAACTGAAACATCACACTGCCAGCATCGGCCATAGTTGCCCCATTTTTAGTGAGGGCGGTGCGTACTTCGGGGAAGGTGCGGTTTTTGTTGTCTGTCGCCGTCTCAACGATGATACCGATACCGCCTGGCCCATAGCCTTCATAGGTTGCTTCTTCGAGTTGCGCAGCATTTTTGTCAGCCACGCGGTCGATCGAACGCTGAATATTGTCTTTTGGCATGTTGGCCTGGCGTGCTTTTTCGATAGCAAGCGCCAGTGCAGGATTCATATTTGGGTCAGTTCCCCCGCGTGCAGCCATTGCAATCATATTACCAATTCTTGTAAAGACCGCCCCGCGTTTCGCGTCATTGACACCTTTGTCACGTTTAATTTTTGACCATTTATTATGACCTGCCATACCGTTGTTTTCTCGTTTAATTATTCCGTCGTTATAGAGTTATTATACCAGATATCGGGCTACTCGACGATGGAAGAGTTGTGGAACCGATACTTAGTCACGCGCCACATATACCAGCAAAGGCCCATCAGTGTGGCATACCATAGCAGGACGCCCCACCATTGCAGCTGGAGGGTAGATTGCGCCCAACTGAGGTTTGCACACCAATTTACAATCGCAATCATGGCATCAAGCACAATCTGCGCGGGCCAGGCGATGATCGTGGCAAATTGTGGCAACACATACGCCCCAAGGCCGGCTACAAATACCAGTAGCATCGCGTAGGGGACAGCCGGTACAATCAGCAAGTTCGCGAGAGGGGCGACGTTACTGAGCTGGCCAAACGCAAACAAGATGATCGGCAGCGTTGCAATCTGTGCAGCAATTGTCTCGATCAATATTTGTGCTACAAAGTGCGGTTTGTCCTCACCAAAAAAGTAAGCATGCACGAGCGGTGCCACTATCATCACCCCAGCAAAAGCAGCGAAGCTTAGCTGCCAGCCGAGATTGCCCCATTCATAGCTTGGATTTACCAGCACCGTGATAGCACCCGCAAGTCCCAGTAAACAAACCGGGTGAAACCGACGGCCATAGTACCACGCCCATAGCGCCAGAAGTGAAACTAACCCGGCCCGTGTCATGCTCGGGCTGAGACCCGTCACTGCCATGAACCCGCCAATCAGCAGCGCACTGGTAAACATCGAGAGAAATTTTGAAACTTTTTCAAACAATCGACGTGCGAGTCGCACCAACACTGTCAAATTATATCCACTCGCCACCACAATGTGCGTCAGACCTGCGACTTTGAGCGCAGTCACAAGCTCTTCGGGCAGTCCCTGCTTCTCTCCCAGCAAATAACCGATACCGAGGCTTGCTGCCGCTCCATGTACCGCCTGTTCGACATGCGCCGAGAAGTCATTGCGAATAACTAGCGCGATATCGCCAGGTTGTTCTCGTTGCACTGAAATAATAGTTGCTTTCTTGATCGATGCAGCAAAACTACCAAATCCTTCCGTCAGCTTGCCATCGATCACTACGCGGTCACTCCGCTGGAGCCCAGGATGGTTGCTCGTCGTCACCCACAACTCACCACCAAGACTTCGCCCATGATCCGAGATCGCACCTAACCGCAGCACCAATTCCCCTCGTTTGTTTGTTTCAGGATCTTCGGTAACTTTGCCCGTCAAGCGGACATGCTGGCCAAATTGATTGCTGTACATCGTAATGTCGTGTTGCGCAACACTCCCCCGCCACAAGCCCAACAGCCCGCCTGCAATCACCATGCCAACCAGCATCCAGCGCTGGCCAACGACAATACAGGCTACAGCGATGCCCATAGCCAACACCAGCCACCACGCGGCATCAAATCGATTTGCCCATTGAGCGCACCCCACGCCAACCAACACGCCCAAACACGCCGCAGTCACCTGCCACATCGGGTGAACTCTTGCTCGCAACCAATACATACTACGGGTATGGTAGCACCAAAGAAAAACACTCACAAACGTGAGTGTTTTTCTTGGAGGGTCCGATGGGGCTTGGTCACGTTCCGCAACCCCGCAAGTCAGTCAAATGTGCGTAGCCCATTTGTGACATTGCCTTGCGGATTGCCGACGGGCAATCCTCACCCATTCCACCCTTGCAGGGTGCCAACGGTGTTCAGGTTCATAAATCTTTCCAAGAAAATACACCCGCACAAGGCGAGTGTATTTTCTTGGAGGGTCCGATGGGGCTTGAACCCATGACACCCTGCTTAAAAGGCAGGTGCTCTAACCAGCTGAGCTACGGACCCGTAAAGGTAACTTTATGACTATACCACTGAGACATCACCCCTGTCAATCTCATTGTTTCTACTATTTATGCTTGTCATGCGTATGCGGTTTGCGGTACAGTAACACTTCGAGTACAGCGAGCAAAATTGCAGCAGTCGTAATAATCGCCTCGCGGCTAAAAATCTGTCGCACAATATCCTTGCTTCCTTCATCGAGCACAACCGCATTGCTAAATGCCGCATAGGTTAGCATGACACCTAGCGTTGCAAACACGAGCGAACCAAACCATCCATGGTGTTTGCTCGCCATCTTTGGCGCACGCATCATCACGACAAACGCCGGTAGCAATGTCAATACAATTGCCACCAGACTCTCAAGTGGCGGTTTGACGATCACCAACCCCGATTGCGCAACCACCGGTGTCAGGCTGTCTGTCCACAAATCTGCAATCAGCGCACCGGCTGCAAGAGTGAGGGCCGGAAACCCCATGCTCCGTCGCGACATCCAGCCAACGAGAAACAGTGCTGCAAAGTAAATGCCGAGAACGATCAAAAAGGTCATGCTTTAGATTATACGCTATGGGAAAAAGATATTAGATTCTAGAAGTTAGATTTTAGGATAAACAGCTATAAAGAAAAATCCGTTGAGCTCCATGAGTACGGCTATCTCGCTACGATATCGGATAAAAAATCCGAATTTACTGGGGTTTCTTATTTATAACTAAAGGGGTAACCAGCCCCACAAATGAATTCTTTCGTTCTCGGCGCGATAGGAAAAAGCCCTAGGGTCTGTCCTATTTGCGCCTATGCTCCTACTTTGTCCTTTTTGTGTCCACGCTTAGCATTACGCTCGATATACTCAATGATTGGTGTCGCGACATCTCGACCTGTGACTTTTTCTATACCAAACCCTGGACTGGCATTGACTTCAAGAATCAGCGGGCCACGATCACTGCGCATCATATCAACACCGGCAACATTAAGTCCCATCGCTTTTGCCGCTTTGATCGCCATTTTGCGCTCCTCTTCAGTGAGCTTAATGATAGTGCCTTCTCCACCCTTGTGCAGATTACTACGAAAATCGTCGTCGAGACTTTGTCGCTTCATGCTCGCGACGACTCGTCCTCCCACCACAAAGGCGCGGATATCGGTACCGGCTGATTCTTTGATAAACTCTTGAATTAAAATGTTCGTACCATCATCATTGCTCAAGTAGAACGCCTGCAGTACAGATTTTGCAGCTTTCTTGCTCTCCGCAAGCACCACGCCATTACCGTGCGTACCACGCGCCAGCTTGATGATAACTGGTGTACCACCAAGTTTTTCGATGAGGTCATCAATATCAGTTGAATTGCGACTAAATACCGTCTTTGGCACGCCCGCTCCTGCTTTTGCGAGTAGCTGCATACTGCGAAGTTTATCTCGACTCCTCGTGATCGCAATCGAACTCGAAATAGTATACACGCCCTGCATTTCAAGCTGACGCACAATGGCCGTGCCATAGCGAGTCATATAACTAGCGATACGCGGGATAATAGCATCATATCCAGACAGATCTTCACCACGGTAACTTACTGTTGGATTGTTTTTCTCAATACTGGCATAGCACTCTCGGTACTTTATAACCTTAACTTCATGCCCACGCGCAATGGCGACTTCTTTGAGTCGCTTGGTAGAGTAGTTTCCTGTTCCGTTACTGAGAATGGCAATTTTCATAATTCTATATCTCCACGCTGGTTATCAATATGATATTTCTCAAAAAATCCGAGTGGATCTTGCTTGAGTTCTTCGGTCAAGGCCCCGATCTTTTCGTGCTGTGCGGGTGGCCTTATCTTTGATCGCTTCGATACATCTACTACAAATTTCTTATTGAGCAACGCACAGCCCACTAGCACAGGATAGGTGTTTTTCGAGCGATCCGCAAGGGTAAAGGTGCCACGAATCTTACGGCCTTCCAGCTCAATAGATAACGGTACCTTGTAGCGAATCTGCGCATTACCATTTGAGCTGCGTATCAGGCTAGCGGTATAATTTTTGGCTGTATGTCGTTTGCCTGAATAGTACGGAGAGCCTATACCAAACAGAGTAAAGCTCAAAACCCCACTTTTCGACATATGGAGCTCACTCGCCCATATCGACGAGCTATCGGCACCGGTATCAATCTTTACCGGTACATCATGAATTCCTTCCGCAGGAAACGCAGCGGAGGCAGTGCGGCCAATGGTTGTCTTTTGTACTACCATAACTTGTATACTATACTACTTTCTACTTAAATAGTAAAGAGTGTGATGTAATTTTTTCTACTAGTTGCGCTGCGAGATTAACACCTAAAATCTGATTGTATCGGACGAACTGCGGAGCTCGATTTACCTCAATCAACACATATCCATTATTAGTCTCGGCGACATCCAAACCGATAAAATCGAACTGTGGACCTTCTAGCAGTACCAACTTCACAAATTCTAGTAGCTCAATAGGTGCCGCCAAGATATCGGTGACTTTTGCTTTCTGACTTACAGTTTTACTTTGTTTAGTAGAAACAAGTGGCAAAACATCACCACAAACAACATATACTCGGTATTCTCGAATAATGTCAATTTTTTCTTGCATGATAAATAAATCTGCATCGGACTCACTAAAACTAACGTCGTCTTCAGAGAATACTATGTCACGTGCGCGTGATGATATTCTCTTTTTCGCTATCATGCCTTGATCCAATTTCCCCTCATCAACCTGCGCCGTGAGCGGCATATACTGCCGATAGTGCTGATACTGCAGCCACTTATCTTCGAAGAGTACATCCGACAGACTTTCAACGCGATCAACATAGTAGCTATGCGGGTAGCGCGCATGAGTATCAGAAATCGTCCGTTCAATTGCAGATAGACTATAGTCACTTACTACAAACGGGTCCCGAAAATAAACAATGTCGTAGGTGTCGAGCAAACTAAGGGGCAGGTCTTTACCAAATTCAGCCACATCACAATGCACGTTTGCGATCGACTTAAAAAAGCTAACTGATAAATCTCGACCAGTTGTTACTAAAAGTATTTTCATGATATACAGAACTTCATATCACCTACATGACTAAGTTTCGTACATGACTTCTTTCGTGCTGATCAGTATGATCATACTTGCCTGTCATTGCAATATCTAGTGCTTCATCGAGAGTGTCTATATGATCTCGAAGATAGGTGACATTCTTTGCCAGTCCTTCATAGTAGACTTTTAATTTAGAGTAGATAACGCCGGGCATCGCAAAATTTGTTCCACGAAAAGCGTTATCGCTATGGGCTGTCGCCTGCTGCTTAGCACTGATGATATCTTGTTCAGAAATAGTACCGTCTTTACTACCTCTAAGTGCTACTAGTCGCCACATTATTTCGTACGAAGATCGTCCATCTTTTGGATGGCCATCAGTGCCAAGCGCCAAGCCTGCAAGGATGTAGCGATCGCGCGCACGATTATATGCAGCACTTGATGTCATATCGCCTGAGTCTATTGCCTCCAAAACAACACCCAGCCCCTCCTCAACATCGGCATAGTTTGCCGTACCTTTTTCAAGAGGGACGATGTCGGTCAAGCTGCCGTTATATGCTCGGCGTGCATGAACTTCACCCTCGTGTAGGTACAGTCGGCGTAGCTCTGCAGCATTACGACAAGTTGTAGCAGGAAGAAATATCTTTTTTGCACCTTCATTTGTTGCAGGGTTTGCTTTTGTAGGATTTACTTCGCATATCCAACCAGCTTTAGCTAGACCGCTCGCCAAAAGGCAGCTATTCATTATAGCCACGCACTCCTGCGCATCGTAATAAACATCGTCTTGGGTATCGGGAATAGGTTCAAGGCAATGAGTATACCTCTTATCAATTGACTCCTTCATTCTACTCATCTCTTCATCTGAAAGATGGCACTTTTCGACACCGCTAAATTTATGTTGCCTGAAATAGTCCAGCAGCTCTGACTTAATTTGGGTGGCTGGGCCGTTTGACGGAATAAACTCCTCAACTCGACGAGACTCGGTGGCCATAATCGCAGAAAATGCCTCAACGTTCATCTCCCCATAGAGCTCTTTATTCAAAAAAGTATACTCTTCACGTGCTACCATCTGTTGCGAAGATGTTCCAGGCTCATGTAGACGTTTTGCTGCTTCAACAAGCATCATCTTCTTGAGTCGAGCTTCGTGATATGAGGCATATAGCTCAAATACACTTTCTGGCAGATATCCCGTATTTTTGTGGGCTTCAAGCTCAAGAATCGCTTCGTATGTCTTCGATTTTTTTCTGAAATCGAACTACCTTTATCGTCAGTATCGTAGAGATGTGTGAGTTTTGGATAACGATAATCAGGGGTGTATACCTCGCCATTTACAAAATCGTTCTGAGCAGTTTTACGCGCGGTATTACTGTCTTCAAAACGAGCATAGTCAATAAAAGATGACGGCGCATTCAAGTGGTTAATCAGCTTGCTATCTAGAGATGAGTGGTCTATTTTCATGTTTATATTATATCACATGCATTGTTTTTAGTCAATATAATCTTTGCTTCTTACTCTAACCTATCATGCTATAATTCTCTCATGTATAATGACGCGTGTCTGCGTCATAGTATCTACGCTGCACATCATGCGAGCCATGTTTTCCATGAACTGGCTGAACGCTGCGCGTTATCAGAAGATGAAAAGATTCGATCTTCAGACTATGACACCGCTGAGACAGTGCCGCAGATCGGCATCGCGACAATTATCGCCAAGCACAGTCGCGCGCTGGGTGATCTCAACAGAAATCCTGATGATCTAGGCAGATTCCAGGATTAAGACTACGCAAAGCCGCTTCGGCACAGAATTCGGAAGAAAGGCAAATAATTGAGTGAAGCGGAGAAAAACGAGCTACATGCACGATTTTATAAGCCCTTTCATGGCGAGATAGTCACTCAACTACGTGCTGCCGACAAACCGGTGCTTGTCGTCGCTTGGGACAACACGGCACATTATGTGATAGGCAAAAACAAATCAAATGAAGAAGTCACAATGCCCTCATTCGTGCTATCAAATCGCGGCGGAGAAGAAACGGCTGAAGCAGACGGCGAACCAACCAGCTGCTCTGCCGAGCTGCCCACCACACTAAAATATTATTTGAGCACGAGCTCGCGATACGCAACCAACCCACTGATATCCATCTCATTCTTGTCTACCGTGGTGGGTACCTCACACGCCACTATTCCTCACGGCGCAACGCAACGCTCTTACGCGTTCATGGCATTTCCCACCCTGTACAGTCCCTCCAGGTCGAGTACAATACTTCAATCACTCACGACCAAGAGACCTTAGCAACAAAACAAAGCGCCATCAACAACCTACGTGAGGCGTTCGAAATCGCACTAGCCAAAACTCTCGTTGCAGTTCCACTAAACTAGCCAAAAATTGAACGTTTTTTGGCTCCCTGAAATTCTTCGAGGAGTTCCCGCTGCTTTTTGCTGAGCTTTGTCGGTGTATCAACAACAATGCTGACGATATGCGCACCGCGGGTTTCACTGCGCAGATGCGGCACGCCGTGCCCAGATAACTTGAAGTCAGTGCCGCTCTGTGTACCGGCGGGTACTTTCATCGTTACCTTGCCGTCGACCGTATCAACATTTACCTCACATCCAAGTGCCGCGTCTACCATGCCAATATGCTCTTCGCTGAGCACTAGGTCTCCTTCGCGGGTGAATTTTTTGTGTGCTTTTACTCGTATATGTACATAGAGATCGCCCTTTTTGCCACCAGCAATTGCTTCGCCATGTCCTTGCAGGCGAATCGTGGCACCTTCGTCAATACCTGCCGGAATCTTGACTTTGATCGCTTGCTCACGGCGCTCGGTCCCCCTGCCTTTACATACCGTACAGACTACTTCTGGCACCTTGCCTTGCCCACGACATGTTTCGCATGTCACCGCTTGTTGAATCTGGCCAAACATTGTATTCATGAGGCGAACTTGTTGTCCTGCGCCCTTACAGTCTGGACAAGTCTTGAGCTCATGACCCGGCTCAACAGTCGTGCCATGACAGTGTGAACACTCGTCGTCAAGACTGAGGTGAATCGTTTCATCTTTGCCAAAAATTGCTTCTTCGAACGATAGCGTCAGACGGGTCTCGACGTCGCGTCCGCGCTTTGGCCCACGCTGGCCACCTGCTGCACCACCAAAAAATTGTCCAAACAAATCACCAAAACCACCGGCGCCACCGCCAAAATCAAAATGAATGTCTTGGCCATTGAAGTTGAAACCCTCGAACGGATTGCCGCTCGCACCACCACCAGAAGCGCCACCAACACCGGCATGACCAAACTGGTCATAGCGTTGACGCTTTTGCTTATCTTTTAAAACTTCGTACGCTTCATTTACTTCTTTAAACTTGGCTTCGTCTCCACCCTCTTTGTCGGGGTGATGCTTGACAGCAGCTTTTCGAAAAGCTTTTTTTATCTCATCATCGCTGGCGGTCTTGCCAACACCGAGCACTTCATAATAGTCACGTTTTTCACTCATCTCTCTTAGTATAGACAACTAGCACTCGACATGCAAGAGTGCTAGCGACTTGATCTATTCAAATATCAACGACTTTAGGTGAATATACAAAAAGATTGCTGCCAGCCATGACAGTCCCGCCATGACAATAAACAATGTCGTAAATCCCAAATATTGCACGATACCCCCACCAATCACCGCACCAACTGCAAGAGAAAAATAATTTGCAGACTCCCACAATGCCCATCGCGTCGTTGCCCGTCGCCCGTTTCCGACAAAGTGCGTGTATATGACATCGTATGCGGGCTGGTAAAATGCGGTTGATAGCCCGATAAATCCCTGTACAATCATCAAACTCCATACATCAGTTACTGCGAGGTATGCAAGGAACCCAATGCCGATTAGGGCGTACCCTGCAACCACCGCCATTGGCTTAGCCTTTATTCGGTCACTCTACATACCCGCAATAATAGATGTCAGTCCTGCAACTACCGCAAAAACGCTCGCCGCCAGCCCTGCATCCAAAATACTCCCCCGATTTTTTCTACATAGACTGAATAAAAGGGAATTACGAGCGCTCCTGCAACAAGCACCAAAAAATCAACTGTGAGAAGCAGGCGAATTTGATAGTTTAACAAATGAGACATTAGTGAATTATTTTAAAAATTCTTACGAATATGTTTGAAGCTGTATTCCCAGGTTGCATCGGTCTTTTTATGGGGGTTAAAGATATTCATCGGGTCATAAAGCGCTTTAATTTCTTTCATATATCCCAGCACGTTAGGGCTATACATTTCTTTGAGCCATGGCCCGCGAATCATACCATCATTGTGCTCTCCACTCACACTCCCACCATAGCGAATAACCAGGCTATTCACTTCTTTCATTGCGGGCGCAAACTTTGCGCGCTCTTTCGGGTCTTCGATGTTCATCAGCGGAATCACATGAAAATTACCGTCACCTAAATGCCCTGCAATTGTGGCGAGCAATTTATATTTTTTGATTATTTTGCGAAGTTTTGGCAAAAATTCGGCTAGTCGGGCGGGGGGGACAATTAGGTCATCGATAAATGGTGCGGTGTGCTTATCTTTCACCTTACTACGAAGCAAGTTAAAACTTTCGCGTCGCATCAGCCAGAACTTTCTTGCTTCTGCTTCGGTTGAGTCTTCTTCGATATAACTAAACCCAAAGCCACGCAAATTGTTTCTTGCAGTGCGAACTTTAGTGCGCACTTCTTCTTCCGAATCACCAGTGAACTCAATCAACAAAATGAGCTTTGGGATACCTCGAAGCAGGGCAAGTCCATCGGGAATTAGCTGCATGCACATAATGAACCATGTCATGAAACCGAGCCGCTTGATAAATGAAAAGATAAACTTAAAACTAAGCCACAGTGTATTGTCATCGAAACACTCGAAGGTCGCTGGGTGTTCACGCAACACCGCTGGAATTACTTCACCTAAGTTGTCAATTTTTGGCATGTAGCAAACCAGCGTTCCCGAATATTTTGCTTTTGGTACGAGACCGAGTGTTGCCTCGGTCATGATACCGAGCGTACCTTGCGCACCCACAAACAGTTGTGTCAAATCAAATATCCCCTTTTCTCGATCCCAGACATTCCACAAATGATAACCTGTCGAATCTTTGCTGACTTTTGGGGCAGCTTGCTTGATTTCATCATAATTCATGTCAAGAAGCTCGAATGTCTGGCGGTAGAGTTGGCCTTCAAAACCATCCTGGCTCATTTTTTTGTTGAGAGCAGCGCGCGTAAGTGGCTTGACGACATACTCTTTACCGTCGGCGAGTACCATTTTCATCTGTTTCGTATAACGGTCTGTCTTACCGTATTGTAGCGATTTCTCACCGCCTGAATTATTGTTGACAATACCGCCGATCCCCGCCAACTCGCGACTTGCAGGGTAGCTCGGCAAGATGCTCCCAAATTTCAATGTTTTCGCTTCGAAATCTCTGTACATCAATCCCGGTTCGGCCGTTGCAGATTTTGCCGAAACTTCTCGAATTGCGGTCATGTATTTACTCGTATCGACAATAATCGAGTCGTTGATGGCTGCGCCGGACATATCGGTACCTCGAGAGCGTGCGGTCAGACTCAGGTTAGGGAGATCTTTCTTGTGGGTAGTAACAAATGAAACCAGTGCCTTGATATCCTCTGCCGACCTAGGAAACACCACTGCTTGCGGCACCAATTCAAAAAGACTCGCATCGTGACTATAAAATGCACGTGTTTCATCGCTCGTATCGACATCGCCTTCAATAATCTTCGAGAGCTCACTCTGCAGATCCATGTCATCATGGTAGCTGTTTCGACAGAAAAGCACAAGCAAAGTGCAACACTCGGAACGGAGCAGCTGCCCATTCGTTGCCATAAGCTATTTCTGAATGAAAAAATGCATATGGTATACTGATGCCTATCAGCATATCAAATAAGGGGCATCTATTGATTGTGAAATTCCCGTTTCGAACAAAAGGTTTTACTATCGTCGAGCTCTTGATCGTCGTTGTGATTATCGCCATTCTCGCAGCGATTACCATTATCGGTTATACCGGATTGCAGGCTCGGGCAAATAACTCGGCAGCAGACACGTTGGTCAATAATGTTGCCAAGAAAATGCATGCATACTATACGTTAGCTGGCGCGTATCCTTCGAACACTGCGGCAGGTGCGCTAGTGAATAGCCTCAATACCTATAGCGAATCTCGCGTAGGCACTGCAACATTTACCGCTATTCCTTCGACCGCAACACCGAATACTCCTAGTGCAGCCAATGGCAAAACTTCACTAAAAGTTGAGCTCTGCACTGCTCCCGTAACAAATACCCCCGGTGCAGGCGTGCGGCTGACAAAATACGACTACAGCACAAAAGCTCCTGCATCGACACCGCTGTCACTTGGCGTTACCTCCGGAACTTGCACTCAAACCTCATAGCATCATGCCCCAGCAAAACCGACCCAACGAATGGGTCGGTTTTTTTACGTTCCATCAAGAAAACTATTTTTTGTCGTCAACGACCTCGCCTTCAACCGCTTCGTCTTTGCCTGACTTTTTGTCATCAGATTCCGACTCATCAGCTTTGGCATCTTCTGCCGCTTGCTGGTACATCTTGGCACCGATTGGCATCAGCACGTCATTGAGCGCTTTGATTGCCGCCTCAAGCTCGTCCTTATCGGTCGATTCCTTGTGCTTTTCGGCTTCTTCAACGGCTGATTCAATTGCCTTCTTGTCCTCATCGGAAATCTTATCCTTGTATTCATCGGGCATTTTCTTTGCCTGATAGATGGCATTTTCGAGCTGGTTCTTGAGATCAACCGACTCACGTTTTTTCTTATCGTCTTCAGCGTGGAGCTCAGCCTCCTTTTGAGCCTTCTCAATATCTTCCTTGCTCATGTTGCCAGATTCTTGAATAGTAATCGACTGCTCTTTACCTGTACCTTTATCCTTGGCAGTTACATTCAACAGACCGTTGGCGTCGAGGTTAAACGTGACTTCGATTTGTGGTACACCACGCGGCGCTGGCGCAATACCATCAAGGACAAACTTGCCCAAACTCTTGTTATCGGCCGCGAACTCGCGCTCACCTTGCAGCACATGGATCTCAACCTGTGGCTGATTATCACTGGCGGTCGAAAAGACCTCGCTTTTGCTAGTAGGAATTGTAGTGTTGCGCTCAATCAACTTGGTCGAGACACCGCCCATGGTTTCGATGCCAAGGCTCAGTGGCGTCACGTCGAGGAGCAACACGTCTTTCACATCTCCTGCCAAAACACCGCCCTGAATCGCGGCACCGATTGCCACGACCTCATCTGGATTCACTCCCTGCATCGGGTCTTTGCCAAACAACTTCTTGACACGCTCGACGACTGAGGGCATGCGCGTCATGCCACCAACCAATACGATGTTGTCGATATCGTTTTTGTTAAGCTTGGCGTCCTTGAGAGCTTTTTCGACAGGATCATCAAGTCGGTTGAGCAATGGCGCGACCAGTTCTTCAAGTTTGGCACGGGTGAGCTTGAGCTCAAAGTGCTTAGGTCCATCGGCATCAGCCGTGATGAACGGGATATTAACTTCGTACTCGGTCGTCGTCGATAGTTCTTTCTTAGCCTTTTCAGCCTCGTCCTTGAGTCGCTGCATGGCAGCATTGTCTTTCTTGAGATCAATACCATCGGTCTTTTTAAATTCATCGATGAAGTAATTCACGATCGCATTGTCAAAGTCTTCGCCACCGAGGTGCGTGTCACCATTGGTGCTCTTGACTTCAAATACCCCATCGCCAAGCTCAAGAACTGATACGTCGAACGTACCGCCACCGAGGTCAAACACCACGATCTTTTCTTCTTTGCCTTTTTCGAGACCATAGGCGAGCGCTGCTGCCGTTGGTTCATTGATGATACGCTTGACTTCTAGCCCGGCAATCTTGCCAGCGTCTTTGGTCGCTTGGCGCTGAGAGTCATCAAAGTATGCTGGCACTGTGATAACTGCTTCGGTCACTTTTTCCCCCAAGAATGCCTCAGCGTCTGCCTTGATCTTGCTCAAGATCATAGCCGATACTTCTTCTGGTGTATATTCTTTGCCGCCCATCTCTACACCAACACCATTGGCGTGCTTGACGATTTTGAATGGCATGATGTCAATATCTTTCTGGACTTCTTTGTCGTCAAACTTACGGCCAATTAACCGCTTGATACCATAAATGGTATTTTTGGCGTTCGTCACGCGCTGGCGCTGAGCCACCTGACCGACAAGACGTTCGCCACCTTTATTAACCGCCACGACGCTTGGCGTCGTGCGGTTACCCTCGGCGTTTGCGATCACTTCTGGCTTGCCTGCCACAAGGTATGCAAAAGCACTGTTGGTTGTTCCGAGGTCGATTCCGATAATTTTTCCCATAATTCTTCGTTCGCCCAAAGGGTTCACTGTATAGGACAAACCTACGGCTTTTCCTATCGCGCGGACGACGAAGTAGATTCGTCGATCCGGCTGTGTTTTTCCCTTCGCGCTTCCCCTTTCTCTTGTTATTGCATTAGATTTTCAGGTAATTGATTGGCACTCCTCGCAGGATAGTGCCAATTCTGCTCCTATGATAGCGAACTAGCACTCTACTGTCAAGAGTGCTAGTTCGCTTAGTGACAGGGGTGCAAAAATAAAAAATCGGACAACTTGTCCGATTTTTATAGAAATTTTTCACTATGCACGAGTGACTTTTACCATGGCATGGCGAATTGGCTGGCCGCGGAGAAGATATCCTGCCTGTAATTCCTCAGCCACCACCTCGTGATCCCCTTTTGCCTCCTCGTCCATTTGAATGGCCTGGTGTTGTTCGGGATTGAACTTTACACCTGGTGTCGCATCAATCCGGGCGATATCCATATCAGCGAGTGCTTTATCAAGCTGCTTGATGAGCCCCGCCACGCCCTGTACCCATGGATGTTCTGCAATGTCCGGTGGAATATGCAGAATTGCACGTTCAATGGTGTCGATAACAGGAAGGAGCTTTAGCGCAGTAGAGGCTGCGCCCTGCTCTTTGGCTTGTGATTTCTCACCGTCGACACGCTTTCGATAATTCTCAAAATCCGCTCGCATCCGCTGTAAATCAGCGGTTAGCTCAGCAATTTGCGCATCTCGTTTGTCGTCTTTCTTTGCCATATCTATAATGCCTCCTCAAGCATCGTTCCTGTTTTGCGCACCAACATCATGGTACGGACATAGTTCTGGCGAGTCGGGCCAATCACGCCAATGTAACTGTTGTCACTAAATGGTGAACGAAATTTACTGATAATCAATGTTGCGCCGCTCGTTTTGCCGATCGGATTCTCACTGCCGATAAACACGTTGAGCGGTTGGTTCGGTGCAGCCTCTCGTAACCACGGCTCGATATTGTCGATCAACCGCGCCACTGCTTGCACGTGCCTACCTTCGATGAACTCCGGCTGGCTAAACAATGTACCGATGCCATTTGTGTATAACTCGCTACCAATCGTTGCGAATCCCATGTTACCAGTCAATTGAGCGAGACTGTCGACGGCACTACGAATTGCTCGATCAGCTTTGTCAACATGTGAGTTCAAGTGTGCTTCAATCGCTCTCGCACTGCGATCAACGCCGCTGGGAAGTTCGGTCATCTGCGCATCAGTAATTCCATTGACATACAATCGATACCCTTTGTCAGTCGGGATACGACCAGCGCTGGTATGCGGCGCTTCGATCAATCCGATATCCTCTAGCTTTGCCATTTCACTGCGAATCGTCGCACTCGATACGCCGAATAATTTCGCCAATGTCACACTACCAACTGGTGCAGCGATCTCTGCATACTGCTCGATGATTGTTGCGAGAATTGCTCTTTGACGATCGGTGATGTTCATACGATATATTGTAGCAAAAATCTAGCACTCAGACAAGTAGAGTGCTAGTCTTTGAGCCATAATTCGTATGCATTGATAATCTTCTCAGCTACCTGCTCGAGATTCGAATCGCGCGTATCAATAATACAGTCATAGTAATCAGGGCGGTACGGGTCAACTCCATATAATGCCTCGTATCTACGAACGTTGCTGCTTTTCCTCTCATCGAGGAGTTTCGCGTATGCGCTGGCATCATCAGTTACATGCTCTGACGCCTTGCGCTCTGGTGTCATACTACCAAGAATACGCTCTGCTGCCATCCGTGAATCAAGCGTCAAAAATACTTTAAACGAACCGGGAATAAACCGCCAAGACATATGCCCGTCGAACACGATGTTACTCCCTGTTTCACCAATCTGCCGTGTACGCTCATCTACCTGATCGTCAGCAGATGTTGTGCCCTCACTTGCAAGATTAAAATCACGGATATCGTCATAGCCGTTCTCTTTGGCAAGCTGACGCATCAAGTCACCTGCAGAATAATGCGTGTACGCTAGCTTCTCAGCGACAAGCTTGGCGGCCGAAGACTTGCCCGATCCAAGCAGCCCGCCGATTGTAATAATATGCTTCTTTTCCATACTTTATTCTAACACCTTAGTCTCTTTTCAGCATCACAGTAAATGCCTCAGACGGGATGTCGACTTTACCCATCTTTAGGAGGGGCACACCCCTCCTCGCTGTTTTGGAATAAATCCAAAAGCAGCTCTCCTCCCCCTAAAGCATCGTGCGGGCGCACGATGATGAAACGGCGGAGTGCTACCACACTAGTCTCTTTTCAGCATCACCGTAAATGCCTCGGACGGGATATCGACTTTACCGAACCGTTTCATGCGCTTCTTGCCCTTCGCTTGCTTGGCGAGAAGTTTTTTCTTACGAGAGACGTCACCGCCATACAAATATCCCGTCACGTCTTTGCGGTAGGCGCCGATAGTTTCACGAGCAATGTATCGCCCTCCGATTGCTGCTTGCAGTGCGACCTCAAAACTTTGGCGCGGCACAACTTCTTTCAGTTTCTTTGTGACATCGCGGCCTAACGCATCGGCCTCGCTGCGATGACACATGACTGAAAGCGCATCCACCATCTCGCCACCGACATAGAAATCAACACGCACAAGATCTTCTGCTCGATAATCGGCTAGCTCGTAGTTAAACGAGCCATAGCCGCTCGTCACACTCTTTAGCTGGTCATAAAAATCAGTCAGCAAATTTGCCAGTGGCGCTTCAAAGCTAATCAAGGCGCGCTCATCAATGTAACTGAGGTTGTTCTGGCGTCCACGCTTGCCGACGATCAGCTGAATTACCGCACCGATGTACTCTTGCGGTACCACAATCTCACCCTTGATCCATGGCTCTCTGATCTCTTCTACCTGCGCACGATCCGGAAGTTCACTGGCACTTTTGATATCCAGCTCGTCACCATTTGTCATAGAAATATGATAGTCAGTCGAAGGATTTGTCACCACAAGGTCAAGGCTATATTCACGCTCCAGTCGCTCCCGCACGATATCCATGTGAAGAAGCCCCAGGAATCCAATCCGCACACCAAAGCCGAGAACGGGTGAATTCTCTGGTTCAAATTGCAAGGCGCTGTCGCTCAGGCTCAATTTTTCAATCGCATCTTTGAGATCCTGATAGTCTTCATTGCTAACCGGGAAAAACCCAGCGTAGACAAATGGTTTCACGTCTTTATATCCTGGCAGCGGTTCGACAGCCATCGCGCGCGCTACCGTCACCGTGTCGCCCACCCGCGCGTCACGAGTTGTCTTGAGATTTGTGACCATATAGCCAATTTCTCCAGTCGAAAGTTCGGGGTCGGGTGACATAGTGGGTGCCAAATGCCCTACTTCGAGTGCAATGCCATTTGCACTTGTCGCCAGCATCTTAATCGCATCAGATTTCTTGATCGTACCGTCGATGACGCGCAAGTACAAAATCACCCCTCGATAATCATCGTAATACGAATCAAAAATCAACGCACGCGTCGGCACTCGCAAGGCGCTCTCTTTGTTAAAGGATAAACCCTTAACAGATAAATTATCTTGCAATAATGATGAGGCGAGGGGAGAAACGGGTGGTGGGACTCGTTCAATAATAGCCTCCAGTACCTGATCGACATTTTCTCCTGTCTTGGCGCTAATTTGAAAAATATCCGACTCATCACAACCGAGTAGATTGATCACTTCTTTACTCACTCTTGGAACATCAGCTGCTGGCAAGTCGACTTTGTTGAGCACGGGAATAATCACAAGATCCTGCTCCAGCGCCAAATATACATTGGCGAGAGTCTGCGCCTGAATTCCTTGACTGGCGTCAACTACCAATACCGCGCCCTCACAAGCCTGCAAGCTGCGCGATACCTCGTAACTGAAGTCGACATGCCCCGGAGTGTCGATCAAGTTGAGATCGCAGTCTTTATACTTCATCCTCACAGGCGCGAGTTTGATGGTGATTCCTTTTTCGCGCTCGAGATCCATACTATCGAGCAACTGCGACTTCATGTCGCGCTTTTCAACCGTTCTCGTCATCTCCATCATACGATCGGCCAACGTCGACTTGCCGTGATCGATATGCGCTATAATACAAAAGTTTCTAATGTTTGATTGGTTCATGAGCGACGTTTTCCAAACAGTACTGCACCAACCCGAGCAATTACAGGATCAGCCTCAGTAAGGCGCATCCACTTCGATATCGCGACATAGGTTACAAAGCTGATTACGCTAATCAACCCGAACTTTGGAAACGTAGCAAGGAAGCTCTGGTCGTTGTTTTGAAATTGAAACAACTGCACACTGACATAAGTCACGACACCCATCAATGCACTAGCAATCACCATCCGTCCGACAGCCCGACGAAATGTACGAGTAAATAGCTTTGGTATCCTGACTGCCAGGATTACAAACAAAATAACCACTTCAATGAACGCCACGATTGACTGTGCCCATGCTAGTCCATATACGCCAAGACCAAAAATATTGGTAAATGTAACCGCAAGAATAATATTAAGTGCAATCGAGAAAATCGAAATATAGAGCGGCGTCTTGGTATCCTGCTGGGCATAGAACACCCTGGCCGCGATGTGATAAATCGTACGGAATAATATTGCGATCACCAGTGCACCGAGCAGCCCAGCGATGAGTTGATTACCACCGTTTTTGATGAATGCCACGATAAACCCTCGTCCAAAGAATGTGATTACCGACACTGGCAAGGCGAGCCAAATAATCCAGCGAAGGACACCTCGAAGCTCCTTACGAAACAGTTCGCTTCTGCCCTCGGCTAACCGCTCGGTCATGCGTGGAAAAGCAGCGTTACTGATAGCAACACCGATCAAATTAACTGGCATCAAGCTGAGAGATGATGCCTGCTGGTAGGCGCGAATTGTACCATCCGCCATGTGGGAGGCAAGATTGGTCTCGACTAGCCCATTAAAATAATCAATGCCTTGATCGAGTGAACGCGCTGGCAGCAGACGCAAAACGCGCCGAAAGCCTTTGTTTTTCCAGCTAATTTTTGCTCTATAGTCAAACCCAATACCAAGCAGCCCGATCGAGCTAACCAGGAGCTGCATCACCGACCCAAGCACAACGCCAAGCGCCACACCCATGATGCCGCCATCAAACACTTGCCAGCCAAAAATATTGATACCACTCGTAAAGAACTGCGCACCGATAATAATCCCGATGTTATAAATCGTTGGGGCAAGCGCATAGAACGTGAATCGCCCAATTGCCTGCTGCATGCTGGCGATCACCGTTGCGACGGCAAACAAGAATGGGTTAACAGCGATAATCCGCATCATGCTAACTGCCAGCGCCCGGCCTGATTCGTCGAGGCCAGGGCCAACAACATAGCGCACAAGCGGATCAGCAAAAATCATAATCAACACACTCGCCACCAGGGTGATCAATGCCATAAAATTCAGTAAACTCGAGCTCAACTCCCATGCAGAATGTTTGTTGCCGCTGGCGAGACGCTGATTAAATACTGGCACGAATGTCACGCTCAATGCACCTGACACAAGAATGAAAAACATGAAGTCAGGAATCGTGAAAGCAACAGTGTAGGCATCAATCCCTACTGGATAGCTATCGAGATACAGCCCGTTGAGCAAACGGTCGCGGTAGATGCCGAGCAGTGACGAAATAAACATCGAGCCCGAAAGCAGAATCGCTGCCCACTGCACCGTAAGTTTCTGGTTTGCCATGGAGACGACCGATCGAACTCGACTTTCTGCCATAATAGCCTCGGTGCCTCACTCAGGCGTGAAGCATTGCCTCCTTCGGCAGCACTGCATCCTCCATTAATTTCGAGGCATCTTCCTCTTCAAGTGTTTCTTCTTTCAACAATGCGTCCTTAATGCGATCGAGCACCTCTCGGTTAGCTTCAATCACTTCTTCAGCACGACGGCCCGCTTCCTTGATCAATGCCTCAACTTCAGCATCAATCTCTTTGGCGGTTGCGTCACTATACGGCCGCTCGTGGGTAATCTTATCAAACACCATGCCGCCATTGTCTTCGTGGAATACCTGGTCACGAAGCTTTGTGCCCATCCCTTGCTCGATAATCATATCGCGCGCGATCTCAGTTGCTTTGCGCAGGTCACTCCCCGCACCGGTCGTGATGCCGTCGGGACCATAGACAATCTTCTCCGCCACACGTCCACCCATGGCACGAGCCAGGATGTCTTTAAATTCGTAGACGTTAGTATAACTCTTGTCCTCTGGTGGCAAGAACCAGGTCACGCCGCCAGTACCACCGCGCGGGATGATAGTGACTTTGTGAACAGGGTCACTATCTGGTAGAACATGACCAACAATCGCGTGCCCAGCCTCGTGGTAAGCTGTCATTTCTTTTTCGCGATCATTCATAACCTTGGCTTTGCGCTCAGGCCCGATCGCTACTTTTTCAAACGCCTCGGTCAAATCCTTGCCCGTGATGTGCTTACTATTACGTCGTGCCGCAATGATAGCCGCCTCATTGGCAATGTTTGCAAGATCCGCACCGCTACTTCCCGCCGTTTTGGCCGCAAGCTTGTCGAGGTTGACCGTATTGTCGGTTGGCTTGTTCTTGAAGTGCACCTTCAAAATCGCTTCACGGTCTTTGCGCTCAGGCAAAGTAATGTTTGTGTGGCGATCAAAACGGCCAGGACGTAGTAAGGCAGGGTCAAGTACATCGGCGCGGTTTGTGGCTGCAAGCACAATCACATTTGTGCCAGACTCAAATCCGTCCATTTCAACCAAAATCTGGTTGAGCGTTTGTTCGCGTTCATCGTGACCTCCGCCCATACCGCTACCGCGCTTGCGACCTACGGCATCGATCTCATCGATAAAAATAATCGCTGGAGCATTTTTCTTGGCCTTGGTGAAAAGATCGCGCACGCGTGATGCGCCAACACCGACAAACATCTCGACAAATTCTGAACCGGAGATGCTGAAGAACGGTACATTTGCCTCGCCAGCTACTGCGCGCGCCAACATCGTCTTACCGGTACCAGGATTGCCGACCAGCAGCACGCCTTTTGGAATTTTCGCACCGAGACTTTCGTACTTCTTGGGATGCTTGAGGAAATCCACGACTTCTTCGAGATCTTGTTTGGCGCTATCGTTGCCGGCGATATCCTCAAATGTCACGCGCTCTTTGTCGAGGCCATATAGTTTTGCCTTGCTCTTACCGAAGCTCATAGCTTGGTTGTTCTGCCCCTGCGCTTGGCGCATCATAAACATGAAAAATCCGACAATTAGCACCACTGGCACGATAATCGTCGCCAGATTCCAAAATGTCGTTCCGGCTTCAGACGGCGGGCCGTCAGCCACAATCTTCTTGCCGGCATCATTGAGAATGCCTTCCTTGAGCAACGCCGAGACACCCCCCTGAATATAGGTCTTTTGCGATGGCTTGTCTTCGCCTTTCACCGTGACAGTCAGGTCACTTCCTTGACCTTCGATCTTTGACAGCTTGCCGGCATTTGCATCACTAATCACCTGCGAGATTGGTACGTCCTTGAGCGAAGTGTGCGGCATGGTAATTGCCCAGACCGCGAGTGTCGACACAATCAAAATCGCCCAAAAAAGACTGAGGCGAATCACATTACTAAATTTTCCCGTTGGTTTCTTGCCCATGAATAGTGGGTCCTTTCGTATTCTGTCTGCTAGGTATCGCTAATAACTCTTGTTAATTATAGCACTGACATCTGGTATTTTCGAGCGGTTAGCTGCAGTACGATCTTTTCGCCAATATGATGTCGAGAGCCCGCCTTCCCTGTTTTTACCGCGAGCAATGCACGTTGTAGCTGCGGCCTGGTTGGTCGTCGCCCCATGAGTAGTTGTAATTCTGCGCCGAGAAGCTCCATTGCCACTTGTTCATCAATCAGCGTGAGAAAATGCCGCGAGCTTCTATGGCGCGCGTTGATACGTGCCACTTCATAGTCAATTGCACTCCTCAGCTGTAGTTGCTCTGCGCGCAACTGCGCCATCACTGTATAGTCAACAGACCGATCAGAGATAACTCGTCGCAACCGGTTGCGTAAGTAGGCGTCGGTCTGGTTTGTACTGTCTTCCACCCACTCAAGGCGATGTTCGAGCGCATAGTCATACAACTGCTGCTTAGTCAGTCCCAAAAGGGGACGAACCACACCAGGCCGCGCGAGCACTGCCAGGCCACGCCATCCCGTACCTCTCTCAGTGTTAATCGCAATCGTCTCAACCATGTCATCAGCATGATGCGCCGTTATCAGCGTGGCACTGTGTTTTTTGGCAAGTTCAAACAAAAAATCGTATCGTGCCGTCCGTGCTCGTTCTTCACTTGCTCCTTTGCCCAATTTCAGCTCGACTGAGACAAAAGGTTTTTGGTATTGTCTAGCTAGACCTGCCACAAATCTTGCATCTGCCGCCGCATCATCACGAATCCCATGGTTAACATGAGCAACGATGACACGAGAAAAGGTTGCTCCCTGATATTGACGCATGCCATCACTGCTTTGCTGGCTGCTGTTTGTACGTGCTAGCATATCGAGCAAGCACACTGAGTCTACACCTCCACTGACAGCCACAATGTACGTCATCAGCTCAGCTGTCGTGCTGCCTTTACGCCAAGCCAAATACCGACAACACCGCCGATAAATCCGAACGAGAGAGAGGCAAGACTCAAAAAGTCATGGTCTCCCCATAATTGCGGCAGCAATGCGCCGACTGTCGATCCGATGGTCGCTCCGATTGTGATCAATAGCTTGTTCATACTTCTAGTATAGCAAGCCGCCCACGTATTGTGGGCGGCTTTACTGCGTGAGGACGATGTAAGTAATTAGTTCGATGAACTAGTTGAGGTCGTATTCGTCGTGCTTGACGTTGTCGAGTCTGCATTCTCACCATGAGGGCCACCGTGTCCATGGCCGCGACCACCACCCATCAAAAGGTAGCTGTACTGCGTATCGATATCGTTATCTTTCAGCCAGGTATCCAGCGCGGTCTTCTTGGCATCCATTTCGGTGCGTCGCGCCTCCATTTTGGCCTGACGCTCAGATTCGCTCAAATTCTGATCAGCAGTTCGCTCTGCTTCTCGCTCTTTTTCGAGCTCCGCACGCTTGGCGTTGATCTTATCCGCCTGGGCCTGCGTCAGCTTGCCGTCCTTGACGAGCTGCGCTACCTGATCTTTCACCGCCTGTTCGCGCTGCGCTTCCATTTGCGTGCGATTAGCGTCAAAGACCGCCTGTACATCTGCTGTCTTCAGGTTAAATTTTGTGGCGATGGCGCTAACGAGACTGCCCATTGGGTCAGTTGTCGAGCCTGATTGCGTCGTAGCATAGGCTGCCCCGCCAGCCAGCCCCGCCAGACCTAGTGTCGCGACCGTACTTGCGATTACTAATTGTTTCTTCATGCATTACTCCTTTTGTTAGGTTATTACCTTGCAAAAGTATACGGAGCCTTTCTTAAAAATCGCTTGGGGCTCTGCCATCGTTCTAGCCCCACTAGGTCAAGACATGGTTGCTTGGCTTCCTTGAGCCACACATCCCCATTTTGACCCACTAGCAATTGCCTCATACTCAATCGTTTTGTCTTGGCTATCTGCGCGTGGAGCAAAACTCGTGCTCGATATACCAGGACAAAAAGCTTTCGCTTTTTCGGTGTCCGCAGATCCCCCCAAACCCCCTGGAATGCAGTCATTCTGCCTTTCAAACACGGTCACCCTTCATCACGAGCCGCCAGGTCAGCTGAAAACTGTCAAATTCTAGCCTATAGTCGGCTCCGCCGTCGGTCACGTCAAACATATGAACCGTTCGCCGCCTTTGGCTCGCTGGATGCACCAACCCAATTTCAGTGTTTTCTATTTCCCTGCCATTGGCACGACGAAACTTTCGTGGTCGACACAGGTTAAGGCCGGTGCCAAACGTAGCGATTACCTCCACCCGTTCATTGAGTAGCAGCCCATCATTCACAGCTTGCCCTCCTGCCACAGTTTCTGCTGGCGTGTGAGCAAAAAGTCTTTCATACGTTTTTTGAGGATTGTGTCGATGCGCTCTGGGCGATGCGCGGTAGGGGGAGTTTCAATATAATGTTGTGCAATAGAAGTGAATTCATCATTCATAAAAGTATCTCCAATCTTAATTAGAGAACGATATCGTGTGGCTCGCCCGTCCTATTCACCCGTTCTTAGTGAAAAGTCCGAAGACGAATACGATGAATCCATGGGTGAGGGACGCTTGCCCGTACAGCGAGTAGTGAGTATCACCTGGAGTACTTCTATTATACACCTCCGAAGCCCGCTCTGGAAATCCCCCACCACCTCTGCTATAATCATCTGAGTTCTTGCCTTTCGCAGCTGAAAGGAAAAAGAGCAGTGAACTTGGTTTTGCTTTAGCAAACTCAACTTTGCTGATGAACGATGAGAAAAACCATCCGGTTTTGTCTCATCTCCGAGGCACCGTAGCTCAGTTGGTTAGAGCGCAGGACTCATAAGCCTGAGGTCACAGGATCATACCCTGTCGGTGCTACCAAGGAAAGACTCTCACATTATATGTGGGAGTTTTTCTTTAGTAGGATGGTAGAATGATCCTGCGACTCAACGTTTACTCTGCGTGCGCACCAAGCTTTTATCCTCGTTAGTACTTATACGTTGCTGCGCCATCAGCATAGAGGTTATAGCATACCTGCCCTGCTGGATGCTCCGAGATACTACTCACATAGTCATACCGATAATCAGCCGTCGCACCTGAAGACAGGTCAGTTGTATAGGTAGGTCGAATGTCAGAATAATTGTATCGACTCTTCTTTTCGTACTGGTACGTTGTGCAAAGCTGGTAAAAGTAGTGCTTTGCCTGCGTGTAGTCATAGGGATATGCGGTCGACGAACTAGTTTTGCTGCTCCCATTCATAGCGACAGGATCGTCACCTGGCGTAAACGAACTGCCATCTTCTGGGGGCAGCGAGTTCGGCTTGTAGGTTACGAGATTTTGGTCAATCAACTTCTGAACGGCCGCTGCGCTAGACGTATCATTGTGAGTAACATCACTAAGTTTCGCGGGAAGTTTGTTATATTTAACGGTATATTCACGGATATCACTCGAAAGTGATGGCAATGCCGTCTCGATCAGCCGATCTCGCTTCGTACGACCAGCTTCTGCTGCTGGGCCAGCAATTGATGCAATGATAAATCCAAGCGCCAACACACCTGCCACAATCCAGACAATCGTACGCGCCCGGCGTCGTTCACCGAGAAATGCTCGCGCCGAGATGATGCCGAATAACACCGCCGTCACTGCCGCAACCAGCATCACCTGGAGCGGCCCGTCGACATTGTTAACAGGATCGCTATTGAGCAGCATAGTGATCAGCGAGAATACGAGTGTAATCAGCGAACCGATTGCAAAAAGTACAAACGGAACGACATGTAGCAGCATAATGATATTCGCTCCACCGGTCTTCTTGGCTGGCTCATGTTTGGCATAGAACCAGTCAGTCACCACTGAAATAATCAGCATGATAATTACCGCAGCAAGTGGGTAGGCTAACTGGCCGCCCCATTCGTACGCATGACTATGCGATACATAATAATTGATCACCACACCAGCAAGCCAGGCGGTTGAGACTGCAAACCATAACCAAAACGCATAGCTGAGCCACTGGAGTACCAGCAGCCCTCCCGACCCTGATTCCTTGGCAAGGACTGGTGATGTGGCAGAGACGGTAGCGGGCTGTTGGACAACAGTTGCCGTCGGTAGCGGCACTTCTTTCACTCGCTCGGTTTTTTCTGGCTGCCACGCCACAGATTGAGTATGTTCAGGCAGAAAGTCTTCTACATCGGACGCTTCTAGCATTTTTTCGCTTTTATCAATTGGCTTTGTTGGCGTTTTACGCACCGATACCTCTTGCGCTTCGCTATCACTTTGTTTTTTGTCCAGCTCGTCCATCAAAAAACTCCTGCTTATCTTCGATCAGTATAGCATACGCACCACGCAAAAACCGCGTAGTGCGTATGCTATGATTTTTGAACACTTCTAGACTGTCGTGTCACGATGCGTCAAGGTGAAGAGTTTGGTAATACCCCACCCCACAAGCGCGTATACTACCATAGCCACGACGCTCGCCGTATCAAAGAAGAACTTGCCGTAGGTTGGCGCAGGGAAGATACCCGTAAATGGCGCGGCAAATACTCCGCTGATGGCGTAGATAAAGTCGACAAAGGCCGAGCCTTGATTTGCCCCGAGCAGGAACAGAATCACACGAATGGCAAGCAGCACCAGGATAAATCCAACAATATACCAAACGACGCGCGCCGCGACAACACTACTGTTGGTCTTTTCTACCGTACGATCAGCCTCAGTTACTGATGTCGCCACCGGCTCATCACGTACAACTGTGGAGGTTGTTTTTTGTTCCATAGTAAAAGACTCCTTTATCGATTACATTACCTTCGCAGTGTATCGAGGCGGGAGCCTTTCATGTAGGATATTTTTCACAATTTTGCTGTTGTCTAGAAGTCAAAGTCTTCGACATCCAACGCATCATCATGGGCGTTGACGAACGAACGCAGTTCGACATTTGTTCGTGGGCGGTTCCATGTCGCAAGATTCATGATATCGCCGAGGGTTACTGCTTCTGTGGTGGTGCTTTCCATTGTTGTGTTTGCCTTTTTTGTTGTTTGATTAACTTATGTACTTAATATAGCATAGACTTGCAAAAAAAGCAATACCTTTTTAAAAGAATATATCTATTTCTTTGACTTGACAGTAGTGCTTATGGTATAAATTAGCAAGAGGACTATAAAAAGACAAACAATTATGGATACCGTTACTGCACTTGCTATCATCGCCCTTGCCGGGCTGATGCATGCTACCTTTCAGCTGAGCATCAGCATGGTAACACTGCTGAGTAGTCATTCGATTGGCAAAAAACACTCAGGTGCCCAGACCACCCGCCTGACACTTGGATTTCTCGGAGGTACGGTAACGATGACGATGTTGGTCGTCTCATTCTTGACAGCAGTCTTGAGCTCATTGTTCCGCGCCTACATTCCCCTCGCCGTCTGGGCGGTCGTCTGTGGCCTGCTGATCGGTCTCGGAATAGCAATCTGGGTATTTTACTACCGCCGTCAGGCCGGTACGGCACTCTGGATACCGCGTAGTATGGCGAGGTTTCTTAGCACCCGTGCAAAGAGCGCTACTTCTGCTAGCGAGAGTTTCAGTCTCGGACTCACTAGTGTAATTGCCGAGTTGATCTTTATGATCGCGCCAGCACTTGCTGCTGCCTGTTCGCTGAGCTACTTGCCACACCGCTGGCAGCTCCCCGCACTGTTTCTGTACACCCTCATCGCATCTCTTGGTGCAGGCATCGTAGTCGTTCTCATCGGCAGCGGACACAAAATCAGCGATATTCAACGCTGGCGCGAGCAAAACAAGCACTTCCTCCAATTTATTGCAGGCAGCGGGTTTCTCGTGCTGGGAGCATTTATCTACGCAAATGTCGTCGCCCTCGCGGCGGTGGCAGGAAATGTGACACTCAAATGAGTCAACTCGCCGTCGATGTCGTCAAGCGAAATGGCAAGCGTGCCCCGGAGCGTTTCGACCACAACAAACTTCGTCGCAGTATTCACGCTGCCTGTCTCAGTGTCCGTTCTCCTGAAGGCCAGGCCGCCGAGACTGCCCAGAAAGTCTGTGACGCAGTGATCATCTGGTGTACCGACAAGCCCGAGATCACTAGCGCGGATATCCGCCACCAGGCAAGTCGAACACTGAAGCGATTTCACCCAGATGCTGCCTATATTTACCAACATCACAAAGTGATCATGTAAGGAGACCTCTATGGCAAAGAAACCATCATTTGACTACGACCTCATCGTCATCGGCAGCGGCGCTGGCGGCTCTGCGGCGGCCACGATTGCAGCACGCGAAGGCAAAAAAGTCGCCATCGTCGAAGCGGATACCTTTGGCGGCGAGTCACCAAACTGGAGTGACGTTCCCACAAAAGCTCTCCTGCATGCCGCACAGCTCTATGACGAAGCCCGTCACGGCGCACGATTTGGCCTGCGTAGCAACACGCTTGGATATAATTACCCCAGCCTAAGGGCCTGGAAAGATCTCAGTGTCCGGCGCACTGGCGCAGCTGGCAACAAGAAGTTTTACGAGTCTCAGGGCATCACCGCTATTTATGGAAGAGCACACTTCTTGACGCCGCATGAAATCACTATCAACCGCCGCCACCTCTCTGCAGCGCATTTTCTCATCGCAACTGGGTCCCAGTGGGTCGCACCTGATATTCAGGGTCTCGTCGATATCACGTATCTTACCCCACGGACCATTCTCGAGACGATTCGTCCACCAAAGTCGCTTTACATCATTGGCGCAGGAACAACTGGTGTTGAGATCGCCCAACTTATGGCGATCTTTGGCACAAAAGTGTATCTTGCCGAGATCGCAGCACGCATCCTACCAAAGGAAGAGGAGGAAGTGGGCGAATTGATGGAACGCCTGCTCCGTGAAGGTAAAGGCGTCACGTCACTGACACAGACCCGCACCCTCTCCGTCGTCAAGGAAGGCCTCGGCTATCGCGTGACATTCCTTCGCGGTGGAGCCGAAAAATCAGTCAAGGTTGACGATGTGCTCATCGCCACCGGACGGCAGCCGATGGTCGACCTCGGCCTCGAAAACGCCGCTGTCACCTACACTCCCGTTGGCGTTGAGGTCAACGAGCACCTCCAGACCAGCGCCAAGCACATTTATGCTGCTGGTGATGTACTAGGACGTCCTGGGTCTACCCATAGCGCTCTGCTTGAGAGCCGTGTCACCGCGCATAATGTTCTCATGAAAAACAAAATTACTCCCGACTACACCGCATCTCCTCGGCTGACCTTTACCTTCCCAGGTGTTGCCAGCGTGGGCCTGACCGAAGACGACTGTCTCAAGCGCGACCTGCGCATCAACACAGCAATCGCCCCGCTTAACATTATTGCTCGCAGCAACACCAGTGATTTTCGCGATGGCTTCGTCAAACTTATCAGCGACAAAAAAGGCGTCTTGCTAGGAGGAACAGTCGTTGTGCCTCACGCCGCCGAGATTATCCAAGAGATTGCTCTGGCCGTAAAATACCACATGACCGCCGCCGACCTCGCCGCCACGCCCCATGCTTTTCTCAGTTGGAGTGAAGCGGTACGGGTAGCTGCCAGCAAACTAGTAAAATAACCCCATCCCCATGTTACCGCCCGCCATCTACGCCCCATCACTCGCTCACTTCTTATTCAATATAGTCAAAGCATTTTTTGGGCCTGCACCCAAACAAACCACCATTCGCTGGCTGCGAATCATTGCGCTCGTTAGTCTCATGGCGATTGTGATGCTCTTTTTGACAGCAAGAGGACTACACATTTACAATATCGTCTTTTACTACGTCACGTTAGCGCTAGTATTCTGGCTATCGATTGGACTAATCATTTACCTGCAGGCGACACGACAAGAGTAATTAGTCAGGTTGCGGGGCAAGATTTGATCACGTTGCGCGAGACTCTGTGTAGCGGCTCCCCTTCTTACCTATCGATTGGGCAAAGTTTGGCGAAGCGCAGTGCAAAGGCGAGCCTGCGAGCGATACTTGCCACTTTTTGCCAATGGCAAAATAGTCGCAAGCTTGAATGTTGTTCGCGCTACCAAGAAAAAACCCCAGTCCTTTTGGACTCGGGTTTTTTCTTGGTTGCCCAGGTAAACTCGAATTGGAACTTAATCTGCAGAGAGATAGTTAGGTGGTTAGAGCTTACTGACGCAATACCAGTGATGAATAGGACACGGGGTTAAGATTAGAATACTGTTGACAATTTAGACTATTTGTTATAATATGTAACAAAGTTCTTTAACAAAGCAAATGGAGAGCTGTGTGTACGCGTATCACGTATAGACAGCTCTCCGTTTCTGCCACGGTGAGCACCTACTTCTACTTCTTAGGCAGAGGGTTAGGAGCCCACCGTGTATACACACTTGCATGTCACGCGAGACGACGCGAGGAGACTCTTCGCCGAGTTCGCTCGCAAGCCACTTCGCCCCGGAGAGAGCGGGACGGTCATGCGCTCCACTTTTGAAGCGCACTTCAACGATTTCGGTTTGACCTACCTCGACAAGCTCGGCGCTCAGCTCGCGGAAGACCGACGTACTGGCAACTTCGTCCTGAACTTCGACCGCTACCTCGCGCGCCTTCCTCAAGAGATCGTCGACATGGGCATCTTGGTGGTCAGGGCCGAGATCGTGCGCATGAAGAGCGCTCCGATCCGAGCACGCGCCGGCTTCTACGAGGCGGTCGGCTTAGGCTTCGCAGCTACGGTCGAGCGGGTCTTCCCGGCAGAGTGCGCTCACTACGCTGGCGGTGTCATTCGCCGAGGCGGCCAAGCGATGCTCTACGCTCAGAACATCCGGGTGAGCGGTCCGTCGCTGGAAGCTGTACAGGAGTTCAACACCAAGCTGAGCACCGGCTCGTATAGCCGGTTCCTGGTGAACGCCTTCGAGTGACACAGGAACGGAAGCGCCATGGGCGTCATCGACTTCGGTCGGTGGCGCCCGTTTCCATATAAAGAGAAGCAGGACTTGAACTTAATCTACAGAGGTAAAACAAAAATAGAGATTAGCATCTTTACTAATCTCTATCTGTTGTTTCATCGTGGTTGCGGGGGCAAGATTTGAACTTGCGACCTCTTGGTTATGAGCCAAGCGAGCTGACCGGGCTGCTCCACCCCGCGATACTGATGAATTGTTTGGTCTACTGTATCCACCCCCATAACATGGTTATGAGCGATCGTTCAAGTGGGAGCTGACCAATTACTCCACCACGCGATACAATATTCAATTTTAACAGAGATGAACTAGTTTTGCAAGTAGGAGGCACTATTGTTGCCAGCCAGAAAATTGAGCCACTGGTCGAGATTACTAACAGAGCTACCTTCGACTGGCCTCGACACCTTTTGCGTATCTGAACGTGCATCATCTTTTGCGGCAGCACTGTTCGGCGGCAAAATCAGCACCTTTTCGCCAGGATTTGCCAGCCCTAGATACATACGCGCCGCTAAATCTTTATACTCATCGCTCTTATAGTAATTCTGTTGGTACTTGAGCGTTGCCACCTGGAGTTCGTTCAGCTGTAACTGCCGCCGCTGCTCATCACCCTCGCGCTGCAAAGCAAAGTTTCGCTGCATAACGGTTACCGACCCCCATGCCCAACTGGCCGCTATCACCAATGCCACGACCACCACAACATTATTCATAGTGCCGTAGAGCCGCCACATGTGTCGCAGTTTCTTTTGAATAGTCGTAAGCATCATCACGCTATATTATAGCTGAGAGAAAGAAAATACGATATAATACCAGAGGTAAACACAAAATACTACTCAGTGATTCGAAGATGGTTTTACGGTTTTTTCTGGCATGGGGGTATAGCTCAGTGGTTAGAGCAGCGGGCTCATAACCTGTTGGTCCCCGGTTCAAGTCCAGGTACCCCCACCAGAAAAAGGTGTAAAATTGTTTCAGCTCCAGCTCAACGACAGCCGCTTTTATCGATTCCAAGCGGGTCGTTATTTTTTATATTTTTCAACACGACGCTGTATATCAAATTCGCGCTGTTCGGCGGCGCGTGCGGCTGGATCATCGATTTGATTGATCGCTTGCTGTTTTCGTTGCCTCAATACAGCGAGAATACCGGCAGCACCGATACCCGTCATCTCTTGGTCGCGCTCCTGTACAAGCTTCTCAAGCTCTTTTGCCCCAGTGAAACCACCGTATTTAGCTCGCACGACATCAAGTGACCAGCCGAGCTTATCGGCCTCCTTACCAAGCCATTCCTCGTAGCTATCACGCTCGGCTTCAAGCTCGTGAATCCGCAAGTCGCGTTCACTGAGCGGCGGCTCGGCTATAGTCTCAGTTTCCTCAGGGACATCAACAATGTTCCCCATAGCATCAGTGTAGTCGGCGCTTGGTACAACATCTCCGTCATCCGTCAGGATATCCCTTTTGCCATTAAGTAATTCGACTACTTTTGCCATATATTTTCATTATAGCATAAGAGTAATAAAAAGTCAACCTACTCCCAACGGAAGACACGGAATGCGATAATATAGATGACCACGGTCCACCCCAGCATCAGACCGATTTGCGGGCCGAGCTGTGTCAAGCCATATCCTTCGTTAACGATATAACGAATGCCATCGATCACTGGGGTGAGCGGCAAATATGCCGTCGCACCCTGTAGCCATTCGGGCATGAGAAAGCGCGGGAAGAACGTTCCAGAGAGGAACATCATCGGAAACGTGATGATATTGCTCAGCGGTGCCGCCTGCCGCTCATTGCGTGCCCAGCCACCAATTGCCAGACCGATACCGAGAATTTCTATGATTGCAAGCACGAGAAATGCAACAAGCACCAGCACATTACCCACTACCTCAAGCTTAAATACCGTCAGCGCGACAATAAACATAACCGCAATCGATACCAAACCAATAATCGACTGTGAGATAGCCATCGAACAGAAGTACTGCCAAACTTTGAGCGGTGTCGTGCTAAGACGGCGCAAAATCCCCTGCTTTTTCAACTCAGGAAAAACATTGACTGGGCCAAAAATACCCATGCCTAGCAAGGCAAAACCCAGGAGCCCAGCGAATGTGTAGTCAAAACTCGTCAGTGATTTTTGGTTGATCTGCTTGCCGACAACGGTAAATGGCTCAGCCGCATGGGTTATGTTTTTGTTGATATCGCGAAACACACCGTCGATAATTGTTGTCATAGTCTGGCCAGATTGTTGTGTGTTCTGTGTATAGTACACCTCGGCCTGGCCCTTAGGAGTCTGGGTGGCTTGATCGATAGCGCCAAAGTTATCGGGCAGAATGATAGTGGCGTCGATCTGCGAACGCACCATTTTTTCTTTGGCTGCGTCGAGCGTCTTGTCGTCCTCATCGATCTTAAAAGCACTTTCTTTCTTTAACTGATCGACAAACTGTTTTGCAAAGTCAGACTTGGAATTGTTGATAAGCGACACATGGAAATTTGCCTGTGAGTTATTGCCAAAAATACCGCCAAAGACAAACAGGAAAATGAGCGGGAACAGAATTCCAAAGAAGATTGCGATGCGATCGCGGAAGAATCGCCTAGTGTTGATACGTGCAAATGTCAGGATGGTGTAGAGTGATTTGTTCATAATTAGTCCCTCAGCGCCTTGCCAGTTAGATCGATAAATACATCTTCGAGATTTGCCTGCTCGACTTGTTGCGTCTTTTTAAAACCGCGCTTTAGGAGCGCTTTGATCAAATTCTTCGGCGTATCGAGGGCGACAATCTTGCCGTTATCCATCACTGCGATACGGTCACACAGCATCTCTGCCTCATCCATATAGTGGGTCGTCATAATAACACTGACACCCTTGTCGCGAATTGTGCGAATCAGATCCCAGAGGTGGCGGCGCGCTTGAGGGTCGAGGCCGGTTGTCGGCTCGTCAAGGAAAAACACTTTTGGCCCATGCACCAGTGCCGTCGTGATACTGAGCCGCTGTTTCTGACCTCCCGACAGCTGCTCCACATAGTTGCCAGCTTTTTCCTCTAGATCAACATCGCGCAGAAACTGCAGTACATCAACTTTCTCGCCGTAGGCCGCTGCAAAGAGCTCGATTACTTCTTTGAGGGTCGTCTTGTCCTGAAAAGCAGGCGTCTGCGGCTGTACACCAATCAATCGTTTGATGGCATCGGGGTTTTTGGCGACATCGATGCCGTCGATAGTTGCACTGCCGCCATCGATAGGCCTAAGTGTCTCTAGCATTTCCAGGGTTGTTGTCTTGCCGGCGCCATTTGGCCCCAAGATACCGAATACCTCACCTTTTTTGACGCTAAAACTAACGCCGTCCACAACAGGTTTGTCATCGTAGACTTTTCGCAGATCCTTTACTGATACTATATTCATTACCCCAGTTTACTCCGTTTCTGCGCAATAAATCAAAAAAGCCCCGTAGGGCGTCCGACACCGGATAGCCCTAGCGGGACTCGTTTGGCACCTGTTTGTTTGTGCTCTTAGCTTACTATGTTTTTGACAATAAGCGCAAGCACTTAGCATAATAAAGTTTTCCACACGCACCGCCTCTCTACGGATGCTGTCTTGCGAGACTATGTGAATTTTCTCGTAGTAACAGGAAGCTCTACGGGTATGTATTGGGTGGCTAGTTTGGATTTTCTCTTCGAGAACCGGACTGAGGCATATAATGCGATGCGTCGAGAGAGTAGCCCCAGAAGAAAATTCAAAATAGCCCCTAAAAGAAATCCCCTGCCTATAGGCAGGGGATTTCTGATACATATCCGTACTCTACTTTTTCTTTGAAACAGTCAAGAAGCCGTTTCGTGGGTTTTCCTTGACTACGCGATCTGCTGGCAAGTCAACTGGCTGACCCTTAGCGTTTTTCTCTACTTTCGCGAAGAAGTAGATGGTTTGTGGTTTACCGCCGCGAAGTGTCACTTCGGTCTTGTGCAGGTAGTATGTTACACCTTTTGAGTTCGTGTGCTTGTAAGCCATATTGGTTATACCTCCTATTAGCGTCTTACAGAGATAGCTTAGCGCGGACAGATACCCGCTGTCAACACTTTTCACCCCTTATGTTTACTTTTGTGAACATCTCTATACTGACTGATAGTGTCGTCGGAGCATCAGTCGCAGTACAAAGAGGCTGATTATGCGGCCAATAATCATCAATATAATCACCAGGCAACCAATGATAGACCACCCCGCAAAATCAGGTGACCAAAGGGGCGAAACAAAGCTATAGCGATACAGAGCTGGGCTAGGAAGCTTCGGCTCAGGTAGTTTTTCGCTGCTCGGATGTTTGGCGAGCTCGGCCAGAAAGCACTGCATGTACGCCGTTGACCAGCCATTAAACTGTGGGTGACACACCGCCTCGGCGTCAGCGTTTGCCTGAGCGCTCGCCGCCGAAAGATCCGAAGACTGGCTCAGTGCCCGCTGGGCGTCACGATTGTACTGCTCCTGCAGGTAAAACGTCCCGGAATCAGCATTCATATGCGCCGCTGACCAGCGTTGCAAATCATAAATCCGCGCAGTTGTATCTGGAACGTTGCCCACTTTGTCAGCTGCTGCCACGGCGTTGCGACGTTGTACCATACCAGTATTGTTCATGCGGAGGAATGTCGCTGCCACAAATGACATCAAGATTAACAGCAACACCAGTTGCCAGGTCTTAACTTTTTGCAGTTGCTGTATACTGCGCCGAACTTGCCGTCTGTCAGACACTTTTTCCCACCATCATTAATGAATATCAGTATACAGTACTTCGCCACGCGGCGCGACAGCAGCGCAGATGTCTAGTGTTAATGGCTATGGTCCAGACACATAGATGAACATGAGACCTGTCTGTTTTTACTAATTTTCATCTGTTATGAGTACGTGCCTCGCGTGGTACAATAAGCACATGCGGATTTATTTTTCTGGCATCGGTGGCGTTGGGCTGGGCCCGCTGGCTGAACTCGCCCGTGACGCTGGTTACGAGGTGCTGGGCAGTGATGCTAGGCAAAGTCTGACGACCGCAGAGTTGCAGCAGCGCGGCATTTCTGTGAACTTCGACCAAACGGGCGCCGCCCTCCGTGCCGCACATCAAGAACAGCCGATTGATCGGTTCGTGTATACATCGGCTCTTGACCCCAATCATCCCGAGCTGGCTCTTGCTGCTTCGCTCGGTATCCATACAGGCAAGCGTGATGAATTGATCAACCATCTCATCACCGAAAAAGGCGTCAAACTGATCGCCGTTGCAGGAACCCATGGCAAGACCACCACGACTGCCATGATGGTCTGGGTCCTGCAGCAGCTTGGTATCCTCGTAAGTTATTCGATTGGCTCAGGGGTGAGCTTTGGCCCCAGCGGCAAGTTCGAGCCAACCAGCCAGTATTTTGTCTATGAGTGCGACGAATTTGATCGAAATTTCTTGCATTTTTCCCCTGCTCTGTCGTTGATCACCTCTATCGATTTTGACCATCCAGATACCTATCCAACGCAAGCTGATTACGCCGCCGCGTTCAGTCAATTTATCGCTCAGTCTAGCCAAGTCATCATGTGGGATCGCGACACTGTGATCAATGTCGATACACAACCAAGCACCTGGCGCCTGCACGACAACGAAGTGATGGACTTTGCTGTTGCCGGCGCGCATAATCGCCAAAATGCCACCCTCGTCACCAAAGCCTGCGAATACCTGGGTATTGGAGATGCCGCGGCCATAAAAGCAGCAGTCGAGAGCTTCCCGGGTACCGACCGTCGGTTCGAAAAGCTGGCCGAAGGTCTTATCAGTGACTACGGCCATCATCCTGTCGAGATTTCCGCAACACTTCAGATGGCACGTGAACTAAGCGACCATGTGGCGCTCGTCTACCAGCCGCACCAAAACACGCGCCAGCACCAAGTGCGGAGTGGCTACACCAGCTGCATGGAGTTAGCTGAGGAAATCTATTGGCTGCCCACCTATCAATCACGTGAAGATTTAAACCTGCCGATCCTCGAGCCACAAGAACTGACCGCTCGCCTGACCAACCGTAATTCGGTCGTCTATAGCCAAATGGATGACGAATTGTGGAATCGCATCACCTACGCACGCCAGCAAGGCAAGCTCGTGCTCTGTATGGGTGCTGGAAGTATCGATGCATGGCTGCGCGATCGATTGACAAAAGACTTGTAACTTGATATAATACTTATCACTTCGTAGAGAGTACTACTCCGAGGTTCATTTACAAATTGCTCTCTGTCAATTTGCCTAAGGGTCAATTTGCTGAAGGGCCAATTTGTTTGGGCGAAGACTGCATGAAATAGTTTGTGTATCTTTCGCCCAAACAAATCCCCAACCACAAGGAGAAGTCATGCCCCAGATCATCGTCGAGCACGACATCGACATCGACTTCAGGACACTCGAGGACCTGCGAGAAAAGCTCAGCGACCTGTGCGCCAAGCTCTTCAGGACCAATGGGTGGCCACTCAGTGGCTCCGACTTCAGGTTCAAGTTCGAGCGCGTGCTCCCCCCGAGCACGACGACGCACAACGTCATCATCTCGATGATCCTCCATGATTTTCCGGAGCGCATCCACCACAGCGAGGCTCACGCGGAGCAGATCCGCAATGCCGTCATCAAGACGCTCAACAACCATGAGTTCTACCTTGAGAAGCAGTCGTTCCCGACAGTGGGAGTCGACCTGACCTACGCCCACAAAGCATGGTCTGCAGGAATCCTCCTTGACGCCCGGCCAGGCTTCGCAGTGCTGGGTCGTGGCATCAGCGGAGGCGGCTCAACCGGTGGCGGCACCAAGGACTGACAGAGAGCCATCACTCCGAGAGTGGACCGTGTCGCATGATGCGGTCTGCTCTCGGCGGTTCCCAAAGTACATGAAAATACCCGTGTGTTTTGGCTACCGACGACTATCGATTAAAAACTCTTCAAAAAAGAAAACGTCGCCAAAGAAACTACGCGTCACGATGGCTTCTACAGCTGGCGCAAGTTTTAGTGTTGGCAAATCAAGTGGATTCACCCATATCAGATCGTCAGTTGCTGCGATGGCGTCGGTCTCAAAGCGCACAATATGTGCCAAGGTGCGTGACTCGACGCACCACGCTTGCTTGGTAGTCAGATGGAGCGTATCTCCGTCCTCAAATGTTCCGGCCGCCTCGTCTTTCACCTCTACTCGCTCATGATACCCCACCACAATGTAACAGTCACCCGCATGGCGAAGCTTGTGGGGGTCAAACTCTAGCTTCTCCTGTGATTCACGCCTCGCTGCAGCGAGCACCGACTCGTCATCGATATGCATCTTGCCGTACGGTAACGTCCAAGTGTTGATATACGGCTGCTTCGCACGCTTTTGAAGCAGTACTTTGCCATAGCCATCCTGGATAAGCAGCATAGTGATGATTTTTGGCTGGCTGCGAAGTTTCATTTCGGTCGTATTTGCTCTATCAACGTACTGCAAGCCCTTCTCGGCAAGTGTGTACCCCTGCTCAGTCTTTGCGATAAAGCCTGCTTTTTGAAGCAGCTTGAGGTGGTAGCTGAACAAGTTCGTGTCAACATTCGTTGGCTTAAGATCGCGAAATCGCGCAAACTCTTGCTTGGTGAGTACACTGACGATACTGCGCTGAATATGATGTTGAATTGTAGCTTGCTCAAACATATTTGACTCAAAATTATCTTTCTAGTTAGTTACAGAATATCACGATATAGTCAAAATATCATCTGTAATATTGCAAAAGGATATAAATGTATGACAGTCGAATTACGCAAATTAAATTATGAATTTGAGCAAAAATCTTATCGTGAAATAGAAAAGAAATTCTTGCCAATCTTCCCAGAACATCTCGATATCTATCGCGCTAGCGCTACACCGGTGGAGCAGTATTACCTGAGCCACCCCAACGAACCCTTTAGTCTGCGCCTAAGGGAATCTCTTTGTGCGGACGGCACTCTTTGCTATGAGGCAACCCTAAAAGACAGCGGGTCTCTGACACCTGGCGGCATCGACCGCATGGAAATCACGACTCAAATCGACAGCGCACTCTATGGCTATTTCAAGCGGGATAGCTTGCCGCTACTGCGCAAGCTCCGTGCCGAACCATTACCTGGTATCACGATTGATTTTTATGATGACGGGTCTGCACAAGTCGAATCAGAGCATCCTGAGCATTGGCAAAGATTTATTGACTTATATGGTGACTACTTCGTCGATATTACTGGTGACCGTCTGAGCAGCAATGAGTGGCGGGCTCATTTGTCTTTTCGCCGCGCAAACAATGGTGTCGAAGCACTAAAGCCGGCACCGGAACTAGACCCAAGCGCAATCGTCCAAGACATCCTTGCAGCACGAAAGACAATGTTGCCGATAGTCGTACATATCGGTGGACGATCAGGGTCTGGCAAATCAACGATTGTACAAGAGGTGAGCAAGCAGCTTGATCAACTTACCCTCTCATCAACGGTTATGTCGACAGACGACTACCACCGCGGCACAAGTAGCCTGATGAAAATCAATAACGGTCAGCCCTGGGAGCACTGGGATGAGCCAATTGTCTACGACACAGTTGCTATGGCCGAGGATCTCGCTCATCTCTATAATGGCAAATCTATTTATCGCAGATCGATCGACTGGGGTTCCGTTGAGCCTATTTTCGATGGCGTTATCACACCTTCAGATGTAGTTATTATCGAAGGTATATATGCCCTATCTCCAGATATTACGAAGCAAGACGAGCTTTGCTATGAAACGACGACACCGCTTGCTACTTGCATCGGTCGACGGCTTCTGCGCGACATGCGCGAACGTCCAGAATTCGCTGACCCGGTGAAGAGCCTCAGGTACATGCTGCGCGAAGCCGAGCCTGCCTACCGTGCTCAATCTAGGTTGGTGGGCGGGCCGCAACAAAGTTAGTCAACAGCCCTGCGTCGAGCCATTTCTGTTCGTAGGTTGTTTGTATCATGTAGTCGTCATGCAGAGTGGATTCGTGCAGGTCAAAGCTTAGCTCGGTGACCTTCCATTTCTCGGATACAAGCTGTTCCAAACTCCAACAGAAAAAGTCGCGATTGTCATGCTTTAAAAATAATTTACCAGCCTGCCACAATTCACTTTTTGAGTTACTTGATCTGTTAAGGGTTGCACCCTTGAGCAAGTCAGCATATTTTTTGAGGAAGGTTGGATGTGTGAGACGGCGGCCTGCGCTGCGCTTTTTTGGAAACGGATCGGGAAACGTCACCCAAATACTTGTCAGTGATTTTGGTGCGAAGAGTTCGTCGATCTGATCAGCACGAGCACGGAGAAAACGGATATTTCCTAGCCCCCGCTGTTCAGCCAGACGCGCACCTTGCTGGAGGCGATCGCCCTTTACATCAAGTGCGACAAACCGCTGCTCTGGATGGCGAGTGGCTAGCTCGACGGCAAATTTACCATTCCCCGCCCCAATTTCGATTACCTCTGGCATGAAACTCTTATCCCACTGGGCAAACTCAAAACAGAGCGGCGAGTTGTGGAACAGCGCAAATTTATATTTTTTGCGCTTACGACTAATTATGAAATCTTTTGGGTTCATAAGTTCTGTCATAGAACTTATTATATCAGGGGTAATTTGCTACAATAAGCATAAGTGGAAAATTCTATTTTTAGTCAAGTTGCACTCGTACTCGCGGTTACCGCTGTTTTGGCGATTATAATGCGCATCCTCAAGCAACCGCTCATCATGAGTTATATCGTTGCGGGCATCCTCGTGGGGCCCAGCTTTCTCAACCTTGTCCATGCCAAAGAGGCGTTTCAGTCATTTAGTGAAATTGGCATCACCCTCCTGCTCTTTATCATCGGTCTCGGTATGAATGCGGCCGTGATTCGGAGTCTGGGACGAGTCTCGCTGATAACCGCGAGCATGATCCTCGTCATGGTAGGATTTGCCGGTCACCTGACGGCACTGGCGCTAGGCTTCGATAACAGCACAGCGATCATCCTTGGTATTGCGATGTTCTTCAGCAGTACAATCATCATCTTAAAAGTACTGTCAGACAACAAAGAGCTCTCTCGACTCTATGGTCAAATTGCCATTGGCGTGATCTTGCTCGATGATGTTGTAGCAACGATTGCGCTCGTCGTCGTGGCGATGGTAGGAGCACATGCCTTTGAGGCAACTGCGCTCGGTATGCTAGCGCTGAAAGCTATTGGATTGACACTGTTCCTATACGTTGTTGGCGCCAAATTAATCCCGCGGGTAGGCAAAAAACTCGCAGAATCCCAGGAATTACTCTTTACCTTTACCATCGCGTGGGGGCTCAGTATTGCAGCACTCTTCCAGTTTGCCGGCTTCTCCCATGAAATTGGTGCGCTATTTGCCGGTGTGTCGCTAGCGGGATTGCCCTATGCAACCGAGATGGCTTCTAAGCTCAAACCACTCCGCGACTTCTTTATCGTGATCTTTTTTGTCACACTCGGCGAAACATTTACTTTCGGCGCCATCAAAGAAAGTATTATCCCTGCACTTGCCCTCTCTGCAATTGTAATGATCGGCAAGCCTCTATTTGTGATGCTCAGCCTCGGCATGCAAAGATACACAAAACTCACGAGCTTTAAGGCAGCGATCCACCTCAGTCAAATTAGTGAATTTTCGATCATCCTGGTGATGTTTGCCGCCTCAGTCGGTGTTGCTGAAAAAACTGCCGTGCCTATCATCACACTGGTTGCGCTCATCACAATTGGCATCTCTACCTATCTCATGAAGTACGATGATAAACTTTACCGTCTCATTGGGCACCATCTGCGACATTTTGAGCGCACCAACACCGCAGAGCCGAAACAAAAACGTACACTCTACCCGGCGATTCTTGTTGGCTACCACAAAGGTGGCTATGAGTATCTTCGAGCATTCCGCGAGATGAAGATGCGCTATCTTGTTGTTGACTACGATCCGGAGATCATTGAATCGCTCGAAACCCAAGGCATTCACCATGCCTATGGAGATGCTTCTGACGAAGAATTTCTTGAAGAAATTGGTGCTCAGGAAGCAAAACTTGTTGTCAGTACGATGACAGATAACCCAACGAATCTCGCGCTGCTAAGTTTTCTGCGGCGCCACAACAAAAAAATCAGCTTTGTCTGTCACGCCAACAACTACCAGGAGGCCTCCGAGCTGTATCAGCAAGGGGCGAGCTATGTTAGTCTTCCGCATTATATCGGATCCGAGCGTGTCAGCAGTTTTATCAAACGACACGGCCTCGACCACAATGCGCTCGCCAGTTACCGCGACAAACACCTTATTACGATTGGTCGCCAGGCGCTCAAAGGCTAAAAAACATAAGTACTATTCTGCTACACTAGTAACATGGAAAAAATCCCTTCACTTGCACTCATCGTATTCGTTGGACTCGCACTCTATTGGGCTGGACCGTATGTTGTCAATTGGCTCATGCAGCATGTCTTTGTCACTGCCTACCAGCGCACCTTGCACAAAAAAGATCTGGAGAAGCGGCAGCGTACGATTGGCGCAATGCTGACCAATATTTGGCGTATTCTTGTGGTTGCAGGGAGCGTCTACGCCATTAGTAGGCTATTTTTTGCGACAGATGTCCTCGCCCCACTATTTGCGAGTGCGGGTATAGTCGGCGTCGCGCTTGGCTTTGGCGCGCAATCGTTGATCAAGGATTTCTTGAGCGGTATCTTCATTATTTCCGAAAATCAATTTCGCGTTGGTGATGTGATCGAAATCGATGGCTTTAGTGGCACGGTCGAACGTATCGGCTTTCGCTCGACCGTCATCCGCGATGTTGATGGCAATGTGCATTATTTTCCCAATGGCATGGTGCAGCACGTTATCAACAAAACCATGGGTTACAGTATGGCACGTTTCACTATTGCCGTGGCGCCTGAGACCGATATCGATAGGGCGGCGAAATTCATTAACAATCTAGGTCTTGCACTGTCTGAAGAACCTGATTGGAGAGACAAGATTCTCGAAGCACCGCACTACGTGATGATGGGAGAATTCACCGCCACGGCTGTGACCTTAATCATCACCGGCAAGACACAGCCCAGCGATCAGTGGGCAGTAGTCGCCGAAATGCGACAGCGTATTCTTGAGTTATTCGAAAAAGAAGGCATAATGATCGGCACTGTTCCGACGGCGCAAATCACGACGTCACACAAAAAGAAACATTAATTTAGGGAGCAACAGAGACTGGGTCTTCAGCTGGCTGCTGTTCGCGCATAAGCTGCAGCGACTCTTCGCTGAGTGCTCCCTCATCAAAGCTATCGACTGACGATACTTTTGTAGCTCTACTGTCATAGAGCTTCAAAAATTGCTCAAATGCTGCCTTATCGAGTGTGCCTGTTGCAGGAAACGCTGCTGTAGTTGTGTCGCGTTTTGCCTGCGCCCGGACGTCCTGGTAACCAGGTCGGCTGAGATCAAGTTGCGCTGCGCCGCTATTGTTGTACAGACTGAGCGCCACGCTGACAAGAAATACCGCAACCACAATCACGCTAACAATCAACCCAAAAAAACGATGGCGCTCCCAATGTGTCATGACAGCCGCGTCGCTGCGGAGCTCGTCGATGCTCATTGTGCGGGCTCCTTGGTCACACCGGGTGAGATCACTGATGACTGGATAGCAACAACATGGGCGCGGTATTCGATGAGGAGTTGGTTGAGCTTGTTGATTGACGATCTCACGGCTGCCCGATGCTCACGCGCCATAGATACAGTATCAAAAAATGCGACCGGCTGATCTTTGCAGTTCAGCTTTAGCGATCGCTGCAGTGTCGTTTCGTATTGTTGGTACATCGAATCAAATTGGTCGTACTGAGCGTTAAAATCAACCGTTGCCTGCAAGAGTGCAACGCCATCAATCTTGCTCAGTGCAACACGACTATTCATCGGTGCCATCAATTTTGTCGAAATTATGTTGTATTGCTGACCAAGGTTGAATCGTGCCAGGGCGTCATTTGCATGAATTCGCTGCAGCGTCGACTGCACACCAAGACAATTGGTGCGAATCAGACCAATCTGATCATCGGTGAGCAAAAGTGAACTCGAATCTTCAGCTCTAACAACTGGGCTAGCAAATGCCAGCGCCAGCGCGATGATAACAGCAATCTTCTTTTGCATCTTCGTATGTATTATGGGCCACAAGGGCTAACTGGTCAAATACACCGCTGTACCATCGATAGTAACGAGGCCGTCCTTTATGAGTCCATTGAGCGCCAATGAGAACCGATTATCAGCAGCGACTGCTACCGCAAGCAGCTCTCGCTCCTGCCTGCCATTAGCAAGTGCCCGTACAATCCGCCCGCGCATCTCTCGCACACTTCCCGCGAGTGGTGGCTGCTTCTTGTAATGCTTACTCCTATCGAGACTTCCGCGCCCTTGTGATTTCAGCGCCGAGCCATAATCCATCAGTGCCCAAAACCACTCACGCGGATGTTCGCGATCAATCGTTGCCTCTACAATCTCTCGTACTTCTTTGTCTGTAACATCGGTGCGATGCTGAAAAAAATGATGAAAATATACCGTGCGGATATTCGTTTCGACAAATGCCGTTGGCACCTCATAGACATAGTTCATGATGGCAGCAGCCGTGTTCTTACCTACGCCAGGCAGCTTCACCAGCTCTCCTAGTGTATTAGGTTGGCCAGTAGCAACGATCTGTTTAACTGTTTCATGCAAATACTTCGCGCGACGATTGTAGCCGAGCCCTTGCCAGACACGTAGGACGTCCGCCAGCTTTGCTGCAGCTAGCTCTTCGATACTTGGAAATTGCTTCATACATTCGGCAAATTTCACCAGCACCCGCGGCACCTGGGTTTGCTGTAGCATAATTTCACTCACCAGCACATGATAAAAGCTCGGGTCATCACGCCATGGCATCTCGCGGTACAATTCTTTGCCGTGTTGCCAGACAAGATTCTCGAACTCTTCGTATTTCATCTCACTCAAGTATACCTCTGCCCTCCTCTGTCGACTATACTAAGAACTATGACTCGTCACGAAACCCATCTACTTCGCTTGCTTGGCCTGGCAAGCTGTATCGCACTGTGCTTCGTGGCAGTAGATATGGCCATCAACCGCTCGCTCGAATTTTGGTATTTGCCGTGGAATCTTTTCCTGGCATGGGTTCCTGTGATCTTTTCGTGTCTTTTTGTCGTCAAAAAACGCTGGCCAACCTACGCAAAAGTACTCCTTTTTACGTGTTGGCTTATATTTTTACCAAATACCTTTTATGTCATCACCGACATTATCCATATCAACGACCAGGTACGCCGCAGTCAAACCCTAGACACTATTGTGCTCGCAACGACAATTTTTCCGGCGTTTATGCTGGGACTACTTAGCCTATGGCAGATCGATCAACGCCTCTTTAGTAGGTTCGCTACGTGGTTACGGCTCAGCGCGCTGATTGGTACTGCAGTTCTCTGTGGGTTTGCTATCTTTATCGGTCGTGAGTTACGCTGGAACAGCTGGGATGTTCTAGTGCATCCGTTTGCATTAATTCGTGATATTGTTTTGGTTATCTTGCTGCCAGCTGGCTTTATGCATCTCGCAATTGTTACACTAGCATTTGCACTATGCATCTTGGGGAGCTACTGGCTTTTTCACTCTCACTTTCTCGATAGACATGTGCGTCGCTAGCTTTTTTGTTTGGCAACCCAATGCATGATGATCACGCCCGCAACCCAATATGGAATCAGAAATAGTATCGTATCAGGAAGGGGCCGATTTGGCACGAGTAACATATATGTAAAGTACAAATAGGCAATGTAGGGGACATACGTCAGCCAACCCTTCCAGTGAATGGGGATGTAACTGCCGCGCAACTGGCGGAACCACACATTTGATTGAGATTTTTTAGTTTGTTTCTTTTTTGTTGTCATACTGTTAGTATACTAATCTCATGAGCAAATGGGAAATCGAACTCCAGCAAGGCACCGACTGGCTGTCTGGTCACGATGTGCGACTCGCAGAGCTGATCGCGCGTTTCTCGTTACCCACATTCATGCCGCACAAGAATTATTACCGAGAGCTGGTCGAAAGCATTATCAGCCAGCAACTTAGCGTCAAGGCAGCTGCAACAATTTTTGGACGATTCGTTGATCATTTTGGCCACTTTCCTTCTCCAGATGAAATTATCCAGACAAAGCCTGAACCACTACGTGCCTGCGGACTCAGTTTTCAAAAGATTCGCTACATCCAGGACCTTGCGATGCATATTCTCGACGGCACCGTGAAGTTTGACCACCTCGATTCACTAAGCAACGAAGAAGTTATCGCTGAGCTGACGGCTGTGAAGGGTATCGGGGAGTGGACTGTACATATGTTTTTGATATTTTGCATGGGGCGTCTCGATGTATTCGCTACTGGTGATCTGGGCATTCGTAATGCGATGTGGAGACAGTATGCTTTTAAAAAAGCACCGACAGTTGATGAGATGCGCCAGGTTGCTGTAGAAAACTCATGGCACCCATATGAATCAATTGCCTGCTGGTATTTATGGAAGTCACTTGATAATAAGCCGGAAAAAGAACCGGAGAAAGGTAGAGTAAAATAGATCATATGGAACTCATAAAATTTGGACATGCGTGCTTTGTTGCCACCAAGAACGGCCAGTCGATTGTTGTCGACCCGGGTGAACTATCGCCAGACTTTACCCCGCCGGAAAATGTGGTCGGTATTGTTGTTACTCATTTGCATGGCGACCATTGGAGTGTAGAGCACCTCACCCGTATGCCCGGTATACCACTTTTTGCACCAGCCGATGCAGTGGAAGCGATGAGAGAATTTAGTCTTGAGGCAGAAGCAATAAAGACTGGTGACACTCGAACTGTTGGCGATTTCACGCTTGCCTTTACAGGTGGTGACCACGCGCTCATTCATCCAGATACGCCGACGTGCCAGAATATCGGTGTGCTCATCGATAATGGCGAGGTGTACTACCCGGGTGATTCATTTGTTGAACCGGGTATGCCAATTAAAACACTCGCACTTCCTATCGCTGCCCCATGGATGAAAACGAGCGAAGGCATGGACTTCCTGACGTATGTCAAACCCGAACGAGCTTTCCCTACGCATGACGCGATTCTTACTGAGGCAGGTAAAGGCTTTGTCGATACATGGATACGCACTGCCGCTGAAAAAGTAGGAGCTAAGTATGAACGAATATAAGTCACCGGTTATCGCCGCACTCAACCAACATGAACTAGGACTTTTTGATAAAGCCGATAGTGATATTTCTTGGACACGCCTGGCCGCACGCGCTGTACTTCTCAATGACAAAAACCAAATAGCCGTCATGAACTTTACCAAAACAGGTTTCTACAAACTACCTGGTGGTGGTATTGATGATGGTGAAGAAATCATTGCTGCACTGCGTAGAGAAATTGAGGAGGAAACGGGATATCTCATCGAGAATATCGAGAAACTCGGCATCGTGAAAGAAGATCGGTATTTTTGTGGTATGCACCAAACTTCCTTTTGCTTCACCGCAAAAGTCTCCGACTTTGTGGGCACGAAACCTACAAAGAAAGAGTCAGACGAAGGCATGAATATTCAATGGGCAGACTCTATCGATGAAGCAATTGCATGGATCGAGAATGGCTCATTGACAGACGAAGATGGTAGCCAAATCGGACTCGAGATGATGAAGTTACGCGATATCTCGATACTGAGAGCACTTCGTAGTAGCTAGGAGGCAACTTCTCGAATCTTTTCGATAATCTTCTCTACCGGCAGTGTGCAGTCAATAACTGTTGTCCCCATATTTTCAAAATTTTGTTCGTAGCTTTTCCAGTATCCAATGATGCCATCAAGCTCACCGGGTGCCTTGCCATAGTCATTCTCAGCTCTCGTCAGAATGCGATGACGAATAGCATCTTCGTTTGGATAGCTCAGTAAAAATACGTGCTTGAACATGTCCTGAAAAGTATGCAGATTGTGTGCCGATCCAAAAAACCACACTGGAACATTTTCTTGGTCGATAGCGTGTTGCATCTTTTCAGCATCGGCCAGCCAATCATGATGTACTATCATCGGTTCATCCGTCGAATAGGGAGCTGTCTCACCTGTCTCGCGATTCACCCAGCGCGCAAAACCCTTATCGATGTCAAGCGCCATAACCCCAAGCTTCTCAAACTCCCTACACAGCGTGGATTTACCGCTCCCCGCAATGCCGGTTATGAGATAAGCTTGCTTTGCGATATTATAATCCTAATTCTTTAAGCTGAGCTGGTTCGACGACACTTGGACTGTTCATCATAACGTCGACGCCGCTGCCGTTTTTTGGAAACGCCACAACTTCACGAATATTCTCTTCGCCTGTGAGCACCATAAAGATGCGGTCGACACCAAACGCGCAGCCAGCGTGTGGGGGTGCACCGAATTTAAAGGCGTTCAGCATGGCGCCAAACTTCTCTTCAACATACTCGGGGCTAAAGTCGAGTAACCCGAAAACTTTGTAGAGCACTTCAGGATTGTGGTTGCGCACACCACCGCTACAAATTTCATAGCCATTCATCACCATGTCGTACTGATCGGCTACGATGTCGAGTTTGTTCTCGGTTTCTTCGAGCGTCTTCATGCCGCCTTTTGGCATGCTAAATGGGTTGTGGCCAAAGTCCATCTTCTGAGTCTTGGCATCGAATTCGTAGAATGGAAAATCAATAATCCAAGCGAGTGCCACGACATTTGAATCTTTGAGATCAAAGTGTGTTGCAAATTCACTGCGTAGCTTGCCGAGCACGGCATTTACAATCATACGCTTGTCGGCTCCAAAGAATATCGCATCACCATTACCTGCACCAAGCCGCTCTTTGACAGCCGCAAGCTCTTCTGCGCTAAGGAACTTTGCAATCGGACTCTTGGCTTCACCGTTTTCGTAGGTGATATAGGCGAGTCCTCCGGCGCCTTCACTTTTGGCAATCTCGGTGAAGCTATCGATTTGTGAACGACTGAGGCTGGCGCCATTTTTAACGCAAATTGCTTTGACACATTCGGCGTTTTTGAACACACCGAACTCAGTGTTTGCAAACACATCGGTTAGTTCAGTGAGCTTCATATCGAATCGTAGATCTGGTTTGTCGCTACCGTACGTCTCCATCGCTTCTGCATAGGAAATCCGCGGTACTTCATCGCCAAACTTCAAGGTCTTGCCGGCAAAATCGGTCACGAGAGACTTGATGAGTGGTTCCATTTCGGTCCGGACTTCTTCGCCGTCTTCGACAAACGCCATCTCGAGGTCAAGCTGATAAAAGTCACCATAAAGACGGTCTGCCCGTGGGTCCTCATCTCGGAAGCAAGTGGCGATTTGGTAGTAGCGCGGCACACCGCCAACCATCAGTAGCTGTTTGAACTGCTGCGGAGCTTGCGGCAACGCATAGAACTTGCCTTCATGAACACGGCTTGGCACCAGAAAGTCGCGCGCGCCTTCTGGGCTGCTGTTAGCGAGAATTGGCGTGGTGATCTCGGTGAAATCGTGCGTCTCCATGTAGTCACGCATAAATTTGTAGTAGGCAGCGCGCTTTTTTAGGTTTTTTTGCACGGCTGGCCGGCGTAGGTCAAGATAGCGATATTTGAGACGTAGTTCTTCGTTGGCCTGGGCTTCAGCAAACGGCTGAATCGGTAATGTCTCGGCGCGGTTGAGAATCGTCAATTCTTTTACTGCCAGTTCGATTGAGCCAGTGGGAATTTTGTCGTTCTTCAAATGGCCTTCGCGTTCGCGCACGTTGCCACTAGCTTTGATAACAAACTCATCACGTAGTTCCTCGGCCACTTTGAAGCTCTCGGCATGCTCAGGGTTAATCACAAGCTGCAGGATACCCGTATGGTCACGCACATCAATAAATATCAATCCTCCGTGATCGCGGCGTGAATGCACCCAACCGCTGATAGTAATCTGCTCGCCTATGCGCAGTGGCACTTCGATTGCAACAGTTCGTTTCATGTTGTAAGTCCTCATTTAGATTGTCGATTTCAGCTGATAGCAGGGTCGTATCCACAGAAAAGCGCGCCGTGTGCTCCTCTGCCGACCCGTTAATTACTATTGTTGACGCGACCAGTGTATGTCATTGGTGGTATTTTACCATGCTTAATAGGAGTTGTCTAATCTGTTATCTATTCTTCCAGCTTGACTTTTATGCATAGAATTGGTATAATGAAAAGATATGGTAGTGTTCGCGACCGTCGCGAGCATCTTCGACTCCTAGGAGGATACCATGGCAAAAGAGTTTGAAAATGGATCGAGCCTACCGAGCGATATGTTTCGCTCTACGCTCACGGTGCGCCTTCGGTCGAAGGTGTGTGCATGGGGCGCTGATGGCAGTAGCATCTACACCCCAATCATGACCGCCTATCTTCCTGATGGTACCGAAGCTCACTTCTGTATCGAAAAGGTGGACAGGGCTTATTTGCGGCTCATGCGGTATACGTGGTGGAGAAAATTCCGTGTGCGCCGGAACGCGAATGGAACATGGAAGCGGACAGCCGTCCGGACCGGCAACGACTGGATGAAAATTCTTCACCCAGGAGGTTGACCCGCACCCGCGGGGACTCGCACGAGACCAGATACTTGGTCGTGCGAGTCCCTGGCTGGAGCGGGTTTTAAATTGCCTTTTTGAAAAATGGATGCAATCCTTTCTTTTCTCTTTTCGGGAAAAGAAACAAAAGACACGACATCTTTCTTTAAAAGAAAGATGCAAAGAATGTTCTTTGTTTCGAGCAAAGAACCAAACACGACTTGGGATATCTCATTCACGCCAAGAAGTCTCACCAGTACCAATCCAGTCACGACATGCTGCCCTAAAGGGCATCCCGCTGTATTGTCACAGTTATGGACAGCAGGCAAAATGTCGTGAATGACTCTGGATTGGTACTTGTTCGCTTCTTGGGTTTATGAGCTCCCAAGGCCCACTAAGCTATCTCGCAAAAGCGAGAATGAATGGTTTGCGGCAGAGCCGCTTGAATCAGCAGTTCTACTGCGTCGCAGGGGGTTTGGGGGAATCTGCAAGCTCCAGAGAACAGAGTGGTAATAATTCCCGATTTATCGAGCACGAGCTTTGCTCCGCGCGCAGATAAGTTCGAGAATTATGAGCGCGAAGTTCACTGCGAGCTGAAGCCTCCCCCAATGTTTTGCTCCTTTTGCACCAAAAGGAGGCGCTTGCTTCTTTCGCAAAAAGAAGATGAGATTATTGAGATTAAACTTTTAATTAGTTTTACAAAAACTAAACATTCGTGGCATGCGGCGGATTATTATTCCCCTTCGCACTTCGCGCCGCCACCACACGTAAATCGTCATGTACATCGAACTCATCGACAATCTCTCGCCCAAGCAGTGCTTCCATCACGTCCTCGAGTGTCAAAATCCCTGCAGTTTCGCGATAGCCATTCACCACGATAAACAAGTGGTGGCGCGTTTTGATAAACGCTGCCAACGCGTGCTCAAGTGTTTGCTCTTGATTGATATAAAACACCCGTTTTTCCATAGCCTGCTCAGCCGTTTCGGTATCTTTGCGGCCTAACGTCAACAGGTCTTTGATGTGAAGCATCCCGACAACATGATCGATATCACCATCGATGACGGGAAAGCGACTATGGCCCGTCTTGTGCAGCTCATCGAGCATCAGGGGACCGAGCACATCTGATTTTTTGACAGTTTCGACAACGCCACGCGGTGTCATGATACTCTCAACCGTTTTTTGACTAAAGTGCAGTCCATTGATGATCAGTCTCTTCTCGTCGGCAGTCAGCACCACACCGCTCGTGTTCACCAGATGCTCCAGTTCTTGCCGTGAGGCAACCGGCGTATCTCCCTGCCCACTCAATCCCGACAGCCGCACCAGGCGACCAATTTGCGGATGATGCTGAATAAACCCAAGCACTGCCGGCTCGATCGTGTCGAGCAAGCGTGAGGCAACCGCCCGGATTGGCTCTACACCAGCAAATTTGCTATAAAACAACGCAACCGCGACCGATGCCACAACACCAAAGACATTACCAAAGGCCATCACCGCCGCCATGACCACGCATACCAACACCAGTGCCTCGAGTACCTTTTTGAGAGACAGCAGGTCATCAAGCAGGGCCTCTCGGTGTAGCTCATCTTGTGCCGATTCATTGCCTTCGTTGCTCCTGCGTTCAAGTTCAAAACGCGATAATCCGCAGCGCTTTGGCTTCATGGCAGAGATGATCGCAAGTGTCGCCAAAAGAACACAGAATCCCAGAATTGCTACTGTTTGCATGAGCTTATTGTAGCGTACGCCTGCCACTATGCGCTATACTAATGACTATTGAAGGGAGAATACTATGACAACTAAATCTTGGATTGCGTTTGCAGTGATTTGTTTTGGACTAATCGGAGGGCTCGTGTACTTGTCACAACGTGACAAAACAGATGTTTCAACGATCGACGCCACTACAGTGCAGACTGCAAGCGCACAAAACGGTAACATTGCTGATCACACCTACGGCAATATGAATAGTAAGGTGATTCTAATTGAATACGGCGACTTCCAGTGCCCTGGCTGTAGGTCTGCTTATCCAAATGTCAAACTCGTGAAGGAAAAATACAAGGACAAAATGGGCTTTGTCTTCCGTAACTACCCCCTGACGACCATCCATCCTAATGCCTTGGCTGCCTCCGCCGCTGCTGAATCCGCCGGCCTTCAAGGCAAATACTGGGAGATGCACGACAAGCTATACGAAAACCAATCATCATGGGAAAAACTCACCGGCCAAGCTCGCACAGACTACTTCACGTCACTTGCTTCTTCGCTCGGCATCGACACGACCAAGTGGCTAGCGGAACTCGATAAAGAGTCGGTTGCAAAAAAGATCGACTTCGACCAAGCGCTTGGCCAAAAAGCCGGTGTCAGTGGTACGCCATCGTTCTTCGTCGGTGACAAAAACGTGGGAGATAAATACTACGTCGGTGATAAGCTGGTTGCCACCAAGACTGACGAGGCACAAGTCGTCTGGAGCAATGCAACCGCTTTTGAAAATCTGGTTATCAAACCACTCCTCAAAGAAAACGGCATCGCTGTCGACTAATCAGCTCATCAACAAAAAACACCCCGGTGCCTTGGGGTGTTTTTGATAGTTGATACACTATAGTGCATCACTTAGCTTGCAATATACAGCTGCCATTTGGCAGGCACCACATCCACCGCGATCTTTTTGCGCCTGCTTGGCGCAAACTTGATTGCTATTGGCATGTGTTTTTTACTCCTTGCACATCTACCGTGCAACTCTGCCCCGTTTAGCGCGTGTGCGGCTCGACCTTTAGTTACCTATTTGTTTCGTAGCACACGTCTAGGACGCTTTGCATGGTAGCAGTTGTAAGCGTTTTGGAGCAAGCATGAGGAGAATACCTACTCGCCAACTGGCATCGATGTGTGGGTGCGAAGTGGCCGTTCTTTGACGAACGCTACCACGATAAGCGCCAGCAGCATCAACAGAGAAGAGATCATGAAAATATGGTGAAGCGAATCGGTAAACGCATTGACAATTTTCTTGCTGTAGTCGTCTTGTTGTGATTTAAACTGAGCTTTCTGCTTGTCCTTGAGCGCAGCTGGTAGCGGTAACGTATCGATAGCCGAAAAGGCACCGTCCGCGATTGTTTGCTGCTGGGTGTTGATCCTGAGCATCGTATCGGCTGTGACCTCCCCCTCGCCAAACATCTTGGCAGCGGCAGGAGATTGTTTGAGCTCTTGCAGGTAGGGAATAGTTGCTGGCGCGCCCATTGAGGCAACGATACCAGTTGTCAAAACGCTGCTCATCAGTGCCGTACCAATGGTTGACCCCAGCCCGCGAAACAGTTGAACGCTCGATGTAGCCGCACCTAGATCTTTTTGTTCAAATTCATTCTGCACGGCGAGGTTCATGATCGGCATACCCATACCAAGACCAAGACCGACAAATACCATCAGCACGGCTTCATGCCAATATGGTGAATCTGACTGGAGCGTAACGAGTCCCAGCACGCTCAATGTCGCCAGTGCAAACCCGAGGACAATAAATCGTTTGTAATAGCCAGTACGCGACACGATCTGCCCGATGCCAATCGATGCCGTCATCATACCAGCCATCATTGGTAGGAGCATCATGCCTGCTTCACTTGGGCTCGCGCCAAAGACTTGTTGATTAAATTGTGTCAGGTACAAAATCGCTCCGAGGAATGCCGCACCAAATAGTAAGGTCACGATCATCATCTGCGTATACGTGCGATTGGAAAAAAAGCGCAGTGGCAGGATTGGCTGCTTGGCACGCCGCTCGACAGCGATAAACAATGCAGCAGATACGAGTGCGACTGCCGCCAAGGTCCCTTTGATGAATCCCAAGCTGGTGCCACCATCAATCAAATTTTTGAAAATCACCTCGGTATTGTCGACCGCAAGAATCAAGCTTGCCAATGACACTGTAATCAATGCTGCACCCTTGTAGTCAGGTTTGTGCTTGCTGGCGTGGCTAATATCAGGACAATACCGCGAGATGATCAAATAGGCAACAATACCAACTGGCACATTGATAAAGAATGTCCAGCGCCAATCAGTGGTGGCACCAAAGATATGTTGCCCATCGGTCAACCAGCCGCCTAGCAGTGGGCCAATTACCGAACTAATACCAAAAACAGCACCGATAAATCCCTGCCATTTTCCACGCTCTCGCGGCGCGAACAGGTCACCAATAATCGTAAAGGCATTGGCCATGATCATACCGCCGCCGATGCCTTGCAAGGCACGAGCAGCAATCAGCCATTCGATTGACTGTGCACCACCGCTCAGGAGTGAGCCGATGGTAAAGATCGCCACACCACCGAGCAGGATCGGCCGACGGCCATACATATCTGATAGTTTGCCGGCAAGCGGAACCGAAATTGTACTGGTCAACAAATAGCTAGTGACGATAAAGCCGATGCTACTAAAGCTATTGAACTGGGTAACAATCGCACCAAGCGCTGTCGCGATGATGGTTTGGTCGAGCGCCACCAAGAACATGCCACTCATAACAGCCAGCATGACAATTAGTTTTTCACGCTGTGTAATGTGGTGCAGCATCTAGGCTTCTCCCCGTTTCTCAAATGTTTCTTTAAATTCTGTGAACCGTTCGCCCATCTTAATGACGAATTCTTGTGCTTGGCGCTCCGTGATAAAGGCAACTGATTTTTTCTCATCAAGATAGAGTGCCACAAGCTTGTCGCCCGGCTGAATATCCATCCGATCTCGCACGTCAGACGGAATCACGACCTGACCCTTTGGGCCAACCGTTACGGTACCTACTAAATGAATTTGTTTATGAAATGACACGTTCATCATCCTTTCTTTTTTTAAGAATATTTAGGTGCGATACAAACAAGCCTCACACTAGTCAGTTATACATGTTATACAAGTATAACTAGATTGTCAATGCCATTTCGTAACACTAAGGAAGGTTGCGTAAGGCCTGGTGGCCGAGTTTTGAGCGAATCAACAAGGCGATGGCCAGTACCCAAACACCGCTGACCAGCCATCCGGCCAGAATGTCAGTCGGGTAATGAACACCGAGATAGAGGCGCGAGTACCCAACAAAGGCAATATAAACGACAGCAAAGACAAGCCCCCACCAGCGCCAGCGAGAATTCCAGAGCGCAACCGCTAACGCCAAGCCGAGCGCCGCACTTGCCATGGCATGACCCGATGGAAATGAGTAGCCAGCTTCATGCACAAGTTGCTCCCATAAATCAGGACGATCACGAGTAAACACCAGTTTGAGAACAATATTGAGAAGCGCAGCACCGGCTACACTCACGACTACGAGCAACGCGCGTCGATATTCGTTCTTGGCAATAAATAGCCCGAGGAACACTACGGTGAGCAACGTCACCCCCACAAAGCCACCAACATCCGTCGCGATCGGCATAAATGAATTGAGAAAAGGTGTCGACGCATGATTGATAGCTGTCAACACTGCCTCGTCAAACCCAAGTGTCTCACGCTCACGAACTTCCCAGGCCAACCGAACAAAACCCAGTGCGCAGAGGGTAACCAAAACATATGCCCCCAGAAGACCCGCAGAAAATCTTGCCTGTTTTTTTGTGATCGTACCAGTTGGTCGTTTGGCTCCCATGCCTACCTCTTTCGTAAGAAATAAATACTTATTGCCGCTGCTACTGCAACACTTATGCTTATTATAAGCCAAAATGCAGTCACGCCATGAGTATCGAACGGAAACGCCACATTCATCCCAAATACTCCCGCCAGCATGGTCGGCACTGTTAACGAGAGGGTGGCGACAGTCAAAATCCGCATCGTCTCGTTGAGGCGCGTGTCCATGACGGCACGATAACTATCGCGGACATTGGTGATGGTACGCAACAGCGATTTACAGCGTGCAATCACCTGCTCGATATCGACCGACAAATCCTCGACCATCTCTTGATCTTCTTCGGCGAGGCGAATCAATTTAAATTTCTGATTAAGGGTCTTTTCGAGGGCCGTATTGGTCGGCATTAAGGCGTCGAGATAATCATTCAGCTTGCGTTCGTATTCGACAAATGTCGCGATGTCCTTTGGACTCAAGTTGGTCACATTGCCCGTCGCGGCGCGCATTTGTCGGTTGATCGCCGCCACACGCGTTTGATACGACTGCAATATACGCTCCATCATAGCTAGGAATAGCTGGGTCTGTTGTGTTGTGCCCACTGGCGGGTGGTCTATAAATGGCTGCCACAGGCGACCAAGCAGATCGCGGCTCACCGTCACCGTATACTCTTTGCCGAGCGCAAACATGATTGGCGTGGTGTAATCATTGAAATCATCACCGACATCGGGAACGCGCGTGATGAAATACGTCCAGCCATCATCGTGCTCGATGCGCGGCACTTCATGAGGGTCAAGTGCATCGGCCAAAAGATCGGCATCGATACCGCGGCTCACCAATACAGCTAGCTCCTCTTCCGATGGTCGCTCAGACCGAACCCAGCTCCCCGCGTGGAGCGCAGTTACTTCGGCCATGTCAGCTCGCTTTGCTGTGGTGCGATAATATGTCAGCATACTTTCACTATACTATGTCATTCCCCAGCAACACGCTAGTCTCTGTTACTATAGAAAGTATGACAAAGCTCCACTCTGCTCACCCACTCCGTATCTTTTGGATCTCGGGCCTCCTCAGTCTCGTTGTCGCAGCACTTGTCGGCTATCATCTTGGCCCCGGCGCATTGTGGTTGTTTGCCATTTTGGTAGTGCTTGAAGTTACATTCAGCTTCGACAATGCGGTGATCAATAGCAAGGTTCTCGGCAAAATGTCGCCGCTTTGGCAGCAACTATTCTTGACAGTAGGAATTCTGATTGCGGTGTTCGCTGTGCGATTTGTCTTGCCCGTTGTCATCGTTATGATATCATCTGGCAAATCTTTTGCCGCTGTGGTTGACATGGCTCTTAACGATGCTGCAGCCTACGGTCACACCCTTCACGACGCCGCACCCATGATCAATGCCTTTGGCGGTACTTTTCTGTTGATGATTGGCGTCAGCTATTTCCTTGATCGTCAAAAAGACGTCCACTGGCTCGGCAATATAGAGCGATGGCTGAGTAAGTTTGGCCAGTATGAGAGTTTTAAGATTCTGGTGATGCTTGCCATTGCAATGTTGATGTACATGACGGTTGATCGCACCTATGAAACTATCGTACTTGTGGCGTCCATCACAGGCATCATCTTGCATATTAGTCTCGATCTCGCGAGTCGTTATTTTGCTGCCAAGCAGGTTTCACAGTCGAAGCGTCTTGTTGGCATGGCGGCATTTGCTTCATTTGTCTATCTCAATGTTCTCGATGCCTCGTTTTCGCTCGATGGCGTAATCGGCGCATTTGCCATCACCAATGATATTATCTTGATCATGGCTGGCCTAGGTGTTGGTGCGCTTTGGGTGCGCTCGCTCACGGTCTATCTAGTCCGCAACCAAACGCTTGGTCGCTATCAGTACCTTGAACACGGTGCACATTGGGCAATCCTGGCCCTCGGTCTCGTCATGCTGGTCAAACTTTACCATATCGAGCCTCCTGAATGGTTCACCGGGTCAATCGGCTTGATATTTGTTGCAACCGCAACGGTAACGAGCATTATCGAGCGACGACGCGCGAGGGCCGTTAGTACCGACTACAAAGGTTGGTAAAAACCGAGCCGCTTAACCTGGGGGGCAGGCATTTCAAGGGCTTCAATCGCCGCCACAATCGCCACTGCAAGACATATCAAGCAGTCGATCATACCCATCTGAAAGTGCAGAGTCATCGTGATAGCCGCACCTGTCAAAATAAGTGCACCTGTGCCGAGCAGTGCCCGCATAGCGAGGGGGCGAGGAGGTCGCACTAACCACATGGTGGTAATTGCCACCAAAGCGATTACCAAAAGAATACTGTGCGAAATGCCTTGTCCTGCGAGCATTTGCATTCCCGTGAACTGTCCACTCCCGCTCATAACGAGCATGCCAACAACGGCAACAAGGAGGGATGTATATAGTATGTTTCTTACCACAGCTTGTCTCCTTTTCATGTTATATATGTATCCTACCGCTTCAGCAACAGCCATGCTGTGATAAAAATCACCGTACCGCCTCGTCAGTGGCTCTTTATATTTAACAGAGGTAATTTTGATTATTTCATAATATTCCGCTGATATTTTGCAAGAATTTTCACACACAAGAGTATACTAAAGATATGAAGCAACTTCTGTCGCACCTGCGCACAGTTGGCACTGCAACACTTTTTCGTCGCGGCAGTAGCCTCTTCTTCCAAGGTGAAGTGCCGCGCTACGCTATCATCATCCTCGATGGCGTTGTCAAAGGCTATACGATCAACCCTGAGGGCGACGAAACAATCGTGAATCTATTTGGACGTGGGTCAGTCATACCAATTGCTTGGACAAATAACCAGGCTTCAACATCGCTATTTAACTATCAGGCCATTAATGATGTTCGCGCTCTGCGTATCAAGAAGGAAGACTTGTGGGATGCCATGCGTGCCAACCCGACCTATATGGAAGAGTACCTGGGATTGATTGCACAGAGCCAGGCAGGTCTACTGCTACGCATCACCGGGCTCTGCCAGTCACGAGCCACAGAAAAAATATGCTACACACTCTACTATCTAACATTCCGCTATGGACTTGAGCGTAGCAACGGCATGTTCGAGATTGACCTTAAACTCACCCAGGGCATGCTTGCAAATCTAATCGGTCAAACCCGTGAGTCAACTGCAAAAAATCTACGCGTTCTCAAAGACAAGAATATCGTCGATTACACTTCGTCAACGTATTTTGTCAATCTTCGCAATCTTGAAGCATACATGGGCGAGGAGAGCTTTCGCGACCTACACCTCAACAGCTAGACTGTCGGAAAGTACACCATCCACCAAATGAATCAAATCTTGTGGCGCAGCACGTGCCTTGAGAACATAGCGATCAACACCAAGACTATATGCCTCATCGATATCTTTGTGGGCATCGTAATTACTAAAGACGACGACCGTACATTTTGGATGAGTAACTGGTTGGAATTCACGCAGAAACCCAATACCATCAAGTACCGGCATGCGCAGATCGAGAAGAATAATATCGGGTTCAGCTGCTCTACTCGCAAGATGGTCGAGTGCCTCCTGGCCATTGAAGACTGATTCAACATTGTGCCCGGCAGTGCGCAGGATAGTAGTATAGGCGTCGTTGAGGGCGATGTCGTCTTCGACGATAAGAATTGATGCATGCGGTTTTGTCATATACTTGATACTACGCCGCGGTGAGGCATCTCTGCTGTGACTATTTTCACTATTATTGCACCTCACGCAAAAAACTGCTCGGTGAGAGCAGTCTTTTGGCGCAAGGTCTTGCCCGGGCGATTACGCGCGGCGGACAAGCTTGACGAGGAAGAGCAGGATAACTGAGCCAAGGATGGCAGTCAAGATGCTTGGAATGTTAAGCTGACCAGCTGCTGGTGCCGTACCAAACAGGCTGACAACCCAGCCACCGACGAATGCGCCGATGATACCAACAACGATATTTGCCAGAGCACCCATTTGTGCATCTGTCTTCATGATCATTGATGCGACCCAGCCGGCAAGTGCACCGACGATGATCCAGATAACGATACTCATTAAGTCCATTCTTGTTCTCCTTTTTATTATTAATGGAATGTCCTCATCATACTGATCTTTTGAAAAGATGCATGTAATTATTTTCACTGAAAGTGGGTTATGTCTTTGGCAGCACAACAGTCACAGTTGTACCTTTTCCGAGCTGACTCTCTACACGAATCGTCCCTCCATGTTGGTGGACAATCTTCTCAGCAATCGCCAGACCCAGGCCATAGCCTTCGGTCGAGCGAGCACTATCAGCACGATAAAAACGCGTGAACACATTTGCGATGGTCTCCCTACTCATCCCTACACCCTCGTCACTAACTCGCAACTGCACTTTCTGCCCCGACGCCTGAGCGGCAACGCGAATCACCGATGGGGTATGGCTGTACTTAACTGAATTATCAAGCAGAATCGTCACTAAGCTGCCCAGCAGCTGCCGCTCACCACGCACCGTGATACGGGGCACTTCGTCAATAATTTCGATGTGTTTTCTCAGCGCCTGCGGCGCGACGTTATTCATGGCGTCCGCCACCACGGTAGCGAGATCGACTGATGTACGCTGAATTGGCTGCTCCTTCCGCAATAGCCCAAGCATCGAATCAGCCAGTCCTTGGAGCCGTGAAATGTCATCGACATTTTCTCGAATTACTTCTTTTGCCTCTTTGAGCTTTAGCGTCTTGCTCCGGAGTGCGACTTCGTTGGCTGTCCGCAGTGCGGTCAACGGTGTGCGTAGTTCATGACTAGCGTCACTGACAAACTGGGATTGTGCTGCCATGTTTTGTTCGATCGGCCGCAGGGTTCGCTCAGCTAGCAAGTAACTAATCACTCCGCCAAATAGCAACATACCGACATTGGCAAGCACTAGGTCAATCAATAATGTTTGTCGACTCTCCTGCTCACGTTGGTCGAAATACTGCTGCATGCTATTGCCGCTAAAAGGGGAGTCGGGAGCAAATTCTCTTGGGCGTCGCCCTAACTCATCTCGCGAAACGCCAAACAACAGAAAAGAGAATCCGATACTCATGATCATAATAATTGCGAGATAGGTCGCCGCCAAGCGCAGGACGTCGTGCTTGAGATAGTTCATGCCTCATCCTTAATCACGTATCCAAACCCTCGCACCGTTTGGATAAGTGGATCGCCCGTGAATGGCCTGTCGATCTTGCCGCGGAGATAATTTATAAACACCTCAACATTATTTGGCAAAATATCAGCATCAAAGTCCCATACATGGGTCATGAGGTTATTCTTGCTGACGATACGATTTTTGTTGCGGAGTAGATACTCAAAAATCGCGAACTCTTTAGCTGAAAGCTGCACTTCAGCGCCCTGACGGATTACCCTACGACTTACGGTATCGAGTGTGACATCTCGCACCGCAAGTATCGTATCCAGTGCGGTCTGCGGGCGGCGCATCAGCGCTCGAATTCGCGCTGTCAGTTCATCAAACGAAAACGGCTTTGGTAAATAATCGTCAGCGCCGGCATCGAGCCCCTCCACTACATCACGCGATTGATCTTTTGCGGTTAGCAGTAATACTGGCGTATGGTTTCCTTCGGCTCGCAACTTGCGTACTACTTCAATGCCCGTCATTTCAGGCATCATGACGTCGAGTACAATTGCATCGTACTCGTCTGCTTTCGCCGCCAGATATCCCGCCTCCCCATCGTGCTCAATATCAACCGCATAACCATCCTGTTCGAGGCCTTGTTTGATGGAGCGTGCGATCCGATGCTCGTCGTCGACAACTAGTATCTTCATAGCTCTAGTATAGCTCTAGTTATAGCGCACCTGAAGTTCAGGCCACATGTTTTGTACCAATGCCGAGCCTTTACGGCTCGTCTGTACCCACCAATCACCATAGGTGGTTTTGATGCGGACTAGCCCTTTATTTTTTAAGTGAGTGAGCAGCGCGGCTACCCGTTGACGACTCATCCGCAGACTCTGGGCTAGTCCGATAATGTCGTCCTCGCCACTTTCACTAATATGTTGCAATACCAGTGCTTCGTCGGTACTAAGTGTGAGATTGCTGTTCATGTTCATATGTTATCTCCTGTTTACTGCCTTATCTTGGCAGTTGTAACTTAGAGACAGCTTAAAAATTATCGGCCTGGATAGTGGTGCAGGGGTAATCAACGGCAGCGTCATAAGCTTTGCCGTTGATAATAATAGTGCCTGCCCGCTTAACCGCAATCGTACCACCCCCGTGATTTGCCGCACACGCTGTCGGTACTGTGACAGAGAGTGTGTCGACTGTCGCGATGTCGACATTGCTGAGCGCGTCTTCGATCGTTAGATTGATATTCTTGACACCAGCTTGGGTGGTATCGAGACGGCTTTCGTTCTGGAGTGTTGCTGTGAGTTGGTTGATTACTCCAATTGCCTGCAGTTCTACTCGCCCATCTGCTCTGGTGAGCACCGTCAGCTTGTCTTGCGTGTCAACGATGTAGCGAACAAGATTGCTTCCTTGGGCGGACACTGATTCAAGTTCAGGGCCAACAATCGTCACCGTCGTTTGCACACGACATGATGAAACATCGGGCAGGCAGTGATTGTTTGCCATCGCCACATTGACCGTAAGCACCCCGTCTACACTTGTCTGTACTGTCACCTGCGGATCATTCTTGGTAATCGCTTTGTTGTACCAGACTGTTACTTCAGTTTGGGTTGGATCGACGTTGTAGTTGATGGTGATCGGCAGTTCCGATCTCAACTCCAGGCGCTTGGCGCGCTTAACGGGAGAAGCGTCGAGCGACCGGTGCACAAGATTCTTGCTATATTTTTCCTGTATGCGAGTATTCTCAGCATCCAGCCCTAGCCCCAAGAGTACTGTGCCGATAATAAAAGTGGTGAGCCCGAACACTGCAATAGCGCCAAGACCAATGAATAAGCGTTTGGTCGCTTTTCCCGCAATCAGCATATAGGAACTCAACCAACAAAATAGCACAAATAGCACGCCCGCAAACACAATGAGCCCACCATAGAGCCAAAGCCACTCAGTCATTTCCCTTGCTCGCTCCACCCACGCATGCCACCCCACAAGCACAATCGCAACTGCCGCCGCGATGCCAATACCAGCCGCAAGTATTCCCGCGATGATGCGAGCAACTAGTCGAGTGGATGTTCCTGATATCTCTTTCTTAGACATGACTTCACTTTCTGCCTTGAGAGCGCTCGGCGTCACCTCTTCGCCTTTCATTCGCAAACGATCCGCAGCGCTACGGGCCGCAGGCATCACCGCCCATAGCACTAGGTATACAAGGATCATAAATCCGCTGGTGACAATCGTTAATAGGATCCACGCCAACCTCACCCATACACTATCCACACCGAAATATGCCGCCATGCCTGAAGCGACACCACCAATCATTTCAGTTGCCGGGTCGCGCATCATTCGCTTCTTGTTCGATATAGCTAGATTAGGGCTAGCATCGTCGACAAAATCTTTTGGCTCACCGAGTATTGTCGTGATCGCCGCCACGTCATCAGTGCTAATGACTTTTTCGCCCGACACACCACGATCGGCCAATAGCTCAGCTACGCGCGATTCAATTTCTTTCATTGTATCGACATCAGCATCGAGCGAATGGTTGATTGCCGACAAATATTTTTCTAACTGCTTCTTGGCGTCAACTTCGATATTGTAGGGAAGTGCTGCCAGGGAAATTCTTGTAATCTCTTTCATGTTCTCTCCTTTTAGAGCTTTCGTAGTGTCGTATTCAGTGCATCGATATCTGATTCCATCGCAACCATGACCTCGTGTCCGTAGTCAGTGATGCGATAGTATTTACGCGGCGGCCCCTGCTCGCTCTCCTGCCATTCGTGCGTCAGCAACCCGTCTTTTTGCAATCGACTGAGTAGCGGATAAATCGTACCTTCGACGACCACCAGTTCGGCCGCCTGCAAATGTTTGATGATGTCGCTAGTGTATTTTGGCGCATGCGAACACACACGAAGTACGCAGTAGGCGAGAAAGCCTTTACGAAGTTGGGTAGCGAGCGCTTCCGCGTAGTGATCGGCTGGCTTCATAGGCAGTTGATGAGTCTTTCGATGTTATGTTTACTATAGTTCTATGTTATACAAGGTACCACATGATGTCAAGGGCGTTCTAAGTTTTAAGTTCTAATAGTGTGTTCTATTCTAGAATCTAGAATCAATAATCTATTTTTGCATACCGTCTCCCTCCCCACTACCGCTGCCCTTGCCTTTTCTGAATTTTATTATCATAATTCGAACAGTGAAACATTCCTCAAACAATCAGCCATCACCACTAGATATTGTCGATGGCTTTGTTATTGCAAGTGTCGCGACTATCGTCGTCATCCGCACGACGCTCGCCATCACTGGCTACCCACGCCTGGGTGGTGATGCGTTTCACATTGCACATATGCTGTGGGGCGGGCTTGCATTAACCGCCGCTCTCTTGGTCAGCCTGCTGCAACGACAGGCGAACCGTGAAGTGCTGGCACTGCTCGGCGGCGTAGGATTTGGCTTTTTTATTGATGAGATCGGGAAGTTTGTGACAACTGACAACAACTACTTCTATACCGGTAGTTTCCTCCTCATGTACCTCAGCCTTCTGGGTATCTGGCTGATGAGTCGGGTGCTTGTCGCACGAAGCCAGCACCAGCTCTTTGCCTTGCCTGCGGTGTGGCCAACACGACGTATCGAGCAGCGGCTTGTTATGATCTGGGTGATACTTCAGCTTGTTGGTCTTCCCTTCTTGGCCTATAACCTGCATGCTCACAACGGCTGGGTTGCTCTGCAATTAGGATGTATTGCAGTCTACTATTTCGCACTCATGTACGGCTTGATTCAGGTCGCTCGACAAAAGACAGAGACCGCCGCGAGAACCTTGCGGCTCGCCACTTTCATCGCCGTTATTACAGTGCTGCCACTTCTCTACTACCTCAATCCGCTCTTTGCCTTGATCGATACCGTGTGTGCTGTGCTAGTGATGATTGGGCTGTCAGAAGTTTCTCTCAAGCAACTGGCAGGTAGACTGCTCCCCCGCTAGCTATACCCATGACTGGCGCGACTCCTCAAATAGCCGAGTATTTCGCTCATACCGCATATGCGCAAACACTTTCAGCAGCTTCAGCAAGCGGAGTGCGCGAATACCCCGCAGCAGCTCAAATGAAGCAGATGGAATGGGCACCGCTGCCAAGAGATAGAACCAATGCTGCTTCACATACTGCCCTCGATCACGCGCCCAATACCATTCAAATACGAACTCTGCGATGAAAAGTACTGCTGTCATAACATCAAAGATGTCAATCAACAGAAGCTGTGCAAGAGGCGGTTCGTAGAAATGTTCGTACGAAAGCAGTGCGATATTTGCCACCACAAGACTATTCATGATGATTTCTTTGTTGCGCAAGAAATGGCGCAGTCTCATCGTGTTTTTATTACCGCGTGTCATAGCGTTATTATGGCAAGGCTCGCTTCTACTCGCAAACGTGCGCCTGGATGATGCATCAGCCACTCATCAACTGCCTTTGCCGCTCCTGGTAGCGCCTCATTTACGTAGTCATCCACCACAATAACCGCATGTGATGCAAGCTTAGGCGTAATCAATCGTAATGAATCTAATATTGACTCAAAATAATCTCCATCGAGGAAGGCAAATATGATCAAATTTGGTACATCATGAGATCCAATTTGACTAAACCAAGCTTTGTGAATATATGGCAAGTCAAGATGAGCTCTCGTGAACTCCCGTATAAAATCTTTTTTGCTGACCGATAGTTGGCCTACTTGGAACTGGTCCCCCGCCGGGCTCTCATCAGCAGGTGTTTTGTCTGGCAATCCCTGAAAAGAATCATAGACATGAAAGTCATTACCAAGCTGATAGCGATCAATCAGGCGACGAATAAATAGCGAGGTAGTGCCAGCATAGCAGCCAAATTCGACCACCGCGCCCTCCTCTCCGCGCAGGAGCAGCCGCTCCAATTCGCGCAATACCACGCCAAGCTCACGTGAATCTACCTGGTCGGTAATGAGGGGAAACCTCTTGAGGAGACTCTCTGTAATCATACACCTTGTAGCTGCACCAAAAACACGATCGCGAGAAGAATGATGATTGCCACCACGACCACGACGAGTTCAAGGAGTGTAAACCCATGTTGTTTCATCTGATGATATTGTACCACTCGATCCTCTTACACTCCCCGAAAACAGTAGAAAAGCTCGTGCTTTTTCGTTATACTAGAATAACAGATGAGACTCAGGGGAAACGAAATTCGTAGACGCGTCTTGGCGTGGGCAGTGGCCATTTTTGCTGTGGTGTCGTTGGCTGCAACAGGGATCGCCTCGACTACCCGTGCAGTTACCTCACTCTCTCAGGGCTACTCGACCTCAAGTGACATTCCCATTGGCTCAGTTGTTGCACTCGAAAAAAATTCGACAGACTCGGTTCTTGCTGCATCAACCGAAACCACCGACAGCATCATCGGCGTTGCCATCAACGATGGCAGTTCATTGCTGACACTCAATAACGGCACCAAGGGAGTACAGGTAGCAACCAACGGCGTAACACCTACGCTAGTAAGTGATTGTAATGGCAAGATTGAACCAGGTGACCAGATTACCGCCTCACCGCTCAAAGGCGTTGGCATGAAGGCAACGGCAAATGCGAAAGTCGTCGGTACCGCCCAAGGCACTATGGAAATCACCCAAAAGCAAACAATCGAAGGTGCGCTCTGTGAAAATCAAGAAGTAACCCTAGGACAAGTGCCAGTGCTCGTCAGTGTCTCGTATCATTACCGTCAGCCAGAAAAAACAGTTATTCCCGCCAGCCTGCAAAATCTCGCCAACACTGTCGCGGGAAAAAAGGTTAGCACCTTGCCGATCGTTTTGAGCTCGGCGCTCTTCATCATCACAATCGTGGTCGTGTCTGTCATCGTCTATTCGATCATCCGCAGCAGCATTATTAGCGTCGGCCGTAACCCGATGGCGCAATCAGCTGTCTATCGAAATGTCATCCAACTCTCCTCACTGGTGCTCGCTATTCTGGGTGTGTCCGTGATTGCCATTTATCTAATTTTGACGAGGCTGTAATGGATATACTTGGTGGGAATACAGTGCTAACGGTCGTCCTTTTCTTCAACATGTTCCTGCTGGGCGTCGTGGTGACGGCTGCCTATCTGCACTGGCGTCGGCACTTAAAGTCTGGCGACGCACAATCAACTACTAGTAATCTGCCGGATAAAATTCAGGAGAAAATCCTGGTACAAGCTCAAGATAACTACGAAAAAGTGCTCCAGCAATCCGCCGCTGTCTTTAGCAAGGATCTCGACACAACTACCGCCCATCTCAACCAAGAGCTTGAGGCGCTCACGGGTGACCTGGTCAGAAAAGAAGTCGAGCGCTACAAAGCAACGCTGTCTCAACTGCAAGATTCTGCCACTCAAAAATTTGGAGAAACCGGCGCTGGTATCGATGCACATACCGCCGAACTTGAGACAAAACTTGCCGAACGCCTCAAAGCAATGGACGAAATTCTCACAGAGCATCAGCAGCAGCTCGAATCCCAACTAACCGAGCGAACTCACGAACTCGACCAGGAGTTTCAGCAAATCAGAGCATCATATGCACAAAAGCAAGCTGCACTAGAAGCCGATCTAGCAGAAAAAGAATCAGTCCTGATGAGCGAACTCAAGCAGCGGGAAACGACACTCGCCTCCCACCAGGCCGAACTTGAGCAAGATCTGGTAGGTCGTCAGCAACTCTTCGTGACGAAACAGTCCGAGTTGGAGCAAAAACTTGAGGCAGAAATGGCAAAACGACGCGAAAGCTACCAGGCAGCGATCGACACCAAGCTCAGCGACGCCGTCGTTAGTTTCCTGAGTGACACCCTTGGCCAACAAGTTGATCTTGGTGCACAAACCCCCTACCTCTTGCAGCAGCTAGAGGCTCACAAGGAAGAATTGAAACAGGAGTTAGCGCCATGACCTCTTTACTGCCTGCGGATATCTACTCGCCCAGCGACCTCGCTGCGCTGACGCTGGAAGTTCGGGCCTATGCCAAATGGTTCGGCCAGTACGTCAACGCACAACGAGTCGGTAGCCGTCTCACTGCCGAACAGCCCGAGCTTTCACCGGTCGCCAGTGGTTTGATCCGCAACTACGCCAAGCAATCGCCTATGACTTCGTCGCGGCTCGACGAGCTGCTTGGTTCGTTAGAGTATGCCGCCAAACACGCCCCCGTTATCACGATTACGCTTGCGGCACCGGCTCCTTCAGAAGTCAAGCATCTACTCACGGACTGGTGCCGACGTGAGTTATCTCCATCAGTTCTGGTGGCGTTCCGTTTCAACGCACATATTCTCGGCGGCATGATTGTTCGAGCTGGAAGCCGCGTTTACGACTGGTCATTTCGCACCCAGCTCATGAATCGCCGTCACGGCATCATCGAGGTCTTGGATCGTGTTTGACAATAGCCGATTCCAAACACTGGTTGAAGCCGGCAATTTAACCGGCGAAGTAGTAGCGATCAACCGCTTCATCGTTGAGGTTAAAGGCCTCGAAGGGGTGCGTCTCGGATCACAGGTGCTATTTGAGGACGGCCAGCGCGGTATGGTGCGTGAAGCTTACGGAGATCGGGTGATTCTTTACAATATCGACAGTGAAAATATTTTGCTAGGGTCGCTTGCCGTCGTGGAGTATGACATGCTCGCTATTCCAGTTGGCCCTGAACTCGTCGGCCGCGTCGTGACGCCAATGGGACTGCCGCTTGACGGCAAAGGCCCCATCACGGCCACCAAACTATCTGGCATCTTCACGCCTGCGCCTGGAATTATGGATCGCAAGATGCTCGACGAACAGCTAGCGAGCGGTGTCACGGCCGTGGACAGCTTTTTTCCGATTGTCCTCGGGCAACGTATCGCGATTCTCGGCGATAGCAAATCAGGTAAATCAACCTTTCTCGCTCAGCTTAGCGCCAACCAGCAAGGAACGCAGCGCATCGTCGTCTATGTGCTCATTGGCAAGCGCAAAGTTGACATCGAGAAGCTGCTCTCTGAGCTAGAGCGAAATGGCTCGATGGAACATACCATCGTGGTACTGGCCAATATTTTCGACTCACTGACGCAGAGTTACATCGCGCCGTATGCCGCTGCCAGCATGGCCGAAGAGCTTTGGTATAACCACAACGAAGACGTTATCATCATTTACGACGACCTTAGTAGTCACGCTGAAGCCTACCGTCAGCTGTCACTCCTCCAAGAGGTCGACCCGGGTCGTGACTCGTATCCGGGCGATATTTTCTACACGCATTCTAGTCTGCTCGAGCGCGCCGGCAAGCTGTTGACAACGGGCAAGACCATGACTAGTCTTCCGGTCGTATTGACGCCAAATGACGATATCACGGCCTATCTGTCTACCAATATCATGTCAATCACTGACGGGCAGATAATTTTTGATCTAGGTTATTTCCGCAAAGGCGTACGACCGGCTGTCAACGCAGGTCTCTCGGTCTCGCGCGTTGGCGGACAGGCCCAGACCAAGCGCCAAAAGCGTCTCTCAACAGCCCTTTTTAAGTCTTTGGCCCATTATCACCAGGCCGAGGAGTTCTCGCACTTTAGTAGTCAGCTCAGCAAAGAAACCAAGCGAGACCTTACACTTGGTACTCACCTCTACGCTGCCCTGCAACAACCACCGGATCAGCTGTTTAGCTTGGTCGAACAGCAGCTGATGCTTGAAACAATTATGTTACCCGATGACGACCGTGCCATTGATGTGCCAGGCCTCAAGCAAGCCGTCAAAACTCGCGCCGCCGATGCTAAGACCGAGGAAGACTACGACCAGATCGAGAAGGAACTGCTCGACCAATTTGGTGCGAAGGTTCTCGAAGAAAAACCAGCCCTCCCAAACCCTGAAGAGCAGATGACCGAGCAAAATAACAAGGCTGACAAGAAGAGCAAAAAGGAGAAAAAGAAATGAATACCGCGCAGTACGAGATAGCGAGAAGGCAACGCAATGGTAGCGCTTGTCGACCTTTCTCTGAGCCGCTACTAATCCGCGCTGCGCTCTCTCGAAATTCCTGGCCCTATAGCCCAGATTATCGATGGGCACACGATGGCGAAGAAAGAGGCCGGCGAACTCTCACTGAAGGAGCTGCCTGTGCGTAGGGCTAACGTCATCGAAAAAGACATGGCCGGTATCGGCACGCTCAAGGACTTGACTAATGTCTTTGAGTCGCTGGCCAGTACACAGGTGGCAAAAGTCAAGAACAAAGCATTGCTCAGCCAAGAATTCTTCAACCTGCTCTGGCAGCGCTATACTGCCATTCGTATCGACCCCAAAAAACGTCTGACTGTTCGTGATGGCGTGGGCGATAATGGCAAAAAAGTGCTGGTGCTAATTAGCGCCGAGGCGGGATTGTCGGGCGACCTCGATATGCGCATGATCGAAACCATGCAAGATGAATACAAAGCTGGCAACACTGATATTGTCGTGCTTGGTAGCCACGGCGCCAGCCAGTTAACCCAACGTGGCATTCCCTACGTGCGATTCTTCCAGGTACCCGAGAGCGATAGCTACATCAATGTTACACCTGTCATCGAAGCCGTTCGGCCCTACAGTGAGATCGCGGTGTACTACGAAGAGTACTTGTCGCTCGGCGAGCAAGAAGTCCGCCGGATCGACCTCATCACCCACATGAAAGATATGAGCGATGGTCTGGATGATGGCACCATGACGGATGCTGACACAATTTTTGAGCCATCGCTGTCACAAATCGCCGACCAGATGGAAGAAACGATGATGAGTCTCGCTCTGTCACAAACAATTCTTCAGTCGGGACTCGCCCAAGCTGCCAGCCGTTTCAATGCCATGACTGTTGCCGAAGATCGAGCCGGTGAGTTGCTAGGCGAATACAAACTCGAGTTTCACGGCGCCAAACGAAGTGAATCCGATCGTCGGTTGCGTGAAGTGCTCGTCAGTATCAAGAAAAAACGTCGGGAAGCGGCAGGAAATCGATAATGGAAACTACCGGCGCCCAATCACCAGCACAACCTACCTTCGACCCAACAGTCGAATATGTTGGCATTGTAACCGCGCTGCGCGGCCTGACGGTTGAAGTACAGATTGTCAAGAACCGCCCTGAAGCCAAGGAGTTACTGGCCCTCGAAGGCCACCCAGAAGTATTTATCGAAGTAAACTTTTTCCGTGGCAGCAAAGCGATTTGTCTCAATCTCAACAACGACCAAGTAGTTCGCTGTGGCCAAAAGCTATTTCGCACACACACCAAAGTCAGCGTCCCAGTCGGCCCCGCAACGCTTGGAAGAGTCTTCAACGCGCTCGGTGAACCGCTAGACAAAGCACCGGGAATTGCGGAGAATCGCCGCGTCATCACCGAGCCTACTGGCACCAAGAGTTACCGAAAAAGCGCCAAGCTTGAATTACTTGAGACCGGCCTCAAGGTTATCGACTTTTTAACACCCTTTGTGAAGGGTCGCAAAATTGGTGTCATCGGTGGTGCGGGTGTAGGCAAAACCGTCCTCACCATGGAAATGATCCACAACGTCACTATGGACAAAGGCGATGGCGCGGCCAGCAAATCACTCTCTATTTACTGCGGTGTCGGGGAGCGCATCCGTGAAGGGAATGAACTCTATGAAACCCTGAAAGACACGGACGTGCTCAAAAATACCGTCATGTTCTTCGGGCAAATGGACGCTACGCCAGCTATTCGTAGCATGGTGGCACCAGCCGCGGCAACTGCCGCGGAATATTTCCGTGACACCGAAGGCCGCGACATCCTCTTCTTCGTTGACAACATCTACCGTCACATCCAGGCCATGACCGAAATGAGCACCAACCTCGGATTGATTCCAAGCGAAGGTGGTTACTCGCCGATGGTCTTTAGTGACCTTCGCCGACTCCAAGACCGTCTAGCTAGCACTGAGCAAGGCACGATCACCAGCGTGCAAGCCATTTACGTACCTGCCGATGACCTGTCTGACCCTGCTGTGCAAGCAATTTCTCAGCAGCTTGATTCAGTGCTGGTGCTCGATCGCTCTATTGCCGAGCAAGGTATCCGCCCAGCAGTGAATTTGCTCAAAACCACTAGTTCGCTCCTGACTCCTGATATTGTCGGTGAGCGACACTATCACCTCGCTGAACGCGTGCAGGCCATCATGCAAAAGTACGATTCACTCAAAAACATTATCGCTATCGTCGGTGAAAATGAACTTTCGCCCGCTGACCGCTCTGATTATCAAAATGCCAAAAAATTGATCCAGTTCTTTAGCCAAAACTTTGCCGTCGCCGAAAAATTCTCAGGCCAGCCCGGTGAATACTTCACGCTTGAGCAAACCCTCAGTGGTATCGAAGAGATATTACGCAGTGGCCCCGAGAAAAAAGATGAGGCACCCGCTGCTCCACCGCCCTCTTTGCCCGAACAGCCAGCTCCTGAAGCAGAAAAGAAATAATGGCAAAAGAAGCACTCTCCAGCCTCAATGTCATCGCCCGCGCGCCGTTTCATGTCTACTATGAAGGCCCCGCTTTCAGCATTACCGCCAAAAACAAAGTCGGTGAATTTGATATCTTACCGGGGCACGCTGATTTTTTTAGCATGCTAATCCCCTGTACGGTGACCATTAGCACCGATACCGACGACATCTCGTTTGAGATCTACAGCGGTATGCTGACCGTCAAATCCGATGAGGTCATGCTATTTGTCAACATGTAAACGTATGAGACAAAACACTGTCTTTTCTCATCGAGCCGCGAAGCAGGCTTCTCGGTCTGCTCTTTTTCCTAAGTTACAACAAATTCACAGAAATAAATTCTGATGAATGTGTCTCATTATTTCTAGTTTTATCGATAAGATAAAATGTACGATTGTGTATCGTGACTATTTTGTATGCCCGCTAAGTGCTCACGCTTGCCCTACCTAAACCAGCGTGGTTTACTAGCTATACGGCACACTACTAGGGAAGGAACTTCCGTGACTGCCTTGATCAGGCGTTTCTACGCCACCCACTGGATCTGGGTTTCGCCCATCGTCTTCCTGCTGTTCATCACGGTCGCCGTGACAGTGATGAGCCATCGCGATAGCACCCGCGCTGCCGACGTAAAGCAGCAACTCATGAGTGAAGGGTACGACGTGGTGTCGGTCATCGCACCAGAAGGCGGGTACGGCAATGGACTCGAGGGGAGTGCGGTGCTCAAGTCGGTCTCGGGAGCCACCTACGACGTGCTGCTCTACCGCACAGCCGCTGGCTACACGCCCTACCTCCTGTGCCCCATCGCTCTATCCGGAGAGCCGAGCAGCATAAACTGCACCAGCTCCCCGCCATGAGAGCCCGCCCCGCATGCTTACGAGTGTGCGGGGCTTCTCACGTAGATATTCATAATAGAACTAGACGCATTCGTCAGAATTTATTGCTAGCGATTTTGTTGCAACTGAAGGGAAAAAGTCCAGCCAAGCAACATGCACGTTGTTTTTACTGTGCGACTGAGATTCAAAAAAGAGCAGCCGGTCTGGACGGATTTACTCCGTCCCACCGCGCGATGATAAACGAACGGTCAGTGAGTCTATATGCAGAACCAGAGAAAGCCAGCTGCTAGATATAGCTTTCTCTGCGTGAAGCTATAGAAAACTGCCTGCAATTGTCTCATTACCGCTACTACTGCACCACCACATAGTCAAATGCATACCCACCTGGCGCCAGTGCTCCATCGACACTAATTGTGAAGCCGGCAGACGTGCGATTGATATACATTCCCGGTACACTTCGACCGATTGGTGTCACGACGACATGCGGCGTTTCGGCATATTTCGTGCTGAAATTCACGGTCGCGAGCAAACCATTGCCCGCACCGACTCCCATGTTGACCGACACTGTTCCCGAGGTATCATTGCCGCTAATCGCCGCCGTGCCGTTGCTACCAGTACCGCCCCCGGCACTTGCACCTGGTTGCGCGCCCGTGCTGATCAAGTGTCCAGCCACGGTCAGCGTTGCTACCTGGAAGTTGCGCACACTCAAACTTCCGCCAATTGATAAATTACCGGCGACATTCATATTATTATTAACGGTCGTTAGTTGGTTGACTGTCAACGGCCCCTGGAGTTGCGTCACCCCGGCCACTTTCAGATCTTTACGCAGATTAAGGGTGCTTATGGTGCCATCGCCATTGACATTGAGCGACTGCACCTGTGTATCACCTGCCTGGAGCTTGGCCAGGGCAGCATCACTCGCAGTAAATTTACTATTGAGCACCAGGCTGCCGCCAACTTGCAATGATCCCGCCATTTGCACATTGTCCTTAAATGTCGACTTCGGTCCTACAATCAACTCCGTCTCGGCATTGCCAGCTGGATTGCGGCTCACCCCTAATTTGTCGAGCGTGGCAGAACTAATAGTCACCCCGTTTTTGATCCTCTCTTCCTCCGCTGTGACTTGGTTGCGCATGACAAAAGCGATGATACCGGCGTTGATGGCTAGGATAAGAATTACCACCACCAACCCGATAAACGTACCTTTGTGACTAGGCTTGTAGGCAATACGGCGCTTGGGCGTGGCCGGAGCAGTCTTGACGACCTCTGCTTGTTGCCCATTCGAAGTGTCGGGTGTCGACGATTCGCCGCCAACAGTCAACACTTCTGGTGCTGGTGTCTGAGATTCATTATTTGGATCATTACTCATCTGTTTGTCTCACCCATACTGCTAACGCTAGTATACCGCCCGCAAGCGAAACTTGCAAAAAGCTCATGCCTACTCCTACAATAGAGTTATGGCCTGGCAAATTGGAGTACGAGGCATATTTGTGGCGCTGATAGTTGCAACAGCGTCTATTACACCTGTACTCGCCGAGACACTTCAGTCGACAAATTTCAAGTTCGACGAAACCAGTGTTGGTACCAGCGGATTAATTAATTCAGGGTCGGCAAATTATGGCATCACCGAGGCGACCGGTGATTTAGGCGTAGGCAACTCGACATCGACAAACTACCAGATCAATGCCGGCAGCAAAACAACGGGTGATCCTGCTCTTTCGTTTGTCGTTAACTCGAGCGGGACTAACTTTGGCGCCTTCACCCCTACTGCTACCTCGACTACCACTGCGAGCTTTACCGTTCTTAACTACACAACGTACGGATATGTCGTACAAATTGTTGGCACTCCTCCGCAAAATGGCGCACATACCATCACCCCGATGTCGGTGCTAGGTCCCGCACAAGCCGGTGTTGAGCAGTTTGGTATTAATTTAGTTGCAAATACTCTGCCCATATCACTTGGCACAAACCCTGATAATGGGCAGTTTGGATTTGGTGCGTTAGCGGCAAATTACAACACACCAAACAAGTATTTTTACCAAAGTGGCGATATCATTGCACAATCAGACAAAGATAGTGGCGTGACCAACTATACGATTAGTTATGTCGTTAATGTATCACCTCTCACTCACGGTGGGCAGTATACCACCAACCAGACGCTCGTGGTCACCGGCACATACTAATGGCGTAGTTTTCACAACTTATTGTTGACAATTCAAAAACACTTATGCTAAAGTGCTGGCAGATATCACTAAACATAAACAAAAACCACCACAACATGAAAAAAATATCACCACCACTATTAAAAGCTCTTGGCCTGCTCTCGCTCGCCACTATACTTGTCTTACAAGTCGTTTTACCAACCCCTACAAATGCGGCGCAGATTCTCGATCGTAGCCTGACACTTGTTGCAGGTGGTGTTGACGGTGGATCAAAACCAGGCGGTATTGTTAACCATAGATTTACCTTTACACTACCATCTGGCGGCTCTGTTGGCTCGATTAAATTCGAATACTGTACGACCGCTGCAGATGTTGGCGCCTTCACCTGTGTCGCTCCAACTGGCATGAATGCCGGCACAGTCACGCTAGGTGGCGAGACAGGCATCACCGGTATGACCATGCACCCAGCGACTGGCCCAAACTTCAATAGCTACTACCTCTCACGAGGCAGCGCTTACACACTGGGTGCAAATACCACTGTCACTTACACAGTCAATGGCGTTACAAACCCAAACTATGGCGTCGTACCTGCAAGCAACAAAACATTCTTCGTACGTGTTACCGCTTATGCGAGCACCGATACGACAGGTGTGCCGGTCCATAGAGGAACAGTCGCTGCTTCGACCGCCGAGCAAATCATCCTCGACGGTACAATGCCCGAATCACTGGTCTTCTGTACTGGTGCAGCGATTGGCTTGACTGCTAGTGTCCCAGACTGCGGTACTGCCACCTCTGGACTCATTAGCTTTAACCAGCTATTCTCTCCGACTGCCACAGCCACCGCAAGCTCGCAGATGGCAGCAAGTACCAACGCTAGCTCCGGCTACTCCATCACCATCAATGGCGCCACCCTTAGTTCAGGATCAAACACGATCGCTGCAATGACTACTGCTGGGCCCAGTCTCCACGGTAATAGCCAGTTCGGGCTCAATCTCAGAGCCAATACCATCGACACCGTTGCAACCGGCACCGAATTGGCGCCGACATCCAATGCCGCAAACCTACGTGGTCAGCCGCTTGCAGGGTATGACACGGTAGATAGCTTCAAATTCAATTCCGGTGACCCTGTCGCAAACAGCGGCAACACAGTACTTGGTGGAACCGACGCCCAAATTTACACCGCCACCTATATCGCAAATGTTCCTGGTAGCTTGCCAGCTGGTAACTACTCTACTACCCTTACCTATATTTGTACCCCAACCTACTAGTCCACCACGGATAGCATGCATGAGCCGTGTTTTGGTGATTACACGGCTTTGCTAGTTATCCACATATAATTATGCTCGATTGACCCAACTATTTGACCGCTGGTTTTCGCTTATGGTACACTTTTGATTATGAGAAGTGTGAGGAGACTCTCCTATTATCTGCTTAGTGGCTTGATGGTGTTCAGCGCTGTCATCTTTGCTTATGAAGCACCGACTGCCTACGCTGCACAAATTACTGATCGTAGCTTGCAGCTTGTCGCTGGCGCAACTGATGGTGGCTCAAAGCCGGGTGGCGTCGTCAATCATGCCTTTACCTTTACGCTCCCAACTGCAGGCACAGTTGGCTCGATCAAATTTGAATATTGTACCGTCGCTGTGCAGGTTGCTTGTGTAGCCCCAACTGGCATGAGCGCAACAGCTGCAACTTTTGGTAACGAAACAGGCAGTACCGTAACGGGATTTAGCAAATTAAGCTCGACGGCAAACAGCTTCATCGCAACTCGTGCTGCTGCAGCAACGGGTGCCAATGCGGTTGTCAAAATCCAACTCAACAGCGTCACCAACCCTTCCACTACTAATTACACGTTCTTCGTTCGCATCACCTCATATACCGGTACCGATGGCGCTACGGGCGCCGTAGACACCGGTACGGTAGCCGCTAGTACCGCCACCCAGATCGTCCTAACTGGTGTCATGCCTGAGACATTGATCTTTTGCACGGGAGGCACTGTGAGCAAAACTGCAGGTGTGCCTGATTGTGCTACTGCCACTTCAGGAGCAATTAGCTTCAACCAGCTTTTCTCTCCAACCGATACTGCCACTGCAACTTCACAGATGGCAGCAAGCACCAACGCAGGCTCTGGATACGCCATCACAGTCAATGGTGCTACCCTCACCTCTGGCTCAAACACCATCCCAGCTATGACAACAGCCGCCACACGCACCAGAGGTAAAAGTGAATTTGGCATGAACCTCAAAGCCAACACCACCGCTACCTCTCCGGTAGCGATTGGCGCCGAAGTTGACCTTCCTCCAAACGGTACTGACCTCAGAGGTCAAGCACAAACAGGCTATAATACTGTCGACACTTTTAAGTATAATTCTGGGGACATTGTTGCTGCGAGCAACTTCAACGTCGCAGGACCAACCAATGCTCAAATCTTCACTTCATCATACATCGTCGACGTGGCCGGTAATCAGATGGCCGGCACCTATGTCGCTACCTTAACCTACATCTGTACCCCCACTTATTAATTCTATGAAGAAGTTATTTGCCACCACTCTTGTCGCCTTATCTACCCTGTTTGTTTTTGCCGCAACACCAGCTCATGCGGTAGATGCTCCCGGCCAAGCACTCGAAATCGCACCGCCCGTTCTCAACCTCAAGGCAAATCCAGGCGATACCGTATCTGCCACTATTAATCTGCGCGATATCTCTAGCAGCCCCCTAGTCGTGACCGGAACAGTCGATGACTTCACGGCTAACGGCGAAGACGGCGTACCAAAAATTCTACTCGATCAGGCAGAGCCCACCCCATATTCAATTAAAACCTGGATACAGCCGCTCAATAAGCTATCATTGAAGCCTCGTCAAATTGAATCTCTCCCCGTCACCATCAAGATTCCAAAAGATGCCTCGCCAGGCGGTTACTACGGAGTCATTCGATTTACGGCAACAGCACCAGATATGGAATCCTCAGGAGTCTCTCTGAGCGCAAGTCTCGGAGCACTCATATTTCTACGTGTGAATGGTCAGGCAAAAGAAGAGCTGGCGTTTAATACCTTTTATGTCAGCAAAACCCCCACCGATATTCCAGGCTGGCTATTCGAGGAGCAGCCGGTAACATTCAATCAAAAAATCGTCAACAAGGGCAATGTCTTTGAACAACCAACTGGTCAGATAGCTGTCACCGACATGTTTGGAAATCTCGTCGCCAATGTTAACGTCAATCTCGAACGACGTAGCATTTTGCCAGGAACTACTCGAAAGCTCGATCAACCGCTCGACAAGAGCAATATCGGTGATCGTATGCTCTTTGGTCTTTACCGTGCAAAGATGACACTAAACTATGGGGAGTCAAACCAGCAGATCACCAGCGAGCTAAGTTTTTGGGTGATTCCATGGCGCCTTATTTTAGCGGTAGTTGTTGCAATTATTGCAATTGCCATTATTGCACGCCTTCTCGTACGTCGATACACCGATCGCGTGGTCGGTCGTTCTCGTGGCTCGAGACGACGATAACAGTCAGCGTTGGCTATGCCTAGACTCTAGTAAAAACTAATAGCTGATGGTATACTGTGCTTATGCTTCGTCGCAAGCCATTGCTCCATTATACAAACACAGGAAAAATACGCTCTCACGAACACACTGCCTATATTTCTTTGACGGTGCTATTGTTGGCGGTTGGATTTTGCCTAACGACGGTGACTGTCGGTGCATGGGACCGCCCAGGACCTGCCGCCGGATCTATCGGCCTAACTGGTGTCATGCCCGGCAAGCCGCCGACTCAAGGGGCAAGAATCACTACACCGAGCCCCGGACAATCATTCACTCAAACACCGGTTGTCATCGGAGGCACTTGCCCGACCAACACCTTAGTTGAGATATTCAAAAACGATATTTTTGCTGGCTCAACTCCGTGTAATACGGATGGTATATTCAAGATCGAAGTCGATCTACTTATCGGAGCAAACGCAATTGTAGCCCGTGTTTATGACGCTCTGAATCAGGCGGGGCCCGATAGCAATACGGTGAATGTCACCTACAACCCTGGTATCGCGAGTGCCAACGGGCTTTCTTCACTTAATTTCGGTGGCTCTCAGCTCATTATCAACACCGATGCAGTATTCCGTGGAGCATTTCCCAATAAAGAAATGTCCATACCGATTGACATTATGGGAGGTCGAGCACCCTATGCCGTCAACATCCAATGGGGAGATAGCACCAACAAGGTTGTGTCGCGTCCAGACAACGCCAGCTTTCGTGCAGCCCACACCTATGCAAAGGCCGGTACCTACCAGTTATCACTCCAAGCTACTGATGCAGATGGGCGTGTGGCATTCCTGACTGTGGCGAGCATTGTCAACGGACAGCCAGATCCAGAGGTGGTCGCTGCCACTGCAAGCAATCAGTCCACCCATATTCTCATTGCACTTTGGCCACTCTACGCAGCGATATTCGCCATGACAATCAGCTTTTGGGCCGGTGAATGGCGTGAGCGACGAACACTTATCAAAAACGGTCTACTTGCTGCCTAGAATAGATGAAAAAACTTGCATTTTCTTGATAAATTGTTTATGCTAATAAGGTAAAACCTATGTGTGAGACAAAAACGGCTTTACAGCACAACATAACAATCTAAAACCACCTATCGTACCTTGACGGCTTTTTATGCCACATCAGCAAGGGTTCATTCTCGCTACGCCCGGGCTATATTTTAGTGGTAGAAAAATAAATCAAAAACTACAACAAAAAGACATGACTGTTTTTCGTGCCCTACGCCGGAGTATCTTAGGCGCCCTATTGCTGGGCGTGCTTTGCGTTGTAACTCTCATAACAAACTCCTCTGTGTCTGCATCGCCAGGCATCAACCAACAAATCAACTTCCAAGGTCGACTCCTCACCGCTTCAGGCGCCACAGTCGCAGATGGCTACTACAACATTCAGTTTAAGATCTATCAGGATGGCGATGGCCTCTCGGCTAATAACAGCACTGGCTCGCCAGCAAGCACCTTAAAGTGGACCGAGAACTGGCTTAACTCTGGAGGCAAGGGTGTCATGGTGAAAAACGGCTACATGTCAGTGCAGTTGGGCTCAATTACTCCCCTGAGCAGCGTGGACTGGAATCAAGACACGCTTTGGCTCAGTATCAACATTGGCAATACGAACGCAACTTGTACGCCTTTTGCTTCTTGTGCGGGCGACGGTGAAATGCTGCCGATGAAACGCCTCGCAAGCACACCATACGCTATGAATGCGGGCATGCTGGGCGGCAAAACCGCTGGTGACTTTATCCAAAACACGACGACACTACAGACAGCAAACATTGCCTTGCAAAGCGCCGCAAGCACAAACTCGGCTGCAGTATTCCAAGGTGCTGCTGGGCAAAGTGTGGATATTTTGCAGGTCAAGGCGAGCGGCGTTGCATCACCGGTACTGAGCGTTGGTTCAACCGGCTCATTGACTGTCCAGCCAGCTGTCAACAGCACGTCTGCGCTTTCTGTCAAAACAAGTAGCGGCACCGATGTCGTAATGGCGGTCGACACCACCAATTCACGAGTAGCAATCGGAAATTCCTCGACCGTCGGCAGTGCACTTGATGTCACTGGTAGTATCAATACCTCGACTGATTATAAAATTGCTGGCACAACCATTCTTACCAACTCTGCCCTTACCTTCTCGGGCTCGACAACCTCATCGGTACAGGGTGCGCCAAATCAAACACTAGCCATTCAGGGCGGCAATGCGTCACTCGCAAATACAAATGGCGGCAACCTCACTCTCAGTGGTGGTAGCGGCAGCGGTACGGGTGCGCAAGGCTTGGTGGTGATGTCGACACCAACATTCTCGACCACAACCGCTGATCCCAATTGTTTTACCAGCAGTGCTCCCGTCCTTGCGAGCTGTACGATTGCTCAGAGCTCAGTCAACAACACGGCAGCGATACTCGTCGGCTTCAGCGTCGACGGGCGAACCGCAACTCTTCCCGACCCAACAATCCTCACTGCGGGTCGCGTCGTGTATGTCACCGCCTCAAACACCTCAAAAGATTTCACACTCTCAGTCAACGGCGGTGGCCAGGGTAATCAAATCGCTATGCGCAAAAACACAACTGCCACGATGATATGGAACGGCGACGACTGGACGGCAGCAGGAGCATCGAGTAGCACCACGCTGCAGGCAGCATATGACAATACCCTCCAGAGTGCTGGTGGTGCTGAGTTAGTCGTCAGCAAAACCAGCGCCACCAATGGATTAACAATCCGTGACAGCACAGTAAACTCAGTTAATGGTACATTGCTGAGCGTCCAAACCTCTAGCGCAGCCGGACTCTTCCAGGTTAATAGCAACGTCACTGAGTATACCTCTGATAGTGGTGCCGAGGTTGCTGGCAGTACACCGATTACTTTCCCAGCCAATACGTGGATGCCGATGGGGAGCGCAACCATTAGTCGCTACAATACCGCCGGTAATTATATCGCCACAGGACAAGCCTCAGTCGCAATCGCTACCACTGGCACGGCAAATGATGGCGTCAAAAATGTTCTCACCGGTGCGCTCACACCCAACATGCACTACAACGTGTCATTTACAACCCGTCTCGCTAGTGGCATTTTCACTGACATGAGTGTGTACTACTCAATTGACGGTGTTGCAGCCAGTGTGCCATGTACGGCTGCCGCCACCAGCGCAACAAGCATCTGGACAAAGGTAAACTGTACCTTTACCGCACCAGCGAGTGGTATTACCGCTTCAAATGCCATTATCATCAGACAAACGACTGGTACAGCTCGTACCTTCTATGTTGATAATATTTCCGTCACCATCGCTGCCGACTACAATCTCGCAACTGATGGTGATGTCGGTGACAATATAAACTTTAGTACTAACTGGCCCGGAGTCGGTGGAGCAACAAGCACCTGGACGAATGTTGCAGGAAATGAAGCGAGTGATAGTGCACAAGTCGTCACGACTGCCACCGCTGGACAAGGTGTACGCAACAAACTAAGCATCAATCCACTACCAAGCACTCTGTACCGGATTTCTGTCTACGTGGCGAGCAGCAATGCATTTAATAATTTTACCGTTCGCTACTCAAGAGACGGAGGCACAAGCTTTGTGAACTGCGCCGACTACAATACTCAAGTCATCTCAACGAGTATTAGTAATTTCACAAAAGTCACCTGCTATATCACGACTGACGCCACGACTGCCACCAACCCGTATGTTTACTTTACTCAAGCGACGGGAGTTGCACGGACATTCTATGTCGACACCTTTAGCTTGACCCTCAGCAGTAATACGACGCCAAACGTCCAGATTGGCGGTGGTACGAATGGTGGCCCGACTACTCTCTTCACGCTTGACCGTGGAGCTTCTGCGCCTGTGGCGGCCAACAACGATGCACTGCTCGGTAGCATGTACTACGATACGACACTCGGTAAATTGCAGTGCTACGAAGCTGACGGTTGGGGTGCCTGTGGTTCAAGCCCAGACAATATCATCACTATCTCGCCAGAGTTTACCAATGCTGTGCTGCACGGCACGGGGGTTGGCACGATGACAAGCGACCTATGTAGCTCGACACTTGGGATCAACGACGGCAGCTCTGGCCAGCCCACTATCTGCGCTGGTGGTGAGACCTACAACTTCTACAAATGGACAAGCCCTCAGGCATCTGCCCAGACGTATAGTATTTACGTGACATACCAGCTTCCTGGCACCTTCAAGAGCTTTAATTCTGGCCAAACTTCGCTCATGGGCCGTACCGATAACGGTTCAAACGGCGGTTCGGCAACGGTGAGCTACCAGATATACCGAAATGCCGGTAGCGGCTTAACGCCATGTGGCACTAGCTCAGTCGTCTCCACTGGCACGGTGACGAGCTGGCAAACGAAATCGGCAAGCGGTGCCGCCGATCCTTCGACCTGCGGGTTTACCCCTGGAAATAGTATCGTCTTCAAGATTGATGTCGTCACCAGCAAAAATGCCAACGCCTATGTCGGCAACCTCAACTTTGCCTTCAGCAACAAGTAGTCTGTCCTTAGCGGTTATGCTATACTAACAGAGAACCACCAGGGGTGGACTATGGGATTATGAGAATAAAAAAACATCACGGATCTCGATTGGGAGTACAACGCTTTTCAGGACGCCTCGCCAAGCGACCGTCTTTTGCGATACTCAGCTCATTCACGAAGTCCACCGTCTCTGGCAAGCGCTATTTTGTCATACCCGTGCCGACTCGCAAGAAGTTGATACGCCTTTGTGTTGCCCTCGCCTCCCTGCTGATCTTAAGTTATATCGGCTGGCTGCTCTATGTGTATTATGGCCCCCATAGTTATCAAATCGCTGCGGCGAGTAAACTTCTCTCCGCTCCTTCAGAACTATTCGAAAAAAACCTTCGATACGATAGTGCCAAAAAGCTGTATACGTTTTCGTATGGCAACGCGCCGATCTCTGGGAACAAGCAGTCGTCTAATGCTCGAGTTGCGGCAACTATTCCTGATGACGCAGCTGCAGGCGTGACCGTCACTGATCCGAATTACAAAGTAGATCTAAAGATGACGCCAAAGCTCGCACTCGCAGAAGGCAAACAAGAAAGCAATCGTATCATTTACCCATTCCGCAATCACGGTGGCTGGCTCGTTTACACCGCCGGAGGAACTGGCATCAAAGAAGACATCATTTTGAAAGAAAAACCTGGCGATAGTTTCTCCGCCACTTACCGCCTCGGCCTCCCTGACGGCACTGAAGCCCGCAAAGAAGTCGACGGAAGTATTGGCGTCTATGGCAACGAACTTTTCATTAATAGTATCTCCACAGGTACTGATGCTGATGCTGCTCTACTCAAAAAAGCCCGTGAAAATGCCGCCAAAACACTGCTACTGTTTGTCATCCCCAAGCCAACAGTGATCGAAACAGGCAAACAGCAATCGGCAGTCGAGGTATCGTTCACGCTCGAAAAAAATGAACTCACCGTCACCGCTAGTGGCCTGGAGAGGGCTTCGTATCCGCTAAGCATAGACCCGAGTATCTATATTGTCACCGCCCAGCAGTTCATGAATGGAAACAACGAAACCAACATTAATTTTGACGTCGCAAACAAATTAATCAAAAAAGGTCGTACCACTGGTGCACGTTTTGACACCTGGAATTCAGCGACGAAGCTACCTCAACCAAACTGGACTGGCGGTACCGCAGTTGCCGGAGGCTACCTCTACTCCGTCGGTGGCAACTCATTCAATGGACAAGTGTATAGTGCGCAAGGTGCAAGTACGTTTACTGTTCCTGATGGCGTGACGAGCCTCACGGTCAAAGTATGGGGTGGTGGAGGTGGTGGAGGTAGCGGCGGCTCTGCTGCTGCAGGTGGTGCGGGGGGTGGTGCTGGCTACGTCTCAGGCACTATTGCCGTCACGCCAAACGAGACACTCACTGTCTATGTTGGTGGAGGAGGTGGAGGGGGCACACGTAACACTGCTGGTGGCGGTGGTTCGGGTGGAGCCTACTCCAGTATTTATCGAGGCACTACCCCGCTTGCTATCGCTGCAGGTGGAGGTGGTGGAGGGGGGGGTCGTAACTCGGCTACTCACATTGGTGGAGCAGGTGGAGCTGGTGGTGGCACAACTGGTGTCAATGGTAGTCCATCTCTTGCAAACGGTGGTGGCGCACGTGGCACCGCTAGTGCCGGTGGAGCTGGAGGTACTGGCACCAACGCTGGGCTTGCGGGGTCTTCGCTGACCGGTGGTCCTGGGGCGAACGGTACGACCGGAACAACTGATGGATCTGGTACCCTTGGTGGGCTCACTGGTGGTGGATCAGGTGGCGGCGTGCTCTCAACAAATCGCGCTGGTGGTGGCGGTGGAGCGAGTGGCTACTTCGGTGGTGGCGGTGGAGCAGGTTCCGGCACATCCGCTGGTGGTGGCGGCGGTGGTGGTGGGTCAAGTTTTGCTAGTAGCGGGCTTACATCTACAGCCGGCGCAGGTATCAATCCGGGCAATAACGCTGATGTCGATCGAGCTGGAGCGGGACAAGGTGGCGCAGCAGGACTAACTGGCGGCACTGGTGGAGCCGGCGGCAATGGTGGCATCATTATCAACTATGGAGCTGGTGGTGCTTCACCAAGTGCGACACTCAACTGGATGCACCTCTCGACAACTGATGGCTCACTTGAAAGCCCAAACCCCGGTAATGGTACTTGTAGCGGTTGGTGTACCGACTCGGACTATGCCCTGCCTCAAGCTCGAACTAATTACTCAATTGTCGCCTACAACGGATTTCTCTATGTTATCGGTGGCAACAACAGCTCAGGCGCTCCACAGAGCACGGTTTACATAGCGAAGCTCGGTGCAAGCGGCGAGCCACAACTTTGGCACCCGACAAGTAGCAATAAAAGTACTTGGGCATACTGGTATCAAGACACTGGCATAAGTACTGCTCGTTCTGACCTGACCGCAGTTGCTTATAACAACCGCATGTACCTGATCGGTGGACGTACCGCATCGGCACCAGTGAACACCGTCGAAATCGCAGATATCACTCCAACAGGTCAGCTGAGCACCTGGGCTTCATCGACAACACTCCCCTCAAATCTTTACGGCCATAGCGCCCAAGTATACAATGACCGTCTGTATGTTCTCGGTGGCGCTAGCACCATTGGCGGAGCACCGTTATCGAGTGTCTATTACAATAAGATAAATTCAGATGGCACGCTCAACGCTTGGGTACAAACCAATAGCTTTGCCACGGGACGCTTCAGTGGTGGCGGTAATTTTTCAGTGGTGTGGGGGGCATACATTTATATCTCTGGTGGTTGCAGCACAGTAAATGCGAGTGGATACTGCACAACCGTCCAGTCAGATACTCAGACTGCCAGTATCAATGCAGACGGTAGTCTTGATGTATGGAACACAGTGGGTGACGTCTCAAGTCAACGCTTCGGTCATGGGCTATTTGCATGGCGCGATGTCATCTACGCAGTTGGGGGCTGTAGCACACAGAATACTACTACCGGCGCATGTAGCGGCACGCTCAGTAGTATTCTTTATGGAAATATCAATCGTGATGGTGATGCTTCAACTGTAGGAACAACCGTCCCAGCCGGCACCGCACCTTGTAGTGGCGGGACGCCCACAAGCTGTAATATGCCTGGGACTACTTTTGTCGGCAATATACTCAACGCCGCTATTATTACCAATGGCTATCTCTACATCATAGGTGGGTGTACCAGTGAAGCTTGTACCGCCATGTCAAGCAATGTCGCCTACACAGCAATCTCTTCCACAGGAACCATGACAGCGCCGACCTGCACAGCACCAAACACGCTGCGAGGAAATATTTGGTGTGTTGATACCACCAACACTATTACAGGCGGCATTGGCGCTTCAAGCCCAGTCGTGTTTGGTGGCCGGCTCTATCTCGTTGGCGGACTTGATGGTGCCGGAAACACCAATACTCTGCTTCGTACCACACTCAACTCAAATGGTAGTATCGGCCCGTGGACAACTCAGAGCATGACAGGCCTTGGCATGAACTCCGTCTCATACCTGTTCGCCTATGCGCGACCAAACCCAGCCGATGCGACGAATAACCCTGGTAACCTGTTTGTATTTGGCGGATGCTCAGTGACTGATGCTGCAGGGTGCACAAACTACAGCCAGAATGTCTACAAGTGCAATATCCAGGCGAGCGGAGCTATCGCTGGCTGCACGACCACTGGCCAGTTGCAAATCGGCACCATTCCCGGTGCCACTGGGACTGGCCTAGGCATCATGAGTGGTACGGTGTACGCCAACTACGTGTACTTGATTGGCGGTGTCTCGCCAAATCTCGTTGACCAGAAAACTGTGCACTATGCAAAAATCGATAACAACAACAATGTCGTTGCAGTCAGTGGGACAACTTGGACTGAATCCCCCAATCAGATGTCAGTAGGACGACGACGTTCGGCCGCCTTTGGCTACAACGGCTATCTCTATGCGGTGGGAGGCTACGAGGCTGCAACAGGCGTCTTGGCTGACATTGAGTTTATCAAAATCAATGTATCCGATGGCAGCCTAGGAGAGCCTGGAGATGGCTGGAATGTTTCTGCCGTAGAAATCAATCAACGCTGGGGTCTCACCGTACCAGTCTCAAACTCATATGCCTACGTGATTGGCGGATGTACCATTGGCGCAAGCCCTACCTGCAACACAGGGGGTCCGACCAATATCATTCAAACCTTTCAGGTATACAACAACGATAGTGGAGCGCCCGCTGGCTATACAACAAGTGCCAACACCTACACCACAAACCCCAACCGAATCGGTGCCAGTGCCACCATCCTCAATGGCACCCTCTACGTTGCCGGCGGATGTGTCAGTGCGACAGACTGCACCACGGCTGTCGACACAGTTTCATACGCCACTATCGATAGCAACGGTGCCGTAGGAGCATGGAGCAACACGACCGCTCCGCTTCCCGCCGTTCGCACGTGGGGCAAGCTTCGTGCTGCAGGTGGGTCACTCTACTACATTGGCGGTCAAAGCAGCACTGCGACAGATCGACGCACCGAAGTCTACTATGCCACACCTACAGCTGGCAATATCACCTCCTGGGCAACGGCGACAAACGGTCTACCCGCTGCTCGAACCAACTTCGGTGCTGCCGTGTGGAACGATCGTCTCTACGTGATTGGCGGTAGCGGCACAGGTGCTGGCTGTACAGCGAGCAACGTCTGCAATACCGTCTATGTCAGCCCTCAGTTAAGTAATGGTGGCAATATTGCGACTGCCTGGTCGACAGCCAGTACACCATTTACTGCAGCCCGCAGTGGTACCGCTGCGGTCGCTTATGCCAACAACCTCTATCTCTTTGGTGGGTTTGACGGTACAAACTACCTGAGCGACGTACAGTATTCTCAAATCAATGCCACCAATGGCACGGCAGGCACATGGACATTCACTTCAGGCCTGCCCGCAAGCCACACCCAGGCTGAAGCGGTGGCGGCAAATGGGTATATCTACCTCATTGGAGGACGCACCAATGCAACGACCTGCGATCCATCCACGCTGGTTGCTCCCGTCAGTGCAAACACCACTATCGCAACCGGTAACAACCCTACCGGTGTCGGCGAATGGTATGAAACTAACCAACGCTACACAGGCGCTCGCTATGGTGCCGGAGCGGTGTATCACGAAGGCAAAATTTATGTGACTGGTGGAGGCTGTGGTGCAACACTTACCTATGCTACGCCAGCCACGCAGCAAACAACAGTTCTCTCCCAGCCACAAATCGCAAAATATTCACTCATGATGGACACGGACAGTGATGTGTTCCCGAACTCATGGTTGATGAATGGTGTCGATAATTCCATTGGCGCTCGTTGGCAACTAAAATACCGCAGTATGGCTAACCAGCAAACCGCAAACAAATGTGCCACCATGACAACATGGGGACAAGAGACCAGCTTTGGTAATGTCACCCTGGGCACACCTGGAGCATACATCGTCAAAGACGGCAGTGGTGCCAATATCAGCTGCGGACGCTACTTCTTTTTCAATGTCACTGTCGACAGCTCGCAGGCCTTTGGTTATCCCGATGATGTGTCCCGTGGACCGACCATCACCGATCTCACCTTTCAGTTCACCGCCGATCCTGGCAAACGACTCATGCACGGTCGAACGTTTACCGGGGGCTTGCAGATGCCAGATGATACACCGTACTATACGAGATAGGATATACTTTCATGAATAAACCGTTTGCCAGTCGACACTCCTCATCAACAACAATTCGTTCATATGATGATCTTGTTCCTGCTGGTCAAAAAACACCTCGAGTACACACTCGAGTGATTGATTGGTGTAATGACCATCGACATCTCGTCGTCATTTTTGCTGCATGTCTCATGGCGCTCGGGTGGTGGTGGCTGAACCGGCCTGCGCCAACCGCGCAGCCAGCAAAAGTCACCGCACCCACTTCGTCTCAATCGAGCAAGACACCAAAAAAGAACACCGACACCACCCCAAAATTTGCAACGCTTCTTCCAAAAAGTAAGTCAATCGAATCATTAGGCGGATGGACCCGTGTCAGCCCAGAAACAAGCGATCCAGTATTCGCCTTCAAGGACACGCTTGATAACACACCAATCATCGTCAGTCAGCAGCCCTTACCTCAAAGCTTTTCTGGCGCCACGGACGAACAGCTTACCGAACTTGCAAAAGAATACAACGCTACCGAACGCCTACCGTTTTCGGGCGGCCTGGCTTTTGTCGGGACTTCCGCCAAAGGGCCCCAATCGGTTATTGCAACCAAAAATGGATTGCTCATCCTGATCAAGTCGACCGTTAAACACAGCGACGACAGCTGGACCCGCTATCTTGCCGACCTCAACTAGGCTGGTATAATGACGAGCGCTTCTTTGCCGTATCCTGATTTATCTTTATAAGCACAAGTGACTTCAACTGGCCACGAGCCAACGGGCCGTCCGACTTCTACAGTCCATGTCCACATCACTACACCGAATTCATCGGCATTTTTCGGCACCAGCCCAGCATCCGTGCTTTTCTGACCGTCCTTATACGTCACGGTGATGCTGCACGCAGATTTCGGCTTGGTTTTAACCGATATCGATGCATTGGCCCCTGCCTTCATGGGCGGCGACATGGCTTCAATTGCCACACCGACTGGTGCGTTTTCGTCATGCTTCGGCGCGGTAGTTTGAGCTTTTTTCGGTGCAACTGAAACGGTCGAGCTCGTGACTGGATTTCGCTTGCCCATCATCCAAGTATAGATCAGTCCTCCGACAATGCCGAGACTTACGATCAACACACATACGATGATGAGCCCTCGCACAAATCGACGACGGAGTTTACGCTGTCGAGCTTGATGGTGCATGGCGCCGCCTTTGAGCTCTCGTAGCATACTATTTCTTCCTTGAATAATCGTCGATTGCTTGTGTCACTTTGCTATCAGACTTGAGGTTCTCATAGAACAGCACTTGTTTCTTCGAGATAATAATCTCATCCTCAGCGTACGGCAACTCGTTGCCAAGTTTGACGAGCTGCACATTTTGCTCTGCGTTTTTCTCATTACCAGCAGTGACTTGTGAATAGTAAACGTTCGTCATACGATAATACTCATCACTAGCCACACTCAACTTTCCAAAATATAGCGACTTATCGGAAAGCCAGACTGCCTGATACGCATCAGCTTTCACTCCTGGCAAGCCCGCACTTGGCCTCAGAAAACTCCAAACTAACCACCCTGCAATTGATGCGACCAGCAGACTTGCAACTATTAGTGTCCACTTATTAAAACGAGGCGCTTTGGTCTTCGCTGCAGTCGACACTCGTCGTTCAGCGGGCCGCTCTACTGGGGCTTCTTCGACCTCACGCAAAGGTGCCGGCGCACGCCGCTGCTCTCTGTCTATATATTCACGCTGTGGTACCGATCGATTTGATCGACCCGAAAATGAATCCATCTATTATTCCTTCTCACTTAATCTCGTTTCATCATAGCATAAGGGGTATGGCCACCGCAACGCCAGAGCGGTATACTAGCTGATATGGATCCCGCAACTCTGCAACAAATCAATGACCTCCTCGGCAACACCAATTCAGGCAGTAATTCGAGTGGCGGCTTGTTTGATATCAACGCTATTCTCCAACCACTCATGCCCTTCATCTACCTACTCACGGCCGTGTCGACTCTCATCACTATCCTGTATCTCATGAACGCCATCACCGCTTGGCGTTCACAACGGGCAATCCTCGAGATGCGCAAGATACTACGGGAAATGAACGAACGCGACAAAGCACGTCACTCCTCCGCGGAGGTTCCAGTCTCGTTGGCCACGTCACCGGCTGCTCAGGCTACTGGCGCCCCTACGACCGATGCGTCCGATGACCGGGTGATTTAACTTCGATTTTCTTGGCCGTACCAGCCGCCTTGCTCCCCTCGATAAACGCTTCAATTTCTTCGAGCGAGCGACCAGTAGTGGCCTCACTTTTCTCAATCTTTCCAAGAATATATACATAGACAATATCGCCATGAATAATCATAAATCTCGTGGCGCTCCCACCCGCTGGACTGGCCACAATCGGCGACTTCAGCTCCTCTTCAAGATTCAAGATGTCGTCAAACGATTCTACCGGTACCGTCGTCTTGTGCGTCAGGTCAGTCTGCGGGCCGGCCTTGATAATCAGCCCGTTGTGATATCGATAAATTTTATCGAGCTCCCGCTGGTACGGTGACTTAAACATTTGCTTACGCATACCAAAACCGATTGCACAGGCTGCTAGCACCCCGGCAACCGCCGCCGCAATACGCTCGTACAGTGCCATCGATGCCCGGCTGTTTTTGGCTGATTGCGCCACAACTTGCTTGGTAGCCTCTTTTTCAAACTTTGTTGCAAACTTGTAGATTGGCTGGTCGAGCGGCATCGTGACCGTAGAGACCCGAATGTCGTCAAACGGCGTATTGTCGACCGTCCCAGCTACTCGCACGGTAAATGTCACGACTACTTCTGATGTGGCAGGGAGTGCCAGCGAGGTGCGGATCTGCTCAACAATTTTGCGATACTCTGCAAACGGCACCTCTACTGCTGGCTCAAATGAAACGTCAGTGCTTGTCGTGGTTTGCATGACTGGCTTTAAGAGTGGGTACTCCTTTGACCAAACATTCGAAATATCTTTACCGTCCGCTCCGGCACTGAACTTTTCTTTGACGACCGCCGTCACGCTGTGCATGGTTGTTAGTTCTGTTGGCTTGGTTGCTTTGAAGTGATAGCGTAGTTTTGTGGTTACTGTATCCGTCAAGTCGGCAACATATGCCGTATTGGTCGGGCCAGGGCCGTCCTCATAGAAGCTGCTCTTAAAATAATTCGTCTGAGCATCGACCGTCTGATCAATTCGGTACTCATAGGTCGAGGGCAGATTGGCAGTTTCACTTGCACTTCGTTGATGCGCATCAAATAACAATCCGCCCATCGCTACCAGCAGCAGAACGCCAAGCATCACAAACCACCAGGGTCGTCCCGATGCTTTTGCATTTGCTGTTCTCACATTGCCCCCCTAGGTTATTTGACTGTTTCATTGAGCCAGACTGTTGGGTATCCAACATACGGCACTTGTGCACGAATAATTCCCGTAATCTGCTGTTCCTGTACTGGCATATCCACACTCGGGCTGTTGTCGCCTTTTGTGATAAATATCCTTCGGCCTGATCCATCGGCAGCAGTATCGATGGCGATCACGCGGTGTGTGACCGATCGTCCATGTGCTTCATATTGTATGATATCACCCTCGTGTACGTCTACGGCAGTAGCGTTTTGCACAATCACCATCGATCCACGACTAAATACCGGATGCATGCTATTACTCATAATCACACGTGGTCGATACGAGAACGCGCCGGTCATAAATAGCACCAGCATCACGGTCATGATCAAAAACATGATATCCGCAGCTCGACGTGGATGTCTGCCGCGAGGACGGCGCTTTGATACGACACCGTCGCGATTTCGATCGAGCACCACATACACGGCGACCGCCAACATTAACCACACCATACCAGCCAAGTACCAGTCGTACTTTGGAATAATGGGGGGAGGTAGATCGCTGCTACAACGCCGAGACGAAACGTAAGCTGCGGGCCGAGCCCGGCCGTAACTGCAAGATAGGTTAGCAGCAGACTGGTCACGACCACTGGTAACACGTCAGAGATTGCAAGTTTTATTATATCGATGCCCCCATGGACATCGGTCAAATGAACGAGACTCAGTTGCTGTACGCCCACGACAAGACTGACAACAACTCCAAGCCAAACAATATTCCGCCGACCACCAACCATCATAATGCCATAGCGCACATACTCGATTGCTGCCGCAGCCACCCCATAGGTCAGAATGTTAATGAGGATAGCCTGCCAGCTCATGGCCACTGCATTGTGTACATACGTTACGAACATGCCCGATGCAAAGTACGCCACGAACCACACTGCGAGCACCGATCCAATCATCAAACTGGTATCGACTTTGTGTCGCAAGCGATCACGCGCCCCGCCGAGCAGCAGTTTCGTCATACCCGCTGCAACTACCGCCAGAATCGGCTGCACCACTGACATGGCGGTCACCGCATCGACGACACCCATTGCCTGCAGCAGCGCGGGCAGTACGCGATGCATGCGCTTAGATGAGCACGAGCCACCCCTCCCAGGTGATTCCACTGCCTATTTCGACGCTTTGATATTCGTTGATTGTACGTCTATCACCGCTCCTTACTTCTCATATGCAGCATTCAGCTGTCGATATGACCGTGTCAAAAAAGCTCCCGCCGCAATCACCATCATTATCACGCCGCTTGCCAAAAACACCATTGCAATTCCGCGAGAATGCCCCGGACCCACTAACCATCCCCATGCCTGTTGCCCTGCGGTAGTGTTCATGTACGGTATCAGCCCAAACTGCGCAATCGGCCCAATCATATAGGCACTAATTGGGGCTGCTGCTGCTTCGACACTTTGTCCAAAGCCAAATACTCGTCCCTGCTTTTTTAGTGGCACAATCTTTTGCAGGGTCGTCTGCTCGGCTGCCTCTGCAATCGGTACGAAGCTCATATAAATAATCATTCCGATAACGAGTAGCGGGATCGACTCACGTATCGTGAATACCGCGCCAAACACCCCAATCAAAATATTTGCCAGCAACAGCGTACGAAGCGGGCGTTTGCCAAGACCTTTTTTTGCAACAATTCCCCCGCCTATCATGAACCCGATACTCGAAATTGCAAACACAAACCCCCATGACTGCACCGGCATCAAACTCAATCCATACGGGTCGAGTAGCGCCATATACACGCCACCCACAAGGTTGTTAAATGTCGCAAACAAAATCAGCGCCAACAGTCCAGGAATCTCACGAATTGCCAGCCATGCACCCTTGAAATCAACTAGCTTAGTCAGAGCTGGGTCGTGCTCGACATGATCTTCATTTATGCGCACAAACATCAGATCGATCAATGATAGCACTGTCAACACAATCGCAATCAGCATCGTCCAGCCCATTCCAAGATACCCGATCGCGAGACCACTAAAGATTGACGTTACCATAAATCCAAGTCCCTGCACCATACCTACCATGCCGTTAGCATTGGCTCGTTTATCTTCTGGCACCATGATCGTCACACAGGTTCCAAGCGCGATGTTGCGAATATTCTCCACTATACAACCTGTCAAAATTACGACAGCGAACAACCAAAACAACGGCCCGCCAATTGTCAAAAGCTGCGCCTTGTCGACCAGCAGATATATCACCCCCGCGAGTCCAAACATCACTGCCGTAATTGACGATGCTACTTCCATGATGCGCTTTTTCTTGTGGCGATCGACGAGTGTTCCAAAGAACACTCCCGTTACCGCCATCATCAACATATACGTACCGCCCAAAATTGCGGTTGCCATGACATTTTTTGTTTCCAAGTACACCCAAAAAGTTACGGCAAACCACAAAAAACTTGTCGTGATTCCCGCAATCATCGTATTGATCAGCAGTCGATAAAAATTCCTCATCAGATTATTGTATCAGTAATCACGAAACGAGCTGGTACGGTATGATAAGAATACAATGTCATTCAATCACTACGCAAAAATTAAACGCATCTTAGACAGACACGAAAACTGGTATATCAAGCGTATCAACGAGCCGACTACCGCCAAGAACTTTAAGGGCGAAACCAGGCATTTCGACCATTACTACCGCGTTTACAGCGTTGATGGTAGGCGTATTCCCTACTGCAAATTTCAACAACTTGATCGTTTTGCTGCCATCATGAATCTGCCCGAGGATGCGCTCCCTATCGTCGACTAGCCGCGCGGCCACCACGGCACGAGCACTGACGTCGAAGCTTTATATGCTTTCCAGCCTTTTTTGCTGGCAGCTCGAGCTTCGGCTGGCGGTACACCCGATACAAATGCCAACAGCGCCGTGATGACAAGTGCGCCGACGATTCCCAGCCACCCATACGGTGTTGTGCAGCTGAAGATAGCTAGTCCCCACCACATCAGCATCTCACCAAAATAATTTGGATGCCTTGAATACTTCCATAGGCCTGTCATCATCAGCTCATTCTTTTTTGCCGTCCGAAGAAATGACTTGAGCTGTGCGTCAGCTACTACTTCACACACAAACCCTACTATCCAGACTGCCATCCCTGCATACACCACCATGCTCATAGCGGGCTGCGCGGTCAGTACCGCGATGACTGGAAGGCTAACGATAGTGGCAAGCAGCGCCTGAACGATAAATATCCTCACATACACATGCACCCAAAAGAGTGGTGGAGAATAGTGACGAACTAGGTTCGTGTAGCGAGGGTCTTGCACCCGGCTGCGCCGAAATCGCTGCCCGATATGCCATGAGAGTCGTCCACCCCACATTATCACGAGAGCCATCACGATCGCCCCTGCAATATTCACTGGGGAATGTAGGATAGCCATCACAACGGCGATAACGATAAATGTCAGTCCCCAGCCGACATCAACCACGTCGATTCGTTCGAGTCGCTTGCCGATCATAAACATGATTCGCTGCCACACCAGCGCCGCCACGAGCGCTAGCACAAATGACTGCCCTAGCTCAGCCATTGTCGCACCACGAGATACGTGCCACCTGATACTGCCGCTGTGATCGCCATACCCCATAGCATGTCGATGACGACAATTTTCGTACTAAAGCCTTTTATGACCGCGAGACTCGTGAGATCGTACGTCGCATATGCCACTAGTCCAAATAACGCGCCGTAGCCAAGCGCATGTAAGAGTGACAGCTTCTCAAGCGCAGGATTGACAACAAACATCACCACGCCGATGACATAAATGACATAAAACACCAGTGCCGGCACCATATTAAATTTCTCGAGCAATATCGATCCCATTTCTTTGTGATACAAGCTTTTCGCTACAAATCCAAGCCAAACAAAATCAAGCACACCCATTACACCACCGGCAATCAACAGTTTTATTATCAACTCCATCTATCTATTCTCCTGTAGAAGTTAGTGCCTGCACAGCATCTTGTAATAATTTTTTAGGCAGTGGCGCATCGAGAGAAAACCACAACGTACCTTTACCTATAAGGTATGGCGCTAGTTCACGCTGCAAATCAGGGTCTTTTGGAACTGGATACATCGCCACATGATCCTTCCATCCGCTCACAAACACTCTCGCACGCTTGTCCCCTTGTTTATAGCCAATAATCCCATAGCTCACCACCTCATTTCCTTCAGGAAACGCATCGCGCACCAGCTCGCGCAGCTCGTCAAATTTAGCTCGGGCAGCGTTGGGTATCGACTCAATATATTCGTTCACAGACATTATTTTTTTCTGTGGTGTTGTCGCAAGCAGATACGATTGTTGCACCATTGACGTCAGTACCTGCATGTCAATGTCGGCAAGCTTATTGATATACAGACAGCCTTTGCTGGTCTTGTGCTTCCCAAGTTTTTCAAGCTCTTTGCCATACCTATCGAACCCTTCATAAAAATAGATCGTCAAACTGGTCTTCCTGGGGCTAAATCCGAGCAGTGCCGTATCGCCCTCCTTTCCTGCCTCACTCTTGTAGTGATGCGTACCAAACCCGATAATGCTTGGCCCCCACATCACTGGCTTCTCACCCGAAATTTGCTGCATGAGCTTGATGAGTATCCGCGCTTCAGCTTGTCGCTTGTCGTCAACAGTCGTTAGGAATGTGTCAACACTGATGCTCGTGGGCCTTGTCTTGTTCTCTGCCATACCACTATTATACAGGCTAGGCGAGTTCGGACTGATCACAGATTGTGTGCATGCGCCTATGGTATACTGAAATGACAATAACCCAAGGAGAATTCAATGGCAGACGACCACGACAAAAAACTCTATGAGCAGGCGAAACGACGCGTACAATTCAAAGAATCACTCCTTGGTTTTATTCTCGCCAATGTCATCTGTTGGGCGATCTACTTTCTCACCGACAAAAGCGGTTCGTGGTGGCCGCTATGGGTAACCTTTGGCACAGGCATCTTTCTAGTCGGCAGCTTCATTCACGCTTCATCATTGTATTCCGTCGACAACGAATACGAACGGCTGAAAAAACGTCAAAAATAGTACAGAGGCCGGCCAGTACCTCAAACCGATATCGACCCTATAACTAGACCATTTATCTTTCTTGGAATCACCTTCGACGTGCTGTGTCGCTCTCCTTGACACCTCGCTATACGCTTGTAGTCGCGCGAAGACTATCGATTGCCGCCAACACGACATCGATACTTACTTGCGCTTTGTTGAGCCCATCGCCATCATAGTAGCTAGCGCCTGGGTTCCTGCCAATTACCCGTGGCAGAGCGGCCCATTCCATCGATAAATTGTGTGCAAATTGCTCACGGGTAATGTGTCCGCGTACATACTCGCGTACGCCGCGGCGCTCAAGCAAGTGAATCGCCAGACGATCTTGGAGCGCCTCGTCAAACAATCCATCTCTTCCTACACCAAGTTCATTCACCAAACCCTCTAGCGTCGGGCGAATAAATTGATATTTACCCACGGCATTACTCGGCTGACCGCCCGCTACAAAGTCATGCTGCCATTGCAGTACTTCGCCAACAGTCATGTTCGTGAAGTCAATCGATGTGTTGCCCGCGTGACCAAAATACGCATTGTAATTTCCTTTGCTTTCGCCCTCAGCGATGATACTTAGTAATTCACTATAATTCGCATTCATCGTATTCCTTTCTAGCAAAAATCCTACAGCAAACAGCATCAAGACTCCAAGCACAATCACACCACCACTTCGGGTGCGCGTGACACGTCGAATATACCGTCGCACTGATTGCTGCATCCTCTTCATGTTTATTCTATTTTACCGCAAATTGTTGTGTGGCGAACGCGACACATAAGGATGTCCAGCGATAAAAAATCGGCGGCGCACGTCTTTTGCTTTCGAGATACCGATGCGCGGCGAAGTGCTTACTGTCTCTCCAGCGTAGAGCATACCTTGGACTAGAAGCAAGGGTGCGCGATGAAGATCATGGCCATCGAGTGCACGATCGATACCCAGCGCCTGAGTGACCTTGCCAGGCCCGTTCGTCACATTCGCACCACTCACACCACGCCGCGCTTCCAAAAACTCACGATTGTCCAGTGGCTCAACAGCGCGAATTAATACACCCGACCCGCGGCCCGCTCCCCCCGTCACCACATTGCAACAATGATGCATACCATAGGTGAAATACACATACAGATGTCCCGCGTCCCGAAACATCGTAGCGTTACGCGTTGTCTGGCCGCCAAAGGCATGGCTCGCTTCGTCTTCTTGATCGTAGGCTTCAGTTTCGACAATTCTCACCCGAATAACCCGGTCGTCAATTTCGCGCACAAACATACAGCCCAGTAGTTTTCGAGCAACCACATCTACTGGTTCGGTCAAAAAATCCGGGAAGTTAGTTGCCGTCATTGGGATAGGTAACCTTCGTGCCGTTAACGACCGCAAATGGCGTCAGGGTGAGTCGAGTGGCCAACGGTATAGATACCGAGTGGCTTGCATGCGGCTCGTCCCGCCATACACTAACAATTCTCATGTTCGTAATAAAAGTCACCCGCCGTGATGCCGTCGAGGGTCTTGCCTGCTTCAACTTCGACCACAATTGGTGTGTAATAGTTTGCATCACAGACAGTTGCATTACTGCTTTTGTAGCTCTCATTCTTCATATACTCATCGTAGTATCCCGTCATGTCGCCAGTCTTGGCAGCCACCAAGTACCTGCCGGGCGTAACCGTCATTTCATACGTCTGCATGCCCGTTTTGCCCGCCATCGCACTATCGCAGACAATCTCGGCCCTTGTAGACTCATTCAGCACACAGACTTTAAAGTCTGCCGGATAGCCCTCTGATGGGTATATAGCAGTTCCTTTCACGATACCCGTCTTTGCACTGATTGTCTCTGCTGACTGTTCTGTTGATTGCGAGTTAGTCTCACTAGTTGTCGCACTAATTGTTGGTTGTACTTGCTGGTTTTGATTTGTGCGACCCGCCTGCCATAGCAGTAGACCAATGATACCGACGAGTAGCACTCCCAGCAGCACCTTGATAGCAACCGGCATAGAAATATTTCGTGTTTCGTTATTCATAGCCTCCACTATGTTCTTCGGTCGGGTGAGGTGCTGTAACAAAATTCACAGATCTATTGATATAATAAAATACATGAACACCCCTCAGGGCACCGTCCACAAAACCCCAAATGACCTTCGTGACAAGCTCAAGGCCAATAGTGCCGTATGGGCTGCGTGGGGCGACATCACACCGCTCGCACGAAATGAATTTAACTGCTGGGTGACGGATGCAAAAAAACCCGAGACTCGAGCCAGGCGCGTCGATATTGCATTTGATAAGCTATCGAAAGGAGCGCGCCGTCCGTGCTGCTGGATCGGTTGCACTCATCGCACCGACAAACAGATTAGCCCATCCGTACAAGCTATTCTCACAAAAAGAAGTGGCGAGTGATGATGCCGACACGACTAATTATCGATGTACGCGAGCCCTTTGAGTACAAGGCAGGCCACATTGATGGAGCGCTGAATATTCCGCCCGCAAAGCTCCTTGCAGGGCTGCCAGAAGAACTAGCAAACATATCAAAAGACACCGAAATCATCCTCTATTGCATCAGTGGCTCACGGTCGAATAGTTCGATGCACATTCTTCGCAACTATGGCTTTAATAATCTCGTCAACGGCATCAATAGGCATCATGTTCAAGCAAAATATCTCTGATTGATTTCGCGATTTGCTACACTGTAAGAAATGTATATTTTTCTTGTCATCGCTGCGGTTATCTCTATCTCCTTGTTTTTTCACCTGTACCGACCATTTGGCGGCAAGGCCTCGGCTAGCGTCAAGAGGCGCTCGTCACAGTTCAAAAACGGCAAATTCGTCAATCAAATCCCGACGCCTATGGGCCTATCGTTTGCTGCCATTCCCGCCATGCTCAGCAAGCAGTTTGCGCCACACCCCAATCGTCGTCCTCGGCAGCCGCTCGTACCCGAACGGCTCGATATCGAAAGCCTTGCAACCTCTCGCCAACCACACATCACCTGGTTTGGCCATTCGGCATTTTTGTTGCAGCTAGATGGCAAGACGATATTGCTCGACCCTATGCTCAGCCGACGCGCCTCGCCGTTTCAGTTCTTGGGGCCAGAGCGGTTTAGCAAATCCCTGCCAGCCACGATCGATCAGCTACCGGCTATCGATATGGTGGTAATTTCGCATGACCACTACGATCATCTCGACTACGACTCCATCAAACAGTTGGCGCACAAAACAAAGAAATTCTTTGTACCGATTGGTCTCGCCGCCCACCTAGAGAAATGGGGTGTAACAGATGACAAGATCGTCGAGCTCGACTGGTGGGATACCTCGTCGATTGACGGCATCGATTTCATCTGCACGCCGTCACGGCATTTCTCTGGTCGTACACTGACCGACCGCTTCGCCACCCTCTGGGCGTCATGGGTGATCCAAAGTAAGGATACTAAACTATTTTTTAGCGGCGATAGCGGCTACGGGCCACACTTCAAAGAAATTGGTGACAAGTATGGTGCATTTGACCTAGCACTTCTCGAATGCGGGCAGTACGGCCCGCTATGGCCAGCTGTCCATATGGCACCAGAGGAGACAGCACAGGCTTGCCTCGATTTGCGCAGTACGCGCATGGTTCCTATGCATTGGGGTGGATTTGCGCTTGCATTTCACGCGTGGACTGATCCGATTGAGCGCGTTCTCGCTGCTAGCAAAAAATCGCAGCTCACGATCATCACGCCAAAAATTGGCGAGACCGTGAAATTCAAAGCGGACTCACTCCCTACCGAAAACTGGTGGGACAAAGCTTAGAACTTGCCGCCGAGATATTTGCCAGCCACGCTCAGTGCAAATGACGGCAAAATGACAAACACGATCGCGAAGAGGATTCGAATCAAAGTCTCCGTGAGTGGCGTATCGCGCGTGTCGGGCCCGCCAGATGTCAGCACGATCAGCATTCCGACGATACCAAAGGCGATTGAGGCATAGATAAATACACGTGTAGCGATTTTCTGCATAGTCATATTGTAGCAGAAAGATCGACCTCTCTTACGCTCTTATTCATGAGAAAACAGGAGCACAAAATCTCATTATCCCTAGCTCATCTAAAAAATATTGCGTTACTCTTGCTTTATATATCTAATTAGTATATAATTACAAAATCATTTATGGAGCAGTTATGATTTCACATATTACATTAGGAAAAGAGAAAATCGAAACGGCGGCAAGAGAGATGGCTGGTATACGTCAATTGGTTGAAAATTACGCCTCCGACTCACCACTACAGAGCAAGTCCCTCCTTGTCTGTGTCACTCCGACTCCTCAGACTGGTGTACTACTCATGGCACTTCGTGATCTTGGTGCAGTGGTTGCAGCGTGCGCAGATAACCAGTACGCATCTGATGATGATGTCGTAAGCTTTCTTAAATCAGAAGGAATTGCCATCTTCGCCAAATCAAATATGTCCTCTGAGGAGTACCACTCTGCTATGGATAACGCTATTGATGCGCTTACAGGACAAAACAACATTCAAATTATTGATGATGGGTGCGACATCACAAGGCATATCATAAAAAATAGGCCAGAAGTCATGGAAAGGGTGCGCATTATTTCAGAGCAGACGACTTGTGGTATTAATCATCTCAAGACACTTCATAAACGCAGTCGACTCGCAGTGCCGGCAATCAATATCAACCACAGCTTTACAAAGCAATGGTTTGATAATTATATCGGTATTCAGCAATCAATCGTACATGCACTCACTCAGTGCGGCATCACCATAGCAGGAAAGAACATTACAGTCTGCGGATACGGACCTGTCGGTAAGGGCGCCGCAAATGCCCTCCGATCATTAGGCGCTCGCGTTTCGATAGTCGAACAAGACATTATCTACCTAATGCAGGCCGAGCTTGAGGGATTCATACCGACCTCACTCGCAGACGCATTAGCCTCTTCGGACATCTGCATCACTGCAACGGGCTGCATTAACACCATATCAGGTGCATTGATTCAGGCCCATGCGAAAGATGGCATCATACTCGCAAATATCGGCCACGGCAACAAAGAATACGACGTGCTGTTTTTAAAGAAGACGGCTAAGCAACGCAGGCTCAATCAGTTCACTGATGAATTCACACTTGATGACGGGCGTCATGTCTATTCATTATGTGATGGAGCTCTCTTGAATTTCATCGCGGGCGGCGGCAACCCTTCTACTCTCATGGCGCTTACATTCACACTCACCCTACTCACACACATAACCGCCGCGTCAGATGCACTAGGCAGTCTTGATGCTGGCATCCACTGTGTGTTTGAGGGACTAGAAAAGATGTCCGTGGAACTATGCTTTCCGCATCTTGTAGAGCGCGTAACCCCAATTGATGATATACAGCGTGCTTATCTTCATGAATAGTAAACACCCTAATCTAAATACAGCGTGGCCAACACGGATCGAGTACTGCGCACCCCTCTCCTTGTTATGCAACAGAGGTATCTATCTCAAGAGAGAGGACGCCGCAGATGATATTGGGTCAGGCAACAAAGTACGAAAGTTAGAGAAACTCCTACCGTGCCTCCAAGCGACAGGCGTACGACACATTATTCTCGACGGTACAACACAGTCAAATTCTTGCATGAGCGTCGCCTTCTATGCGCCACAGTATGGAATCACCCCCCATCTCATTCTTTATGGTGATACTGAACCGAAAGGAAACTACGCAAAAATCCTTGCTAGCGCAGCCGAAGTCCACCTCCTTCCAGAGTGGGATCCCTCTCTCATTGCCGAAGAACGCAAGACAATCACAGCTACTATCGCCGCAGACCTCTACTATGATGCCCCTACCGGCCTGTCGTCGAGCGAGACTGTCAGCGCAGGCAGAGATATCGTAAGCGAGATAGTTGAACAGGAGGAAGCACTTGGTATTGTATTCAATGATGTCTACATTGCAGCAGGCACAGGAGGAACAGTTGCTGGTGCCGCCTTCCAAGATGCACTTCTTGGTCACACAAATCGCATAACCGGCATTGTCGTGGCCAATAACTCAAGCTTCTTCAGAGACACCACAGCCAGACTCTTTGGTCATATGGCAGATGGAGATGGGACATACATACCCGACCTACCCCAGTTTTATGAAGGCGCCCTAGGAGGGGGCTACGGTGTCGCCACATCCGAGCAGCTCTTGCTTCAAAAAGAGCTGCGAGACAAGGGATACTTCTTTGATTCAGTATACATGCTCAAAGTTTGTGCGGCAGCAATACAGCTCTCGCGAGAAAAACACTCGTCGCGAGAGCCGGCTCTTATCCTTCATACAGGCGGGGCCAACCAACAGGAACTATCACCGTGAATGACTTTGAAAAGAAAGTGATTAATGAAACGTTCGCCGGCCGTAAGCTAGCAGCAAATTGGCATAAACCGCTAGGAGAATTTCTGACACAAGAGATCTCAGCAATTAACCCTGCCGATGACAGCAACGTCTATTTCCAGATTGTCATCGATGCGATGCGCCAGAGGACGAGCCGAGACGAAAGGGCACTCGTTACGACGGCATTTCCCAGACTCCCCATTCTACAAATGGCAGATGGAAGCCACCTACTCACTGACCCAGAAGTCTATCTGAATAACACTGTCATGAGAATTGGACAACTTTATAAGGGGTCAGGAGTGGTTATTTCTCAGCAGTGCTCGACTATTAGTTGCATTACCCACGCATCTGAAAAACGAGGGCCTGCTTTTGCGACATGGGACAATGAAGTGTACCAGGTATTTAACTCATCGCAAAATATACTAAAACACTCGACACCTGCGACACTGCACGATATTGACGTGAGTCTTGCGTCAATAAATGGAGGTGGTCTCCTCCCTATTAAGAGACTTGAGGAATTTGTTGGCACCTCATTTGCATCTGGCTCTCAAGCAATCCGCAGAATGAACCTAGAGCTTTGGCCTCACGACACTCCGCTTATATTGTATGACGAGGAGCTAACGGCCGATGTAGTGGCAAGTGCTATTGAGAAAACAGAACTAGGCGATGAGCTTACCGACCCTGAGCGCCTTGCAGAACTAAAGCAAGCAAAGCACGATGCTGTGTCCCATCCACGCAATCTCACTCTGAGGAATACTACTGATTTCTTCTACGCCGTGAACCGCAAAGGCCGATTGATTCCCGTGGAGGCTGATGGTAATCACCTTGTCACGAAAAGCGATGGAGCAGTGGTCACAGAGCTGAGTACCCATGCGCTTTCCGAAGCACTTCGAGATCGTCGCCTATATCCCGACCTTACACTCGCTTACGCATGCTTGTGTTTGCGCTCAGGCATTGCTGCAGCAGGCGGGCTCAGTCAGCAAGAATACTTGCCCCGAATATCAGAGGTCTTTCAAGGCACAGAGGAGCCAGGAATTGATGCAAGCATACTCGTCAGTGGTATTGTCGAACTTACCCCTCAGACCAAAGAACTCGCCCAAAAAAGTCTCATCGACCCAACCGTACGTCGGAGACTTGACCAAGCGCTAGCGACAGCTTCAGTGCAGCAGCATGTAGGAAACATGGGCAATTTCAGCTACTTTAAACATTTATTTGAAAGGAGAGAAGCATGAAAATTAAACGACTCGCGGAACAAAGACATGATAAATTAGTAGGTGTATTGGGAAACCATGTTGCACCAAATAGATTATCAGAAACCCAGATTGTCACAGATCAAGAAGACACTAGTGTTAGCCCTCTTACAGTTAGTATTTTCGATACACCCTTCAGTCCAGGCCCCGTCCTCACCAATCAGGAGGAGGTGCTCGTGGAGGCTTTCGTATTACCTATCGATAACGCCAAGCAGTTCCAAAGGCAAGTACGTCTTGCAGAGTACGCGCTGCACCATCTGCGTGCCGATTGCTACGAAATATGGTCAGCAGGGCATAATGTAAATGACTATAACAATGGCGGTTTCCATATAGCCGATGCACCCACGGGGCCTGTTACTACTATCCTGAACCGTTTAAATACACTTTTGGTCGCGGATGGTCGCAGAATTGCTCCTCCTCCCTTTAACCATGACAAGATTTCTGCGAAGAAACATCCCGTAACAACTGCGAACGGCATCCATCTTGACTCTTTCGAAGGTATGCGGACCGATGACGAAGGACGTAGAAGAAAAATCTGGCGCTACTTTTTCAATTTATCAACTAATCCTCGCTTCACGCTCATTGCTCCAGTTGATCCAGAAGACATGGACATTGTCCCGATCACATACTCGCCTACATTTTTGGATCCTCTGTTTGATGGGCTCGACAGGCATGTCGATATGCTCAAAGTAGAGCTTCCCGGCGCTGACTACAGTGCCGGCACATTGCATGGCTTCAAGACTACCACTACTCACCTCCCTCATGCCGAATACGGGCCGGTCGGAGATACGTTAGCCGTTATTGACTCCTTAGTTGACTAAAATCTTTTAGTATGATATAATCTATTTATGAGTCCTAATGAAAGATTAGATGAGGTGCAAAGATTAGATGAGGTGCACGGACAAGTCCAAGCGGTGCGCGTCAGCAAACGTGCTACATTTCTTGATGTTGGTCTGCCAGGAGAGGCGCCTACGCAGATAGTTATGACAGACGTACCTCTCGAAACTGCACTTCCTCATCTTGGGGACATTGTCCGTGCGCAGGGTGAATTAGGTGAAACAGACTTAAGCCGTCGTCGAGGATTAGGCCAGATTTCCTTATTTGCCCATCAAGTTCCGGAAATCGTGGCAGAATCTCAACGGCCCCGATGGCCTGGTGCCGACACGAGCGAACGACATCACTCACAATCTGAATATATCCGGATCTTGCGGCTTCGGCACGACATGCAGTCCTCACTTCGAGAACTTCTCAACAATAAAGGCTACCTCCATGTTGACACCAGTATTCTCCAAGAAAGGCCCTCTGGAGCAGCAGCGAGAACGTTCTCAGCCATGACAAATTTTGACGGCCGAGAGCGTCACTTGCGTATCGCCCCCGAGGTTGATCTGAAATTAGTTATGGCCCTATCTGGAATTGAGAGAGTCTATGAAATTGGTCGGAACTTTCGTAATGAAGGAACAGGCCCAAGTCATCATCCTGAGTTTACTAATCTCGAAACATATACCGCCTACCAAGATGGCGATGAGGCAATCGCACTGACCGAATCTATGCTCTCAAAGGTAAGCGAGGCGACCGGATCCGATGTCTCATTTGATGGTCTACCACAAAAATCACTTGATGAGCTATTCGCTGAGCAAAACATCGACTTTGCTAAGCTTTTGTCCTTTTTCGAAAACGATGATACCGAGGGGCTACGAGCTTACGCAACATTGCTCGGCCTTGATGATGATGCTGCGTCAAAAGGAAAGAGCGGCATCATGGACTCATTGGTGAAGAAATACGTTCGCCCAGAGATTACATCACCCACCGTCGTAACAGGGTACCTTGTCGACCAGATGCCCCTTGCCGCGACATTGCGCACCGACCCTCGGCTCGCTGATGCATTTCAAGTCATTATAAATGGAGCCGAAGTCGCAAAGGCGTACCAAGAAGAGGTTGACCCAGCAGCGCTCAAACACAAACTGGCGCGACAGTCTGGCGAGTCAGCCGATGACGCCTTTGCAAACGACGAACGACTTATCAAGGCATGTGAGATGGGCCTTCCGCCCATGTACGGCATCGGGATTGGGCTCGACCGAACAACTAGCATCTTGACCGGTAAGCCCATAAAAGACATCATTCCTGTGCCGCTCACCCAAGATTTGTAGTAAGTCTACTACCTATTACACGATAGGTGCTTAACCGTTAATACTATGGCCACACCTTTTAGGTGACCGTAGTGCCGAACCACTAGTAGTCTTGTACGCATGGTACTCCGCTCCTCCCGGTGCTGCATGTTTGCTAAGATAAGGACACATAGCACCCATCAAGGAGGACAGCATCATGGCCACAATCAATCCCTACATCAACTTCAATGGCAATGCCGAAGAAGCATTTACCTTTTACAAATCCGTTTTTGGTGGTGAGTTCGGTACAATCGTACGATTTAAAGATCTAGAAAGTCCCGAATTCATCGTGCCAGAAGAAGAGGCCGATAGTATACTGCGCATCACACTACCGATTGGCGGAACTATGTTGATCGCCAATGATGTTCCCAAGAGTATGGGGCCGGTGAGTGAGAGTGAAAATCGATCGAAGATCGCCGTCAGCGTCGATAGCCGCGAAGAAGCCGATCGTATCTTTGCTGGCCTCAGCGCAGGCGGTGAAGTGGAAATGCCCATGAGCGACAGTCCGTGGGGCACGCACTTTAGCATGTTCCGCGACAAGTACGGAATTGAGTGGACGGTAGAATTCGAGCAACGATAGAACTACTCCCCCTGTCTGTCACACAGCTAACTGCAGTACGAGATTACCTGTCGTTTCTTCCATTACAGTCCGTTTGCCCTCTAGTCAAATCCACCTCATGATGGTACAATATACCTATAGTATGCAAATGACCAATAGTAGAATAGAATTGTAGTATGAACCCAGTTGTTGACTATTTTTTGTTCTGTGAAAATGTGATTGTAGGTGAGCGCGGCCGATTTACTTTTGCTAACGTATACGATGAAGTGTACGTACTAAGCCTTCCGACCGTCGTCAAAGCCCTCTTCGTGGCAATAAAAGTCGGCTTGCCCGGAGCAAAGCCAAACGACAAGCTCAAGTTTGAGCTCAAGATTACCAATCCAGCTAAAAAAGTTGTTACAAAATCTCTTGTGCAAGATTTTACTGTTCCCGAGACAAAATTCGAGGGCGCAACACTTAACGTCGAGGCGAGCTTTTTGCCAATAGACATGCTAGGAAAATACCGATTCGATCTACTGATTAATAACAAAGTCATCCACACCAAATATCTTGAAATCAAGGATGCGCCGGAAGATCTCGTACTGTAATATGTTTAAGCCAACCATTACTTCGCCTAACACCCAGTCCGTCTCTGCAATTGCAGTGTTGGCTATCCCGTTATTGATGTCAACTCACGTTTTCGAGACTCCTCCTACTAGCTTTGAGCTCAACCCAGAAAATCACATTATCCTGGCAAGTTCAGATGTCGTGTTGACCTCAGTCATCGAGCAAGCCCTTTCGTAAAATTGGTAATTGCCCCCTTGGTTGCAGCGTAATCCAACAAACCAGGCGAAGGCTGGGTCGCTTGTATAGAGGTGGTATTGATAATAGTCGAGCCAGCCTTCAGATAACGCAGCGCCTCTTGAACAATCCAGAACATGGCAAATACATTAACCGTAAAGGTATCCACCAGCTGACTCGTTGGCATCGTTGACAAGTCGTCGTTATATATCTGTTTGCCAGCGTTATTTACCACGATGTCCAAACCACCTAGCCCTTTTGCCGCTTGTTTCACCAAATCCCTAACATACTTTTCTTCAGTAAGATCTCCTGGAATCGCAACGACCTTCCTCCCAGCTGCTCTAATTTCCTTTATGACAGCATCGGCATCCGATTGTTCTTTGGGTAGATACGCTATCACCACATCTGCTCCTTCGAGTGCATACGCGATTGCTACGGCTCGACCAATGCCACTATCACCTCCTGTTATGAGCGCTTTTCTGCCTACAAGACGGTTGCTCGCGCGGTACTCGCCCTCACCATGATCTGCTCGAGGCGTTAGTTGTGTTTCAAGACCGGGCTCCTCCTGCGTCTGCCTAGGAATTTTACCCTTTTTATGTTGCTTTCTCGGATCTTGTAAGTCATTGTTTACATTCATGACTACTCCCTTCTGCACACATGTACTTCATCTATTATACCTCATCACAAAAACTGTCAGAGAGTTCCAGCTTTGCGCTATACGATGATCAGGGAGAAATAGGCTATCCCAGCAGAGCGGCTAGTTTTCGCACTGTATTGCAATTACGGATGGTTGCTCGTTTATACGTAGGCGTACCGATAATCTTTGCGAGACCGCTTCGAGTTACATTTTTTCTGTCAATTGACCAAAATAGGGCGCCGGGAACATATTTTACACGATCAATATCGGGTCTTATCGTCAACGTATCAACCACCTCTGGCGCGTCGACATCCGACCATAGAAATAGACAATCACATCTCATTTCGTTGTCATTTTTCCAATTAGCTGGTAACTGCTCGGCAATTTGCAAGAAATCAGACTTTGCTATCGTGATAGCCGGAATGTCTAGTTCAAAGCTACTTTTGATAGTTTCTTCGACCCGTGCATTGACAACCTCAGCTGGGAGATCACTAGTCAGCAGTATATTTCCAGAATTAATATAGCTTACGACCTCATCGAAACCCGCCTCCGAAAGTATTCGCTTTAGCTCGCTCATACTAACGGTATTATTTCCTCCAACATTTATGCCGCGAAGCAATACTACATATCTCATACCTACCATTGTATCAGTCAACCATCAGCCTATTCGCCAAGCTAAAGAGGTAAAGTCCATGCTTTTCGTTACGGTGTTAACTGAATACGAGACAGTATTGGAACTGTTTCCCCTAGTTGGCTTGCTTGGTCGCAAACGCTTCGTACGTCTACATGCCCGTTTGTAAGCGTAACGTAGCCTATCGCATTGCCGCGTTTTATTGTGCTGCCCAGCTTGCTTTCGTAGTCATAATAATGAAGTCTGTATTCCTTCATACCATCTGGTGTATCCATCGTCAAGTTTCTTACTCCAGCCTCTGTAATAGTCATGCTACCAAAACTCTCGTTATGCGCAATATACCTCGCAACTTCTTGTTCGGGGTCAACTTTTCTCTCGTTATAAAAAAGTGATACAAAACAATGGCTGTCTGTCGTGTACTCCGCTAGCTGCCTACAGTCTTTACTGACGCCATTATCTTGTGGCTTGCACTTGTCTATCAACGTATTACAGTTACTTCCCGCCTTACATTGGCTCACGATTATGCCAGAAATTGGTAAATCATCTTTGTTCCCTTGAAAGTCGTCGGTACTATCATCAGGGTTTGTATACACATTACCGGCGGTTGCCCAATCTGGAAATATAGTCGTGTCAAATACAAATTTCGGTTTGCTACGATTTTCTATGCTCGTTCTTGCACTGATCGCACCCATACCAATCGTATCGTGGTAAACGTACCCGCAAACGCCCATGCAAAGCAAACAGCACATCAGTACACCAAAATATTTTAATTTGGTCGTATTTGTACCCCGTGTCATTTGCCTCCCTATCACGGCTAACTCGTTATCATCGAAGGTGGAACACCCCAGATATCTAGCTGGTCTTGGAGCGGCGTGTCCTGACCACAGTACAAAACAACCCATAGGGTATCAGATTTTTTCAGTACGCAGGCATATCCACCATCTTCCGTCATGACTGTCGCACGAGCAAACGGAATCTCTTGTTTTGTCACTTTTATATCCAGCTTGGAAGTTTCAGCGCCCTTTGGCAAATGCGCATACGCTTGAACCATCGCGGTGACACTGTCATTCTCGCTTGAAGTAACCGCCGAGGCAGCCGCAGTGTCGGTAATGGTCTCGGGTTTTTCACTATCCTTTGCTTGAGTGTCCTGAAGTTGTTTTTTCAGAGACGCCACTTCTGAGTCGGCACTCGCTACGCGTTTGTGCTGTTCATTGACCTGACTTTTCTGTGTGAACCAAAGATAACCAAACACACCTGATCCGACCAAGCCCAGTAATGCTACGATCACTAGCGCCACTGTCTGTTTCGATATCGATTTGTTAGTTCTAGAGACATTCGAATGATTTTCCACAAAACCTCCTTATATTGCACTTAGTGTAGCATGAGACTATAATCGAATCATCAATTTGAGGAGGTTGTCATGGATAAAAAAGTAACTATCACTATCATAGGTGTCGTAGTATTTGTAGTCGCTGGAGTGCTGCTTTTTACGGGCATGAACAAAGATAAATCATCTGACAAACAAACCACGGCTACTACCAACAGCAAAACAATCGAACAAAAAGATGAAGAAGATCTCGGTCTCTGCAAAGTCGTCGACATGACGACGATCAAGTCTGCTCTCGGGGCTGCAGCTGACACACTTAGCGGGCCAAACAACACTGGCGTGACAAGTCTTGGCGATGGCGACAAGGGTCAGACCTGCGTCTATCCATTTAGCGAAGGCGGCAGTCAATCAAATAGTTTCTACACCGACCTAGCCGATTATTCCCAAGAATCATTTGATAACGTAGCCGATATTACTGCTACTTCTGGTAGTGATGTCAGTGGAGTCGGCGACCGCGCGAAATTCACCTCAGGCGACACCCTAACCGGCACTATGGAATATACAATTACGGCCGTCAAAGATACAAAGGTTTACCTATTTGTCATCAGCCAGCCAAAGGATGCGACAACATTTGACGAAAGTAGTGCCTTAAGCGCTCTCACGACGATCGCTCGAGCCGCGAAACTGAATTAATTCGCCAAGCAAATAAGTACCGCCACATTGAGCGCTGCCGTCAGTGCAGGTCCGTACGTCTTTACTCCGTCTTTTGTCTTCATTCCGATGAATGTATCGATGACCTGGATAATGATCATACTGAGTGAAATTGACGCCAGCCACGCGACCGAATGGTAGAAAATAGGCACAACAGCCGCGACAACAAGCGCCACTTCGTGAAGCTGCCTACAGTGCGGTGACCAAGGCGTCGCTCTTGGCCGACCTCACCGCAATTAGCGAAAAGCCAAAGCTCATCACCGCGCTCATCAACGTGACTGCTACACAAACCCAATAGGCAAGTTCCAAAGGTTTGATTATAGCAAAACAAAAACACCATGAGTTTCATCATAGTGCTTCAGTCTGGCTCTGCATGGCGGTCTTGAAATATTTATTCCCAAAGAAATCAGGCCAGTTGTTCGATACGTTAAATAGGTATCAGTGAGACTGGCCCGAGTCATGCGTGTGATTTAGGAAATTACTTCCTCGGGTCTACGAACCCGACACTGTCCTCCTGCTTCTCCACTTCGATGACGTTGACGCCGAGATCCTCCTTGGATATGGGTTAGATCCCTTGCAGGAGCTGCACGGCCTCATTCTGGTTGTTGATCTGGGAGACGATCTCTCGCCACGGCTCGGTCGCCAGCATACGCTCGTCGATACCCTGCTTGTAGTGATCCTTCGTCGTCTCAGTGATGCGGAAACCCTTCTGGAGGAATAAGGTCAACCCCAAGGTCTGACGATTTTCATGACTGCCGCACACCATAATTAAGAAAGACTCTAAATAGTTAATTCGACTAACTTTTTCATGGTATTGTAATTTCTTGTCGTTGCGCTTACGCCTAACTTCTGCTCAATAACATTATTAGTAAGTCGTGAGTCCGATGCTTTAGTAGCAAATGCGACATAAACCATGTCTCCGATAATTTGGTACTTGTCATTTCCAAAGTCCCGTTCGGCCAATTTTTTTATACCGTCTCTTGTTGGTGCTTCTTTTAAAAATGTATAATATTGGCGCTCTGTTGGTATATTTTTGATGGAGTAATTTTTGAAGCTTCTTTGTAATTGTTCGTGATTTTTGGCAATAATAACTAAATCGCTTCCAAAATTATCCAAGATTATTTTATGGATTAATTACTCTGTCTCCCGTAGAGATAAATCTGTTTCCAAGATAACGTTTCCGCTCTGGATATAAGTCTGAACACTCGAAAAATCCGGCGAAAGTTCTAATAGCTCACGTAGCTGCGCCATTGGCACCTTATTTTTGCCTGTCGGAGTAACACCTCTTATAAGCACCGCGAGTCTCATACCTGCAGTATAGCAATAAATTAAGCCTCTCACGTAAACGATATTCAGATTATAGTAGCTACACCTATAACGGGGCAATAAAAATCAGAACCGAATCACCGGGTGTTAATTTTAAACTTATTTGGCTCACCATACAGGTCATGAAACAATTACAGGTGTGGGGGAATGAGATGAGACAAATGAGAGACGAAACGCATGTTTTAGTGCGTGTCTCCTTTTAAAGGAGTTTAACTAACAAATTCCAGATCTTGAATCAGGTTTTATAACTAAAAGGAGGCCTTAAGGCCTCCTTTTAGGTTAGAACGCGCGACTGCTATTTCTTCTTCGACGAGATAGCAATTTTCTTTGGTTCAGGCAGTGGTGTGAGCGGAATGCTAACTTTTAGTACTCCATCATCCAAGTGCGCCTCGACCTTGTCGGCATCGGCACGCTTAGGTAGCGCAATGCGGCGATAAAAGCTGCTTGAACTCTCGCGCACAACGTATTGCTTGCCTTTATCTTCCTCTTTTTCGTGGCGTTCAGCGCTAATCACCAGTGCGCCGTTCTCCACTTCGATATTGACATCTTTCTGCTCAAAGTTAGGCAGATGCGCCTCAACTACAAGGTTATTATCTTTAGTAAAGACGTCAGTCGTCGGAATGTTAACGCCTTTTAAGGGTGACATCCAGTCATCACCAAAGAATTGTTTTTGTAATGCAGAAAGTTCTGCAAACGGATCCCACTTTACAAGGTTGCTCATACTGTTCTCCTTTCATCATTTTATTAATGGTTTCCAGAGAAGCATAAAAGCTTCTACTTTCATTTTATAAAATTAGCACTCTCATGTCAAGAGTGCTAGTTTAGATGATTTAGTTGTTATCAAAATACCCAGTAGCGTGAATACTCACTAGGTCATTCTAAACTATGTTCTCTTAGCTCAACTTACGGGCCACAGAATTTATGCGGATTTAGTAATCATTAAAGTGCAGATAAAAATAACATACGTAATAAATGCTGAATATGCAAAAAATGCCGTCAACTTTCTGTGCTTTTTCATGCCCCATAGATAGCTTGCTATACTTAACAAAACCCAACATAAAGAGTGTCCGTATAATAGGACTAGTTTTTGCATACCGCTTACTCCAAGCACTTCGCCAGGTATTACTACGAAATATATTGCGGCGCTAATCAGTGCAATTATTGCACCGATATGTCCGTATAACAGGCGGTGCTTTTCAAGATAGCTATTCATGCTCAAATTATATATTAAAAGAAGTCCAGTAGCATGGATGGATACTGGACTTCTTATCACACATATTTCTTGGCTCACAACAATAGAACAAGTTATAACGATAGTTAAGCACGAAATGGCAGTAGACTAGACTCCCTGCGTTAATAAAATAATCAACAATACGCACAGAACAGCCGAATATGGCGACCAGATCCGCTCGATTTTACTCCGTGAAATCGCATTCATAATGATACCGATACCAAAATAGATTGCCGTAAACCATAGAAAAACCATCTCAAAAGAGCTTGTATATAGACTTATGCTACCTGTAAACGACAAAATGACCGAAATAATAAATAGCAGGAATACTGCGGAAATAGCACTTGAAATCCTCAACTTTTGTGGCAATACTGCATCATGCTGACCACCCCATGCTGCCTTGCCGAATGGTGCTCCAAAAGCTAGTAGGGTCTGGAATATAACAAGTCCAGACAAGAAGACTATCAGAAAAGGAGCAATTAAACTCATTGCTCCAATTATAGCAAAGCAAAAACACCATGACTTTCATGATAGTGTTTATGCTTGGCTCACAACGGTAGAGGAAGTCATAACTACGATTAAGCAGGATTGTTTGAAAGTATAATTGTTCTAAAGATGCTTCCGCTTCTGGCATTAAGTATAATACGTTGTATGAAGAAAACTATTGAAGAAAGGCTTACTGGAGGACATCCCAATTCGCTTGGTGAAACGGTCTCTGTTGCTGAAGACGTACTGCAGGACAGCTCAAGACAACTATTTATTGAGCTTTGTCGTACTTATAGCTCAGACGATGAGGTTGTTCGCTTACGTGTAAGCAGTGCTCTTAAACGAATTTGCGGTCTCCATCGTGATTCATTATCGGTGAACACACAGCCAAAACCAGAATGGCTACTTGAAAGGTTTGATTGGCTTATTCATGATATTGGCTGGAATCTTGATCAGCCTTCAGCTAAATGGTCTATTGCTCAGATAGTCCAGGAATTAAGAACCAAAATCACAGAGAAACAACGCAATGAGGCTATTGAGCTGCTTAAACATAATCTAGAGACAGAGAGCGACTGGATTGTGCAGAATACGACCGCTGATACACTTACTGATTTCGCAGCAAATGATTCAAGGCTAAAAGCATGGTTAGTGCCAAGATTGAATAAAATGAAAAAGGATAACAGAAAATCGGTATCATCGAAAGCCGTAAAGTTGCTTAATATGCTAAATACCTAATCCTCTACGGTTTCATTTCTACTATGGGTATACAAAAAGTCAGAACCATTTTCACAGTTCTGACTTAGTCTTGTCCTGCTTGGCTCCGCTTACAGGTCACGGACTTTACATCATGGTCAAATTAGTAGTTCTGAATCATACCAATGTTATTACCTTCGGTATCGGAAACTATTGCGAAGGCCATCATACCATCCACTTCTTGACGCGGTTGAATTATACGACCACCAGCAGCAATAACTTTCTCAATCTTAGCATCTAAGTCACTGACTGTAATAACAATGTGTGGTTTGTTAAAAGTCTCTGAGCGAGGCGCAATACTTCCATTGATGGTGCCCTTCTCTAAAGGCTGCATATCTTCTCCAGACTGGGCTGTCTGGGCAAGCAAGCTGCCATCACCCATGCCCATATCTGGAGTTTGCCATCCAAATACTCCGCTATAAAACTCACCTGCACGTTTTAAATCGTCTGCAGGTAATTCAAACCATGTAACTTTGTCCATTGTTTTTTCTCCTAAATCTTTAGTTGATTCATAATCTCAGTATAGCAAAAAGTCCAGCGTGAATACTTACTGGACTTCTGCTCAAATATCTTGTCTTGGCTCACCACTACGGTCTTGAACTGAACCGAGACGACTACATTCGAACTATCACGTTGCCAACTTTGCTACCGCTATCAGTATAGCGGTGCGCAGCCACGATATCATCAAGTTCATATATTTTATCAATGACTACTTTGATTTTGCCTTGTTCGGTCAGCTCTAGTAAAAATTCAATATCTTCTTTCTTTTCAGTAGCAGTCCCCGTCATGACTTGACCACGAGCCACCATCCCTTCCCACAAAGTACCGACCATCAACCCTGCTCGACCCTTCTTGGTAAGTAACGTTTTCGCTGCCTGAGGCGAAATATTGCCGACTGTATCTAAAACAACGTCAAATTTCTTGCCCGCACTCACAAGATCCTGCTTAGCGTAATCTATTATGTCTTCTGCTCCTAACCTCTCCACCAATGTGGAATTTTTACTGCTTGTTACACCTGTGACTTTAGCACCATAATACTTTGCAAGTTGTATAGCGTTCGTACCAACAGCACCCGAGGCACCATTGATTACAACCGTTTCACCTTTTTTCACACCCAGCTTATCGCGGACGAAATATAATGCCGCTGTTCCGCCAAACAATAAGCCAGCAGCATCTTCGTGAGCAACACCGTTCGGCTTAAAGGCGATGCTTTTATACTTTGAAATTCTAATATACTCTGCGTATGTTCCCATTTGAACACCTGTCATGCCGCAGACTTCATCACCGACATGAAACTGCGATACGTTTTTTCCAACCTGCTCTACAATACCCGAGTAAGTACTGCCTAGTATTTTTATTCTCGGCTTGGTAATTCCAAAAACCAGTTTAGCAAGAAAACCAAAACCCTTCGGAAATCTCGCACCCCTGATTCGTGAGTCGGCGGCGGTCACTGCAGTCGCCTTTATCCTGACCAAGATGTCACCACTTCGGATTGTTGGTTTTGGAATATTCTTAATCTTTAAAACTTCTGGCTCACCGTACTCTTCAATATTCACTGTTCTCATGAATCGAGTATAGCAGAAGCCCAGTAGCGTGAATGCTTACGGGACTTCTGCTCAAATATCTTGTCTTGGCTCCGCTTACAGGTCACGAACTCTTTAACAGAGGTAGAACGCTACAAATCGGACACGGTATGTATAGAATTGGATCATAGCAATAATGAGCCACGAGGAGGTGCAGTTATGAGCGAAAATGAGCGCAATTACAGCGCGTATTTACAGAATGCTGTAAACTCTGCCCCACCGATGGTCAAGTTCTCTTCATTTGCCAGTAGCACCCCGTCAATGTCTATGTAAATTATTGGTTTCATACTCTTTGCCCATTCGACTCTGACAGCTTCCTTGCGTTAGATAAGGCTTGGATGATTTCAGTCTCGCTTACACTTTTATTTTTAAATCGTACCAATGGAAGGTTTGCCTCTTTGAAAATACGCTCTACCTCTAAGTCGCGTTTTCGCCTATCAGATTGTTCATGAGTTAGGTCGTCAAGTTCTATTGCGTAGGTTGGTCGGAGTGTTTCCTTATCACATAGTACGAAATCCACAGACTTGCCGTTGATGTGTCGGAACGCAAACTTCCAATCCTGACCTTTTACTTTGTGGTCAAGCAGGGCTGAAAGATGAACCTGAGGAAATACACGGTAGCGCTCACTCACAACATGGTCTAGTTTTAAAAAGAATTCACTCTCAGTCTGAGTCATCATAAAGCTTTTTGCCGCGTAAGAATAAAGGTTATCTTTGAGTACTTTACGCTTGGTCGAGGCGCTCGATAGGACCAGCTTAAATAAGACTATTGCTAGAACAATTAGACCTAAGATTACATAATTTTCCATTTTTGTAACTCCTTAACAATGAAGTTGCACCGCAGTTGCGCACAGCTCTTGGCGCTCACATTGTATTTTATTTTTACTTATACTCTACGATTCCATCTCGACGATACCTAATAAGCCGCCCACTTTCAAGGTCTTAGTGTAAATAAAAGTGACATCAATAACCGTCTTGACCGCCCCGTTGATCGACAATGATGGATTTCAAAAGCTTGAGTTCATGCACCATTTGATCTGGATATTTAGTTAAATTAACCTCAATCCATGAATTGAACACTCCGTGCTCGTAGAGATCAATCTTCTCCCCAGTATAACAGTCGTCATCGAACCACATAAATGGTTTCGTGAAATCGATTGCTTCCGTCTTTTTTAAGCTCCACGTTACAGGCTCAAACTTTTCTAACCATGGTCGTAAATCTTCGTCACTTCCACGTTGCAGATACTCAATTGCGTGATCAGTCGTACCGTCCATGCAGTGGGTCGTCAGCCAATATACATCGAAATTATCTGCGGCGTATTTTATAAACTCTGCCGCTCCGATAGCTAGGTTCTCCTCGTTGAGTAGAAGCACTCCGTCAATATCAACATATACATTCATGGTATTTAGCCAACGTTCAATATCTCGTCGATAGAACGTGGCGCTTTGGTGTCGAAATCAGCTCCACACTCATTACAGTGGCGGTTTGGATCATCGAAAGATAGTACACACCCACCGAAATGTATGCGACCTTCCTCGGCCTCGGCCTTGAGCTTATCATCCATATCAGGCAATCCATACAAGATACGGCAAGTGTTCGATGATTTGCAGTTTGGACATTTTATTCGTGGCATATTATAACTCCTTTAGTTTCTTGTATATCTCAACCATCGCCCAGGTGTCCATCTTGCAATATTCACTTAGGTCTGCGAGTATCTGATCTTTCTGGTTCGCTCGCGTTTCATCGAGCACCGCTTGCATCCAAAGTCGCTGAGCCGAGTTGCCGTCTTGAATACCAAGGTCTTTGTAACTTAGATCAGGGCACACCACTGGCAACACCTTTTTGATGCTCGCGCTTCCCTCGCAGCGCGGATCGTCATACCATTTTGACTTAAATGGGATCATGAGGTCGACGACACGTTCGTTGATAGCTTTAATCTGCTCGGCATATTCTGGGTACATCCGCCCCAACTCTTCGTTTACCGATTTTTCAAAGCGCATATTCCAGGTGATGATCGAACCAGCATCGCCCATGTCTTCTACTAATTGCTTAGCTAAAGCTGGAGCTGGATTAGTGTTTTCTTTATGGAGATATTCTCTATGCTCTACTTCTCTGCCTGGCTCATGGATGATATGCAGAGAATATTGAAACGGTACTTGCTGGTACGGCCGCTGACCGTCAAAATACGGTACAAGCCCCCGCATCGTTTCATAGTCAAAAAAGTAGAGCGGATATTGTAGTTCAGCCAAAAAGCATTCGATCTCTTGCTTGTTGATTTCGGCTCGAGTAGCTTCTGGCCACACCTTAGGTTCGGGCGGAAAGATATTGTCATAAACCTTTATCCATTCAGATTTTGAAGCAAGCTTCGCCAGTTCTGGATTTGGATCTGGCATTTCTGCTTGAGCAGCAATCTTCTTCGCTAACTCCATATACTCTGGAGTTTTTAAAGCAATTTCATTCACATCATCAGTCACGTCGGCAAACGTTGTTAGCTCTTTTGGATTAACGTCGCCCATACGAACATACTGATTATTTACATGAATCACTGATACGTTTCGAACCGTAAATCCATTGCCTTCAAGCACGGTTTTTTGGAAAGCAAGATCATATAGGTGATCGGGCTTAACGCGTGTGCTGGATTTAATCTCATATAGGTCAATCGTCTTATGCTCTGCGACTGAAACGATGTCTGATATGCACGTAAACCCATTCCATTCAAACCGAGGCTGGAATACAACTTGGGCACCAGATTCAAGAGCTTGCTGGGTTCGCAGCGGTAGCGAGCGGTATTCATCGAAATCACTAAAGCCAAGCGTTACCCCTTCTGGAAACAATGATTCAACATACGGCTCAAAGGCATGGCCAGCGTCGAACATTGCTTGCGTTGCAGCATCGACTGGTGGAAGTTTGCTCGGGTCATTCTTTTTCAGCCAAAGCCAGGCTGGCTGGCGGAGGAAGAGCATGTAGTCGGATTTAGAGATCATTGCTGTGACAACCTTAGTGGAAACTTTACCACCTGACGCTCATTACCAGCTTCAATCAGTTCTCTTCTGTTTTTATATATAATCTCTTCGGTCATTAGGATTATCGTATCACAATTGACACACAGGACATCAGAGGCGGGTACGTATTACTCAAGAGTTCTTTCTTGGAATCTATGGAATATATTTGTTAATTCTCTTAATATCTTCTCGTTCTTTCCCACTTTTAGCGTATAACTCAATAAATCGTATGGTGCTATTCTCAACTAGAGCAATAAACACAAGTCGTGTTCGTTTATCGTTTCCCAGCGACGCGCAGTCAAAGCGCATTTTCACCACTTCGTAACCGTCTCCACCTCTTAAAATTGTTGCACGGTTCGTACTAAAAAAGGCGTTGCGTAATTCTGCGATGTCGACCTCTTTGACTGGCACATAAAGCGGCGTTATGGCGAGTTTTGCTCTCTCAAGGTCGCTAGGGATTGAGCGCCACCTTTTTGCGAGAGCTTTTATATCCCTTTGGAATTCTGGTGTTTCATCAAAGTTCAACACCATCATCCTCGCGTACGGTCGTAGCGGCAGTGCGGTACATAACTAGTTGATAGTCGATCGGTTTTTTATCTGGTGTAGCGATCCATGGCATGTCTTTATGCGATAGGTCGCTTAGCTCAGATGCGTTTTTATCACCCAGCCGCGCCAGCTCTTCGTCGATATGCTTAATCTCACTTGCTGTTAAGCTTTCTAGCTTTGGTGTGGTTTGCGGAAGATACTTCTTCTGTTTGTTATTAAAGAATTTCGTTTCAATGATATCTAGCTCATCATGCGCCCGCATATCGTCCACTACGGCACGAAAATCTTTTACCGGGCTCGGACCGTAGGTATTATGGATATACGTTAAACCAGTGATAGATGTACCGTGTTTTTCGTAGTAATCCATATCGATGAAATAAAGCAGTTTATACAGAACTGTTTCGCCCACATTTGGCTTTGCGCCAACTTTGTTTAGTACATACAGCAATACCTCGCGTAGCTTTTCTGGGCTCACTTGCGGATCAATATTACGCGGCTCAATGTCCGGCTCATTTTGGGGCGCGCGTTTATACTCTACTGCCGGCTCATTCGCTATGCTTGCATGGCTCGATATCAACTCTGTTGGTGATACCTCGTAATACCTTGCCAGGTTATTAATCTCATCAAGGTTTGGGGGTCGCCGATCCGCCTCAAGACTTGCATAGGTTGCACGAGCAACACCAATAGCGTCAGCCACGTCCTGCTGGCTGAGGTTTGCATCGTAACGTAATTGCTTGATTTTTGTCGTAAAAGTCATAACCTTGCCCCACTCGATTATGTTGTTGATATCTTTATTTTAGCGTATTCTACGTTTTTAGTCAATATATATGTATATATTTGTGATATACTGGATTTATGCAAATATTTACCCCTGAGATGATACTAGAGATGCTGAAACAGGCCAAAGACACATCTAGCGTACTTTTCGAATCTATAATCACAGCTGCCTGGAGTAGCGCAGCTGAAGCTCTCGCGACGTTGCTACCGGCTATCCACAACCACGACTGGAATGGATTGATGGTTGGGATTCTTATGGTGGTTAGTGGAGTGATGCTTCTCTACAGACTGATAAGAAATAACCTGCTCACTACACTAGAGTTCTTAATTAATAGATAGTCATTTACGCGGTTAAACCTTGTGGTCCCTGTGCTCTTTGTAGCCATGTCTATCGCGACCCCAGTCTACTCTTCCTGAGAATCATTCTATCCTACTGTTCCGGCGTATAGCTCTTGCTGGAGTTCTAGATAGTCTCGCACGATCTCGCTTGGCTCTCCCAATTTTTCTGATGCATCACGCATGGTGTGATATTTTAGATTCACTAGGCTTTTGAGTTTTTGTAGGCTCAACTCATTCTCGCCTTCTCGTTCGTAAGTGTCGAGCACAAAGGTCACAAATTCACGTTCGTTATCGTCTAGCTGCTCTAGGTAGTATTCACGTACTAATCCAGCGCGCTCACCTCGTGTCATTGTTTCTTCTGCATAAGCAATATATCGCAATACATCATACACGTCGCTGTCTTTGGCGTCGATCAGCTGTTTGAGAGCCTGTAGTTTTTCTTCTTCAAACCCACGTTCGGCTAAGCCTTGCAATAGCGCTTCGCGAGTTCGCGGATCCGACCATTGGCGACGTAAATCATCTTCGTCCGTGAATAAATCAGGAATCTGCCCGAACAATTTCTCTAGAAATTCTTGCGGTGATACCGGCTTGCCATCCATGTAAAATTTAGTATCGACGGTGTATTTGATCTCAAGTTCTTTGCCGTCGGCTAAGCGTACAACGGTTTTTTGAGCAGGAGGCTCGGGTGGGCAGTTGGTTATATCACCCGGTTTGGCTCCGGGGTCATTGACTTGCGATGTATCATCATCACCTGGCAATGGATAAGTTATCGTCGTTGGCTTATTTTCGACTTCTACATTTGCTATTTCTAGGTCTGCCGGCTCACCGTCCCACGCAGGATCTTCGAACTTCGCGTCGTTGCCGTAAAAGTCTACGATAGTAAAGTAATCTTTGTTGTCATATAGCCGCGTACCGCGGCCGACAATCTGCTTAAACTCAACCATGCTACCAACATTTCGCATTAGTACAATAAATCGCACGTTTCGGGCATCCACGCCGGTCGAGAGTTTCCGGCTTGTCGTCACGATAGTCGGCACTTGCTTTTCGTTGTCGCGGAAATCCTCGAGGTGCTCGTCGCCGATTTTGCCTTCGGTGGCTGTTACGCGCACGCAGTAGTTTCGATGATCTCCAAGCGTTCCTTCGGGTTTGTGTTTATTAATGTAGTCACGCACCATAGCGGCATGCTTTTCATCGTTACAAAAAACTATCGTCTTTTGGTTAGGGTCGATCTGCTCAAACATGATCTGCACCAGTCGCTCTTCGCGCTCAGGTAAGTAAATAGCACGGTTGAAATCCGTTAGTGAATACTCACGAGACTCGTCTACTTCGCCACTTTCGACATAGTCGCTCGGGTTAAACACGTATCGATCCATGGTGGTCGTAACGCGCTTTACCTTAAAAGGCGTCAGAAATCCATCTTCGATACCCTGTTTGAGCGAATACGTGTATTTTGGTTCGCCAAAGTAATCATAGGTATCAACGTTCATATCACGCTTTGGCGTGGCGGTAAGGCCGAGGTGCGTCGCCCCAGAAAAATGATCGAGCACGGTGCGCCAGCTACTTTCGTTGCCAGCGCCACCACGGTGGCATCCGTCGATAATAACCAGGTCAAAGAAATCTACTGGATAATCCATGAAGTACGGCTTGTCTGGCTGGTCACGAGGTGCACCAGCGATAGCTTGGTAAATACTAAAGAAAATATTGCCGTTGGTCGGGATACTGCCTTTTTTGCGAATTGCGTCGCCATTGACGCGCACGATCTCGCTCTCGAGCGGCTCAAAGTCGCCCATGGCTTGTTCAATCAATATATTGCGGTCGGCAATAAAGAGTATTCGCGGTCGTCGGTCGTCGCCTCGCCTGTTCCAACGCGCTTGAAACAGCTTCCAGGCGATCTGAAACGCAATCGTTGTCTTGCCTGTGCCGGTTGCAAGCGTCAGCAGCACCCTATCTTCACCGCCAGAAATCGCTCGAACCGCCGCGTTAATGGCGTTCTCTTGGTAGTAACGCGGTCGATGTTTGGTTATTTGATACGGCTCAACCAATGCCTCGTATTGTTTGTGATTCACGTCATCAAACGTCATAACAAACAGATCATCTGGTGAATGGTATTTATCTACCATCTCACCACGGCCAGTCTTCATATCAAAAAAGTAGATACCATGGCCGTTCGTACTGTATACAAATCGAATATTTAGCACCTCGGCGTAATCTTTGACCTGCTCGAGGCCATCGGTGATCTCTTTGCCTTCTGCTTTTGCTTCAACGATGGCGAGCTTTTGGTTTTTGTACGCTAGTACATAGTCGGCCTTCTTTTGCTTGCCACGCTGCCCTGCGCCTATCAAGCGACCATCAGTAAATCCATATTCCGCCACTACTTCCGACCCAACGGTCTCGTTTCGCCCCCACTGACAGTCCTTTAGCTTAGGATCGATCAGTTCTCGGCGTGTTGTGGCTTCGTTCATACTACTCATGATTATACCGTATTTGTTGTCGAAAATGCTTCGGCTAGCAGGGATTGGCGTAGGTCAGTGAGTTTCGCGAGCTTCTTTTGGTACTGAGCTTCAGCCCTTTGAGTTTTTCCAAGATGATTATCAAGTTTCATGACAATGGATTCTTGCTCTTCAATGCTTGGTAAATCGATTTGAATATCCTTAATTCTCATTAGCGCTAATTTTGGTTGAGCTGTTTGTTTTGTCTCGGCTAAAGCCTGCACACGGAATATTTCAGAAGTAGTGAAATAATAAAGATAGCGCGTATTAATTGCATCTGACGGCACTAGCCGACAGGCATTTTCAGTTAAATTAGCTCCATCTAGCATCTCAGGGACAATACCTGTCACGCCAATCGTTCCTGCAATACTCAAGAACACATCCTTTGTGTTAATGATGTAGCGCGATATTTTTTCATAAACACTATCTGAGATATATCTAATGTCGTTCGTGTCCACTCCACCTTTGCCGTCAAAATCAGTTACGCGAACATATGGATGGGGTGTCGGTGTACTTAACAGCTTCTCTCCTTTCGGTAGGCGCTTGCCACCCAGAATTGCACATATGTCCCCCAATCTGTGCGTGTTACCAGAGGCACTCAGATACTTTTGTAAAATACTCTTTTGCAATGAAGACACATTATCTAAATTCTGACGCGTCAAAACTTCCGCCGCCGAGATCTTCTCAAAAGCCGCATCCAACCGCGCAACAATCCGCCGCTGTTCGTCCAGAGACGGTATATCTATCACCATATCTTTCAATAAACGGAAATGCCTAGCATAACCTAGGTGCTCGACGGGATGCGCTAATAGCCAATGATAGAAGTACCTAGCGTCTAGATCGTCAGGAGTAACTAATATCTTTGTACCATCGGCTCCGGCAACAAAATCGAAGTCAATATATTTGATAGCTCTTGTGTGATCACCAAAGATTACCACTGGCTTGCGTAGTATCATCACATCATCTGAATTATCCCAATATCCATTAATATAACTTGCTTCTTGCGAAACAATAGGATGCCTTCCAGATGCCAAAAACTTCTTAGCTTGAATCTTTGTTTTTGGACTCAGAACTTTAATATATTCACCAAGTTTTACACTTTTCATTTTCCAACTCCGAATACATTTGCCAGCACCAATCCAGCTACAATCGCACCCACAATACCCATGAGCCACCAGAATAGCTGCTTGTATATATCTGAGCTGGTTTCATGCGAACCTTTTGGCTTTTTAGCTATTGTTCTGGCCCTGGGCGTAAGGCTATAAACCTTTCTAGTATAGTCGTCTATGCCTATAGGCTCATCATCGATAGTGAAATATTTTTTCTCGACTAACTCTTGCAGAAAATCCTTATCAAATTGCTTTTCGAATGCCTCGACAGGAACGCCGCCGTCGGCCCATTGACTCTTATACATAGAAGCATAGTCAAGCGCTCTTATTAACTGAGGCTTTGCGATCTCGAAGAGTAGTCTTTTTAGCATGCTCACTTTTGAGCCCCTAGCTTCTCGAAGAAAATCCTGTGCCTAATCTTGGCATCTTTAAGTAATTTATCCCAGGTAATAAACTCTACTCGAAGGTTTATGTTGTCCATATTCTTAAACCAACCACTGCCATCTGGTGTCATCTTCATATCTTTTACGTCAGTGAGCCACTTCTTGACATCATTGTTTGCGCTAGCTATAACGTAGCCGTAAAATGGTGTATTCTCTGCAGTATCAATCTCACGTCCATTTGGCTGTTTGAGCTTGCCATCGCGTAGCTGATTAACGTAGCGTACAATCTGCTCTATGGGATCTTCGTCGGATGATTTGTTGATGAAATCTGTCCTGCTTGGTTTTTTGAACTCAAATATACTAACTGGACTATGCACTTCTTCACCCTCTCGATATGAGACTGGGTAATGAAATGCTGCGATATCTGGACGATCTGCTGACTCAGTAAATGTGCTTTTGTCTGAGCTAATCCAGCTTGTAAAGTTAAGCTTTTCGTCTAAAATCCACAAATTATGTTCATCATAGGTCGTGTCATCGGAATTGTGATTGACCGGAAATATAATACTGTGTAAGGTCTTTTCTTTTTCGAACTTCTCGTTATTATCCCACTCTAGCGCCTTTTCAAATAAATTCAAAACAACCTGACGAAATGCCATATACTGGGCAAGGTTACTCCTGTCGGTATCATTCATCTCCGATACAAGCTTTTCAACCTCCTCTTGAACATTTACGCCTTTAACGTCAAGGTTATTTGCCAGATTGGCAACTTTTGCTTTGCGCTGAGCGTCTTGTTCAAACTTTACTTTGTGAAGTTCGGCTTCAATATCCGTGTTTGATGGACTCATTTTCATTTTTTCAAAATCAACATGTTCGAGATAATTTTTGTACCAGATATTGTCTTCGGCGTATTCTTCGACTCGTTTTTTCTTCTCAGTAAAGCGAGTGGTTACCTCAGTCTTTAGTATCTTTTTTGCCTCTTTCGCTGCACTTTCTTCAATGTCTTTCTTGCCTATCGGATATACCAAATCCTCGTGATCACCAAAATTGAAATCACTCCGCTCGTTATTGACGGCTTCGTCTAGGTAGTTACCGTAAACATATAGCCGAACAATGTACTTACGCTCTTTGCCTTCCTCGTCCTGTTTGGTGAAGTCTGTTGCAAATTCCGGCACGTAATCTTCTAATTTTGCGTCTGTAACAACCTTATGATTTGCAGTGAGCATAATTTTACTTTTCTGAGTAAAGACACTTTGTAGCTCAAACATTTTATAGCTGAGTGTCTTCTCTCCTACCGCAATCTCGCCGGTATTCTTTGACTGAATTGCAAATGAGTCAGTATCACCTATCAGGTCATTTAGAACTCTTGTTTCTGTGCCGTCGTGGATTATAATTTTTGGACAAGTATATTTTTCTACCACAAAGTAATTCAAGATTTTCTCTAGTACACGGTGCGCAAATCGATCAATATCATCATCAAAATCAACGTTTCCTGCGTATTCACTCAAAACCAGTTTTGCCCCTGTTGGGATTGTGCCGTCAGCTTGCGTGTCCTGCTCATCTTCGATAATTTCATATTTTCGTCCTAAAGCGAACTTTCTGGTACGGTATTTGTTATCTTTGATGTAGGTGCTTTCCACTGACACATTTTTGAAATATTTAGCGAAGAACATTCGTCCAAGACCCTTACCGCCACTTTCGCTCTTTTGCTGACTGTAAAGGGTATTAAATGAATTTCGGTTTGCGTCAACGAAGCCAACACCGTTATCGCTAATGGTTATTTTATTTATCTTTGCCGAAGTTTCATCAAGAAGTACATTATCACGATCAATGTGAATATGAATCTCACCATCGGAGCTGTTCTCTTTTTGCTCGATAGCTTCAATCGCATTTGTTACAGCTTCGACGATTGCTGTATAAACGGTGGATTTCTTACCAAAATCCTCAAGATATTTCTCTAGGTAAATTTTTGAACCTTGATTCATAGTTTGATGTTCTCCAGAATCTCAGCAATTTCTCGGTCTACCATCTTGATATCCTCCAAAATGTCCTCTGGTGTTTTCAACTCCTCGGCTTCTGGCTCATGTGGGTTTTTGACACCGAGGTCGAGGGTGGTTTGGTCGATGTTTTCGACTTTGACTGTCCATGACTGTTCGCTTGTTTCGCGGGTTTTGTATTTGGCAAGGAAATCACTAAAGTCGTTGATGTTGAGTGGATTGGTTTTGCCGAGGTTTCGCCCTGGGTTTAGCTGGTAGTACCATATCTCGCGCGTCGGCTCGCCTTTGCGAAAGAAAAGCACTACCGTCTTGACACCAGTTGATCCAGTTGCACTGAACACGCCGCCTGGCAAGTCGAGGACGGTGTGCAGGCTGTAGCCTTCGAGCAGTTCTTTGCGGATCTTGCCTGTCGCGCCGGTCGGTTCGTTGGTCAGGAAGGTGTTTTTGATGACGATCGCCGCTTCACCACCAGTACGAAGCTTTTTCATAAAGTGCTGCAAGAATAGGTTGGCCGTCTCGCGCGTTTGCACCTTGAAGTTGCGTTGTACTTCTGGCCGTTCATTGCCGCCAAACGGCGGATTGGCCAGTATATAATCGTAGCGATCTTTTTCTTGAATAGCACGGGTGTCTTCGTTCAGCGTATTAGCGTGAGTCATGTTTGGCGACTCGATGCCGTGCAGGATCATGTTCATCGTACCGAGCAGATACGGCTCTGGCTTTTTATTTTTGCCGTAGAACGTATCTTCTTTGAGGAACTTTAGTTCGCTCGATGTTTCAACTTTGCTACGCAGATACGCATACGCTTCGGTCAAAAATCCTGCTGAACCTGCCGCACCGTCGTATATCGTCTTGCCGAGCTCTGGGTCGACTGCCTGCACAAGCGCCTGGATGAGCGGTCTTGGGGTGTAGTATTCGCCGCTGCGCCCCGCGCCGCCCATCAGCTTGAGTCTGTCTTCGTACAGTGCCGATAGCTGATCTAGCTCGTCTTGGGTCTGGAACTGCAAGGCGTCAATGATATCGATAACCTCGCGCAAGTTGCGGCCGCTGTTAATTTTGTTGGTGACTTCTCCGAAGATTTCACCGATTTTGTAGACAAGCGACTTCGGGTCGTTTTCGGTGCTTTTGAATGATTTGAGGTACGGGAATAGCTTTTGATTAACGAACTCGATGAGATCGTCGCCGGTCATTTGTGTCGAAATATCCGGCTTGCCGCTTGTGAGCTTTGGCGCCGCCCAGGTGTCCCACTGAAACTCTTCCTTGAATAGCGGTTCGTATGTCTGGCCGTGGAACACGGCTTCGGATTTACGCGTGTCTTCTAGGTCGTCTAGATACTTGAGGAACAAAATCCACGACATCTGCGCCATGTAATCATTGGCGCCATTAGTCCCGGCATCTTCAAAAAGGATGTTGTCGATTCTTTTAAATTCGGTTCGTATATCTGCCACTTTAACTACCTCTTTATGCCGTTACGCAACCCTTTTTCGGTTGACTTTTTGGCTCTTTTTTGCTATATTTGAAGTATCACCAATAGAAGATTTCCCCTTCAAGTGCTTGTCCTTGCGGGGGTTCTTCTTTTTTATTGGCTTGTATTCTAGCTTTGCTTGAAGGTCGCTAACAAACCTATGGTATGGTTTCAAGAAGTCAAACTTCAGTAAGGCCGAGAATTTTCCTTGATTCGGTATGAGTAGTGCTGCTAGCTTATCCTGTTCGTGTAAATACTTTGCTAGACACTGAAAGTCGCCATCGCCACTAACAAGCACTGCTTGGTCGTAGTTTTCAAACTCGATCATAGCCTGAAGCACCAACTCTGCATCGCAGTTGCCTTTTGTTGTGCCATCACGATACGTTAATGTGGGTCGAAATATACATATAAAACCAGCTTCTTGTAGATGAGCATACAGGTCAGCGTTCTGTGGCATGAAGCCTATGAATAGGTATGCCTTATTAACAGCGTATTTATCACGCAAATACACACGAAATCTTGTAAAGTCTAATTTCCACCCTAGTTCACGAATCGAAAGGTTTAGATTTTGGCTATCGATAAAAGCATAGTTATTCGGACGCTCTCTCATGGCCTGATTATAACAGATTGGTTAGAGGATACTTAGATGCCCACTCGACGATACAATCAAATGGTCTACGAGCTTTATGCCTAGCACCACACCAGCCTCTTCGAGTCTTTGGGTAACTTCGCTATCGGCGCTACTGGCCGTTAACGTGCCGCTCGGATGATTATGCGCCACGATGATACTGGCGGCGCGGTCCGAAATGGCTTCTGCGAAGACTTCGCGCGGGTGGACCAGGCTAGCAGTGAGCGTGCCGATAGTGATGATGCGTTTTGCAATCAGTCGATTGGCACCGTCGAGCGTGAGGCAAACGAAGTATTCTTGCTTTTTGTCACGAATGTCGCTCAACTGCTCGACGGCTTTTTCGAGACTGTCGATGATTGGGCGCTCGCTAACTTCAAACTGTCTGCGCCAGAGCTCAAAGCCAGCCATAATATTTGTTGCTTTTGCTGGGCCAAGACTTTTGACACTGAGTAAATCTTTGTAAGCTAGCTCGCTGCCTTTTTCTTTCAGTAATTTTTGCACCTCGCGAGCAAGCTTAGTCACATCAGCGTACTGCGTACCGCTGCCAATTATCGCCATCAAAAGTTCGTAGTCACTCAGAGCCTCAGCACCTCGCGCCTGGAGCTTCTCCCTTGGTCGTAAGTCTTTGCGACGATCCGACATCTTCATATGTGCAGTATATACCTTGTTTACTATTTGCTCTAGCCGTTGCGGCTTTTTTCTAAAAGCGCCTTGAGACAACCCGCTATTGATTGATGTCGTAACTCTGCTGGATAAGATCCATCACATAATCGAGGTCAGTGCCACCCGTGACTTCAACTTCGTAGTCACCATTACCCCAGTGGCCGATATGCACGGGTGACTCAACGTCACGAGCAAGTCCCCGCGGGTCATCTAGTGTGCCGGTCTTCATGTTGATATAAAGTTTTAACTTTGACTTCTTGAAGACGACATCGACAAAGTTGCGTGTCGTTTTGTAGGCAACGTACATCTTCTTTGGATCTTCAATAATTTCCGTATCAATAGCCAATATCCGCTCTTTCAGTGATGCAAATAGCGCTTTCGTCTCTTCACTTGCCATCGCTAAGTGATACTCAAGCGTGAACGTCTCCTGTAACTTTTCAGCCTTGCCAGAATCAACAGTGAACTTCGGTGCGTCTTGTAACTTCACCTTCTGATAGTTTTCGGTATCTAGCGTCAGTAAACCATCTTCATATAGCTTGTACCGATATAGCTCAATGTTAATTGGCAATAGGTCGGCGGTGTCTGTGTCGAACTTGTTATAGCTCTCGGCAACACAAATCACTCGTGGCGCCGCCCATTGAATAGCAACTGTAATGTTCTTTTCATTGCAAAGCTTCTCAAAACTATCTTTATGATCAAGCAACCAGCGTAGATACGACAAGCCTTGATTGATTACGTTCTCGTTGTGTCCCTTTTTGTATTCGATAATGCACGGATTGCCTTCATCGTCGATACCGAGCGTGTCCATACGCCCGCCAAAACTGGTTGAGTATTCGCTTGCTAAAAAGTGAACGCCAAGTAGCTCGTGAAGGCTCGCTTCGAAAATACGCTGTACGTCACGTTCGAGAATCTTCTTACCATCTAGGTTTGTGATTGGTTTTAGTCGAGAGGCGTTATTGCTAGATATTTTGAATAAACTCATAATTTCGTATATTATCTCACTTTTCGCTAGACTTTGCTACCGCTTGGAGGTACGTTGTTGCTTGCAATGGAGACACAAGCACCTCAATTAAAATATTGCCTCTGTTATGCTTACTTATTGATTCATACGTGCAGTGTCTTACTTTTACCAATAAATCTTGTTAACATATATACAGCTATAATTTCAATCATTTGATTAGATCTTAAGCTTTATTCATACATATTCTAGCAATCACACTCCGGTCCCTGTGCGCTATCAAAACTTCCAGTATCGGTTTATGGCACTTGAGTGAACGGCTCTACTCCTATCCCGCTACTACAATCTAAATCCGTTTTTTACAGATTAAACGATTAATCAGGATAGTTTTTGTATGGATCCGACAATTGAGATAAATGAGCGTGTTGATATGGTTGTGCTTTATAAAAAGCACGGTGATATTAGTACACTTGCTGTTCCCTACAAAATGCGCTGGAAAGATCAGGAGATACAATTTACGCAGTTAGGTATGCGTCATCCCACCGCAAAAGGAAAGCGTATGATTCATGTTTTTGATGTCTCGGATGGATGCAATGATTATCGTCTAGAATATGACGCCGAGCATTTAACATGGACACTCGTATGCATGATACCAGGAGATTTCCGATGAGTAATCCGTTTGGACTAAATACTGAAAAGCCAAGTGTCATGTGGATAGATCTTAATAGTGCATTTGCGACTGCCGAGCAGCAAGCTCATCCTTCGCTGAGAGGTAAGCCGATTGGTGTAACAAATAGGCTCAGTAAGGAGTGTTGTGTTATCGCGGCAAGCTACGAGGCGAAAAAACTAGGCATAAAAGTCGGATGTCGCCGCACAGAAGCTTTGGCAAAATGCCCTGAATTTATCATGCTCGAAACTGATCCACCAAAATACCACCACGTATATGAAAAGCTATGTGCAATCATGAAAGACTACACCCCGCACGTGAAGATGAAGAGTATCGACGAAGGTATTCTCGACTTTCATGGAACACTACTCGAAGGGAAAACGGATGAAATAGTCAAAATCGGCTATGAGATAAAAGAGCGCGTAAAAAAAGAGATTGGTGATTATATGACAATCAATGTCGGAATTGCACCAAACCGATTTTTAGCTAAGACCGCCGCTGGACTGCACAAGCCGGATGGATTAGATGTTATCGACCATACTAATATAGTGAAGGTGTACGAGTCGCTAGAACTGCAAGATTTAAATGGTATCGCCGACGGCTATGGTTCACGCCTGCGAGCTCATAATATATTTACTCCGATGCAATTTTTAGCGGCACAAGAAAGTATACTTAAGCGGCAAATATTTAGGAGCGTTAATGGCACGTATTGGTATAAACGGCTGAGAGGTTTTGAAGTTGATGATATCCAGACGTCACTTGGAATGGTTGGTCGCCAATGGGTAGTAAAGAACCCTACAAATGATGACACGTATCTCCGTTCATGCCTTCATTTCCTGGCGGAAACAACCGCTAAGAAACTACGGTTTCGTAACATGGAAGCTCGAAGCGTGTGCGTGTGGTTATCGTTTAATTCAGGCGGAGGATTTGTTGATAAAAAAACGTACAAGGTACCCTGCTATACAAATGAAGATATTTGGGAGCGGGTATCGAAAATATTTGATAAACGTCCCGAGCATATGGTCGTACGGACGATGGGTATGTATCTTTACAATCTTGAACCATCTAACCGATCCCAGCTTGATCTATTCGGCGTGAACGAAAAAGAAAGCTACTTAACAGAAGCTATTGATGAGATCAACGATTTCTATGGAACATTTACAATTTATTCTGCAGATACTCTAGAAGGAACCCGACATGTGAAACAAAAGATACCTTTTGGGGGAACGGAGTATTTTAATTTGCTTTTGAAGAGAAGCTAAAAAATAGGTATACAAAGGTGACGCATTAGCTATGCAAAAAATGGCGATCGTACAGTCTTAGGAGAATGGTTTATCGATTCGGTGTTGAGTTGTCATGATAGAATATGGTCTAAGTCAGTTAGAATAGTTTTTACAGAGGTAGAATTTAAAAAGATCGAGTCTACAGAACTCGATCTTAGTGTTGTAATAATCACTTGGCTCACGCTAGTGGACGTACTTCGCAACGATTTTAAACACTCAACAGGGGTAGAAGTCTCCAGCACCTGCTCTGTCTCTCTGCTTGCGAGCTTACTCCCCCCTGTATAAATTATCTCTAAAGAAAAGACACCCTACCTTCCCTTTCACTTATCTCAGTTCTGTACTTGATGTGCACGCAAAATTTTTTTATCTCAAAAAATATTTATCAATTACGAAGTAGGAAAGTAAAAGTAATAGAAAAACAATGTAGGCAATTAGCTGCCAACCATCCTTATCCCATATATAGCCAAACCTCTTAATATACTCTTCGACAGACGTAAGGTCGCCGCCTCGAACATTGTTCAGGCCTCTTTGTTTCATAAGTGCACGCACCATTTTATTTTCACGTTTCTCGGCCTTTGATTTCTCAATCACGCCTAGATCTTCCGTATGGATAATTTCTAGCGGCTTATGTTTTGCCGTCCAGTATGCAACTCTCACGCCATTCAAATGCTCCTGCATTCTTTTTTCAGGTGTTTTGGAAGTTATGCCAACATAAAACTTACCGTCTTGAAGTCTTAGTACGTAGAGAGTCCAGTGTTTTTTAGTATCTTGATTCACGCTAGTCGCCTATAAGATTTATGGAATAATGTACATCAATTAACATGTCCGGATTCCCTCGAATATAGCCCAACTTACGCCCGACTGATTTCTCCGGGATTTTCTTACTTGCGTCTTTATAAAAGGCTTCGACACCCTTTTTATCAATGATATCTTGAGCAGACGTTGGTGTATAAGAGTCCTTCAATATGCTCAAATCTGCAATAATTTTGCATTTGCCACTTTTATCTTTTATTTCATTCCAATTCATTCAAACATTAACCTCTCAATTCATCGCATTTTTGCTAAGTCTTCGTGATATCAGTTCATAAGTCATTTTCATCATTACTTGCAACAGTGTCAAAGAATAGTTCTTGCACATTAACATTCTTAATCCTATCTTTTGATATTGCAGTACTAAATTTGTATCTCATATAGTTTATATCTAACTCATTATGCGTAGACATGATCAACTGATACTCACCAATAAACTTTCTCCTCAAAAGCTCGGTAAGCGAATGTACGTTTAGTACATCTAGATCCTGAATTGGATCATCTATCAGCATAAGTTTAGTACTCTTCTGCGGATAAACTGTGTTCATCGCTAAATAGAACGCCATAGAAACCACCACAAGCTGCCCAGAGCTGAGTTGATGAGCCGCATCTAAGGTTTCGCCTCTAGCGGTAGTGAACACGACGGTCTTACTTTCTTTTTGAGAGTGCATAAATATACCATCACATTGTGGGCTATTTTGAAGTATTTTTGAGCTGTACAAGTAGAAAGGCAGTTGCAGGTCTTTAGTGATTTTCTTCTGATACTCTTTAAGTGCCTCATTGTACATATCCAAAAGACCAGTAACCTTAGACGAAAGTGTAATTGTTTGCTTAAGCTTTAACTCTATAAGCTTTCTATTTTCTACAAATGACTTGCTATACTCTTGATCTATATATAACCGCTTTGCCTTAATTTTTGACTTTGCGAAATCTACATATTCCTTATTTCTGTCGAAAATTGATTTATATATTGCAACATGTTCCTCGAGTACTGAGCCGGGATTGTATTCAATTGTTGCCGCTTTTTGACTTAGCATTTCACTCAATCGCTCTTGCTTATCTATCACATCCTCTAGACTTGGCATTTGCTGAGACGACGCAACAAGATCATCATTCAGTTCAAAATTGAGTCTAGATAAGACAGCTAGTTCGGTATCGTAGTTTTTGCTATAAAGCTCATCTAGAAGATCAACCAAGACTAGCTCGCCTTGAGATGTATTTTCTTCAATGTATTGCTGCAAGTTTCTTATTGATTCAACAATCTGAATATTAGTTTCCCAATCTTGAATTGGAGATAATCTTTTACTTGCTTGGGGCAGCACCTTATCTATTAACTCATTACGTTCTAAGTCTATCCTACTTAGAGCACCGGTCGATTTCAATTGTTCAAATATAAGTGCGCTAGGCTTAAACTTAGAAAGGTTACTAATCAAACCTGCAACAAAAATATCTCTAATTTCCTTTTCTAAGCTCGAAAGTTTTTTAACAGATTCACCCTTTAGGTTTTCGACTTCTTCTGTTTGCTTGGAAATTGATTCAATGAGTTCCTGGTGGGTTGTATACTTAGCTCCGCAATACGGACATTTGTCTTCTACAAAATTATGGTCATGATCATGAAGGGTCTTGGTGTTCACAATTAATTCGCTTCGTAGCCGCTGTAGTTCCGAAAGGAGTCTACCATATACGCCGACAGACTCCGCAATAGGCTTATATGCATCCAAATACTTAGTAGCGTCTTGTTTTTCTTCGGGCGTAAACTGATTGGTTGCTTGAGCGATGAAGGACAATATTGCATCTACTGGACGCTGCTTTGTGTCTTCAATAAAAATAGCGCGATTCTGATAGTAAAATACTTCTGACTCATCTTTAAGCTGGTTATACCTATCTAAGGCTAACTCTTTACGCAAGATATATTTTCTTAGGATAGTTACATCTTTTGTAAAATTACGAACCTTTACTCTGTCCCTAGAGGTGTTTACCGTACTGTCTTGATCCATTACATTCCGTAAAACCAAGAAATTTAAGAAGTCTTTGTCTCTTGAAAATCTCGTGAGTAATTTATACCGTTCGCTTTTTACGTAATCGTCTGGGCTGAAGTTATTCAAAAAACTTTCAATTTCATCAAGCTTTCGTATTAGATCTGCCCGTTTCACTTTTGCAAGATCACTTGTTAAGCGATCAAAAGGATTTGCGCTGTCGTAGTCTTGCGTAACATCTGCTTTGATCATTTTCTCATATTCAATAGCCTCACCCGATGGCTGGTCTAGAGTTGTATCGAATGAATCAAGCTTAGATTTTAGATAAGTTTTGTATGTACCCACCCTCTTCTTGAACTGCTCAATCTTATTTCTCTCGTCCTCATAACCACCGGCGTCTATCAGTGGAGTCAAGATGTCATGCCTCGCCTTTTGCGCAAGCTTTAAAAAGAAGGTGCTATCGCTCTGCTGTAAATAAGTAAATAACTTATAGTTTTCGGATGATAAATTTGGCCACTTAGCATCGCTTTCCAACTGTTCACCTGCAATGCTATGAGTACTTCTCTGGAAAGCCGACCAGTCAATAAACGGCTGCCTATCGATAACCCGCGCACATTTAACTTTAATAATTCTTCTTTCATCTTCGCATGTAACATCGAGTTCGATTCTTATGTCTTTTGTTGGGTCATTGTGCAATATAGACCTTTGATGTCTTTTACTTGCATTCTCTCCACTTTTTGCTTCATCAATCCTCAAGATCTTGCCTGTAAGACATAGTTCAATAGCATCGTAAATAGTTGTTTTACCGTAGCCATTTGGCCCACTTAGGAAGGTTATATCTGATTCAAGATCAACAACATGCTCACCCGATATACCCTTGAAGTCAGTAATCGTAATACTGTGTAGTTTTATATTCATTACTGCTCACCCTCTCCGGATTCCAAGAAACTCTTGATTACCTCAGTGTCCAAAAACTTCGCAATTTCATCATCCGTAACCGTATAGGATTCATCTAAATTATATTGCTCGACCATCTGTCGGGTAGATTGATGGACGCTCAGTTTCTCTTCTAGAAAGCCTTCTAGCGAAGCCCACTCGTTTTCTTCTCGTATGTAGTTTAGGAAAGGAAGCTTACTATAAATTCGTAAAATTGTTTCATACTCTGAGATTTGACTATCCGCACTTGATTCTGCATATGAGCTAAAACCTTCTTGCAACTTTGCAGATAGGTTTTGGGTAATATCACCTGAGCTTAGTTTCGCAATCTCTTGGATCGAATCTGTCGTATAAGGTAGTACATATTTTCTAAAGCCAAACGTATTTTCTTCGACTTTTAGAATAATATTTCTAGCCTCATCAATATCAATTGAGTTCTCAACCTTATGGCAAATTATTAATGAAGTGTCTTTGAGGGCATTCGAATTACGCTTACAAGCCAAATCAAATTGATCCATTACAGAGTGAGTTATATCAGAGTTCTCAAAAGCATTTAAGTCACCTGTGCTATACGGAGCAACGATTACTACGTCTTTTAGCATTTCGGATTCGTATGTATATATACCTATTTCCGGTATGCTACCGAGAGTCTTATATCCATTAGCCTCAAGAAGCTTGACTACTATATCTTCCACAATCCTTACTCTCCGTTAATCTCGCTAATAGCCCTATCGACAGACACGAACTCTAAAGGTGCCGGTTCAATAATGTCATACACTTTCTTTCCTGCAATGAAAGACGTTAAGAGTTCTTCACCCAGAAGCTCATCAAAGTTTGCGTCCAAGGATTCGTTAACAATCTTTGCCTTTTTAAAAGTTAGTGCAACATCCTTATCCAACAAAGCCTGGACAATTCTTTCCGTCTGCCATTTATTTGTTCCTTGCTGAGCATCATCATTCCCCTGCTTCATTTCATTAATGACAGTAAGAATATAGGATGAACCATCAATATTGTATTGAATGCAGTTGGATTCATATTCACGACTTTCAATCTTACTTAGCGTTGCATAGACAACCTTTTTCATGCCGTTACTATTTACGTCTAAGAACCTACTATTATTTATATGAAGGTAACGCAGACTCGCCAATAGAGAATCGTTGTTTAGCGTAGTAAGATCTTGGATATACCTAACAACTCGAACTCTCTCGGCGTCAGTGAACGTCGGCAGGTCTTCCCGTTCACCTATAAAATCGTCGGCGTATTCCAATATGCTTCTGCGGTTCTTGTCGGCATCGTAAGCAGCTAAACCTTCAGGCTGAGTGGTAGCAGCTTGCAACTCGTCTAATTGATATTCAGCGAAAGATTTTGTGTGGTGTGCAACACTTATTCTGGCTTGTAGGCTGTGCTGTAATTCCTTCCAAATTAAAGACGCTTCAGCCGTGCCCTTACCGGTAGCACGCTCAATCTCTAATATAGCCAATGTCATCAGCTCGTCATCGGAACTTGTTGAGTTCGAGAAATCACAATACTTTTTAGGTGAATCGCCCTCTTTTTTAGGTGGATATTCATACAGTTGAATACCGTAATCATTTTGCCAGCCCTTAATATCTAAATCTTTAATGACATGAATAAAACGACCACTCTCCGGCACTCCATCTTCATTGAATCCATCCTCCATAAGAGGAGTTCCGTCGTCATTAGTCATAAGTTCATCCTTGGAGTTCTTTTTCTGATGACGAGTGAAGACATGAGAATACTTTGAAAATGCAGTCGAGTTATACGCTTTCACCTGATGTCTAGATATGACTTCAATAGAATCTTCGCCAAGCTCATGAATAATCTGGAAATCTTCGCCAAGCTCAAATATCAGTTTCCATTTACTGAAATCTTGAATTCCAGCCGCTTTTAATCTATTAAGCTCACGTAAGCCGACAAATAGACCAACCCTACCTTGATGGTTGTAGCCACTCCATATTGACGTAGCGCCATTTGAAGTCACAATACGCTCTTAACTTTGTTTGACATGTTGTTTTAATTATATGCCAAATACTCTCTAATAATCACAAATTTAGCTGTTTCTTAAAATATTCAGTTGCATCTTGCTCCGTAAAAACATAATCATTAAAAGATGTTTTCATTCGAGCACTCGAAGGGCTGTATTGAAAAATTTCACCAGATGGCATTGATTGATTCCCGCTACCAAACACAAATGTTCGCCATCCGACCCTTAAACTTTGGGATTTACTCTGAATAGCTTCGACTTTTTTATATGCAGACTCGTAATCATTGATGAATTTATCGCATTTTTGTTTTACTTCATTCATGAAGCTTTGCTCAATTGGCTTCATCGTTTCGGAACTAACCCGTGGATCGTTAAAATGTTCACTCATTAATGCAAGTTCGATGTCGGTCAATCCTGAAGTACCGTAATTTACAGAATTGTAACATCGAGCATACTGCTCGGTATTTTTTGCAAGGTAGGCTTTGTTTAGCGTGTAGTCGTGTATATCATCAGAACTTATGGTGTCGCCTGGAAACATGAATAAGAGTCCAATAACGATGACTGCACAAATACTGATCAATAAGCCTTTTATCATATACCCTCCTTTGCTGGAATAAAAAAGGACACCCGCTCTAGGTGTCTAAGCCAGCAGTAGGGATTGTGTCCGAACTGTTTGTCGAGTGGGTGCCCATTTATGAACACAATCACTCGATATACAAATAATATACAAATAATGGCTGTACTCGCTACAACTGACTTAGACTCTCCTATAATAACAAATCGCCTATACTGTAGATAGAGACTAGACTATGACAAATAAAGACGAAGATAAATTATTAGAAGTATTGACCGACAGGCAGTTTGCGAATGCTCCACTTCGAGATGTAGTGAAGCACCTTTACTTTCAAGTCATACAGTCTCAAGTACTCGAAACGAAATTAAGAGTAGAGCTGACAAGAACAAACAAAAAACTAGACATGATGCATGATGCGCTGTCCTCAATCATGTTTATGCGTTCAGGGTTTCTACGGCTTCGCTACAATAGCAGAACATCCGAAATAACAGTTGAGAAATACTATCGAATTGATTTTAGTAACACCATCGAAAATGACCTTCTCAAAACTATGTTCGTTATAAAGTCAGGCAAACCCCGCGCGACAAAGTGGCAATGCACAGAAGTGGCGGAGTCATTCAGAAAAAAGGGTAATGAATCTCTAGATACACCAAGGAAAGTATATGAAGCGGCACATCGAATCAAAACTAGACTACATGATGAAATGAAAATCGATACTCTTAGCGTTAAAGGCAAAGAGTTTTTCTGGTTTTACCCAAATTAACACCTTACTTTTGTCCGTGTAATTAACAGACACCCCGCCTTGTTTAACTGCTATTTATGCAGGACAAGTTGGATGCAAACGAACTAGAACAATTAATCGCATTCTTTAACGTTCTCGCAGAGATTGAGAGGAAGATCGATGTACAACAACCAAAACAAACCAAGAGGCTTGAGACCCCTCCAAAAAAGCTACTTTGATCTATTCGGTCAAGAAAAACCGAAACCAATTCCACCAAAATTAGTATTAATTTTCAAGTACCCCCTAGCTGCAATGATCTCGCAATTATTGTTCTGGAAGGGCATGGAAATTCGCAAGGACGGCTATATATTTAAAACCGAAAAAGATTTCGTGAAGGAACTTGGTCTCAAATCGGCACAGCAAAAACTGGCCATTAAGAAAGGCAAGGAATTTGGGTTTTTGGATGTAGTCCGAAAAGGTATACCCGCAAAACGGCACTACCGCTTGAATTACAATCGTCTCATTGAGGTAACGGTATCAGAGGCGGAGCGAAAAGGCATAGTTCTCACAAAAGGACACATTAAATTAGGCGAAAAACGCCAAGATGAGCTAGGTGATAACAAACGATCTATTACAGATAACACTACAGAAACCACAGCAAGATATCACCGCACCGAATCTGCCTCGGACATATTGTCTAGGCGCTATGGAAAGCAGTAGAATAAAGAAGCTACCCAAAACGACACTGTGTTTTTATTTTCTGCTCTTAATGGGCGGTTGTGCCAGAAAGCTCAGTGTTTTTTGGGTAGCCACAACCGTCCATTTTAAGTAGGAGAATTTATGAAAGCATTCCTTATAGCACGAGTATCGACTGACGATCAATCCGATGCGCTGCCCGGACAGATATACCGGCTAAAGGATTATGCCACACGTAAAGATCTCGAATATGAGCTCTTTGAAATTAAAGAAAGTGCCTATATGGGTAATCGAGCAAGCTTCAAAGATATTATTGATCAAATCGTTTCACAACCCGATATATCCATACTTGTATTTGATAAGATTGATCGCTACACACGCAATTCAAACTCCAACGAAGTAAGTCTCTTAAACAATCTTTGCCGAGCAGGTAAAATTGAAATTCACTTTCCGTCCGACAGCCTCTACATCAGCAAAACTTCATCTGCTCAAGAACACTTCATGCTTAATATGGGAGTATCGACGGCTCAATACTATTCAGACTCTATCAGCGACAACGTAAAGCGTCGTAATCAACAGAAGTGGCGTGATGGCGAATGGTGCGGCAGAGCGCCCATAGGCTATTTAAATACGGTCAAGGATGGCAAGAAATGGGTCGAACCCGATCCGACGACCGCCAGCCTCATTCGAAAAACGTTCGAGATGTACGCGAGCGGCAATTATTCCCTACTTGTAATCGCTAAGAAATGGCGCAGTGAGTATGGACTTAAAGCAGGATCGAGTCGTATCGATCAGCTCCTTAAAAATCCCTTTTATTACGGCGAGATGCGCGTAAAGGGTGATATATACCCTCATAAATACGAACCTCTTATCCCTTACTCGTTATTCGAGCAAGCTAAGTCTGTACGCGAAGGATACAAAGTAAAACCACATAGGTGGGGTGGCTTACCTTTTCCCTATCGTGGACTGATTAAGTGTGCCGAGTGTGGCTGTGGTATTACATTTGAGACTAAGAAGCAAAAGTACATTTATGGTCACTGCACCAGCAAAAGAAAAGATCACTATGTCACTTACATAAATGAAGATAAGATCACCATTCAAGTAATGAAGATCCTAAAATCTATTTCCATCCCTAAGCAGGCGTACATTCAAGTGAGTGAAGCGCTACGCAAATCTCACGAAGAAAAGAAACAGCGGTATCTAACAGATATGACTGCAATTGAAGCTGAAATCAAGAAATATCAGTCACGGAAAGAGAAGGTTTATGAAGACTACTTGGATAACAAAATATCTGAAGATTTCTACACCCGAAAGTTTGAGTAATTCAACTCGAAGATCAAACTGAAGCAAGAGCAAAGAGAAAGTCTCGAACTTACCAATGACGAGTACTATGGAACAGTTTCTCATCTGTTAAGACTGTCCCACAACGCCCAAAATCTATTTAAAAAGGCCAATCATGAACAAAAGCGTAGCATCCTAAACCTTGTAGTCTCGAACTTAGAACTAGACGGAGATTTACTGAGGTGGAAATACAAAAAGCCATTCGAAACGATGGCTTTTTGTGCTGAATCTAATTCATGGCTCCGGCAGCTGGGCTCGAACCAGCGACCTAATCGTTAACAGCGATCCGCTCTACCACTGAGCTATGCCGGAATAAAATGTAAGGTACGTCTATCATCTGGTGATAGATACATCGTTTATTTTACCTCACTCGCTCTAAGGTGTAAACACTCTGGTGCAGGGGCCGATGTCTCTATGTCAATTTACACAATCACATGTTCACGATGGATGGGTAGGCATGCCTACTGAGCGTGGAGTGTATCGAGCTGACGAGTCAAGTCAGCGATTGTCGCCCAGCTGCTGCCGTCGGTCATGATGGCGAGCACGTACGTGCCGTTTGGCCCGTAGACAATTGCCGCATCGTGCAGCAACCCGCCCATAAAACCGACCTTGTCAGCAACTGTGCCGCCCGCACCCGCTGGAATGCCATTACGATAGACATTGCCTTTCATCGCGGCAATCAACCGCTGCTGGTTGGCTGATGAAAAGTTTTGGCCCGTCGCTATCATACCCGTAAGCAGCGCGAGATCGTTAGCCGTCGTATACGGACCACCTGATTTCGTAAAGTTAGAATCTTTCAACCCGATTGCATTGATATCTTTTGTCACATTCGTAAGTCCAAGGCTTGTGAGAAAACTTTCCGCGCAGGCATTGTCGCTCTGGCTAATCATTTTGTTGAAACATGCAGCACTCGAATCCCAATCCCGTTTTCCGGCGTCAATTTGTTTCATCAAACTATATGCCACAAACAATTTGTAGGTGCTCGCTGTTACGAATTGCTTGGTGCCGTTATACTCTGCGCGGCGTTTTTTGCCATCGAGCTCGACCATCGAAATGCCAAATGTCCCCGGATGGTCTTTGGCATAGTTGGTCATTAGCGCAGTTAGCCCTGCATCACTTGCGCTATAAGTTCGGGTATATTGCTCGAGTGGCGGCACGGCTTTCGTAACGACTGCAGCACGCGCCAGCACACCATCAACCACCTCTTGTATGCGGGCAAAAGTTCCTGCAATATCGAGCGCTTGTCCGGCAGCACCGTCTTGGCGCGACGTCTCAGTAAAGTCTTTGGTCGTAATGTACGATGTACCAGGCTTCACCACCACAGCCGGCGCTACCGTCGCATCGAGCCACCTCGCTGCACGCTCTAGACTTACTGTGGCGACAAGATGGTCATCTTTTACTGTGATATCAAGCCATGACAAAGCATCTTTGGCGAGCGCAACCTTCACGGTGTCGTTGACAGTGACACCAATCCCGTCTTTCAGGCGCTCGTTTAGCTCCTTGGCTTTAGCTGCTGCCTGATCGTCATCAACAGCCGGAGCAATTGCTTTTCGTGCCACGCGAATCGACGTCTCGCGGTCTGCCACTGGCGCAACTTTTTTCATACTAGCAAGTACATCTTTTTTCTCACACTGACCACCGCGTTTTGACGGCACGACGACAAGTTTATCTTCCGCTGCTTTGAGACTGGCATTAACCGGGTCCTCACGACACTTCTGCATGATCGTGGCCTCGACATAGGCGTCAAAATTGTCGCCAAATGCCGGAGCTGGGACTGGTGATGTCTTGAGACCAGCCCATAGCAATGACGTCGGAATCAGCCGCATATACCAGGGGTAATTCATGCGCTCTATGCGTGGCGTGTTGTCGACTTTTATCCCAGCAGATTTAAGCGTTGGCGATGTCACTGGTTTTTTGTCATCACCCATGTAAATCGCAATCGAATGAGTATCGTACGCCTGGTTGAGTAACTGTGCGGCGGCGGTACGTGTCATGCCAGCCACTGAGACGCCGTCCACACGAGTAAACGGCAACATTCGGTCGGCTGGATAGCATAGTTGGAAGAAAATGATAAGTCCGATAACTGGCGCGCCAACACGCAGCAACCAGTCACGCCGCGACCACGATTTCAGTCGGCGCACGACTCGCGCAAGAGACGTTTTCACTTTTCGCATAGTTCTATTATACCTTGCTAAGCAAGAGTAGTATCGTCTCGTGGCCCATACCCCAAGAGATCAAGCGTCGTGAGCAACGCCGCAATTGCTGCCGCATGTTCGTCATTGTTCTGGCCGCGCAGTTCTTCAATTTTGCGGCGAATCTCCTGCTCGGTCGATGATGATGCCGCAGCAGCACCCGACGGCGACGTCTCGCCTACAACCTCGAGTGTGCGAGCCGAATTGTCTTTTTTTGCCAACCAACCGCGCGCGATCAACCCATTGACATGAGTTGCGACAGTTGACACACTTTTGTAGTCTAGCGCACGCATGATTTCCCGATAGCTCGGCCCATAGCCGTTGCCCTTGATAAATCCGTCAATAAAACTCAGGAGCTCACGCTGCTTTTTTGTGGGTCGTTGTTCCATGCTTTTTTCCTTTCGATTCTTTTTGCACCGTTAGGGCGACTGCCGCGAGTCCCCACCAAATCATGGACACTGGGTCATCGACCAGCACAGGCCATGTACATGCAATTGCCGCCAGTCCTACACCGCTCGCCAGTACCGTCGTAGCTAACCAGTCTTGCTTAACCCGCCATAGTCGCCAAAGTACAAGGCCCCACAACCACACAAATATTGCCAACCCCAACCAACCTACTTCGTGAGCTACCATGAGATATTGGTTCTCGATTACCAACGGGCTTTGAGAGCCGATCGATGCCGACCCGGTGCTACCGATACCCGCTCCAAATGGCTGCTGCAACATCTTTGCGATACCCTCTTTCAGCGAATCGCTATGACCTTGATCGGAGGTATACGCAGCACCCGTGGTGGGGTTGTCGTGGAGTATGATGTTCTTGAAAAATACCGTATCACGAAGCGAGTACCCGGCAAGTGCGAGCATACCTATGACAAGTCCTGTCGTAATATACTGCCGCCACCGCACCGGATGATTGCGATACCGAAGCACTACCATCGTGATGAGTCCGATTGCAAAGCCCAGCGCCGCACTCCGAGAATAGCTTATCCATAGCGCTACCGCACCGCCAATTGCAAGGAACAAATGAAGCGCTTTCTTACGGCCGTCTGTTAGTTTTCTCCCCACCGCCAGGCCGTACGCGACCACTCCAAGCAGCACCATCATTGCATACGCCCCGAGCGGATTTGGCCCGCGCAGCGTACTATTCATACGAATAAAGTGAGGGTTTTCATCGAGTAGAATATACGGCTTAATTGTTGCGTCGCTGTAACCTAGATACTTTAACGCATCGTGCGGCAGAACGAGCTGCAGCAAGGCAACGCCGACGACAATTCCTGCTCCAGCAATTACTACAACTATAAACCGACGTCTATATTGTGGGTATGCGTGTAAAAATACATATACCGTTGCAAAAAACACTACATATCGCAGATCGATGAGCAGCCCTGCCCCCAGGCTGTAGGGCGATGATTGGCCGAAAAATGCCACGACACAATGAAGTAGCACATAGCCACCTATAAGCCAGAGCAAGCGATCGTTCAGTATATCCGCCTTGTGGCGTCTGATGAGGTCAATCATTAGCATGACAGCCGCCGCACCAAGCAATACCTCTTTCCATGCCTTTACCCACACTGGCGCTCCCTGTGCGGTGAGCCACACCGTCAGCGGCGCATGTAGTACCAGCAGACCGAAAATAACAAGCAGTAGGCCGGCAATGATACGAGGCAGAGATAGGTGCTTCATTGTCTCTATTGTAGCGAAAAATGATATAATACCACCACATTATGCCTTCTAAAAACACCAAGTTCTATAGTCTCGTGCTGATGGCAGCAGACATCCTGGTTCTTGCTGGCGTCTTCGCCATCGCCTACTTTGTCCGCACACAACTCGACCCACGCGCGCTCCTTCACACCGTCTATGCCATGGAATACATGATAGGATTTGTCATCATCGCACCCGTTTGGATTATGATTTTTGCTACGCTCGGTCTCTACAGCAGCAATATCTATAGTCGTCGCCTCGTCGAATGGAGCCGGATAATGCTTGGCACGTTCATAGGTATCTTGCTGGTGATTGGCTGGGAGTATGCTACCAATATTCACATCTTTCCCGCGAGGCTGGTTGCCCTTTACGTTTTGCTGGGTTCAACCGCTGCCATCATGCTTGTGCGCGAAATTATCCGCGATGTGCGAAACGAAATGTACCGATATGGGCGTGGGGTGAGCCGGGTGATGGTGATTGGTAATTCTGCAGCCACTACCGATATCATCGACTCTCTTGCCAGTGACCACAAGTCTGGCTACCAAGTCGTTGCCTACGCCGGGCCTGCCCGCTTGCTACCTGCACACCTCGGCGTCATACATTATTCTCGCGTAGAGGCAGCACTCAAGGACATCAAGAAATTACGCATCACGACAATTATTCAGACCGATCTCTACGACAGCGAGGATCGCAATCACTTGATTTTGGGTGCGGCCCAGACTAGTCACATCCAGTACAATTTCATTCCGGGCGAGCCCGAATTCTACACTGGCAAAAACACGGTCGATGTCTTCCTTGGTTACCCAATGATCACCGTGAGCCAGACACCGTTGATTGGATGGGGGGCAATCCTCAAACGCTTCTTCGACGTCTTTGTAGTCTTAATTACATCAATATTCTGGATTCCATTATTTGGCCTGCTCGCAATCGCTCAAAAGATTTTCAACCCTGGCCCTATCTTTTTCATGAGTACACGTCTCGGACTTCATGGCGAAATAATCGAGACTTACAAGTTTCGGTCCATGATTTGGAAATACTGTGGCGCCGATGCGGCGACAATATTTCGTGAGATGGGCCGTGAAGACCTCGCGGCCGAGTACGAAAAAACCCGCAAAATCGAAAATGACCCACGAATAACTAAGTTTGGTAAGTTCCTCCGCGCGACTTCACTCGACGAAGTAGCTCAAATCCTCAATGTCATAAAAGGCGATATGAGCCTCGTCGGCCCTCGGCCTATCATCAAGGAGGAAAAGAAGTTTTATAGCGACCGTGCGCCGCTTCTGTTCAGTGTCCGCCCTGGGGTAACAGGCCTTTGGCAGGTATCGGGTCGTAGCGACCTGGCCTTTAGCCAGCGCGTAGAGCTCGAGCTCTACTATGCTCAAAACTGGAGCTTTTGGCTCGATCTACGAATTTTATTTAAGACAATTGGTGTCGTACTGCGAAAAACCGGCGCGAAATAATTACTTAACTCGCGGATCATCTTTATATAGTCGATACGATGCCGACATCGGGTCAGGCGCTACACCATCATTTAGCGCATCCTGCTCGCTACAATAGAAGCTTGTTGTCCACAGATAAGGTGGATGGTAGTACTGAAAGTCTGAAGGTAAGAGATATCCATCGTCTCGACCTGCCGCAAACCCCGCAATCATACTAGATGTGTGCTGTATTGGCAGCCTTCCCCCGCATCGCACAAAGTAATACGAGTGCTGTGGGATTCCCAGTAACCATAATACTGACCACCCTATTACAATACCAGCCATTATCGAACCCTGCTTATTGCCGCTAGTTGGCGACTGCGTCAGTTTCTTTTTTTCTTGCGCTGTCATGCCAGAAATTATACGCGTATTTTCGAGACAAGTCGACCAATAAGAAAACCAAGAGCACCCACTATACCTATAGATGCAAAAAAGAGGACAGTCATCATGTCATCATTTTCTTTTTGGTCTTGGCGTATCAACGAACCACTCTCTAACTGAGGAAAATGCTTCTGTATCTCTTTCTGCATCCCAGGTACCTGATTACCATTATTAACACCGTCACCCATAAGCTGCTGAGTAAACGATAGTGGCACGGAAGAGATGGGGCGTACATCCGGAAAAATAAGGGACTGCTTGTTGGCGAGTAGTTGTGTCGTAGCTGATGCAGGCGCCAATCCTTCACCTGAAACTATAGCTTCAGGAGGAGTTTCGGGTGCCTTACCTATATATGCGTCACAACCATCATCGATACCGTCTTTATCTTCATCTACTCCAATTGGAACCGCGTATAAGCACTGGTCAGACGTATCGAGAACACCATCGCCGTCTTTGTCATTCTCACTGGCATATAGTTCGACAAAGTTGATGATATCTACCGGCTCCCCCGATGGTGAGGTGCCTGAAAAGACCATGGTATGAAAGCCTGGTTCAATATCCGCAGGGATACGAATAGCTCCCTGCACCCCGCCTTCGTTCGTCGCTACAATATCAGGCAACCGATATTCACGCGAATACAACGTAACTCTTACCGCACTACTCGCCTGGAGTGTGCCAGGAGCAGCGACTGCCACAAGGTCGGTGCCACGTTTGCCTGTTGTCGGGATGATAGGAACTATCTGTGTATTCTTTTTTGTGGAAGCCTCGAAGTACTGAGGAGTTGCTGGCGCTTCGACGCTACTGTCGGGGCAAATCGTCGCCCCATTTACACAATAGCTGAAGGCACGTAATGATTGATTGTTCGTGGCACGCTTCACTGCATTTGCTATCATAATGTGGCCACCATCGTTCGGGTGATAGCTCTCTTGTGCTTCACTGAGACCGTTTAGTGCGATTCCCGTGACATAGATTTGTCCTTCATTGTCACTACTATCACACAGTTTATGTCCGACAAGGGCACTCGACACATCGACATAATTCACTCCTGCAGATGAAGCAGCGTTTTTTATGACGGTGTTCATGTAGTCAACACTTTCGCGAATCATTATTCGTTCTGCTTTGTTTAAACGCACATTCGGTTTACACTGATTATCTGCCGCATCTGCATTGATAAACTGCGGGTAGCCGAGGACATAAATCTTTGTCGTTGGACTGGCATCGTGAAGTGCTGCGTAAAGTTTCTTGAGCGGCTCATACTGATTAGCTACAAAATTACGAAGCGCTTCACGACCTGCAGCTGAGTCGGCGAAGTAACAGGTCGGTGTCCAGTCTCTAGTTGGATCTATGTTTACACAAGTTCGAATAACTTTACTAAACTGCGCATCATTCCCTCCTGCAGTTATCGTAATCGCCTCGGGCTTATATTTCTTCACAAGCTCGACTTGCCTCACTCGTCCTGGAATAAAATCATTCATAGCCTCTTCCCTCAGCTGTACTGTACTAGCTATCCCAGTCAGTCTTCCCAAACCATTCTCTTGTTGCTGCCCCCAGTACTCACTATTGCCATTCATGTCGTCAATCATGGCTCCGCTACAGGCTACCGAATACGTATCATCTCTCACCTGCATAAAACTCCCCAGCAAAAAAGGATAGGACCGACTACTAATATGGCACTTCTCGCGCGGAAAAAGCGTCGATGCTTCTCGGTCTGTGCCAGCCAAATAATATTTCTTCTTGGTCGCTGGATTTATCTCCGTATCACCCTCTCCGCTACTGTATGAGTCGCCAAGCGCAAGATACGATACTTTATTTGCCTCAGAAGCTTTCGTGGTCAATGTCACTTTTGTTGGAACATGAGGGTCGCTAGTATGGGGGTACGATGTCATCAGGTAGGTTGCGATTTGCTCGTCGGCTGCCAAGCGAAAATATTGATGTCGACCCTGATATCCAGCTACCGGTTGCACTTGATATTCATGTATCGGACACTGGACATAATTTCCATCGACGCTTCCATTGAAAACGCTTGGGTCTATAGTAAATCCGCACGTTGGCTGTATCTCAACAGCAAGCGTCCCATCATCCATAAATACATACCGTCCATCATTTGTAATCGCACTAGCTCTCCGAGCATAAATACCGTCATACCAAGCGCCTCTTGCGGCAAAAAATACTTTTGACTCGCCGGTCGAAAAGTCTACCCGCACAAATTGCTCCCAGTTCAGCCAGAATACAGCAAAGCGTTGGTTAGCAGAATAAACGATATTGTAGACATAGGGATAGCGTATTATTCCAGCACTGTCAGTATACTGCAGCCAATATTCAGTACGCTCGGGCTTTATGCCATACGACACAAGGACTCTATGCGGTCCATAATTTGGCGAAAGAGCTTGAGTGATGTCTTTCGCAATCCTTATATTAAATCCATCCATGGCGGTACCGATTACCGGAAACACCAGTGTATTCGTACCATTTATTACCATCACCCCACCACCGTTCATTACTCCTTGCAGCTGTCGATATATCGAGTCAGTACCAGTTAGTATCGCCCAGCCGCCAATGACTGGTATCTGAGCTATCTTCACTGACTTTCCTTCATACACGCGAGCCGGTACGCTGCGGATTTGCTCATCCTGACCCATGAGCCGAATCGTCGTCATCGGCTGATCGATCTCATTCATATAAGCGCTAATGTCGTAGGGCTGAGCAGCTATCATCGTTCCTTCTTTGCTCCACGCCAGTGTCGTCGCGCTCTGGACACATACCATCGCGCTTACTGCAACCACCCATCCTACAACAGTTCTATACCGCATATTTCTTCCTCACAAAAGATTAGTTGCTACTGGTTGTAGGGCATCGGAGAGGTATTTGCAAGCATAGCCACTTTATAGAGGTATAATGGTACTAATGAAGCAACCAAAGATCGCCATCGTCTGCGACTTCCTCACTACCATGGGGGGAGCCGAAAATGTAGTAGTAGCAATGCATGAGATATTTCCCGATGCGCCGATCTACACTGCTCTTTACAGCCCAGAGAAAATTCCTCCGCTAAACACAGCCGACGTTCGCACGAGTCGCCTGCAACGCCTACCAAAACTATTGCGTCAAAATCACCGCTTCTTTCCTACTCTTGGCGTCAAAGCTTTTCGCGATTTCGATCTTAGCGAGTTCGATATCATTCTCACCAGCAGCTACCTCAATGCCAACCAAGTCCGCAAGACGCGTCCCGACCAGGTGCTTATCTCCTATTGCCATACTCCCGCCCGTTACTACTGGAGTCACTACGAGCTCTACCGCAAAGAGCCTGGCTTCGGCTGGCTCAATCCGTTGATTCGATTGATGATGAGTATCCTCGTGCCCAAGCAGAGAAAACTCGACTTCGAGGCCGCCCAGCAGGTTGATGTTTTCATCGCAAATTCCACTGAAACTCAATCTCGTATCAAAAAATACTACAAGAAAAACTCCACCGTTATCCATCCACCCGTCGACACAAAGCGATTTTCTCCCAAACGCACACGCGGAGATTATTATGTGACACTTGGTCGTCAATTACCCAACAAACGATTTGACCTGGCAGTTGATGCCTGCACAAAACTCGGCATCCCCCTCAAGGTATTTGGACGCGGTGAAATGCACGAAAACCTGGTGCGTCGGGCTGGTCCAACTATTCAGTTCTATACCGATCGCTTCGGCGACGCATCAGACCAGGCAGTTGAAAGCGCACTAAACGCCGCAAAAGGGTTTGTCTTCCCGTCAGATGAAGACTTCGGTATAGTCAGCGTCGAAGCGCTCGCTGCTGGCGCACCAGTCATTGGGTATGCAAAAGCCGGCACACGCGACATCGTCACCGATGGTGAGACTGGTGTCTTGTTTGACCGCCAAACAGTCGACGACGTCATAGCGGCCATCCACCGGGCTGAAGCCACGACCTTTTTCCCAAGCAAACTACAGCGCCACGCCAAGCGCTTCGATACATCACTCTTCGTCACTAAGCTACGAAAAGTTGTTACAGACAATACACCGAGTTAGTTTTGTAATTTTTTGGCGATGTCACCGCATTTTGCACTGACGTCTTTGCGAGCGACGAGTATGCCGTCTGGTGTGTTTATCACCACCACGTTATCAAGTCCAATGACCGCTACTGGCTTACCTGACTCTTCATTGCGCACATAAACATTCTCGACATCAATCGCATGAATATTTTCGCCCTTCATATAGTTGTCGTTTTTATCTCGCTGGACTGCTTCATGCAAGTCTTTGAAGTTGCCAATATCCATCCAGTCAAATGCCGCCGAGACCACCGCTAGATGTGAGGCCTTTTCTATCAGGGCGATATCGATCACTTGGTTGTCGAGCGACAAATAGACTTCATTGTACTCATATCCGCCAAACTCAGCCACATCGTTTAGCCTCTGGTAATGCGCCGTCAGCTCTGGGGCGCTGCCTGCCATCTCACGTAAGAACACATTCACAGACCCCACAAAATAGCCACAGTTCCACAAATAATTTCCTGACTCGACATAGCGCTGAGCCGTCTCAAAGTCGGGCTTCTCCTTAAACGATCCGACTCGGTAAATACCTGCTGCTTCATCGATAGCTCCGTCGCGCTCGATATAGCCCAAGCCCGTCGACGGAAATGTCGGCTCTATACCAATGAGCGCTATCATTTGGCCATCGGTTGACGCACGAGCCGCTGCCGCAAATGAACGCTTGAATCCTTTTGTATCTCGTACATGATGGTCAGAATGAACAAACGCCACTGGCTCATCTTTGTCGTGGTGGCGTGCAATATAATCTAGCGCAAACACAATACAGTGTGCGGTCCCCCGACGACCCGCTTCGATCAAAAACGCTTCGTCAGGTAGCTCGGGTAGTTGTGCTCGCAGATCGGCAGCATGGCTTGCCTCGGTCACGACATACACGATATCACCCAGTAGCTTCGCGCGATCATAGGCTTGCTGCACCAGGGTTCGCTCACCTGTTAGCGCGAGGAGATGTTTTGGCCTAGTCGAAGTCGAAAGCGGCCACAACCTCGTTCCCGATCCTCCAGCAATAATGACAGTAATCATACATTTAGATTATACCAGCCTTACTACACGGACAGGGATAATAGTTTGTATGCTATAGGTATGAACATTCTACTTACAGGAGGGGCCGGGTATATTGGTACTCATACGGCGATTGAACTCATTGCGGCAGGTCACAGTATTGTTGTTGTCGATAATTTGTCAAACAGCTCCAGACAAGCACTCAAAAGGGTTGAGTCAATCACCAACACGTCTATCCCCTTTTATGAATTTGATATCTGTAATACTACTAAGCTTAACGAATTATTTACCAAAGAATCTATCGATGGAGTCATTCACTTTGCAGGCCTTAAATCTGTTGGCGAATCCGTTGCAAAGCCCGTCGAATACTACCGAAACAATCTCGACTCAACTCTTTCACTACTCGAAGTGATGCAAAAGCACTCGGTCAATAAAATAGTCTTTAGTTCATCTGCAACCGTCTATGGTGAACCAAAAGAGCTTCCGCTTACTGAGGAAAGTCGTGTCGGGATTGGTATCACAAACCCTTACGGGTGGACAAAATATATGAACGAGATCATTTTGCGCGACACCACTGCCGCAGAACCTAGTCTTGAAGTCACAATTCTGCGCTACTTCAACCCCGTTGGTGCACATGAAAGTGGCCTCATTGGTGAAGACCCTTCGGACATCCCAAACAATCTTCTTCCTTATGTCGCACAAACTGCCGTCGGTAAGCGCGAAAAAGTCAGTGTATTCGGAGACAACTATGACACTGCGGACGGCACTGGTGTGCGTGACTATATCCATGTTGTCGACCTTGCACGCGGGCACGTCGCGGCGATTGACCACTCGCATCCCGGAGTCGTTACATACAATCTCGGTACCGGCAAAGGAACATCTGTACTCGAACTCATCACTGCATTTGGCAAAGCAGCAGGCAAGGAAATTCCTTATCAAATCGTCGATCGTCGACCAGGTGATATCGCCAGCTGTTATGCAAGCCCTGAAAAGGCCACTCGCGAACTAGACTGGAAAGCCACAAAGACTATCGATGATGCCTGCGCAGACAGTTGGCGGTGGCAGTCGCAAAATCCCGATGGATATTAGGTGTTGTATTTTCCACCTTTTATGGACAAGGCATTTTCTACAATAGATTGTAACTACCGCAAAAAGGTATACTAATACATATGAAGAAGATGCTAGTTACAGGTGGAGCGGGGTTTATCGGGTCAAACTTTGTACACTATACTCTCAAGAACCGACCTGAATATGAAATAACTGTTGTCGACAAGCTGACCTATGCCGGCAATAGCGCCAATCTTGAAACAGTCCTCGACAAGATTGAGTTTGTCACTGGTGACATTTGCGACCGTGGGCTAGTCGATAAGCTAGTGGGTGAAACCGACATCGTGGTACACTTCGCAGCCGAAAGCCACAATGACAATTCCCTACGTGACCCTTGGCCTTTCATCAACACCAACATCATAGGTACCTACAATATCCTCGAAGCGGTTCGTGCATACGGCACCCGTTTGCATCACATCTCTACCGATGAAGTATTTGGCGACCTCGAGCTCGATGATCCAAACCGTTTCACTGAGGAGACTGCCTACAATCCTTCAAGCCCCTACTCTAGCAGCAAGGCCGCATCCGACCATCTGGTCCGAGCCTGGATTCGTAGCTTTGGCATCCAGGCCACCATCAGCAACTGCAGCAACAACTACGGTCCCTACCAGCACATCGAAAAGTTTATCCCTCGCCAAATCACCAACATCCTGAGCGGCATTAAACCAAAACTCTATGGCACCGGCGAGCAAGTTCGCGACTGGATACACGTCGACGACCACAACTCTGCAGTACACTTGATCCTCGACAAAGGCAGGCTGGGCGACACCTACATCATCGGCGCCGATAACGACCACGTCAACAACAAGATGGTCATAGAACTGATCTGCGAACTCATGGGCAAAGGCAAGGACTGGTACGAGCATGTCAATGACCGGCCAGGTCACGATATGCGCTATGCTATGGACTCTCGCAAGCTAAAGCACGAGCTTGGCTGGCAACCAGAATTTACCGACACTGAGAGTGGTATGAAAAACGGATTGCAACAAACAATCGATTGGTACACGAACAATCGCGATTGGTGGCAGGCCGACAAAGACACCGTAGAATCGGCATATGCGAAGCAGGGACAATAGAGAATGAGTAAGTCTGCTGCTGAATTTGAAAAAAACCTCGAAGCACACAACACATCAATCGAAGGGCTCGTCTGGTACGACCTGTCGGTGCACGGCGATGCCCGTGGCTGGTTCAAAGAGAACTGGCAACGCGAAAAGATGCTCAGTCTGGGCCTCCCTGACTTTGGTCCGGTTCAAAACAATATCTCATATAACGCTAAAGCAGGAGTAACGCGAGGGTTGCACGCTGAACCTTGGGATAAATATGTGTCACTAGCTAATGGTCGAATATTTGGCGCTTGGCGAGATATCCGCGAAAACAGTCCTACTTTTGGCCAAAGCTTCACGCTCGAAATGGATCCGAGTCATGCCATCTTTGTCCCGCGAGGTGTCGCTAATGGTTTTCAAGCACTCGAAGACAACACTGTTTATACCTATCTTGTCAACGACCACTGGTCAGCCGAGCCGGCCAAAGATTCCTATAGTTTTATTAATGTAGCCGACCCCACAAACAACATTGATTGGCCAGTTTCGCTCGATGAGGCTGAACTCTCTGAAAAAGATAAAAACCATCCCAATTTCGATAGTGCGGTTGTCATTCCACCCAAAAAAGTGCTTATCACTGGCGCGAATGGTCAGCTTGGTCGAGCATTCCAGGCATTATACCCGGATGCAGACTGCGTTGACCGGGATACGCTTGATATCTCTGACTACACTGCGCTCCTCCCTGCTCGGCGTTGGCGAGACTATGGTCTTATCCTCAATGCCGCTGCCTATACGAATGTCGACGGTGCGGAAACTGATGAAGGGCGGCGGGATGCTTGGGCGGCAAATGCCACCGCAGCCAGCAATCTCGCCCGCATAGCTACCATCTACAACCTCACCCTCGTACACATATCAAGTGACTATGTGTTTGACGGGAGAGAAACCGTCCATAGCGAAGAGGAAGCCTTGTCCCCGCTGAGCGTCTATGGTGCTTCAAAAGCTGCCGGTGATATCGCAGTTAGCACAGTGCCAAAACATTACATCGCACGAACCACCTGGCTGATCGGCGATGGCAATAATTTTGTCAAAACCATGCAAACCCTCGCCTCTCGCGATATCAAGCCAAGTGTCGTCGACGATCAAATCGGTCGACTCACTTTCACGCCAACTCTCGCAAGCGCCGTAAAGCACCTCATCGATAACGAAGCACCATTTGGTACGTATAATGTCACAAACGACGGTGAGCCTGCCAGCTGGGCGCAGATTGCTGCTACTATTTTTGAGCAATCTGGCAAATCGCCAAAAGACGTCACGCCAGTCACGACTGCTGCCTATTACGCAGGCAAAGACGGTATTGCTCCCCGTCCACTCCAAAGCACTATGGCGCTCGATAAGCTCAAATCTACCAGTTACCGCCCGAGCGACTGGCAGATAGAATTAGCAATGTATTTACAGAGAAAGGAGCTCTCATAAATGAAGGGAATTATCCTCGCCGGCGGATCAGGCACCCGCCTCTGGCCTATTACAAAAGCCATCAGTAAACAACTCATGCCAATTTACGACAAGCCGATGGTGTATTATCCACTTTCAACTCTCATGCAAGCTGGCATACAAGAGATTCTAATTATCACGACACCGGAAGATCAGGCAGGGTTTCAGCGTCTCCTCGGTGACGGTTCACAATGGGGTATTTCTCTGCAGTATGCCGTACAGCCATCACCCGACGGCTTAGCACAAGCCTTTATCATTGGCGAAGAGTTCATTGGTGACGATAACGTCGCGCTCGTACTCGGAGATAACATCTTCCATGGCCACCGTCTCGACGAATCGCTGCAGGAATGCACCGACCCCGACGGCGGTATTGTATTTGCTTACGAAGTTTCCGACCCCGAGCGGTATGGCGTTGTCGAGTTCGACACTGAAAATAACGCAATATCAATCGAAGAAAAACCCGTAGATCCAAAAAGTAATTTCGCCGTTGTTGGTCTATATTTCTACGACAACGATGTAATTGAGATTGCAAAGAATATACAGCCAAGTGAACGCGGCGAACTCGAAATCACTTCAGTCAATGCCGAGTACCTTAGTCGCGGTAAACTAAAAGTCCAAGCTCTCGATGACGGCGATGTCTGGCTCGACACCGGCACTATTGATAGCCTTACCGACGCAACAGATTTTGTCCGCGTCATGCAAAAACGAACAGGTAAGATTATCGGAAGTCCGGAGATGGTAGCGTTCCAAAATGGCTGGCTAAGTCGTGAACAATTAGACAGCCTAGCCGAACCACTCAAAAAATCAGGGTACGGAAACTACCTTTAGCCAGTCGGTTGCTCCAAGAATAAATTGACTAGTTCTTAGTCAGCAGCTAAAGATTAAGGCTGTAAGTCGATGCTGCGCAGAGAGCTTCGACGATTGTCGCCTGTTGAGACGGATATGTTATTTTTATCTGCTGCAACATCGAATTGTCCACTCCACCATACTTCATAGGTCGATTCATTTCTAACCAATCCGCCAAGTGCGTCATATACACGAATATCAGGACCGCCTTTATTCCATGGCGAGGTAACGATTTCGCTCTTAGCTCCTGCAACCGAGTCCAGCACATTTGCTACGTCGACACGGGTGCCACCACTAAACTGACCATACACATCGAATCCCTTGACCAAAACACCGTTTTGATCGAATATTTTTACGTATGACGAAGCGCCTGGCCCTCTTGTCACGATAATTTCTTCCACCGCATCACCCTGTACGTCTCCGACCGATACATCCACTCCTGTCATATCCCCTGGATAGGCGAAGAAATCCCTCAATTGAACACCGCGCATGTCAAACACTTTAATATGCGTAGAGTTGCCCGCACCGGTTCCGGTGACTATTTCGTCGATTCCATCATTATTGAAGTCTCCAGTTGCGACAGTAACTCCGGTATAGTAACCCGGATAGGCCATAAACTCACTAATCAGTACACCGTCCTTTGACCGAATTCGTACGTTGCTCGAGTTGCCCGCACCGGTTCCGGTGACTATTTCGTCGATTCCATCATTATTGAAGTCTCCGGCTGTCACAGTTAATCCTCCGCGATAAGATTCGGCATACCCCATAAATCCGCCACCAATAGGTTTTTTATCAGATGCAAGTAGCTGTACGTGCGGACTATTTCCTGCGCCAGTTACTACCACATATTCCTTTGCTACTTGGGCTATATCGAAGTTTCCACTGGCTACATATGTCGAAGCCTTGACAAATGGGCCATACGGAAGAGTTTCACCAGCTAGCTGAGGATAGTCATTTGGTCTAGCAATCCGATAAGCTGCATTTAGATAGTCGTAAGGGTTCATAACATTATCGTTTTTGTCATATATCTCAAAGTGAAGGTGCGGTGGTGTATTTTCTGCATTACCAGAATCTCCAACATAGCCGATGTGTTGGCCGCGCTTCACTTGATAACCCTGCTTAACGTCTGGCGCATAGGCATTGATTGCCCCCCCACTGCCATTGTCTGTTCCTGGTGTATCGTTATTTAGGTGTATGAAATTGTATTGGAACCCGTCATAGTCGGTAATTTGCACATACCATCCCCAGCTCGGCTGTGGGTATGAAACCCAGGTTATTACCCCGTCTACGGGCGATACGACCTTGCTGTGTTTAGCCGCAAATATATCGGTTGCGCGGTGAACTCCATTGAGCGATCGGTAGGCATCATAGTCGTTGGTGTAACTTGCGTTACCAATCACAGGAAAATCCATCAACCATGGCGTAGCGTGTGCGCTAGTCGAATGTAGGGTGGCAGCAAACAATACTGAACCGATTGAAATTAACATTTTTCGAATCATATATCTCTATTATACTGCATATGTTTTATATTGACCGTTCAAAGAGGTTGTGATTAAATATACTTAAGCAAGGTAAGCTATGAAAATACAAAAAAATAATAAACCCATCAATAAAAAAATCATTCTGGCCGCATTGGTTGCCCTGTCTCTACTGGCGTCCTATTTTGCATGGACTTACTTCAGTAACCGCGATCAGGATTTATCAACCAATGACTCGTCTAGCACCGGTAAGACTGATGGAAACAAGTCTAGTAGTGATGATTCTATAAACTATGAGCCTCCGACGACCGATCAGCAGACAACCCCAACAGAAAGCGCAAAGACGGCTGGCAATATTTCGCCCAAGCCAGACCTCAACATAACCATATCCGCTCTCGACGTATCTGGTGACACCCTCAGGGCTCGAGCCCTCATCACTCCGATGGCAGCGCAAGGCGCAACCTGCAAGATGACCCTGAGTCGTACAGGCTACACCCCTATTACAAGAACGGCTGGAACCCAGAATCTCTCTAGCTCATCTACCTGCCAAGGTTTCGACGAAAACATCAGTACACTCGCACCCGGCGTTTGGACTATCACGCTTCAAGTGACAAGTGCGCAATCAACAGCATCAACGACAAAAGAGGTTACGCTGTAGCTGCGAGATATAGTATATGAAAAAGATTATAAGTTTAGCACTAGTCTTTGTCAGCGTAGTAAGCCTCATTCCGCAGAACTTCAGCTCTGCTGCTATTGCGTCATGGAATGCCGGTAAGATTATCGACGATGCGGTTTTTACAAACGCCTACAGTATGCCAGTTGGCGCTATTCAGAAATTCTTAGAAAGTAAGGTTCCCGTCTGTGATACGTACGGTCAGCAGCGTTCAGAACTCGGCGGGCCCGACCTAAATGGAGATGGAGTGGTGCAGCGCTGGGAGTACGGTAAGGCAAGCTATAATCAAACCACCTTCACATGCTTGCGAAACGCCATAGTGGGCGGAAAGAGTGCGTCGCAGATAATCTACGATACAGCTGTGAAATACCAAATTAACCCACAGGTATTTATAGCATTACTTCAAAAAGAACAAGGTCTTGTGACAGACACATGGCCCCTCGACCTACAATACAGATCGGCGACAGGCTACGGCTGTCCCGACACCGCACCCTGCGATGCGCAGTATTACGGTCTCATCAACCAGCTAGACTGGTCCGGGAAAATGTTCCGAGCGATTATGGACAACTCCCCGACCTGGTATACACCATACATCCTAGGGAATAACTTTATACGATACAACGTTCCTGAATCTTGTGGCGGATCGACCGTCAATATCCAAAATCGCGCGACACAGGCGCTTTATAACTACACCCCATACCAGCCAAGCGCAGCATCACTAGCCGCCGGCTACGGTACAGGTGACGGATGTAGCTCACACGGAAACCGTAATTTTTGGCTCTATTTCAATGATTGGTTTGGGGGCACAGTAAATCAAACAGGTGTCCAGCCAGCTTCGACAACGGCGTACTCAAAACTACCCTGCACTATTCCGGCTTACGCGACGAGCCAGGTGGGGCGACTATACAATCCAGATACACAAGATTATCTGTTCACGACCAACAGCGCAGAAGCCTGTGGCGCAGTGAAGGTTGGATACATATGGGATGGCGTCATGCTAAAAAACGAGGGTGATCTCGGAGAGCTGACGAAAGCTATCTATCGTCTTCGCAGGGGCTCATCTCACGTCTACACTGCATCGCTAACGGAGCGCAACACGATGGTTGCTGATGGTTATGTATCCGAAGGAATAGCGTTTTATGGCTACGCCACAAGTGACCCAAGCCGTCTGCCTGTGTACTTCTTGGGCCAGTATGATACCCGAGTGATGACATCGGCCGGAGCGGAAGGGACAACGTTTGTCGGCAGTCTAGGTTATAAGTCTTTCGGAGTTGGCTTTTATACATCGATGGTACCGACCCAGTCAACCCTCTATCGTCTGCGAAATGGGGCAGACAGGTTCTATACCGTTTCTGCGACAGAAGCAGCAAGCGCCGTCTCTAGCTATAAGTATACGCACGAATCAACGACGCAGATGGTAGATTCTATGCCCGGTGAATACTCTACGCCAGTATACCGCCTCAACAGCGATTCCGGACGACTATATACGACCAGCCGAGCTGAGCGAGATTTAGCGGTAATTAACTATGGATACAAATCTGAAGGTGTAGGATTTTATTCTTACACAGAGAATGCACCGGGTGTTTCCCCAGTATATCGCTCGACGAACTATGCTCAGAAATCTCGACTGTATACACAGAGTCTACCTGAGTCTTTCAACTCTCAGACATACTACGGCTATAAGTGCGAAGGCGTCTCCTGGTACGGACTCTAGCAGCCCTACGAGCGACTCGTTAGCCCTTTAGGCGAGTAGCTTCTTCTGTCTTGTTGTTTGCATACTGATAGCCAGTGCTGACTACTCCAGCAGCCGTAATTGTAGCTATGGTGCCGCCATCTGTGGTATAAATCTTCCGACCCATTGCCCTTGGAACCAATGTAAGAGTTCTTTCTCCGGCATGAGCGAAGGTTGCGTCTACCTGACCCGCTTCGTATTCGAAATCATCCGCCTGGTAGTATTGATCTAAAATCGGCAAAATCGCATCAAATCTACCCCAAAACATCGTACCGGCGAAAAATCCATTACTTGAGACATCCTTGAGGATTTTCTTTGCTTGCTTGCTCCCGAGCGAATCTTCGAGTATCTTATAGGTTTTTTCTTCGTTGCTGCCAAAATAAGCGTCCAGTGAAATATAGTGTCCGTATGGGCCAACTATACCGGTGTCGGAACGGTCGAGCGCCTCCATTAGCTCAAGTGCTTTTTCAGGACTTGATGGAATTAATCTTTTCAGCATATCGTTAATCCAAAGGTTTCCATCTTTTCTATGAGTCGACTTCTTTGAGTGAACCTTTAGAAACTTCTCATAGCCAGCGTCGTAGAGATGACGCGCTAAGTGGAGAAATGGTAGCACATCTCGCCCACGATTCGGAACGACAATGACATTCGCCCGTGGACTAAACTTTAGGATTTCATCCTTGATATACTCGGCCTTTTTTGGCACCGTAACGAACAGATCATACGTCTTTTCGTCTAGGTTAGAAAGGTGCTTCTTGAAGTCCTCCCAGAGGTCGGGGTAAAACAAGTGCACTATCACTGCAGTTGTGACATCTTTTCTGCGATGTATGTTGTACATAGGAAACTTCTGCTTGTTGGTGGCATTCTTTGAATGTTTTGCAAGCACCTCAGCAGTCCTTCGCAGGTAACTGTGTCCGTACATCGTATCTGGCTCTAGATACGCACCCTCTGCCCATTCATTCCACGCATTGATGAAAACCAGGTTCTCCTTAGGTGAGTCTGGGTTATTGTTTGCTTGCTCAACGATATTTGAGAGCCAGTGGCCATATAGGTCCGGGTTTGCATTTGCAAACACACCGCCGCTTCCTTTTCGGCGAGCGTCATTATCCCATCGTGGCATAACAGATCGGTACGTAGAGAACTTGTTCTCTTTTTTGTAATAATTGAGAGCAATTGGACGATAGTCGTACATCGCACCCGTGAACTCAACATCTAAGATCTTATCGACGATATCGTATCTAGGGATATTTTTCTTCAAACGCGCAGAGATTGACAATGGGGCAAACTCGATTGCTTTATCAAAGCCAAAGTTCTTTGGATTTTCTGAACTAAAGCTCTGTACGGCGACAAGCTGCAAATCCAGACCGTGTTTTTCTTTGATGTATTCGCGCCAGACCTTGGCGTAGTTCTCGGTATTGTCGAGTTCGTCCGCCCTGTAAACCGCCAGCACCGGTCGACCGTTAACCTTTACGTACCTCGGGTCGGTTATGATTGGCTCGACATCCTTGATAAACTTGAGCGGGTCGTCTTGCCTGTGCTCCTGCGCTATCAAGATGTCCTGATTTCTTCCGTCCCATCGTCTGGTCCAGTTTTCGTTTGCCCAGCAGATCATGAAGTTAAAGTCCCACTCCTTGTGCTTGAGTACGGTATCGAGCGGTTGCTCCATGAGGCGCTTGCCGCTAAACCAATAGTAATAAAAGCAGAACGCATGTATGCCATACTTCTTTGCTAGATCGATTTGGTTTTTGACATTTTCTACGAGTCGAAGATCATAAAATCCAAGATCGGCAGGTAATTTAGGTTGCTCGTGCCCGACATAGCGAGGTACAGCAGCGCTAACGTTCGTCCACTCAGTAAAACCCTTGCCCCACCATTCATTATTTTCTTTAAAGGGATGGAATTGTGGGAGATAAAATGTAATTAGCTTTGCGTCATCAGGGTGGGCTTCGTACGTTTCAGGGCATTCTGGCTCAAAGAAGTACTGCTTTTTGTTGCTGATTAGGTTGACGTGTGCGGCATAATTTGTAGCCATGTTGCCATTATAAATATCGCCAACAGTAAAGTCGGGGTCGTATCTAAGCTGAAAACTGCAAAGAGGTTTCCACGTCTTTGTCGTCATTAGTTCTATTCGGTATTCACCGTCTTCTTCGATGGTGATAGTTTTACCAAAACCGCACGTATTCTGAACAGATCTTCCGAGCCTGCCGCTCAAGGTTTCAGCAACGTCAAAGCGTTTAACGTCTGATTTTATCGCAACTGTTTTGCCGCTTGGCATTGCTAGTCGAATCTTGTACTTTACGTCCTTGTGAGGAACAAACCATCCGCTGACATAAACTTTTTTATCAGAGGTTTTCTCTAGTTTTGGAGTGTCTAACATGAATTCCCATGGTCCAGAAAAATGTCGTCTGCCAGCCACTTCTACTTGAGTTCCGTTATTTGTATACCTATTGATAAAAGACGCCGCAACTCTCGTACTCGCACGACGAACTTTAGGATAGCCTAATAGCTTATCACTCGCTTTAATAAGTGGTTTCAGTAAAGCTTTTTTTTTACTCATTTAATTTATCTCCTCGCAATCATCAAACTCAGTACTCTATTTATATTATACCTTAACGCATGGTGATTTTATGCTTAGCTGAACGTATTTTTTTCATATACCTATACATTTTTGAATTTTTTATTTGCGAAATTTCTTCGGCAAGTTGTGATATTTCATTGTTCTGATATTCAATATCTTGATACATTTTGTTTGTTTTTTCCCGTAACTCTGCGTTCTCTGTCTTTAGTCTTCCGGCCTCTGTGCGAAGAGTTGTAACTTGTGGATAGAGATAAAGAGTGATTTCGATAAATATATCTGGGCATGATTTATTAAGTAAATGTATTATTTCTTTTCGTGAACTAGGAGGTACTTCGTTAATTATATTATATAGTAGTGTGTTAATTTTTGAGGTATTGATAATTTTTTGATATTTATCGCTACCCTTGAATAATAGTTCAATGCCACGAAATGTGTTGAGATGTGGGCGAAGATTCTTTTTCCAAAATTTTCCACTAGACTCAGAATTCCTCCACCATACGCTACTAGTATGCTTGCGATAAACAGCCATACGTCGATCAATAAATCCTATTTCACCACATCTTGCGTGATACAGATGAATATACCAATCGAGGGGCAACATATTTTTGACGTTGTTATCTTTATACGGGCCAATACTTCGATACAACACTGAATTTGTTTGGATAAAGTTATGGTCAAGCAATTCCTCGAGCGTGTACGTCTTGCTGATTTTATCATCTGGATAACAGCCGATAATTTTGTTACTCAGTTCATCTTTTACCTCAACAGGATGAAATACTAAATAATCATTTGGGTGAGACTCCATGTAGCGATACTGCCGATCGAGTTTGCTGCTGTCGGTCCAATAGTCGTCACCCTCACAAAGCGCAATGTATTTTCCTTTCGCAGCGTTGAGGGCACCTATAAAATTATCCTGTATACCTATATTATTTTTATGAAGTATCGGTTTTATTATTTTAGGATACTTTTTTTTAAATGTTTCTATCACCTTGGCCGTAGCATCAGTAGATGCATCATCAGCAATAATGAGCTCTACGTCGAACTCTTCAGTCTTTTGCGATAGCACGCTTTTAATTGCTTGTGTGATATATGCTTCATGATTATAGGTAATCATGACAATACTTATGAGGTCTCTGCTGGGCTTTTTTCTTGTCATGATATACTTCCAATGATTCTCGAAATAGCAAAAATGTCCTTGTCATCCATATCATCATGCAAAGGCAAGCAAATGATGCGCTCATAGAGACGATTAGTCATATGAAGGGGAAGGGGTTTTTCATATTTGTCAAACAGCGGGTGATTTGTCAAAGGGTCGTAGTACTTCTGAGCTTGAACTCCGTTATCCTGCAGTATGTGTATAGCTTTGTTTGCAAACTCAGCATCAGGAGCTTCAACGGGTACAAATCCTATCGTCGAATTTTCCATATTTTTTTGAAATTTAAAATCCAAACTCTCAAAAACATTCTTGTATTTGGCATATGATGCACGACGTTTGCTGAGTTTTTCATCAAGTCGTGCTAGTTGCCGAACACCAATTGCACAATATATTTCTCCTAGTTTTGCATTCGTGCCAAGGTGTGTAGCCTTACGATCCTCTGAAAAGCCAAAGTTTGTAGCTTCTCTGCACTTTTCGATAAATTCTTTGTTTTTACTAGAGATTAATCCACCCTCGCCGACAGAGAAAGGTTTTGTTGCATGTAGTGAGAAGATTTCACAATCACCACGGGCGCCAATTTTTTCTCCATTCTCGTACAATGAACCGAATCCAGCAGCTGAATCTATGATCATTCTCTTTTCAAAAAGCGTCGCGAGTTCTTCCCATTTTTTTACTAAAACATTTCCCACACCAAAAGTATTACAAAGGAGTATACCTGCGATTTCGTCCGAATGACTTTCTAAGTATTCTCGGGCCTGCTCTATATCAGGCTGCCAATTATCATCAATATCAATAAAAACCGGCTCCATTCCATTGGCTAATATCATTTCTCCGCCCGCAACAAAAGTAAACGAGGGGATAATTACTTTTCTTTTTTTTGTCGATAACGGAAAGAAGAGGTTTTTTATGGCAACATCTAGAGCTAGGGTCGCATTTGATGTGGTGCATATACTTACATCGTGATTTAAATATCGAATACATTCTTGGCGTAGTTTTTGTTCATATGGTCCGAAGTTTGTATACCAGTTTGCTGAGACAATTTTTTTTATATCTCCAGCAATCAAATTAGGATCTGGAAAGTTTGGCCTAATGAAGGGTATTTTATATTTCATTTAACCAGTGCTCGTTTTGTGATATATTTTTTGCTGGAGTACCAACATATACACCGTTCTCTATATCCGCATCTGACAGCAACGTCGCTCCCGCACCCACAACTACACCGTTTGCAATACGTATATTGTTCGAAATATTTGCGCCTATTCCAATAAATACACCTTCTCCTATCGTCACACTTCCGCCAATATGTACTCCTGGACCAATAGTTGAAAAGTCTCCCACCTCACTACCATGTTGAATACTAGATGCTACGTTCATAACCACATGCTTACCCAGTTTTACATTTGTAGTTATTACTGCTCGTGGAGCAATCAAGGTTCCTTCACCTATCTGTGCGGTAGGATCTATAATTGCGTGTTCAGAAATGATCGTTTCATACTTTTCACCTGGCCATTTTTTTTCGAGACTTTTTCTCAAGCCTGGAGCTCCAACTGCTATATGAACGTTTGTCTGAATTTGTTCTTCATCAGGGTTTTCTATGTCAATCTGGAAAGTATCAGACATGTAGTCTTTATCAACTGCGCGGAATGCGACTTTTTTATTAGTGTATGACTCTGCTTCCTCCGAGTGTCCACCGCCTCCGATTATCCCTATCTTTTCGCTCATTCTATTTCTCCACTACATATAAAACTGATCTTAGTTTAATGCCATATCGAATAAAATTCCATATTCCAAAGTTCCACACTCTCAGCTGTTCTACTTTAAAACCACTTTCGCTTAATCTCTCTAGGAGCACTGTTTTACTATATAGTCGGACATGGTCGTCCTGTGCAAAGCGTCGGCAGCGCTCATCTGCATCCGTAACACTCATATCTTCATCAAATACGTCATCGTTATCTATGATTGGAGTGAGTATAATACCACGCCCGCCCCGTTTTGTAATTCTGTATAACTCTTTTAATGCTTTTATGTCATCAACATGCTCTAGAAGATGCGAGCAAACAAAAAGATCAAATGAATTTTCATTGTATAATTTCATATTTGTTATATCAACTTTATCGTCCACCCCGTCCATGTATAAATCAGCACTACGATACGATGATCCATCTATACTTTTGAGTACACTTTGCAGTGAAGGTGAGGGTGCGAAGTCAAGAATCTTCATATTATTTGAGTGTGATCTTGTCTGTAAATACAGAGCGATTAGCCTATCTCTATCATTTGCCCCGCATGATTTACAAAGATATTCTTTATAGTTAAGTGTTTCAAAACTTTCGACAGGATAAGGGAAACCTTTGTTTTTTAGGTTTGCAATATACCCTGGATCAATCGGCATAAAACTATCTTTTGATTTGCATATGTTACACTTCTTGATTATTTTTCTACTTATCACAAACACTCCATTTCGCGTTTATGCGCATCGGACCACCTCGCTCTTCATCATAACCTCTCACGATAAATTCTGCTCTATGGGGTGTGTATTGAAGTAATGTACGGCTAGATGAATCAAAAATTGCCGCAGTTATTTCGTATGTACTTGGGTTGAAGTTTTTTAATGGTACTTCAAGGCTTATAGGGCTTTTTGTGCTCGAAGATAGTGGCAGCTCCCTTGATGAATTAAGCTCTGCGACAGGATAGCCATTTTTATGAATAGTTATACCTACATAATGTTTTTTAGAGAGGTTGTAATTATATTTTACAGAGGCGACAAGGTTTTCATTTTGCTTATAGGATTTTTTTTGTAATTCAACTCTAACTTTTTGTTTTTTTCTGTTTTCATCATGACCATTCGGATCTTTTGTTACATTTTCAAGTATATATTGATCAGCAATCTCTTGGGGATCACCTACGAGTATGATTTTTCCTTTCTTTATCAAAATCGCCCTGTCACAAAAACGCTTAACCGCCTCCATGTCATGTGTTATGAAAACTATTGTAGTATTTTTATCTTTTTTTAGTTGAGCAAAGTATTCAAAACATTTCTTTTGAAATGCCGCATCCCCGACTGCAAGCACCTCATCTAGCAGTAGGATATTACTCTTTGCACGAATGGCTATCGAAAATGCTAAGCGTACTTGCATTCCAGATGAATAATTTTTTAATTTTTGGTCCATAAAGTCATCGAGTTCTGCAAAAGTTACGATGTCGTCGTACATCGCAGTCATTTCTTCTTTACTAAAGCCAAGAAGTGCTCCGTTTAGAAATACATTTTCGCGTCCGGTGAGTTCTGGGTTGAACCCTACACCAAGCTCGATGAATGGCGTAAGGCTACCATTCACTTCTACGCTTCCCCTGTCGGGAGTGTAGATACCTGCCAATAGCTTGAGAAGCGTACTTTTACCTGAACCATTTCGACCTACGATTCCAAAAAACTCACCTTTTTTTATATCAAAGGAGGTGTCATTTAGTACATGTTGGATCTCATACCCTCTTGTATTTTTATTAGACCGCCGAAAAATGTTTAAAATAACCTCTTTCAGTCCGCTTTTTTGTTCGTGTGGAAGTTTAAAACTTTTGTAGAGATTCCTTACCGTAATCGCATTTTCTATTTTCATCTATATATTCTCCGCAAAGTATTTCTGGTTTTTCTTGAAATAGTAAGTAGCAAATACCACAGTGAGAGCAACAATCGCAAATGGGACAAGTTTGAGAGGAGTGTTTTCAATATAACTCCACGTCGTTATAACATTTTTTGATATCGAGGCATACCGAGCATCTTGAATAATCTGAGCAAGCGGGTTCAGCATCAGTATTTTTGCAGCAAGAGAATTTATACCTGCAACAATCGTGATAGGAAATAGTACTGGTGTCGCATAGAACATACCTTGCATAACAACCTCCCAAATATGTGAGATGTCTCTAAATTTTACGTATAAAGCGGATAGTAAAAAGGCGATTGCCAATGCAAATACATAAAGCTCTAGTACTGCGAGAGGAAACCATATAATTTCCCAACTAATTTGAACACCGTTAGCAACGATAAATACAAAAACCACAACAAGGTTTAAAAGGAGGTTTATCAATGCAGATATCGTTCCAGACACGACAATGATGTATTTTGGAAAGTTTATTTTTCGAATCAAGTCACCTCGTGCCACAATTGCACTCATTCCCTGCATCGTAGCTTCTACAAAAAATGACCACAAAACAATTCCGAGTAGTAACTGAACTGCAAAATGATCACTTCCGTCACCGAATCTCATAAAATGGATAAATACTACATACAAAATTGCAAACAACATAAGCGGTTTCAAGAGAGACCAAAGATACCCTAATATGGACCCTTGGTAGCGAAGCTTGAAATCTGTCATGACTAGTTCGCGCAATAAGATGCGGTTTCGTCTCGAAAAAATGTTAGATAGTTCCATATCAGTAGTATCCATTATAAGATATAGGGAGGATTATGACTAGACTAGCAATCGCGATAATTACGTGGAATAACGCAGATGACGCTGTTGAGTGTGCCGAAAGCCTTTTACGGCAAAGCATAGTGAGTGGCATGAGTATTGTTTTTATCGACAATGATTCTCGCACCGAAACTATCGAAGCTATCCAACATTTCATCACCACAAGCTCCTCTCCGCAACTTCATTTTGTGGAGACTGGCTACAACGGCGGTACAGCTGGTGGCTTCACAGCGGCAGCCAAATGGGCAGCCGAACACGACATAGAGTATGTCGGCTCACTAAATGCCGATGCTATTGCTGACGAGAAGTGGTGTGAAGCACTGCTCGCTGAGCTCGAGTCTCAACCAGATGTTGGCATCGCAACGGGAATGATGCTCCACCGTGATGGCAAGACAATTGATAGTACGGGTGATTTCTATACCACCTGGGGACTTCCTGGTCCGCGTGGACGCGACAAGCCAGCAGCCGAAGCACCACGTGAAGCGGGTCATGTATTTGGCGCAACCGGCGGCGGGTATTTGGCTCGAACTTCAATGTATAAAGAAGTGGGGTACTATGACGAAGCAATGTTTATGTACTACGAAGATATAGACCTCAGCTTCCGGGCACAACTCATGGGCTACACTGTACGCTACACGCCAGACGCCATCGCCTACCATAAGCGAGGAGCTTCTTCAGATACGGTTCCTGGGCTTGCCGTATACAATACCTTCAAGAACCTCCCTATTCTTTTCACAAAAAACGTCCCTCTGACGCTATGGCCTCTTATCTACCCTCGCTTCATTCTGACCTACACGCTTATCCTCATCAATGCGATAAAAAATGGTCGCGGCGGACCAGCATTAAAGGGATGGGGTATGAGTTGGCGGTATATACTACATATGTTCCGTGAGCGTTGGCGAATCCAGCAGTCACGTACAGTGAGCGACGACTACATCTCAAGTATTATTCTGCACGATATTCCTCCTGAGCAAACAGGCATGAGAAAATTCCGTAAACTATTTACAGGAAAAGACTGATGAACCTGCTTGAGTATGAGGCAAAGAAAATCTTACGCGCGTCGGATATTTCAGTGCCGCACAGTACACTGCTCGGTAAAGGTAATTCTCTGCAGAATGTCTCGCTCCCTTCGGTCATCAAATCACAAGTGCCGATCGGCGGAAGAGGCAAGCTTGGCGGGGTAAAAATCGTAAAGACAGTCGACGAGTTGGAGCGAGTCTCAGACAGTCTGCTCGCCCATGAGATAAAAGGATTTTTGCCAAAGACACTCCTCGCCGAAGAAGTGCTCGATATCGATAAAGAATTCTACCTTTCGCTCATGATCAATCGGTCGCAGCGATATATTGAACTCGCAGCGCATATTGATGGTGGAGTGGACATTGAATCCCATGGATCTAAGGAGTTTTTCCGAACCCAGGTAACTCCAAATTCTTTTGATGCAGCCGGAGAAAGTTTGGCTGAGCTTTATGGTTTGCCAGAAAAAACCTTCGTTCTGCAAGATCTGGTAGATAAACTATATCGCTGCTTCGTTTCGAATGATGCCACGCTACTCGAAATCAATCCGCTGATACTTACCACACAAGGTGAGCTCATAGCGGGTGACTGCAAGATGATTCTTGACGACGCGGCCGCTTTTCGTCATCCCGAATGGAACTTCGAGGAGAAACCAGCGAGCTCGAACTTTGTCTCACTCGATAAAAGAGGTACGGTTGCGACCATCGCCAATGGCGCAGGACTTGCTATGGCGACAGTCGATGCCGTCACAAGCACCGGTCACTCACCTGCAAACTTTCTCGATATTGGCGGCAACGCCACTACCGAACAAGTCGTCGCTTCATTTAAAAAAATAATGGAATTTCCTGCTGTTGATGCGATTGTCATCAATATATTTGGCGGCATCGTACGCTGCGACACGGTTGCTCAGGCTATCATCGAGGCCAAATCACAGCTACCAAACCTACCGCGTCTTATCATCCGACTGAGCGGCAATCGAAGCGATGAAGCAGCAACACTACTAAAAGAACACAATCTACCACTCTACCGAAATCTTACTGAATGCATCGAGGCGCTATCATGATAAATCCATCGATTTTTACTGGCAAAAACGTCATTGTTCAAGGTATCACCGGTACCCATGGCGCCTTTCATACGCGCAATATGCTGAGCTATGGCACAAATATTGTCGCCGGAACGTCACCGACCAAAGCCGGTACGATGTTTGACGATACCATCCCAGTCTATGCATCGATTGCTGATATTCAGAAAGAAAGACAGGTGGACATCACTGTGATATTTGTACCGGCTGCTCACGCCAAAGCTGCCGTATTGGAGGCAATTGATGCGAAAGTCCCACTCATCGTCTGTATCACCGAGCATATCCCCGTTCACGATATGTTGCAAATATCACAACATCTAAAGGGAAGTGGCTCGGTCTTAATTGGACCAAACTCTCCAGGTGTACTTACTCCTGGCAAAAACCTACTTGGCATTACTCCCGCCTCTCTCTCAACAGCAGGCGATACAGCACTAGTCAGTCGCAGCGGAACCCTCACCTACGAAGCAATGGATTTGTTGACGCGGCGAGGGTTTGGCCAGAAGTGTATCATTGGCATTGGCGGAGACATGGTTCGCGGCACTAGTTTTGTCGACTGTCTAGAGTTATTTGAGCACGATCCGGACGTGGCACGAATTGTGATGATCGGTGAAATCGGTGGTGTCGATGAAATTGAAGCGGCTGATTATATCAAGACTTCTATGACGAAGCCGGTCTATGCCTATATCGCCGGACACAGCGCACCAGCAGGTGTGCAGATGGGGCACGCTGGTGCCATCATGGGAACTAATACGCTAGAATCCGCGTCAGAGAAAACAGCCTACTTAAAGAAATCAGGCGCACATGTAGCCGACAGTATCACTGATTTAATCTCACACATTCGATAACGAATTGCTCATCTGCTTTGGTATTTACGCTCTTTCTTCCCTGTTACTTTTTGTGTTAGTTTGCATTTATAGACATAATATTTTATTCGTGTATTTGTAATATATAAATATTATTGTTAAGTAGGTATAATCAATTTGCCTCCTGTATATCATCCAACGGTTAAATTGATATAACTTACGGATATTTTTATGTGTATAAGTTCCAGTCACCTGTGTATGACGCCTACCAGTGATATACTGATAAAGATGAAGAAGCTAGTTTCCATCCTCGTTCCGGCGTATAACGAACAAGAAGTACTCGGGCTACTCTTTGACCGGCTCGACTCACTCGCCAACACTGTTCCCCACTATGACTTTGAGTTTCTCTTTGTTAATGATGGAAGTCGAGATCATACGCTCGAAATGATAAAAAAACGAGCTAAGAGCGATACGCGCATTAGTTATGTAAACTTGTCACGAAACTTTGGCAAAGAAACAGCAATGCTCGCTGGTTTTGATTACGCTAAGGGTGACGCTATGGTAATTATCGACGCCGATTTGCAAGACCCCCCCGAACTCATTCCGGAGATGATCACCTACTGGGAAGAGGGTTATGATGATGTCTTCGCAAAACGCCGTAGTCGTGCCGGCGAAAGTCAGCTCAAGAAAATGACGAGTCGACTCTACTATCGTATTCTGCAGAACTCTACAAATATTCCGATCCAGGTTGATACCGGCGACTTCCGTCTTCTCGATAGGCGGTGTGTTGATGCGCTGAAACAATTTCGCGAATCTGAGCGCTATACCAAGGGCATGTTCAGTTGGATTGGGTTTAAAAAGAAAGAAATTCTCTACGACCGTGATCCGCGAGCAGCTGGTGAGACCAAGTGGAATTATGGCAAACTTATCAACCTTGCAATCGATGGCATCACCAGCTTTACGACCGCCCCGCTCCGCATCTCCACCTATGTTGGCGCTGTTATCTCACTGATTGCGTTTGTATATATTGCCTACCTGGTCATCCGACCGTTATTTGGCGTACCGACTGTTCCTGGCTATTCATCACTCATGGCGGTAATATTATTTATGGGCGGCGTGCAGTTGTTGACGATTGGGATTATCGGTGAATACGTAGCGAGGATCTTCAATGAGACCAAGCATCGTCCGCTGTATTTTGTCGAGGAATATCATGAAGCATCTCATAAAAAATAACCAGCGGGTGGCTCGCTTTGGTGCAGTTGGCATTATCAACACATTGATTGATTTTGGGCTACTCTTTTTTCTAAAGTCCCTCGGGCTTCCAGTCGGTGCTGCTAATGTTATCTCGACAGGAATCGCATTTTTATTTAGCTTTGTTGCTAATCGGAAATTTACGTTTCGATCAAACGATGGTTCAATAACTCGTCAATTTATTCTATTTATTGCTATTACTCTTTTTGGACTTTGGGTGATCCAAACTGCAATTATTCAGCTTACTCTTCCCTGGCTTTCGGCGCTATTCGGTAACACTACCATCGCACTTTTCGTGGCAAAAGCAATTGCAACAAGTGTGACGCTGGTATGGAATTATCTTCTCTATAATAAAGTTGTTTTTAAAGATTCTCTGTAACTATCGTATCGTATACTAGAGATATGCATATTGCCATCGACGCACGTGTCATAAACTCCGGTACAGGAACGTATGTCTACAAACTACTCGAACATCTCCAGGATATTGACCAAGAAAATACGTATAGTGTGCTTGTACGCTCAAAGGATCGTGACTATTGGAAACCACGAAAGAGTAATTTCTCTGTTGTAGAGGCTGAGTTTGATAACTATTCATTTGCCGAACAATTTGGATACAAAAAATTCCTCGACAGCCTAAACCCTGACTTGGTACATTTTTGCATGCCACAGCAACCGATTTTTTACCGAGGCCTCCATGTAACTACTATGCATGATATGACACTACTCAACACCTATAACTCTGACAAAAATTGGCTAGTGTTTCATATCAAGCAATTTATCGGGAGATTTGTTTGGAAGTATATCGCAAAGACAAATGCGTTTATCATTACAATCTCACAGAACACAAAACGTGAATACCAAGAATTCTGTCAGATACCTGATAGTCGCATACCTGTCATCTATGAGGCTGGTGAGGTATTAAAGGGAAAGCTCGAGCCATACCCAGTGCCATACAAAAAATTCATCTTGTATGTCGGACAACAGCCTGACTACAAAAATCTCCGACGTCTTGCAGCGGCTCATCAGGCACTTCTGGATAAACACCCAGATTTAGGCCTAGTGTTTGCTGGACGAATGAACGACGACACAAAAATCAACAAGATCTTCTACGAGAAGAGGGGTTATAAGAACATTCACTTCACTGGTTTTGTCAGTGATACTGAGCGCGACTGGCTATTCACTAAAGCTAAAGCGTATGTATTTCCAAGTCTAATGGAAGGTTTTGGTCTGCCGCCGCTAGAGGCTATGGCGTATGGTACTCCGGTTGTCTCGAGCAACGCTTCGTGCATGCCAGAGATTCTCGGCGATGCGGCAGAATATTTTGATCCACTTGATGTTGGTGACATGGCGCAGGCAATCGACCGCGTATTGACCGACTCGACACACCGTCAGTCTATGATAAAAAAGGGTCATCAACAAGTAAAAAAATATTCATGGCGACGCATGGCCGAGCAAACACATGCTATCTACATGAAAGCTCTGAGGCAATCTAGAGACGAAGTTCGTTAAAGGCTTTATTGACGAGATCAAGCATTGTTTGATAGGTTTCAACACTTGACCCACGTTCATCGGTATAGAGATAAATCACGTTATCTACCACTTCGATGGTTACTGTAAACCCAAGCGCCTCGAGCTGCTCCATGTAGGTTGGATTGAGAAGTTCAAAGCTAGTTGCCCCCTCGTAGCTTGAGGCATAGACCTCGTACTTGTCATTAAACTGCGTCCATTCGGTTTCGATTTTTTGCAAATTTTTAATGCCAAACAAATTTAATCTAGATTTTCGCCGAACGATAATATTTCCGTATTGGCGTGGCACATTCACCTGTGCTATTACGCGGTTCTTACTACCGCCACTTGGGTTGGCGTTGTAGGTATAAATCTGCACAAGCATCTGCCCTTTGTAGAGCCCGACGACGTGGTTATTGATATCTGAAGTACCAAACTTCGCCTCACCAAACAGCTGCCCTTGACGTGGAATAAACAACCATCCCATATCAGGACTATACCGATAGCCTTGTGATGCTGCGAATTGTGCCAAGGCTGTATTGCGATTATACGGATCCTCTGTTGACTGACTTATCCCCGCAAGCAACCAAGACTTTGCACCGTTTCGATGGAATGTCCAGTACTCGGTGAAATTCGCATTATCGGTAAATATTGTTTCATTTGTTGCTGCGTCAACTAGTTGATCGTTCGCCCTTGCAGTAAATCCAACAGTGAACGTATCCTGTGAGTTATCTTCATGATCAGTAATATCGATAATTGTCGCGCTGGTTATCACGACATTGTTCATGAGGTTTTTTCGCTTCATTGTCTGCAGAATATAAACGAGGAGTGACGCGTGGTAATGGTAATCTGGCGTCATATACTCTTTCATCGAATCAGTATTGAGACTTGACCAGTCTGACTGGTACCTCATAAATGTCTTCTTGGCGTACTCGCTCAGAGATGCTTCATCCCAAACTCCATCACTGACTGCTGCTTTCTTCAATTTATTCTTGAGGAATTTACTTTGTTTTACCTTACCAAACCATCCATACAGACCAGCACCCATACCGGCAAACCCGATCGCACCAATCGTTCCGCCATACCATCTGAGTATCGAGGTCAGGAGGATAAAATAACCTATTGCAACAAGCCAGCCGAGAATTTGCGCCAGGATACTCAGCCCAAGATTGACCTTGCGCATTTTTGCAAGGAGCGCGCCCACGAAGTGCATAGGAAGATATCCAAGTACTATCTCAATACCACCTTCTCCGCCACCGCCGCCAGAGCCACCGCCACCAGCACGACCAAAAAACTCAAACGGTATGAGTGAGGCGAGTTGCGAGAAGAGGTGGTCCACCGGCGATTACCTGGTGGTGTTTAGAAGCTTACTTCGGTTGGCTTTTCGAGCGTTGCACGCTCGGCATCATCAACATCAAAAAACTCTTTGTCAGTCGTAAACCCAAGCATGTTTGCGAAGATATTTGTCGGGAAGGTTTTTCGCTTTGTGTTAAATTGTGTCACCGTACTGTTGTAGAAGCGCCGCGAAGCGGATATTTTGTCTTCTGTATCGGTGAGGTTTGCCTGCAGGTCCATGAAGTTCTGCGATGCTTTGAGGTCTGGATAGCTCTCAGCAACTGCAAATAGACTTTTCAGTGCACCGGTAAGTTCACCCTCGGCCTTGGCAGCCGCGGCTGGGCCAGCATCTACCGCGTTTACAACTGATGCGCGAGCCGCAGTAACTTTCTCAAATACACCTGATTCATGTGCGGCGTATCCTTTCACCGTATTGACGAGGTTTGGAATCAAATCAGCACGACGCTTGAGTTGCACGGTGATGCCACTCCATGCTTCACCAGCTTTTATATTGAGACGTACAAGTGAGTTGTACATAGCGGCAAAAAAGCCAACTAACCCCAACAATAGTACGACGAGTACTACTACGATAATAAGTCCGATTGTCATAGATAATTCCTTATGATTCTTATGTTATATTGTCTCTACTAGTATACGGCAAGTAGTGGTAAATTAAGAGCTTTTCTGGGCGATGATAATCCGACGATCACGACCATCGCCTTCGCTAAATGTCTGAATATCTTCGTATTCCTGCGCAACCCGGTGTACCACGCGGCGATCGGCAGCATTGATATGCGCAACATGTGAGTCGCCTGTCGCTCGTACTTCTTCGATCCATCCGCGGGCTTTTTCGGCGATTTTTTCTTCGCGCTGCTTTTTGTAATCAGCGATGTCAACATTTACCCGAGTCAGTTCGGCATTTTTATTGCGTAGTGCGGTCGAAACAATGTACTGGAGACTGCGGAGTGTTTCTGCATTTCGCCCGATCAAAATACTATTGAGATCGCTGGTTTCAACATACAGCTCGATGACGTCGTCCTCAACTGCGGCTGTGACTTCAATATTCTCCCCAAAAAACGATATGATATCCTGTAAAAACTTCCGTGCGTATTCGATAGTTTGCTGCTGGTCCATAATTCTCTCCTCTCACTATCCCTTGGCTTTTATACGCGTAATCTTTGCCTCGCTCGCTTTTTTTGCACGAGTTTTAGCTGTTTTAGCCGATTTGACTGATGAGGCGGACTTTTTCGGCGCCACCACTTCACCATCAGCTTCATCGGCAATTTCATCGAGCTCCTCGCTATCCTTACTCAGCAGATAATGCTGCTGAGCCACAGCAACGAGGTTTGATGCAGTATAGTATAGCGCCAAGGCACCTGGCAAGCTCACCATAATAAAGAACATCATGATCGGCATGAACTTTACCATGTTGTTCATCATCGCGGCACTCACTTCAGTCGGGTCAGATTGCTTACCGCTTGCCGCTTCAGCCATAACTTCACGGAATTTTTTGGTGGTTTTATTTGTCGGCATGGTTTGTTTGGTCATAATATATTGCGTCAGTGCAGAAATAACAGCCAGCACTAACAGAATACCGTTAACACCTTGCCCACTGACTGCTGTCTTGGTGAGATCGATAAATCCAAGCATGAGGTGATTGAACTGATCGGGCTGTTCAATCACTTGCTTAATGGCATCAATCTGCTTGAGTGGCTCATACATATACTGACCGACTTTGTCGCGGTGTAGCGTCACAATTTGAATAACCTGGTAAAGACCAATAAAAATCGGCAACTGGATCAATAGAATAATAATCGAGCGAAAGGGACTAATGCCGTAACGCTTGTATAGTTCCATCTGCTGCATCGCTTCAACTTGCTTGTTGCCGTTTGCTAGTTTCTTGATTTTTTTCAGCTCTGGCTGCATCTTGCGCATTTGTTTTGTCTGGTGCAGCTGTGCCTTAACGAGGGGGTATATCGCAAAACGAATCAAAATCGTAAAAATAACAATCGCCACCCCGAAGTCGCCGCCGGGAATAAGGCTATAAATATACATCAAGGCATTAAATATCGGCTTTACAATCAAGGTGTCAAACATATATACTCCACGAGATTTCTTTTCTCTAGTATATCACCTTTGCGTCTGAGGTCGCTACTACTTCGCAACTCCGCTCTGTTTCAGGAGACTATCAAGTGTCCGCTGTAGCTCGTCGTGTGGCATAGTGATCACCTCAGCATTTGTGATAATCACCGCGATATCTGCTGTACCCACCATGGATTCTTGCTGATGTCTCAACAATTCGTACACGCGTCGGCGCATGCGGTTGCGGCCGACGGCTGATTTATGTACTTTTTTGCTCACCACAACGGCAAACCGCGAGTGTTTGCGGCGAGGATTTTCAATCACGCGCAGTGTGAAATAACGGGAACGGTAGGTTCTTGCGTTTCTATAGAGATATTTCAGACTGCCGTGGCCGTGAAATCGTAATCGTCTTGCTAGCATCGTTATATAAAAGTATACAGCAAAGAAAAACCGCCCAGATGATGATCGGGCGGATAAATCTTAGATGGCGAGGCGAGCGCGGCCTTTGAGGCGTCGGCGCTTCAAAACAGCGCGACCGGCTTTTGAGGCCACACGTGCGCGAAAACCGTGTGTTTTTGCACGGTGCCGAGTGTGTGGTTGAAACGTTCGTTTTGGCATATCTCTCCAATTATACCTTTCCCTTGAGAATATGGCAATATCTCCTTGAAGAAACAGCAAAAATATACTCTCGTCATAGTGATTATCCACATATACAGTTCATTTATCCACAGATTAACAGAGAGACTATCCTATTGTGGATAAGTCAAACAGAAGTGAACTGTAGCTGCTTCGTATCAAAATCCACAACAAGCCAGCGATTGTGGAAAACTTTTTTGTCGCGTATCATAAGAGATAGTATCAACTTGCGGACGGAGGGAGTCTCGACGTGCTAAACGCCTTGTGGCAGAGTGTCTTGGGGGAAATCGAACTGTCTGTTTCGCATGGCAACTTTGAGACCTGGTTCAAACACACCGAACTTCTTTCCTACGATGACGAGTTGGTGGTGATCGGTGTAGCAAATATCTTTGCTAAGCGCCAATTTGAAGTCAAGTTCGACAAGCAGATTCGCGAGATCCTCGTGCGCAACGGCATTACAACCAAGCGCATCACCTACCAGGTAAAGACGGTGAAAAAACGAGTGATCAGCCGCGAGACCACGAGTGAGACAGACCTAACTTCAGCGCGAGTTGATGAGCTTATGAGTACTCCGACAGCATCGCAAGCAACAAAACCTAGCAGCTCCACACTTAATCCACGTTACACCTTTGACTCATTCATCGTCGGCTCGAGCAATGATCTTGCCTACACCGCATGCCAAGCTGCTGCTGTAAACCCAGGTACAAAATACAATCCCTTGTTTATTTATGGTGGCGTGGGGCTCGGTAAGACACACCTAATCCAAGCGGTTGGCAATGAAATCGCCAAGACTCATCCAAAAATGAAAGTAATGTATCTTAGCTCTGAGACCTTTATGAAAGAATTTTTGGAGCATATTCGATTCAAAAAAGCGGGTTTTAGCGACAAATACCGAAATGTTGATGTCTTGATCGTTGATGACATGCAGTTTATCGCTGGCAAAGAAAAAACACAAGAGGAATTCTTTCATACTTTCAACGCCCTTCACCAGGCAAACAAGCAGATTATCATTGGTAGCGACAAGCCACCACGCAGCATCCCCACCCTCACCGAACGCCTCCGTAGTCGACTAGAGTGGGGTATGGCGATTGATATTCAAATGCCAGATTTTGAAACACGTTGCGCTATCGTCAAAACCAAGGCCGCACAGTCTGGTGTAGAAATTAGCGACGAGACAGCCGAATTTCTAGCGCAGAACATCAAGACAAATGTCCGCGAGCTTGAAGGTGCACTCAACCAGTTACTGGCCTATGCCGAGATGCGCGGTGTTACTCCTGATATCAGTATCGCCGAGGGGTTGATTGGAAATATTCGCCACTCTCGCCCTCAACATGTCACGCCAAAGCAAATTATCGACAAGACAGCTCGGCACTTTCAAATCGATAGCAAGGAGATCTGCGGCAGCAAGCGCGACAAGCATATTGTTGTGCCTCGACAAATCGCCATGTATCTACTGCGTAGCGAGCTACATCTGAGTTTTCCGCGGATTGCCAATGAACTTGGACGAAAAGACCATACTACCGCGATTCATTCTGTCGACAAAATCGAGAAGTCAATCAAGCTTGATCTACTGATTCGCGAACAAGTAGCCGAGATACGAGAGAAACTCTATGCCTAATATATGGTCTCGTAGTTGTGTACTAGTAGTGGAAAGTCTGCGAACACACACTGGTAAAAAATGTGTTCAACTATCCACAGTTTGTGGCAATTTGCGTACTTTGTTCACACGGCTGGGTACAACTATGATTCATTTCGGACAGTTTTGCTCATCATACATCACAGACCTATCCACTATGGAACTAATCCATATCTCCCCTGTTAATCTCGGAGTTATCCCCACTATCCACAGCACCTATCACTATCATCACGAATTAAATAAGAAAGGATACTAATACGTAATGGAACTCAGTGTCACCCAAGAAAACCTCTCCCGAGCACTTACTATAGTAGGACGTGTGTCAAGCAGTCGAGCCGGGCTACCGATTCTCGGAAATATTCTTTTTCGTACCGAGGGAAATCGTCTTTTGGTGGCGGCAACAAATCTTGAGATTGCTGCTACGTATTATGTTGGAGCGAAAGTTACTAAACAAGGATCAATTACCTTGCCTGCTCGTCTTGTGACAGAATTTTTGTCCAGTTTGCCGAAAGACACTGTTACGCTTAGTGTCAAAGGAACGCGGATGACAATCACTTCTGGCAAGTATACATCGGTCGTCAATGGTACCGATGCCGAAGAGTTTCCTGAGCTTCCGGCAATCGACGACAAAGAAGCTGTACACTATACCATTGCGCCGCATGATTTCAAACAAGCGGTTAGCCAAACAATCATTGCCTGCAGTGCCGATACGAGTCGACCTGTTTTGACGGGTGTGTACTGGCAATCGATTGACGGTGCGCTGTATCTTGCAGCAACAGACGGTTATCGATTGGCCGAGCGAAAATTACTTGATACCAAGAGTCAGATTGCCGCTATTGTGCCTGCTAGCAGTCTGCAAGAAGCATTACGAACAGTTAGCGACTCAGTCGAATCAATTGAAGTGGTATTTGACAACACGCAAGTGCGATTTCGAGCGGGCGAGGCAGAAATTACCAGCCGATTAATCGATGGGAATTATCCTGATTATCGTCAGCTCATCCCTACCTCATCGGAAACGATTGTGACATTGGCGGCCGGCGAATTTGGTCGAGTAGTAAAGATTGCAAGTTTGTTCGCACGCGAGTCGGGCGGTGGTATTACACTTAACGCTGATGCCGAGGAGAAACAGTTGAGTATCCATAGTATCGCCAGTGAATTAGGTGAAAATACTAGCACAGCAACGGCTGACGTGTCAGCCAGTGGGCAGATTACTCTCAATTCTCGCTATGTTAGTGAGGCACTAGCGGCAATCGAGGGCGAGCACATCGAGTTTCGATTTAGCGGCAAACTTTCGCCATCAGTTCTTTCTGCCGCCGAAAAAAGCCCGAATTACATTCATATTATTATGCCGCTGAAAAGTTAGTTGAAACTATTTATTCGACTTGTCCAATATCAGTAAGCAAAGAGAACTCGATTGGAATATCTGGCAATCCAATCGATGCAGTGTATTGTGAGATTGACTTACGGCAGAAATCAACGTATTCTGGTGCGGCAAAGCCGATTACGACAAGCTTTGAAGTGTTGATGTAACGAATTTGGCAATAATCGGAAAGGGTTTGCATATTTGACTCGCCAAGCTTAACAGCGTTGATATCGGGCGTTTGGGACGTGAGTTTATAGAGGCTTACCACATCCGAAGCTGAGCCAGTAAAGTAAAGTGTCTGCGATTCTTGATCACGTTCCAGCGAAAGGAGCGTAATGTAGTTTGGGACACTACCGAGTGTGGTCGACTCTTGTTTTGAAATTGAGTATTTCCAGACTTTATTGGCAGCAACATAGACGAGCTCATCGTTCGATAGCCAGAGCGGATTCGATGCTTGTTGGTCAGGAATCGTATAGCTTGTTTCGAAAGAATTATTAGTTATAACAAGCGAATTACCCTGTGTGATAGCCACAGATTTATTATCACCCGACCACACTACTGCATAATCATAGCTAGGACTGTGAATACATTCTACCGGTTGTTTTTTGGTGACCGATTTTTTCGTTATCGAGAAAAACTGCATTTCGCAACTATCTTCACTACTACGGAGAAATAAAGAGAGTGTTTGATTGTTTGAGCCAACAATCGTTGCTTGCTTGCTTGTCTCGGCAAGTTTCGTGTAAGAACTATTACTATATGAATAGATCAATCCATCTTGAATAACGAAGAGCGTGCCGTCTCTCGAAACCGAAAATGCTAAATATGTTTGAGTAGTGATGGGCGCGGGCGTAGAAAAAGTAGCAACATGAGAATCGGTAATTTTTATGAAACGACGCTCATTTGTTTTGGGATCTCGTGCTACGGCGTAGCCATTACCAAATGAGCTCCAGATTGCCGTCTCATAGACGAGTGTGGAGTCGATATCACTGTAGGTGTCGCGAACTTGCCCAAGGCTCTGTCGCTCCGAGTCGAAAAACGATATGTTCTGCCCAGACACGGCAAAAGAGGCGGGAAAAAAATTGGTGACAGGAGAGACTTGTGTGGTATCAGCTAGTTTGAGTGAAATATCTTGCACAGAGAATGCTTTAATAGAGAATACTCTTCGTGTTTCTTTACCATCGAGACTGATACGTGCGATGTAGTCGCCAATCGGGAGAAAAGAATATACCGATCCTTTACTCTCAGCGACAGTACGCTGGTCATCAAACGGCATAATAATAACAGATGCATTATTGTCATTTGCGGTTATTTTGACACCGCCATGCTGTGTGACAAACCAGATGAACCATAGGACGCACAGCACCCCAACCGCAATTAATCCGATGCGGATAATTTTTCTCACGTTAATTATGGGTTCATCCATTAACTCAACTCTCCCTCTTATGGGCCTAGGCCATTAAATTCAAAATGCATATAATCTTTGGCGCTATTCCAGTTACCACCCCACGACCAGCCGTGCGCATGAAAGATATCGACGTACTGTTGTGGCATGTCGTATGGAGCAGAGACGCCTCTTCCGCGTATATACGGATTTGTATCCCAATTGATGTCGACTGCTAAACCATAATAGTGGTAACCGTCCTTGAGTGCGGCCGCGCCCGCACCACCACTCCCCCGGTATCCTCCAATTTGATTGATGGTGTAGCTGATACCCGCTTTATTTATATCGTCGACTACTGCTTGCAGACAGGCTGCAGCGAGCTTGTGAACCTGAACAGGCTTACCGAGGAAATCTACTGATACAAGGTTAGGCTCTACATCTGGCCCGCCTACACCATAAATTGCTTCGAAATCAGCTTGGCGAAGTTGTCTACCGTTGCCACCCTCGCCGTAAACCGGTGCAGTTTGTGGACAAGTGCCTGTTGCCGCATAACTACCCAGGGAGCATGAACTTGTCGTACTAACAACTGCTCCACCAGTGGTAGTTGTGTCTGCACTAATCCCTGCGCCATCCTGGATTTGCGAGCGAAACATATTATAGAAATACTCAGCATTTCCCCCGCGCACTCGATAGACGGCGTCGGCTGAGTCTGCAGAGGCTTCGTACCCTAGTCGTGGTGCATTGGTAAATCGCGGGTCGCTGCCAAAATGTGTATTTCCATGAACAATCGCTGCTGCTTCTGTAGGTGTGACGGAAGGATTAGCGGCGAGGGCTTGAAGGGTTGATTTCCATCCACCATTTATCTCTTGCCAGACGTAATCGAGCTGTAAATTAATATCAGTGACTGGTCGACCAGTTGAGGTTGCAAGTTCTACGAGCGGACCTTGGCGCGTGGAGAATGTCCACTGTACTAGTCCAAAGCCAACTCCATTAACTGGTGTATAAGAGCTATCGGCGATTCCTCCACCCTGAATAATTGCAGGATTAAGGCCCGACTCTTGCTTCATGTTGCCGACAAACCCAGCAGCCTGGGCTAGTGTCATACCTTTACCGGTGAGATAGCGGAGAATTGCTTCGGCATTTTTGTTTTCGTCGGCACTAGAGATGCCTGCACCACTTGATGATACGCTTGAATTTGAGGTGCAGGCTGTGGCGCGAGGGTCATAAAACAAGATATCATTGCCAGAGTAGAACTGAGGGCTAAATCCTGCGGCGATAGCATGATGCGGTGTCGCCACGATAACGGCAATTGCTATTAGAATTGCGCGCATAATCATCACGGGTAAACTCCGATGTGTACATGGTTACAGGAGTCGGTAACTTGAACAGAACTATTGCCTGGAGGAATTACGACAGCACTTGCTGGCCGACAGTTAATTTGGCCGAGTTCAAGTTTTCTGTCTGGTAGGATGCTTAGCGCCCGATTGTAGACCTCTATATCAGCTGCATTACCACCACTAGCTGGGGTGCCGTTGATAATTGATATATCCACCGCACCTCCCCCGCCGCTTGCATAATGAAGACTTCTTGCTCCAGATGCGGTAAGAGTGTTGGTACAGAATCGATTGAGTGAGGATATAGTAATCTTGAAAGACTGCCCAAGTGTTGCGATGAGCTTGAGAATACTGGAATCTATTCTACAACTCGTGTCTCCATTGGCATATGCTTGTATTTGCCCTGCATACTTACTATCTACCGCGATGTTTGGATTAGCGACGATCATCTTGGCGATTTCAATATCAGACCCAGACACCGCTCCCCCGCCAGTTGTTGCACTACCACTACTGCCACCTCCTCCCGGTGTAGGTGGCTCGTTATCCATAGTGTCGATAACTCTGGTATCGATCTGATATAGCGCAAAATACGCACTTTTGTCGTCTCCTGGTGTTATGATGCAGTCATCAGGGATTGACGGTAGTCCATCATTACAAGCAGCGACATACTCCTCAAGATCACTGCCTGATTTCGGATTTCCTTCATCATCTATTTGGTCGAGATCTTTCAGGTGGGTCAGCACGTCTTCTGGGTCAAGACCCATATATTCTGCAGGTACCCCATATTGTATGTCGCATAGTGGCCCGGCTGCGACTCCCGATGCTTTAATTGCATAATCGTCCTTGCAGAGCTCCCAGTCTGCCTCACTGGCTGCATGTACCGATTGGCTACGGAGCATTGAGCCAAAACCACCCAATGAGGTTTGTGGTAATAGCGTGAGAAAACTACTTGCTGATCGAACACTTGCCATGAGCGGGAGAAGTTTTGTAGTAATAGCACCGAGCGCAGTGTTTGGGTTTGTCGCGTCGAGTGGACTATGGGTGAGTCGGTCTTCTTCTGCCCAGGCTAACTGTGTTGGGGTTGTAATTGACTGGTCGAAGGCAACTTTTTGAGCGGGCGTCAGGGGTATATTGCCACCTTGATTAGCGAGTTGCCCCATACCGAGTGCACCACCGAGTGATACGACATCACCCAATTCTTCTCCCGTCACTCCAACTGCGTCATTGCCGATAATCAGGTCAAGTGCTTTATTCCAGTCGATTAGCCCACTCATAAAATCAATAATATACGGTGCTGAAACTTCGATAATCTTGCCAATAAGAGCCGAACCAGCAAACGCTACTACAGTTTCAAGGATTGCTATCCACCCAGCAGGGTTCCAGGAGTTTGCAATTTTTGCTGCCGCTACCACTGCTTGAAGTTCGGCACTATTTGCCACGGCACAGGACTGCTGAGCTGCCTTTCCATTGGCAATTTTGTTAAATGTATCAAGTATGCCAAGTCCAGCACCGGGCATAAATTTTTTTAATGACGAAGAATTCGATGCTGAAGCGGCGTCCTTGAATAATCCATACTTTACTGACCCATCCATAGCAGACTTACCAGCTACTACTGCAGTGAGCATGTCGCCTGCTGCCGAGGATTGTTCCGGTGTGACATCGCTGCCGGATTTAATAGCATCCGCAAGCGTCAGGAATACAAACCCAGCGGCAATCACATTACGCATTCTGTACGCACGAAAAACATTACTGACTGCTCCGGGTACTTTAAATCCCGCGCATGCAACTGCTGTTCCAATAAATACCGCATCAGTCTTACCGCTAATTTTTTTTGCGGTTGATTTTGCGAGTTTTTTACCTTCACTATTAACAGCATCTTTTACTGCTGTGGCACTGGTATTCTTATTTTTTAGTAAATCATCAAATGCATCTTGTCGGGCTTTAACATCCTTTTCGCTAAAAATCTTGCTGACAAGCTTTGAAGCACCATTTTTTTGAAAAAATGTTATGGCTTTTTTGTCCACCCAATTCACCCAACGTGGATTGTGAGCTTTTGTAAAGGCAACCCGTACGGCAGGATTGTTGCGGAGAGCGGTGTTAAATTCCTTAGCATTGAACTCAAGCGAACCGTCGGCTAGTTTGTACTTGGCAGGACGCTCTCTACTCCCCCATCGCTGGTCATCTGGAGTCATTTCGGTACCATCAGCAGCAATAGCTTTGATGCCGGCATCATTGAGGTTCGTTAAGAACCGTTTGCTTGGTTTTGTATACTTACACGCGAGCTTGATTGTAGTACATGCGCCCTTAGTATCTGTGTCGGTGAGACGCTTTACCATCATTCGGTTGGTGCGACTTTGAGCTGTAACGGCCTGTTGATCAAAGTTTGCAACGAAGTTTTCTTTGAGATTTATTAGCAGTGAGCCTGGGGCGACAAAAAAAGACATGAAAAGAAAAGCGATAAGCCCGCCACCCATAATTCCACCCGGGCCGCCTTTTTTGAGGACAGTCACCACTGGATTGGCGGATTTATTTGTATTGTTACTATCCCTGAAGCTATCGAGATTTGTACTCCACGATCCGCTGGAGGATGATTCGGCATCGCGGACGGCATCGCCGGGTTGCTCGGTACTTCCCTCGCCGTCCTGGTAGGTGCTGTTGGCGTTTTCTGCGTCTTTTAGATCACCTGCTGTTGAGTAAGCGCCTTTGCCCTGTTCAAATTTATCGCCGATTCGGTCGTCAGGATCTGCCATTTATTTTATGCTCCTTGCCCAGCTCCTGGTTGCTGGTTTTGGAGGAGTGAGGCTTGCGGATTGGTAGTGATCAGCCCGGTTTCGGTTTGGCTGGCGATGATCTGGATATGAACGTGATTTTGGCCGGCAAAGAACAAGCCTTGTCCAACTGGGAAATTGGCAAGACGTTTGCGCTCCTCCTCGGTGAGTTTGAAGACATCACCAAGTACATCGACAGCACTGGACGACTGCTTGAGAAGTAGCTGCATGGAGGAGTTGGCAACGATAGCACGACCCATTTTGCTGCCCATAAAGTCCTCGACGTCCTGTGTGATAGTAGTGAGACCGAGGAAATACTTACGGGCGCGCTTGGCGAGGCTGAAGAGGAAGTTTGCAGAGTCATCGTATTTCATCAGCTGCCAAGCCTCATCAACGATCAGCATGCGCTTTTTCTGGACGGTGCGTGTGATATTCCAGATGTGACTGAGCACGATATACATCGCAACAGGGCGAAGTTCGTCCTCAAGATCGCGAATGTTGAAGACAACCATATTGTTGTTGATGTCGATGTTGCTCTGCTGGCTAAAGATACCGGCGAAAGTCCCGCTCGTGTACTTGCGTAGGCGCTGAGCGAGTGCAGGCCCCGTGCCGCCCATGTGGAGCAGTGTGTCGTAGAGATCGCCGATAGTTGGCGGCGTGGAATCGTGCGTTAGCGGGTCGCTGGTGATGCCAGCGCGAGCATACGTATCGATCAGTCCCTGGTCGAGATCAGCTTCTTCAGCCGGCGTCAGACCAGCCATTAGCTGTCCGCTTGCCGTTTGCTGTGAGCCGCCGAGCATCAGTCGAAGAAGACCATGGAGTGTCACGAGGTTGGCTCGCAGGGCATCATCGGCCTCGTCGCTGTCGATAACGCGCGGCAAATCAAACGGGTTGATGCGCGTATCGCTATTGAGGCTGAGACGAATGTAGCTGCCGCCGACGGCATCGCTGAGTTTTTGGTACTCGTTTTCAGGGTCGATGATGAGAATATCGGCGCCGGTCATCATACTACGCAGTGCCTCGAGCTTGACGGTAAACGACTTACCTGCACCAGATTTTGCAAACACCACCATATTGGCGTTTTCGAGACTGTAGCGGTCAAAGATCACGAGACCGTTGTTATGCATGTTAATGCCATATAACACGCCTTTTTCTTGTGTCAGGTCGGCGCTGGTGAATGGGAAGCTCGTCGAGATTGCTCCAGTATTCATGTTGCGGCGAATCTGCAATTGGTCGGACATCTGCGGAATAGTGCTATTGAGCCCCTGTTCTTGTTGGCTGCTCGCAACCTTGCTATAGACAAGCTGTTGCCCAAAGAGTGTTTCTAGGTTGTGCTGCACAAACCCAAGCTCTTCTAGACTATCGGCATAAATCGTGACATAGAGACCAAAGCGGAAAAAACGCTCGGCCCCAACTTGTAGCTGGTCGCGTAGCTCCTCGGCATCCTGCAAGGCAGCTTCGCGGCCTGGGTCGCGGGTGCGGCCTTTGTCGGCACTGATAGACATGTCAGCTTCGAGCTGGGTGACTTTTTTGGCAAGGTTTTTGAGAACAACCGCGGTTTCAACCGGGTAGACAAACATACTGATGTCGAGCACTTGATCGATATTGATGAGTCCAGATAGCCAGCCGGTATAGAGTTCGCGGGGATAGCCATAGATATACATCGTGCGGCCGTACTTTGTACCGAGACGGAAGTGGCTACTATGAATCTCGAGGCTGCTTGGCGCGATCAGGTCACGCAGTGTGGTCATTCCCTTGAGAAAAGCTTGCTCAACTTCGGCCTGCTCTTTGACACGCTGCTCGGCAGCGATATCCATCGGGTCTTTACGCTTGGCCATTTGGCACTCCTTGGGTTGGTTGCTGTAGTGGCTCGCCACCACGACGTACATAGGTTGATGTCACTGAACTAAAGTCGCCAAGCGGTTCACGTACAGCGGTGTCGGGGTTGTAAACGTTGTAATACAACTCGCCAAGCTCTTTTGTATTGAGCTGTACTGCCTGAATACCGACCTGCAACAGGCCGCTCATGACAGAATCGACACGGTTTTTGATCTCGTCCTTGGCCTTTTGGTAGGTGGCTTTATCGATGCGTGTGATTGTAGCATTTGCCTTGGCCCCACCAAAAAACTTGTCGAAGAATCCCTTGCCCTGCTCCATCACTTTGGCGGCATCGCCGCTCGGGAAAAAAGGCACGATGATGAAAAAGCTCTTGTCCATGATATTCGCTTCTTGGCTGAGAACATCGATAAATTGAATATAATCATCCATCAGGACATTGAGGAGCATATTGTCTTGATTGCGGCGAATGTCTTCAAGCCGGTCAAGGTAGGGGCCAATGTCAACACGTTGAGACCGAACATAGATCTGGATCGGAAAGTAGAGAGCGTTGAGGAAGTTTTGATAACTATACTCCACACCCTCTCGTTCGCGCGAGCTCATGAGGTCGAAGTTAATCGATTTGCAGGCAATTACTGCTCTGAATGTGCCGTCCGACATGATAACCATACCGTCGCGAAGTTCACTCAGGAGGAGGCTGTTTTGGGTTGAGTTGGCCTTTGGTGTCGATTTGCCGGCTGGCTGTTGAGCGATAGGATTTGCAGTAGGGGCGGCCATCGGCGCTGTCATCGGGGCGGCCATTGGGGCATTCATAGGAGGAGCTTGCATCGGCATGCTCGCATCAAAAGTGCCAGCCGGAGCACCGGCTGGAGGGACGGAAGTAATTGGCGGTTGATTGTTTGGCGGCACTTCCCACTCCTGATTAGGCCGATTCTCTACTATTAGTGAAGCGAGATGAAGACCTCACCATCGTCTTCTTCTTTCTTCCTGATACGGTCAGCCTCACGCTGAATCGTCTCGATAGATAAATCGGAGTTGTTTGCAAGATTAATTATATCAGGTGAGATAGGCTTCTCGCTAGTGCTTACGCTAGTATTTTCGGCTCCTAGGCTCGGGGTTGTCTGGTCAGGGGTTGAAACGGGTGGCTGGGTAGTTTGTGGTTGAGGTTGACTAAGCGGCTGGATGACACTTTGGTGGATCGACGTCGGGTACGGATTGTATTGAGGTTGCGTGAATGGTTCGTCAGCGGCTGGCGCAGGAGATTGTGCAAAGGTTGGCGATGTCTGACCTTGAGGTGCCACTGGAGAGGGTTGCTGAGGTGTTGACAGATTGGCATAGGGGTCAGCGAGCGGCGTGACACGGGGTTGAGGAGCTTGTTGTGATGCCGCAACTTGGGTATTGTGCATGCGCTCGACCATCTCTTGGCGTCGGCGCTCGTCGGTCTGAGCGATCATGGTGTCAAATGACTGAGCAATACCCCCGCTGCTATCAAGCATGTCCTCGGTCTGCTGGGCAGCGAACCATGCGTCATTGTTCATGGCAGTGTTCATGAATGGATCGGTGGTGTGGCGAATCGCCCAGCCGCCAGTGTCGGCAATGTCAGCCAGGTAACTGAGTCGTTTCTCTGCCTCTACCTGGGAGAGGTCTTTTGTGCGTTGCACCTCGACAATTTTTGGTGCGGTGATTTCGATCAGCGATTCCACCCCATCAGGTACCCAGAGACGACGCCGAGGTTTGAGATAGAACGACACTAGGGCAGCTAGGTAGACCTCCATCGGTTGATCCTTGCGTAACGGTAGTGCCAGCGCCCCAAAGAAAATTATGATCGGTAAAGGCAGGACGAAAAGCGGGGTAAAAACACGTGATAATCCCCACGCCAGCGCCCCAGCCAGCGCCACGATGATCAGGTAGACAAACTGGCGAAAACTAAACGGCCCGATGAGCTTGTCATCTGCCTCTACATCTTGTGCGACTTTGTATACCGCCATAGCTATAACCTACCCTAAGGGTTTGAACTAGGCCCGTTATTTTTATTATTCATGTCGTATAGTGCATTTTGTGCGAGCGCCTCTTCGTGTGCAGCACCAGTATCTCTGACGCGAGTCTGGGCTCCAATGATGACTTTCCTTTTATCTTCTGATAGGTTTTGCCATACGTTAGGATTATCCTGCATACCAGCAGCTCTTTCAGCCGTGAGGCCACCTGCCGAAATCGCCTTTTCGAGACTTCCTGCCGATTGCCCCGCCATTTCTGCATCCGTAAGCCCATCGAACGTACCTGCACTAGCATCATGACTTGATAGTGACCTGCTCTTTGAATCATAGCTCCAGGCATTCAGTGCGGCATCTTTACCCTTAATGCCCGCAGAGGCTAAGTCCCCTCTTGCGTAAGCGATTGCCTTGTTGTCAAGTCTTTGCTGGTCTGACATAGAGTCTGTGGAAGCAACGCCCTTTCGAATCTCGGCAATTCCAGCATTTCCCTTACCTAGAAGTATCTTTTGCGCAGCGCGTGCTTTAACTACATCTCCACTATGCAATGCCGCTGCGTATGCTTCCGATGCCTTGCTGAGCTCCTCATGGGGCCCCCACTCACTGGACATGCGAGCCACTTCGTTCTCTACCTCTTCACTCTGGTCTTTTTGCGACACTGCTGCACCGATTGCGCCCATGCGATCACCCGCTCGTCCAGTGACTTTCGATCTGTTCAGTACACCTGAGGTCGCGCTTCGGAGATTTCGAGGATTCCATTTTCCGTATTTACCTTTGTAGGTTCCACCTGCTATCTGAGCATTACGCGCTGCAGCAAGTTTTTTCCGTTCGGCCATTTGCCGACCAAGATAGCCCTCTTTGCTTCTTGCGCCAACACGCTTATTGGCGCGATCACTATAATTACCGAGTCTTGCGCCGATAGCTCCGGACGCAGCAATAGCGCCTTTTAGTAACGCTGGAACAACAAAGAACGGTACAACAGTGATGCCAAGTGCGATAAGTTGCAAGGATAACTTTGCATCTTCTTCGCCTGTGGCTGCATTAGTCGCGGTAGCGCCTATAGTGTTGATGATAGATGCAGCCAGTTTGCTACCTCCGAACACTGCAGCAATAATAGGAAAGACCATGAGTAGGTTGAACAGCATTTTATACCATTTTTTAAACCATTGCTCGGTGTTTGGGAGTAAATAGGCAACAAATGCAAGAGGCGCAACTACGATCAATAGAACAATGAGCGCCTTTCGAATCAGCAATATGATGACAATCATAAGTGCAGCTAAAAGTGCGGGTACAAGAATACCTAGCGCAAGCGCAAGCGCTAGTCCGACACCAGCAATCATTACTGCACCGATCGTACTCTCCCAACTACCTGCACCTGTAGTTTGGGCTGTACCGCTCGTAGCTACTTGCTGGGTAATGCCATTGAATAACTCAGATATACCAAATCCTACTAGATTACTTGCATCAATGGCCAGTTGGCAGATAAAGAACGATACATTAACCAAGATCGCCGCTGTGATAAGTCGTGGCAACATGCGTTTAAGGCCGTAATTTGATGCACCCGCACCAGTTATTTGAGAATAAATAATAAACAAGAATACCCCAATGAATGCGACATTTGCGTAATTGCGGAATACTTTCCAGGCAACATATGTCCCGTTGCTGTCATTTGCTTGGACTAGGTCGGCTTCTGTCTGCAAGAAGTTTTCACCAAGGAACTTGATCATTTTGTCCATCAAACTACTGAGAAAGTTCATAACAGGGCAGACGATCCAACCAATGCCGTTGACTGCACAGGTTGTTTTGCTATCGGCCTTTGGAGCACACTCTGTTCCATTCCATTCTACGTTTTCGCCAGCCTTGGCACGCTCGTCACATTTTGCCTGCAATTCTTTTTTTGCCTGATCTGCAATTGCTCCATCTACAATATTGTTTGCTGCATTTCTGCCCGCCTGCACCGCATCGGTGACAGCGCTAGCAGAGGGTTTAGGGTTCGAGAGCTTACCATAAACACACTTACTAGAATTTGCCACAGTATCTTGCATGTTTGAAGTGATGGATCCACCTGTGTAATTGCAGGATGAATATATCTTGCGTACATTGTCGCCACACTGGACATAGGCGTCCATTAGCCGATCACTAGTAGGTGTGTTGCCGCACACTAGTGTGACAAGTGGCTTTACTTCCGCGTCGGTCTTTCCTACTGTGGTGCTGCCAAGGCTACTAGGGTTGGCGCAGGATAATGTTGTGATATTGGTAGCAAGGTCAAACGATGATACAGTACAAAACCCTGCACTTTTACAGCTATTTATCAGATTTTGCTTGTCTATCGTCTGCCTAGAATATTCATAAGGTTTATTGTTCAGCTGATCCCAACACTCTTGTTTGGTAGGCGCAGCAGAGGCTGGCGCCACGAGAGATTGACCGATAATCGTGGCAAGCGCAAAAAGTGCGATCGGTATAAACAATAATCGCCGAGATGCACTCACCTTACTAAGCTTCATAATAAAGAGTATAGCATAAGCTATACTCTTTATTGATACGAGTGCAAGCTAGGTTTATTTGGCTGTTTCTTCTAGGCTCTGAAGCGTCCAGATGCCATTGCCTGCACCAAGAGATTCAACCGGCACAAATACAAAAATCAACGTGTACTGCTGACCACCAACTTCAACAACACCTTCCATCACATCGGCTGTTGTGCCATCGTCGAGTTGAGTGTCGCGTTTCAGTTCATAGGAGATAAACGACTCATCGCGTAGGTTATCACTACTGAATTTAAGCAAATTGGGTTGATTACCAATTGCCTTAATTTTTGACACTGCCACGGTACTTTCTGGGCTATATGAGTATGGACCGAGGGCGATTTTTATTGCTCTATCTTTATCGAGTGTCGTTTCATTGCTGCTTACACGTTGGGCGCTCATCAGCTGCTCAAAGAACATATTTTGTCGATAGATATCTTTAAATGTACTGCCGACATTTAAAACCTTACCCCTAATGGGATTGTAGGAATCAAGAGTAGTACCGTCACTAAATGAACCCGAAAACAAGTCCATCCCGATCCAATTATCCTCTAGCTCAATTGCGGGCACGAGGCCTGCGGCGATACGAGCCGATTGAGGGTATTTAGCAAATTCTTCTATGCTCACCGATGGGCTCATTAGTTGTTCAGAAATAGCGTCGACACTCGGCTTTGGAGCCTCAGGAGTTGCTGGTGCGACTGGCGCTAGGGTCTCTGTCGAGGCAGTAGAAGGTGTTGCCTCCTGGCTGATTGACGGGCTTGGCTTGGGTGTTGATGCCTTAGCGTCACCAGATGCAAGGCAGCCTGCTAGAGACAGGGCTGCTAAACCCATAGCGCCGCTAGCTTTTAGCTTGCGTACCGGTAGTTTTTCGCGCAGATTCTTTAAGCGATTTGTCATAATAATTCAAATTCTCCTTATGAATGTACGCCACTACTTATCGCTGTAACGTATTGGTTAGCATTATACACCATATGCTTATAATTGTCAACTACTAGGTAATATTCCTGTGGTGGCTACTATCGCTCGCGGAAAGTAACGCCCTCTTCGACAAGGATGTCGCGCATGACTTTCTTCGCCTCGTCTGCAGTATTGCTGTTGAGGTTTGAGTTTTCCATGATGCCCTTTGTGGTACTGAGGAGTCCACGCCACTTCTCGTCAAAGACGCTGTCGAAGTTGGTTGTAGCAGCTTTGTACATAGCGGAATCGGTGCCGTATGAGTCGCCAAAGAACTCTGTCAACATCGTCTTGTAACGGTCGTATTCTGCACGCTTGCTTGGGTCGGCACTTTCTTTGAGTCGTCCAAGATCGTAGAGAATCGAGAGCGCATCTTGGTTTGCGCCAGTGAGGTTGCTTGCTTTTATACGACCTTCAAACACCTGACGCAGTGCATGCATACGCATACTATCATCACCATTGAAATTACCCTTGAGGATTTCATTGTAGGTTACGTCGTTGATGAATGGCGCCAGACCGGCGATACCAGAGGCAATTGCATCAGACTGGGCGGTTGCTCGGTGATGGTAGTTGTAGCCTGTTCGGTGCCCAACAATATTGCCAGAGGCGTCTTTGATAGCAATGTTTTCTCCAGTCTCCTTGAGAATAGCCATTTTTTGGCCATATGAACCAGCTTTGAACTGCTTTGAGATTGCTGCTTCTTTGACGTATTCGTCGGCCGCGTCAAAGGTAAACTCGTTGCCGCTATCATCTTTTATTGTGACATACCTTTCACCAGGGTCGCTACCTTCTCCGCCTATCGCTAGTTTTTGGACGGCGTTGCTATCGAGTTTGAAGTGAGCGATGAGTTCACTTGCGGCCTGCGCCTGCTTACCCCAATCGGCGCGATCTTCTGCAACGGAGTTTGCCAGCATGAGCTCGCGTTTACCAATGCCGGTAGCATAGTCCTGGAGAGTTTTGCCGTCAACAGTAATCCTGCTAGCAACAATAGGGCTACCGCTGGCGTCTAAAACCTTGTTGCCATGCATATCGAGTTGGTAGGTTACACCATCGGTAAGCAACTCTTTGTTTATCTTTGACTTGAGCTCACTATCGGCCGTGGCAGAGCGTTTGGCGGTGAGGTTTGTCTCGAGAGCGACTTGGAACGCTTCTTTTCCTAGTTGGTCTTTCACGCTGTTGAGCATAGTTGTAGTAAGCCCTGAGGTGTTATCGAGTTTGAGCTCGTTGTAGATAGCATCAACTTTCGCTTTGGCTGCCGAAGCGCCGTCTGTTGAGATTCGCAGTTTCATTTCCCGCTCTTGCGAGCCAGCATCGGTCTGGTTGCGGAAATGCCAGCTTTGCTCATGATGGGCCTCGGCAGTGTGCTTACGACGCTCTACTTCGCGCTTTGCCATATCCACACGCGCCCCCATCGAGGTCTCTTCGAACTTAGATTCGGCGAGCGTTTTGCGAACATTCGCCATGCGTGACCGGTACTCGGCCTTTTGTCCTTGCTCATCTTGGAGGTATTTGCTGTCAGCATTGAGTTTGGCCGTCTCGGCGTCTCGCTGACGAGTTCGGAGTTTGTATCCATGCTCAGGATCGCTCATCATTTGTGTCTCAATATTCTGCTTGTCGACTGCAATGTGGCGAGCTTCGATTTCCAGGCGATTGCCACGAGGTGATGCAGCAAATCGGTTTTCGTTGCGTGCTTTGACATTGCCATAGTGCTTATTGAGCGCTTCGACATCATGACCTTGCCGAGTGCCACTAAAGCGTGCTTCTGCACCTGCTTCATAGGCTTTGCGCCGGCCTTCCCTTGCCCGACGACGGGCGTCAAGATAAGCAGTCGGTACGTGGCGACGCTTGAGCTGGGTGGTGCCGTCGGACATCATGCGGCCAGCGATAGCGCGGTTGCGACGCTCGGCAGCGAGGCCCCTGCTCCAGTTTTTGGTGCGGTCGAGCAAGCCCTTATTTGGATTATTGACCATACCGGCGATGCGACCGATTAATCCCCCGCTGAACTTGACGAGCAGCGGCGTGATGACAATCGGGGCGACTTGAACAGTCATACCGAGGATAATCGTGACGAGGTTGCCGCCAGCGCTCTGGACGATGGCCATACCTGCTAGCTGTGCACCGCTGAAAATGACGGAGAATATCGGAAACAAAAGGAGGAGTGTGGTCAACGCACCACGCCATTTGTCGAAGTATTTTTCGGTGTTTGGCAGCAACATAGCGGCAAACGCCAGCGGCGAGATGATAACCAAGCAGACGATGAGCGCTTGGCGAGCGGCCAGCACCACGAATGCCACTAGTGCTGCCAGAAGTACGCCAACCAATGCTGGGATGAGTAGTGCCAGCGCACCAGTGACGGTATTTGCTAGCACAAAGATTGTCAGGCCAGCAGTCGCGGCGCTACCACTCAGCGCTATGATGGTGATTGACTGCCAATCGGGCACGGTGACGCTGTCGTAGTTGCCGTTGGTGTTGAGGTTTTGCATGACGGTCATGAAGACGTCGTGAATCGAAACGCCAAGAATGTTTGAAGCATCAACCGCCAGTGCAGAGATCCAGAACGAAGTGTTCACCAAAATCGCGCCAATTATCAGCCGCGGCAGCATCTTTTTGAGATTGTAGTTGCTGTAACCGAGGCCGCTGATTTGCGAGTAAATAATCACCAAAAATACGCCAACGAAACAGAGGTTGGCGATATCGCGAATGATGGCCCACATGTGGTAGAGTGCACCAGATGTGTCGGTGGTGATAGTCCGCACCACCAGGAAGTCGGCGATGACTTTGTAGATGTAATCCATGCTCTTTGCCAGGAAATTGACCACAGGACAAAGAATCCAGCCGATACCGGCCGTTTGGGTGCTATCACAGGTGGTACCGCTATTTTGCTGGGTGGCGGCAGAGACTGGGCTACTAACGATGGCGATGTTTGTCGGTGGCGAGTGATTGCCATACGAGCCCATCGTAGGCATATCATAGACGGTATAGGTAGCAGTGGTGGAGCTAGCAGCAGGGCCATTTGTCAGCAAGTAGTAGGCCTTTTTGCCACTCGTATCAAAGGAAACATAACCCTCAGTAGTCGGCAGGCCGGCTGGTACTTGCGACGGCGTGGCGGTTTTGTCGATAGGTTGGTAGGTTTTTCCCTCGTAGGTGACGGTGTTGCCACTACGGACAGCATCGGCAGCGAGGACGGTGGGTACAATGACACCTGTTGCCAAAAATATAGCCATCAGAACAGAGGTGGCCAACAGGGAAAGACGTCGCAACGATATTCTACCGTGCGAGATGATCTTGAAAGACTCCCACATATCTATCTAATATTACCATAGATGACCCAAAAAGTCAATGCTTGCAATCTTGAATTTTCAAAATTCTTTCCCCCACCTCCCTTTCATGCCCAGACCTGTCGTGCCTGGGGTTGTGGCCGCTGTACGGTGCGAATGAACAGGCTTTGAAGCCCAGGTTTGCAACAGATAACATTAGGTTTTTTTGCATAACCATGGCATAACCAGTACACTAGAGGTATAATTTAATGAACACATTATGAAATATACCAACATTTTTCGCACTCTCCTTCTGTCGATTGGTGTGCTGGTGCCACTAATGAATGCTGCGCCAGTTGCAGCGGCTGACGTGACTTGCTCGATTTTGCCGCAGAGCATCTGTGACGCTGCAACATCACAACCGGGTAAAGGTGGGGATGTCTCAAACACCGGTGTCTTCATGCTGCTGGTCTGGGGGATCAACATCCTGACTGCTGGTGTAGGCCTGGTGGCTGTCGGCGTGCTGGTCTACGCAGGCATCATGTACTCGAGCGCGGGCGGTAGCAACGAACAAGTTTCGAAAGCCAAGGGAATGATTACCAATGTGGTGATTGGCCTGGTGGCATACGGGCTCATGTATTTTGCACTAAACTGGCTTATTCCAGGAGGAGTAATCGGCTGATGATGAAACGAATATACTTAAGTATGATGCTTGCAATCACCATGCTCGGCAGCGGTGCGGCGTTTGCAGCCCCGGCTGCTGCCTGTACCGATACAATGTTTGCGATTCCTGCCTGGTACCGCGGGCTACAGGATGGCAACTGTAACATCAAAGCACCGGATAATACCGATACGGGCGCACGGAACTTTGCACTCAAGATTGGGTTGAATATTATCCAGGCATTGATGGTAATTGTGGCGTATGTGACGATATTTTTTATCATCAAGGGGGGCTTTGATTATATGACCAGTGCTGGTTCGTCTGACGGCATGGCGAATGCGCGCCGGACGATTACGAATGCAGTGATTGGTCTGGTGATCGCCATTTTGTCTGCTTCGATTGTCAATGCGGTGGCAGGAGTAATCAAATAATGAATGAACGAATAATTGCAGCTCTCGTTGACGCTTCAAACCTAGGGATTCCCAAGCCAAATGGTGGCAGTGACAGCGGTTTTATATCCTCAGTTCTCCTGCCAGTGTATTTCTGGGCGGGTGTGGTGGCAGTGATCGTGATCGTCGTGGCGGGATTTATGTACACCACGTCGGGTGGTGACCCGAGCAAGCTCACCCGGGCAAAAAACGCGATTTTGGGTGCAGTGATTGGCTTGATTTTTGTACTAATGGCTTTTGTTGTAACCTCAATTGTACTGGGGACATTTAAGTGATGATGCGGCGGCTACTTCTGGCAGCGATTGTTTTGGTGGCAGGCCTAGGGCTGGTCTCGATGACCCCCGCTTCGGCGTACGATCCATTTGCAACCTGTACCGACGCAGACTGTACTGTCGTAAAGGAAGATAAGCTCAAAGCCGACAACACCAATATCGTCTGGACAATCATGCAGGTAGTTCTTGGGGCACTGGGTGCGATCTCGGTATTGATGATCGTGATTGGCGGACTGCGCTTTGTACTGTCGCAGGGAGACGCCTCAGCGGTTAGTTCTGCCAAAAATACTGTTCTCTACGCCGTGATTGGCCTGGTGGTAGCACTTATGGCGGGAGGAATCGTACTACTTGTAACGGAATACTTTGGATAAAGGAGAAAAAGATGAAAAGCAAACTCACAGTATCGGTAATCATTCTGGCTGTCGCTCTCGGCGTGGCTGCAGTAACAAGCCCAGCGGTGCTTGCGGCTTGTAAGAGCGCAGCATCATGTATCAATGACGGTGTTACTTCGACCGGTGGTACCGGTGGCAGCGCTAGCGTCGGTGATATCATCAAGACGGTCGTCAATGTTCTACTCTACATTCTTGGTGCCGTTGCAGTCATCATGATTATCATTGGAGGCATCAAATACACGACATCTCAGGGCGATAGTTCAGCGGTAACTAGTGCCAAGAATACGATTCTCTATTCGGTTATCGGGCTAATTGTGGCGTTGATTGCCTACGCAATCGTTAACCTCGTGGTGACGAGTTTCGCTGCCAAGCCAGCCACAACCAACACGACAACCACTAAGACCCCATAAAACAGTCGTCAAATCCTTAACATCGAGCCACAATTCTGCTATAACTATAACTAAGTGATAATCCACATGAATGAAAGGAAATGAAATCGTAATGAAAATGAATATCAAGAATACCTTGCTTGGACTCCTGGCTGTACCAGCTTTGGTTCTCGGCGTAGTGGCGGCACCAGCCTATGCACAAGATGCTAACTGTACAGGTCTTGTCTCTGGCGGCCTCAGTGACGCTGCAAAATGCGCCAAGGGTGGCGACCAGCCAGACAACCTATTTGGGAACGGTGGTATCTTCCAGACAGTAACAAATGTGTTGCTGTTCATCATCGGTGCGGTATCGGTCATCATGTTGATTATCGGCGGTATTCGCTATACCGTTTCTCAGGGTGATAGCTCGGCGGTAACCAGTGCCAAGAATACAATTCTATACGCTATCATTGGTCTCGTGGTTGCTATTCTCGCCTACGCAGCAGTCAACTTCGTGATCGGAAGTTTCGCGGCAAACAGCCAGGGATAAGTAATACCCTGACCGTCTCGACAACATGAACAATAACTCCCGCATAGTGCGGGAGTTATTATATTGTCCGGCCAACGGCAACTGAATTTGACTGAACCAAAAAATTACTCCGCTTTTGGGGCGGAGTAATGTTCTTGTTTTGTACCAATTCGTTACTGAATCGTAATCTTCTTGGCTTGCTCTTGCTTGACCTTGTTAAAGGTAATGCTGAGAACGCCGTCTTTGAGAACTGCGCCAACTTCATCTTCCTTAACGGCTACTGGTAGTGCGAGCGTACGACTGAATTCGCCCCAATAGCATTCTTGGATGTGCCAGTTGGTAGCTTCGGTGTCATCGCCACTGCTCAGGGTGCCGCTGATCGTCAAGATGCCGTCAGAAATGCTGACATCGAGATCTTCTTTGTTCACACCGGCGGTGCGGGCTTTTACAATCAGCTGTTCGTCAGTCTCGTAGACATCAACAGCGAGCTGACCAGGAAAGTCGTCTTCACTCTCACCCCAATTATCGTCGTTCGACGCCGAACTTTGCTGTGGTGCAGCAACGTTGTCGTCTGCCATACTGTCGTCATTCAGAAATGCGGCAGCCAATTCGTCCTCGATCAATAGATCGTCATTTTGCTTGCGTGCCATGATATCCTCCACTTCTATCTAGGCTTTGACAATTAGTCTGGATACATTATAACTAAGCCAGGTGGCATTATCAACCAAATCCAGTCTGATAGGTAAAAAATACAATGTTAGAATCGCCCCTGAGAGTCCTCGCACCCCACTACTGTGTGTCTTGCGACACAATTGGTCAGATTTTATGTATGTATTGTAAATACAACATCGAAAGTGAACAGTACGAAGCCTGTTTGGTATGTAGTGGGCCTGTCGGCGGGGGTGAGGCACTGTGTTCACACCATATACTTCCCTATTCCCGGGCGTGGTGCGTTGGTGAGCGATCAGCAGCTCTGCGTGCCCTACTTGACCAATACAAATTTGAGAGAGCAAAAGATGCCTACCATGAGTTGGCTCAGTTGCTCGACCTGTCGCTACCGGTGCTGCCAGAAGACGTTGTGGTGGTGCCGGTACCGACGATTGCACCACATATTCGCCGCCGAGGCTTTGACCATACGGCGCTGGTTGCTAAAGAGCTGGCAAAACGTCGTGGATTGATTTATCAACATGCTATTGAGCGTGTGACGACGACAAGCCAGTTGGGCAAAGGCAAGCGCGACCGGCGCAAACAGGCCGCGCAGGCGTTTGCATGTGTCCGTCCAGCACAGCCAGGACGATATCTGCTGATAGATGATATTTTCACTACAGGGGCGACCGTTGAGTTTGCCGCGCAAGCACTGCGTGATGCCGGCGCGACGGAAGTGTGGCTGGCGATTGTTGCCAGGCAGCCTCTAGAAAAATGATCTCGCCTCTGTTATAATTCTACATGCTACTTACGCAGAGGTGACCGAGTGGCTTATGGCAACGGTCTTGTGCGTAGGGAGAGGTGGCCGAGTGGTTTAAGGTACCTGTCTTGAAAACAGGCGTGGGGCAACTCACCGCGAGTTCGAATCTCGCCCTCTCCGCCAAGAAATGAGACGACCATCAGGTCGTCTTATTTCTTGCGCGGGAGGCCCCCTCCCCGTCGAGGCGCTTCTTCTTCTGCTATAGTGAAAACAATGAAGCAACGGATATACCGGTGGGCGCTCGCACTAGTTACGATGAATAACTGGATTCTGTACGGACTATTGTTTTCACTGTTCTTTGCAAAAGCATTCTTTACGCTCGACCCTGATTTTGGCTGGCACCTCAGCTCGGGCGAGTATATTTTGCAGCATGGTATCCCTTCGCACGATATCTATAGCTATACGGCCAGCAACTTTTCATGGATTCATCACGAATGGCTAGCCGATACGATTGGAGCAATGGTGTATCACCTGGTTGGCGGATTCACGGTACTGGCTGTGCTCTATGCGCTCCTATGGACGGTGGCAATATGGCTGGTGGCCCGCACGACGAAAGCGCGGCTTCTCGTTCTCTTTGCTGGTGTGACGATGGTGCCTTTCTCAGGGGTGCGCGCCATTACCTGGACGATAGTTTTCTCTGCAGTAATGATTGCGATTTACCGCGCCAAAGACACTCGACTACGGGTAGTTCTGCCATTTCTCATACTTTTGTGGGCCAATATGCACGGATCGTTTGTGGTCGGACTTGCCTATATTGGGTGGCAGCTAGCACGAGATCGAACGACCGCGTCACTCGGAGTATTTGTCGTGAGTGTACTGGCGAGCTGCGTCACGCCATACGGGCCAGGCATGTATGTAGAGATTGTGCGCACCATGTTTGATACAACACTACGATCGAGGATTCAGGAGTGGCGGTCATTTGGGGTTAAAGTTGACATCGGTATTGTGGTTGGCATGTGGGCAGGACTGCTGATTATGGCAAAGGGTGCGTGGTGGCGGAAGTTCTTGCGGTTTGAGTCGCTGCTGGCGATCATGATGCTATCGAGTGTTCGACACGCACCAGTGTTTACGCTGTTTGCTCTGGCAACGATTGTTGAGCAACTCCAGTCGCTCGTCATTCCTGTGCAGACATTGAGAGATCGCGGTGCAAAAAAGATGGTTGTTGCTCTCGTGATGCTTAGTGTGGTGGCCTGTGTGTTGTTCGGTTGTTTTGCCCTTCGTTATGCATCGATTGATCGTGAACAGCCCTATCCGCAGACAATTGCAGGATATCTGCGCCAGCATCCGTGCGAGGGCAATGTCTTTGCAGAATACAATTATGGCGGCTATCTCATCTGGAAAGTTCCCAGCCAAAAGCTCTATATTGATGGACGAATGCCGAGTTGGAGGCTTGGGAACAAGAGCTATATGGATGACTATATACGAGTGTTAAACGAGACAGACTTCCAGCGGCAGGAATTTCAACGGTACGATATCCGATGTGCGGTTGTTCGTCCTAGCTTACAGATTGCGAAACAACTCCAAGAAAGTGGCTGGCGGATCGTGTCTCGAGAAGAGGGCAGCTCAATTGTGCTATATGAGCGCTGAGCTATCGCGTTGAGGCGCCGTAGGTACTACTGCCTGTAGTGCCGCTGGGGACAAAGCTCCCAATCACGAAGTTGACGGCTGCGTAGGCGAGGATAGCCACGATCACTCCTACCAAAGCGTAGAGAATGGTGTTTTTGGCTGATTGCACTTGCGAGGCGTCACCTCCAGAGATAACATAGCGGAGACCACCAATCACAATCATAATCACGGCAATTGCACCGACGATGAACAGCAGTACGCTGCTGATTTTTGAAAACACACCACTGTCACCAAAGAGGTCATTTGGCTGCTGTTGCCCCCGTGCCGCCCCTGCCCCATCAGTAATGGTGCCGACGGCATGAGCCTGTGCGAGATCAAGTAAAAGGACGGTTGATGCGGCGATAACGTAGCTGCTAAATAGTTTGAGGGATCGTTTCATGGCGTTGACGGCTCCTGATTACTTAAAAATGAAGTCTTGATTCCAGTATACACGCTTTGCGATTGTCTGCCAGCACCCCTGTACGCTCTTTGTGAGATATGTTACACTATCGAATGTACTTTTGTGGCAATTGGTATTGTTTACCTTACATTGCGACAATAAGTGGCTGCTGCGTGAACGCAAGTTATCGGACGGCGCCCGTCCCTTTCAGCCAACAGCTGAAATACATGAGTTTTACGCAGGAGCTTCGTGGAAGCACCAACTGTACGGAGGAGTACCCAAGTGGCTGAAGGGGACGGTTTGCTAAATCGTTAGTGTGGGGAGACCTGCAGCGGGAGTTCGAATCTCCCTTCCTCCGCCAAGAAAAAATACGGCCATCTGGTCGTATTTTTTCTTGCATGGAGGCGAGACTTGAGCTCTCGCGTTTTGTTCTCAAAAATAAAGCAGCCTCTATTACCTTCATTAAACAAAAAGGGTTTATCCTTGTACCTTCTTTTTACCTGCAACCCCTTTTGAGCTATCGCCGCCCTACTCCCTTCTTCTCAATTCTTCTCATGCTATACTAAAACCATGCAACCTCAGCAACCACAAAGTCCAGAAGAATGGCAAGCACCAACAGAGGCAGGTTCGCAAGCCCCGTACCAAGCTGTTGCGCCCGAAGGTGGCGCGGTGGATGTCGATCAGCCAACGAGTATAACTCAAGATACGCCAAATGGGGTCTCCTCGCTTGAGGCTGGTGTGACAGGTGTTCAAACGGACTCCTTGGAGGAGCGCGAGCTTCAGGACGATGACGTGCTGGTTCGTTGGCAAAGTGCTGAGTATCTCCACCAAGATCAAACACCACTTTGGTATGGCATTTTGGCTATTGTCACAGTATTCTTGATGGCGCTAGCGTATCTGCTCATTCGATCATTGACGTTCACTTTGCTCATCCCCGTCATGGCTGCAACGCTGGTTATCTATACTCGCCGACCGCCTGCGGTGATCGACTATACATTGAGCCGCAAGGGACTCTACATCAACGATAAGCTCTATCCGTACGAGCAGTTTCGTTCATTCAGTGTCGTGAGCCATAATGGTGCACATTCGGTCGTTCTGGTGCCTCGCAGGCGTTTTCAGATAGCGCAGACTGTCTACTTCTCCGAGCAAGTCGGCGAACAAGTAGTTGATATGCTGGCTGCACGATTACCGATGAAACAGGGCGCGCCTGACCTGATCGACCGCCTGCTCGCCAAACTTCGCCTTTAGACGGTTGCCCCTACCTCTGAAATATGCTATGATTTTTTGAGTTGTATGTGTCTAGCACGTACCCGTGCGCACTCGTAGCTCAGCTGGATAGAGCGTCGGCTTGCGGAGCCGAAGGTCGTAGGTTCGAATCCTGTCGAGTGTACCAAGAAAAGAGAGTTAGCTAGCCTAGCTCTTTTTTCTTGGTCATGCAACCAGCCCTATTCAAACAGTGCCTTTATCGCAGTGAAGTCACTTTTTAGCGTCTTTGAATCGTCAATAATTCCCTCTATATAACTACTTTTTTTGCCGCGGACTATGTCTTTGGCGATAAAAGCAGCCATGACAGGAAACGGCGTGGAGCGCACCTCAACCACGCGCATGATTTTGTCGGAAAATTTGGTAATTTGCTTGCGTTCGGTATTATCAATCGAGCGCGGCAATAGTTTTTTTGATGCAATCCACAATACCGTGGCAATAAGTGCGAACACCAACCCTAGCGGAATGATAATAAGCAGAGCCACGAGCCACCACGGTGAATACAGTGCGGCAAGAAGGATAACAATAACGAAAATAACAACCAAAAGAGCGCTCACTACCCATACGACCGGGCGGTATACTCGCTGAAATACCGTCGCTGTGATGGCGCGCAGGGCTAAGATGTAGGGTGACATATCCATAGTATGCCCTAGGAGAAAAAGACGGAGTATGAAAATAATTACATTTGGCGGAGAGAGAGGGATTCGAACCCTCGGTGCGAGTTGCCCCGCACACACACTTTCCAGGCGTGCACCTTCAACCACTCGGTCACCTCTCCCTGCTACCCTCTAGTATACCCTGTCGAACTACTTGTGCTTATATCAAAAAGGTTGTATTTTATACATTCTCAATCTGTTGCTTTATGGTCTCCGGACGGCCATAATAGGTGCGAGATGCCCACTGCTCGCAAAAAAACACCAGTTATCGAACTCAAGAAGCTCACCAAAAGGTATGGGCTGGGTGATGCTGCGCTCAGCGCGCTCGATGAAGTTGACCTTAAGATAAGTCAGGGTGAATTCATCGCGATTATGGGTCCGAGCGGCTGTGGCAAGACCACGCTCCTGAATATTATCGGGCTGCTTGATCGGGCAGATGATGGCGACTATATCCTTGATGGCAAATCGGTCGAGAGTTTGAGTAGCGCGCAACATGCCCATATTCGCTCCAATCAGATCGGTATCGTGTTTCAGAGCTTTAACTTGATTAACCGATTACCTGTACTCGAAAATGTCGCCCTGCCCCTTACTTACAAAGGCATGCGTCGTCTCAAGCGTCTCGAGCGCGCTAGCGAAGTGTTGAAGCAATTTCATCTTCAAGAGCGCGAATATTATATGCCGTGGCAGCTGTCGGGCGGGCAGATGCAGCGAGTAGCAATCGCGCGTGCGCTCGTTAACGACCCGAGTATCATCCTCGCCGACGAGCCGACAGGCAACCTCGACAGTCGCAGCAGCCATGTCATCATGGAGGAGCTGTCTGAGCTCCACAAAAAAGGCAACACGATCATCATGGTGACGCACAACCCAAATCTGACAAGTTATGCCAGCCGCGTTATCAAGATGCTTGACGGCAAGATCGCTAGTGATCGACGAATTGATATCAATGTTAAGGACGAAGGCGTGGTGAAAATTCCGCTGAATCGTCATTTGAGTCAGGAAAAAGTCGAACGAGAGAAGAAGACCACCGATAGCCCTGCCTCACGCCGCAGCAAAAAAACACCCAAGAAAACAGCGAAATCCACCAAACCAAAGAAAGCGGCCAAGAAATGATGCTATATGACCACATAGAGAATGCCTATGAGACACTTCGGCGCAACCGAACCCGTAGCGTGCTAACAACCCTAGGGATCACCATTGGTATTGCCAGTGTAACCTGCATTTTGGCACTCAGCGGTGGCGTGTCCCGAATGATTGGCGCGCAAATTGCCGAGCATAGCGGCCAGCTGATCGTGGTGCGACCAGGGTTGCAGTCGCGTGACCCAAATGCCATCATGAATCCGGTGGCGCAGCAGTCGTTTAGTACAAGTACCCTGACAGAAACAGATGTGGCGGAGCTTTCAAAACTCGAGGGAATCGAGACGGCGGTGCCAGTCATGACCATCAATGGCACCCTAAAATCCAGTAGTGAGACAGTAAGCGATAATGTCATTTTGGCGACGACGCCGGATTTTGCAACGATTGCCGGCGTCAAGATGCGCACCGGGCAATTTCTTGACAGCGTGACCGACAACAGCACCGCAGTGGTGGGCGAGCAACTCGCTATCGACCTGTTCGGCACCAATACCCCTGTTGGCCAGACGTTCACCCTTCGCAACGAGACATTCACGGTTATTGGTGTGATTCGCCAGTCGCAAAATCCGATTAACTACAACAATGTCGATCTGAACAATGCAGCGGTGGTGAGTTTTGAGCGCGGCAAGCTGTTCCATCAGGGCCGGGCCCAGATTCAGCAAATAGATCTGCTTGCAAAAAAAGACAGTTCAGTTGGTGAGGTGCGTCAACGAGTCGAGCAGAAGCTGCTCCAGCAGCATCTCGGCGAACGAGACTTTACGGTGGCGAGCGGCGATGAAATTAGCCGACCTACCAACGCACTATTTACGGCACTCACTCAGGTGCTGACCGCAATTGCGGCGATTTCCCTGCTAGTTGGGGGGATTGGGGTCATGAATATCATGCTGGTGGGCGTGGCCGAACGCACCCGTGAGATCGGCATTCGCAAGGCTGTTGGCGCTAGCAATGGCACCATTGTCACGCAGTTTTTGATCGAATCGCTGCTCATGAGTCTGCTTGGCGGCATTCTCGGTTATTGCCTTGGGTACCTTGCGGCGTTTGCTCTCAGTACATTCCTGTATTTTGCACCAGCGTTTACCTGGCTGACGGCCGGGATGGCATTTGCCATGGCAGTTCTGGTTGGCGTGCTCTTTGGCCTCTATCCTGCCCTTAAAGCATCGCGCAAAGATACGATTGAATCGTTGCGGCAATACCACTAGAGGACATAACCTATGGTTTCTCCTATCGCGCAGACAAAATGAAAGACATTTTGTCTGGCTAGGCATTTTCCATTCAGTCATGGCAAATTCACGGAAATAAATTCTGATGAGTTTGCCACATTTTTTATCATAAATCACTTAGACTTAGCCATGCTTTTCCGTAACTTACAAACAAAAAAAACCGAAATAAATTTGACATTTCTGTTCACGGCATTTGATAGCCGAGTTTTTCTAAAATCTACCTTCCAGACTTACTCTTCCCCAGCTAATTCTTTCTTGAATTTCTCGATTAAATCAACCTGAGTCGGGTCGACACCGTTCAAAATGCCGACGTAGATGCTGACAAAGTCAGCCAAAATGCAGCCCCACAAGAGCTGCTTCATCAATGTGTCGCCCTCGAGCCAGACTTCATTGGCTTTTGGCCGGCGGCCACTCAGCAGTCGATCGGTCAGTTCGAATCGCTTGGCGATTTGCGGATGGTCGAGATCGCTGCGAATATCGAAAATGACAAATGGTTTCTCGATCGGATGCGACGTCCACCCCATAAATTCGTTGTGGTTGAGCTCAGGTAGCGCGCCCCAGTAGGCGACGTTTTTGGCATTTTCATTCCAACTGATCTTCCACTTATACGCGATCGATGATGTCAGGTCGCTGCCGATAAACTCAGCCGTTTTGCCCACCGCAATCAGCGCCAGCTGCTTGGCATAGTTGTGCACAGTTGTGACTTCTTTTACCCATTTTTCGGTTTCTGCCTGCAGCCAAGATCTTGTGCCGGCGAGCTCATCAAGAATCGATGACGAGACCACGCCGAATGCTACTAGAATGGTGAGGATGGCGCGCAGATTGTAAAACATCCCCATGCGCGGTTGGCCATTATGAGGAAATGGCGCCAGCATAATCGAGTACTCCCTAGCTTGATCGGTGAGTGTGCCACCCGTGGCCGTTGCGGCAATTTGTGCGCCGCGTTGTCGTGCTTCAACCAGGCACGCCAACGTCTCCTCGGTGTTGCCTGAGTTGCTGCTGACAATAACGAGTGTTTGCTTGTCAACATAGTTCGGCAGTCGATAATGCTTGATCACCTCTAGAGGCAATGCCAACCTGTCGTTTAGTAAGACTTTGGCTAGGTCGGCCGCCAATGCCGAACCGCCCATACCGGCGATCACGACATTGTTGAGTTCGCGCCCATCGTGTTCGGCATTCTCAAGAGCTACCACATAGTCAACCTGCTCATACTGCCTGCCGGTCACTCCCAGCGCGTCATCTCGATCACGCTGCTTGATTACATTCATATCGTCTAACATCGTTCCACCCCGCTTATGTCTTGCCCATCTTCTTGTTTCCATGATACAGTATTTATAAGCAAAGCATAAGTATGTAATAACCAGAGGTGGGCATGGATATTCAACCGCAATCTACACAACCGATTAGTGACGACCAGGAGCTGGCCAAAGTTTTGGCCGGGGTCAATAACACGGCAGACGACACCGCGGCTGCAGTTGACACTCCTGTGCCGCTGCCATCAACGCCACAACCAGTCGCCGAACCACCTGCCGCCACACCGAGCGACGAGCCAGTTGCTGCACCAGTAGCGCCTGAGTTGCCTCCTGCCCCCGCCCCTGCTACTCTCGCTTTTGATGCACCAGTGCCCAGTGGCGACCTTGATGGTGTCAAAAAAGATGCGATCAACGAGCTCCGACCACTTGTCGACAAGCTCAATCTCGCACCTGAGGAAAAGTTTGACACCTACCTGCTGCTCATCCGTTCAACCGACGACAAAGCATTGGTTGCACCAGCGCACGAAGCAGCCAAGCAAATCGCCGACGAATCACGCCGTGCGCAAGCCCTTCTCGATATCATCAAAGAAATTGATTTTCTTTCCGGTTCCCAGCAGCCACAAGCGTAAACTTGTCCCGGAAATGAAATAACCCCGCACATTTTGTGCGGGGACGCCGATATCTTCAGCGATTTTTTACGACTTGAACGCGTCGATGACGTTAGTGCACTGCCCTCAGGCGGCCTCGACCTCCGAGAGGAGCGTCGCGAGCGCGGGCGAGCTCAACTCGAGCGTCGAGACGCGCTTCTGCAGGTCGTCGACCTCGGCGGTGAGCCTCTTGTTCTCGTCGCGCAACTGCTCGTTCTCCTTGCGGAGCTTGAGCAAGGCCGCGATGATGCGCGCCTCGGTGACCACGCTGGGCTGGGGCGCGGCGGGCCCCTCGGCGACGTCCTTCATCATCGAGACGATGATGACCTTCGTCGAGTGCTCGGTCGAGAGCACGAGCCCGAGGGTCTTGAGGCGCCGGATCACCGAGAAGGACCTCTTCTCGCTCATCCCCAGCTCGGCGCGGAGGATTCCCTGGGGGGTCAGGTGCGTGCCCTTCTTGGCACGTACCGGAGTGAGGCCGTTTTCGTTGGCGCACTCTGCGAGTGCCGCCAAGGAGAGCTCGATTTCGTCCTGGCTGATGGGGGTACGGGTGATGGTGTTGGTGCTCATGGGCATTGCCTTTCGGTTGTTGGGACCCATGTCAATGTAAGACTATACACTAAAACTAGCACTATGTCAATACTAATTTCTGCTATAATCAAATAAATGGATAATCAACAGTTGAAAAAGGACAACGATATCTCTAAATGGAACGAGCTCCTCACCAAGAATCATGACGGTGGAAATGTGTTCCAGATGGCCGAACTCGCCGAGACCAAGCGCAAGAACGGATGGATGCCGCGGTATCTTGTGATTGGTGGCGTAGCGGTGACGATTCTTGAGAAAGCGGTGTTTGCGCACGGAAAATTCTGGTACTTGCCGAAAGGCCCAGGGGTGACGACGACCGATCAGCTCGAGAGACTGCTGCCCGAACTACGAACAGTAGCAAAAGAGTACGGCGTATTTGCCGTCAAGATTGAGCCGGAGATTACCGAGACAGACGAGAGTCGGCAAGTGCTCGCGGGTCTTGGTCTCGTGCCGACTGCAGCGGTGCAGCCAAATTCGTCGACGGTGATCATCGACCTCTCTCCTTCACTCGAAGAGGTACTGGCAGCGCTCAATCAAAAAGGCCGCCATGCCATCAAGCGTGCCGAGCGAGATGGCGTCACGGCAAAGCCGGAGGATTTGACGGAGGAAAATATGAAACTAATGTTCGACCTGTTATCTGAGACGGCGGCAGGACGTTTCGAAAGCTCTATCCGCACATACGAATACTACAAAGAGTTCTGGCAGCGGTTTGCCGCAGATGGCCACGGACAGCTGTTCTTTGCCTATTTCGAGGGCGAAGTGGTCTCTGCCGCCTATTGCCTGTGCCTTGGCGACAAGGGTCTCTACAAAGATGGCGCTAGTGTGCGCAAAAAGACTGCGTACGGAGCCAGCCACCTCTTGCAATGGGAAATCATCACATGGATGAAAGAGCGCGGAGTTACGAGCTATGACCTTTGTGGTGCTCCCCACTCCTCGGCGATCAACGACGAGTCGCACAAGTTCTATGGTGTGGGACGGTTCAAAACCAGTTTCAACAAGCACGTCACCGACTATGTCGGCTGCTACGACCTCATTATCGCCCCTACAAAATATGCGCTGTGGCGACGGTTTGGACAGCGCATTATAGTCAGCCTCGAGTGGCGTCTCAGGCACCGACAGTGGTTCTAGCTATATTGACCTAAGTGGTAATAGGTGCTATAGTAACCATGTTCAGCATCTGGCCGAACATGCACATCCGCCCCTCAAATGAGTTCCCCTAGGAGACACTATGCCCCACGCCATCGGCGTGCTTGCGCAGACCCCCGACCCGACCGACCAGGCGTCCATGCGACAGCTGCTCGAGCAGGAAGCGGTACTTCGGCGCAGTCTTCCCGACAGCAAGGACTTCATCGTCGCCACCTACAACGACGGTTCTCCGACCGTCAACGTGATCGTCGGCACCCGGCCGAAGATCTTCACCCTCCTCGGGGTGGAAGGTACCGACGACGACCCGCGCTACGCCCTGGTCTCTCCGGAGCAAGGCATCGTCTGCTCCAACGACCCCCGCCTTCTCGAGGTGGCACAAGACTACGCGCGGACCCTCAGCGAGGTCAAGAAGGAGATGGCATCAGCCAGCTGAACACCCGGCCGTCGGCCCTGGATATCCCCTCGTGGGAAGTCTGGGTCGGCGGCCTGTTCAATAGTAAGTGCTATTGACTTTTTATTGCTATAATGCTAATGTATATCTATACTTGTTACAGAAATAAACATCATGAAACAATCCGCCACCGAACATTTCAACCTTTTCGAGACAACCGTCGACTCCGTGACAGAATTTGACCGTGTCTTTGACGAGCTTAACGGCATCCATACGCTTCCTGCCTTTACTCAGTACTGTGCCGATTATGCTATCGACCCCACTCGAACACAGACACCAGAATATGCAAACGCCTATGCCGCATACGTCGAAGATTATGCCCATGCTCGTGTCGATGAAGGCTTGATGGATCCATCATATGCTGCGCTTCTCACGATGGGGTCGCACTTTGCGGCTGCAACTTATGCTGAGGGTGAAATAAAAGCAATGAAGAAAAACCGCGACTGGTCCAGAGATGAGAAAAAATACTTCCACGACACCCTTATGCCACAGGTCATCACTTATAATCGTCAGATAGTCGACTATCTCTATGCGCATCCTGAAGCGGACACGAGAGAAGTTTCTCGTCTGATGTTTGCTACCTCAAGGAGCATGCTTGACCGTGATGATTTTGATGACATTCATGACCGAATCAACGCACTCGTAAAGGGCTGTCGGACTGAGGCTATGACCGCTCATCTGTTTGATCGTATCGGCGTACCGTATGACTTTGGCACCGTGCAAGAAGACGCGCGAGGCGGCGACCTGGTCATTACGCTCAACAATCAGCGTATTCTTGTAGACCTCAAGTCGTCGCTTGACGGTATAACCGGTATTGATAGAGAAAAAGCCCTCGATGTGGTCGAGGCCGGTAAGATGTACTACGTCACGGGCCGCAATAGGTTCAAGCTCTTCATGAAATTTGATAAAGGCACTACGAGTGAGGCGACTGACGAATCGATGGACATGGCGGTCGGCGCCCAAGTCATGCGTGCCTGCACTGAAGCAATGAAGATTTGACAAGACTATTCTAAAGTGCTAAAATAGTATATGCAATCCTGTCCGTCCGGATGAATAGGAAGTGAAATGCAGCAGCTGCTCACCAATGTGGGCGATGCGGAGGAAATTCGGAGCGAACTGCTCACGCATTTCGGCGCGAACTCCCCCCGTCGCCCTCGTGCTTGACCGACTGCGTGTTATGATGATCGTCTCGTTTCGCAAGGTCGAGGAAGGTATTATGACCGTGCAGCTTCGGGATGTTGACGACAAGACCATCGTGGTCCTCGCGCTTCCCTACACTGCTGGCGCACGTGCGCAGGCAGAGATCACCTCGTTCGACGACAAGGAGGCGTAAGGCCTGGCGATTTTTTCGCCAGGCCGCTTTCATTTATTTAACGCCTAAGATGTCGCGGACGGCCTCGGCGTCGTTCCACGGGATGCGCTTGCCGTTGACGATGCGATAGACCTCATGGCCCATGCCGGTGATGAGTACCATGTCGCCCTTGGTGGCAACGCTGAGGGCTTTTTCGATAGCGTCGCGCCGGTCAGGGATCTCGGTGGTTTTCATAGAACCTCCCTTTACGCGCTGTATTCCTTCGTCAATCATGCGACGGATGTCGTCGGGATTTTCGTTGTAACTTTCTTCGTCGGTCAGGAAGATACGGTCAGCGAGGCGCGCGGCAATCTCGCCCATAAGCGGACGCTTGGCTTTGTCTCGGTCGCCACAGGAGCCAAAGACTAAAATCACGCGATTTTTGGTGATGGAGCGAGCGGCAGTTAGGAGTTTTTCTAGTCCATCAGGGGTGTGGGCGTAGTCGACGATGACGTCGTAAGGCAGGCTCTCCCCGACACGCTCAAACCGCCCAGGAATTTCCTCTAGATTAGCAATTCCCTCGACAATGTCGTTGAGCTCGATGCCAAGTAGATACGCCGCCGCGACCGCCGCCGTCATGTTGTAGACATTGAACTCGCCTGGCAGATTTGTAGCGAGATCGAGTTTGGTCTGGTGATCGATTGTCACTTTGGCCTCTGTCCCCTTGCGATAGAGTTTAACTTTTTCGATTTTTGCCTCTGCCTCTTTGTGAGTACCGTAGGTGATTTTTTGGGCGCCGGCAGCGAACTTGTTGTAGTAGTCAAACCATTCGTCGTCGCGGTTTAGGACGATGAATTTTGGCTCACCCGCGAAGATACGACTCTTTACCTCGGCATAGGCCTCCATGGTGTTATGGTAGTCGAGGTGATCCTGGGTGAGATTGGTCATGATTGACATCTCGATCGGCACGCCAGCAAGTTTATGCTGGTGGATCGCATGGCTAGGGAACTCCATCACCACATAGTCGACACGGGCGCGTTTGGCATCGCGAAAGAACTCTTGCATGTGGCGGACACTCGCGACTGTGGCATTGAGATTGTTGCGCCTGGTCTTGCCGGCTATCTCGATGGTTGCGGTGCTGAACATCGCGGTGGTCTTGCCGGCTTCTTTGAGGATTTCATTGAGGTAATTGACCGTAGTGGTCTTGCCATTGGTACCGGTCACAGCAATCACCTTGAGCGACCGAGCTGGGTGGCCATAGCGAGTCGAGACGAGCTTTGCGCGCTGGCGACGATAGTTGTCCTCAAGACTGTGCACGGCTTTTTTTGGCAATGCTTTTCGTACCCCACGAACCAATTGCTGCTTCATAGCAATATTGTATCGCACATCGCAGTACCCTGTATACTGAATATATAGTAATACTGATAAGGAGAGTCATGGCATGGAGTTTATAGGAATACTAGTTTTCTTAGTGGTGGTAGCGTTGCAGTTGGCGGCGATGGGCCTAGGAGTAGCGGCGCTTATTATCTATATTCTCGCTATCATCGATATCACCAAGCGGAGTGACCAGTGGAAAGACAAGACAATGTGGCTGCTGTTGGTGATTCTTGTGCCATTTTGCTCGCTTATCTACTGGTTCAGTGTTCGTAAAAGCGTGAACCGCACTTATCCGATCGTTTCGTATCCACCCGTGCAGCCACCTACCCAGCCCCCTACACAGCCACCAGTGGCGTAGAAGGAGCTACTCTGTTCTTGCGTGAGGGACAAAAATGGTACAATAACACCAGTGAAAATTTTGGGAATTGAGAGTAGTTGCGACGAAACCGCTGCCGCTGTGGTAGAGGATGGGTTTCGATTGCTTTCAAATGTGGTCGCGACTCAGATCGATATCCACGCCCAGTATGGTGGCGTGGTGCCCGAGATTGCGGCGAGGAGCCATATCGAGGCAATTAATCCGGTCATTGAAAAGGCACTCCGAGACGCCCAGTGCAGCTGGGAAGATATCGATGCGATTGCTGTCACCTATGCACCCGGGCTGGTGGGGTCACTGCTGGTCGGCACACTGGCGGCGCGAACATTGGCCATTTTGCACGACAAGCCACTATATCCAATTCATCATGTCGAAGCGCATGTCTATGCCAACTTCATTACGGCGCAGACCGAGACGCTGGAGCCGCAGCTACAATTGCCCAGCAAGCAGCCGGACTTCCCTATGCTGGCCTTGATTGTCAGCGGTGGTCATACCCAGCTGGTGTTGTTTCGTGAACATGGCGACTATGAGCTGCTAGGACAAACCCAAGATGACGCAGTTGGAGAGGCCTTCGACAAAGTGGCGAAGATTCTTGGACTGCCCTACCCTGGCGGTGTATCGATAGACCTCACTGCACCAGAGGGCGATCCTAACAGGTATGCATTGCCGAAGTCGAAATTAGCCTCACCGTATGATTTTAGCTTCTCAGGCCTCAAGACAGCCGTTCTGAGGGCCGCGCAGCGTGAAGTAGGCAAAGACTTTACTTTTCCCTCGCACGAGCTCTCAGGGCTTCTCACGGCCAAACAGCGCAAAGATTTTGCTGCAAGTTTCCAGCGCGTGGCCGTAGAAACGTTGGTGGACAAGGCGGAAGCGGCTTTTCGTGCTTATCAGCCATCAGCAGTAGTGATTGCGGGCGGGGTAGCGGCGAGTCAGCGACTTCGTGACGAGCTGAGCGCTCGCCTGCCGATTACTATCGAGTATGCCCCCATGAAGCTGTGTACCGATAATGCCGCCATGATCGCAACCCTAGGGTACTACTATGCGCAGAAAAGAGCTGCTGCTGACCCTTACTCTCTTGAAGTAGTACCGAGTATATCGATGGCGCAAACCGCCTGGGCTACCGGACGCTAACATGACGGCTAAACACTTCTCTTCCCTGGGTGACCCTGCTCTGAAGAGGATGCTGCAGCAGGGCGCTGTTGGCATATTGCCAACCGATACGGTCTATGGCCTGGTCGCACCCGCGCTCCACAGGGAATCTGTTAAGCGGTTGTATTCGCTCAAGCAACGCAAACGGCAGCCAGGCACCACCATCGCGGCATCAGTTGAACAGCTACACGAGACGGGGTTTTCTCTTGAAGAACTTGCTCGGGCAGCTCACTATTGGCCAAATGCAATTAGTGTAGAAATGACAACATTTTCGATTCCTGACTATCTCAAAGAAGGCCAAACACACATGGCGGCGCGTATCCCGAAAGATGCAGCCATTATTCAGCTACTCGAGCAGGTTGGCCCGCTCATGACCTCAAGTGCAAACACACCAAAAGCCCCTACCTCGCGTACGATCGGCGAAGCGGTGAATTATTTTGGTGATGAAGTAGACTTCTATGTCGACGCAGGAGATCTCGGCGAGCGACCGCCCTCTACGATTATTGGGTTTGACGAAAAGGGTGAAACAATCGTCTACCGCCACGGAGCAGTCGACATCGAAACACGCTAGCGTCGGAGTATTTTTTTGACTCTACGAATCGTCTTTTTGGCGGTAGGCAGCCCCTTTGACCATGTGGTGTATAGGGGTGACAGTGGATAATCATAGGTTCCGGCCAACATGTCTTCGTGGTCGGCAAAGCCTTGTTTAAAGGTGCTGACGCCATCATTGAGCAGTCCGTTCATATCGTATCGATCAATCCCCCATTCTTTGCATTTGCGGATGGCGTGCCATTTGAGGGCGTAATTTGCCCGTAGCTCTTGGCCTTTGTCGTTCATCCCACCGTAGAGTTCAAAGGCGGTCTTTTCGCTAACCGCCAACCAGACAAATGCGACTGGCGCGTGGTCTGAGAATGCCGCAAAAATGATCGATGAATCACCCAGGAATCGGTGGACATCCTGGTAATACTGGTCTTTGTGAAGAGGAAAACCAGCGCGGCTAGCGGTTTGACGGTAAATCTCTAAACACTGAGCAAGCTCATGTGCGGTGTGGACTTGACGAAAAACCAGCCCTTCCCTTTCTGATTTGCGGATGTACTGGCGTGTCTTTTTGCTCATTGCCTCGAGGAGTGTCGGTTCGCCTTTGTTGAGGTCGAGAATCAATGTGCGGGGGATCAAAATGTGGTTTGGTGATGTTCGCCACCCCTCTGCGGGCGGGATTTCCTCGTCGTCCGGTTCAATGCTCAGTACCACACCAGGCAGGTGTTGCTTTGTGTAGTGCGCCAACGCATCGAGAACGGCTTCTTCCTTGCCGTCGCACCAGACTGGCCCACGTGCCACGTAGTTAAGCCTCTTGAGCGGCCCGGGCAGTTTGCGCGACAAAATTTGGGCAGCTCCGACCACTACATCGTCGTGGTCAACGAATATCACTCGGTGTGCGCTCCAGTTGTGGGCGGCTTTGAGCTCCCCCCATCCCCACAGTTGCAATGGATGGCCATCGAGGTCATGCACGATTTCATTCCAGAGCTCTGGCTCGTCGCAGCGTTTCCCTACTATCATGCATCTATTATACACCCAATCTATGCTATACTAGAGACAACACAAACACGCGAGAAAACAGAGGTACAACAGAGGTAAGGGTTTTCACGTGAAAACCATTGCTATTTTCGTGCTCTTTTCGCGTGAAAAATTACTCTATTCAATAGAGAACAAATTAGAGGACGATTCCATTCCCATGAACCTAGCAAAAGCCTACACGCCAAACGACTACGAACCTAACATTTACGCGCTCTGGGAACAGAGTAGGGTGTTTGATCCGAAAGGGCAGGGGCAGCCCTATGCTATCGTCATGCCGCCACCAAATGCCAATGGAAATCTGCATGCTGGGCACGCATTGATGGCAGATCTCGAAGATATTTTGGTGCGCTTTCATCGGTTAAAGGGATACGATGCTGTCTATTTGCCAGGGGCAGACCATGCGGGCTTTGAAACCTGGGTAGTGTATGAAAAGGAGCTGGAAAAACAGGGCAAAACTCGTTTTGACTATACGCGGGAGCAGCTATATGCCCAAGTGTGGGATTTTGTCGACCGTCAGCGGGGGAATATGGAGCTGCAACTGCGTGCGCTCGGCGCTGGGGCGAGCTGGAGCAACCTCGTCTTCACTCTTGATGAAAAAGTTATTACCACAGTCTACGATACATTTAAAAAGCTGTGGGAAGATGGGCTCGTATACCGAGGTGAGCGGATGGTTAATTATTGCACCAAGCACCAGACGAGCTTTTCTGATATCGAAGTCGTCCACAAGACCGAGAAGAGCAAGCTCTATAAGATTGCCTATCCGACACTCGACAAAGTAGGGGAGATCGTGGTGGCGACCACCCGTCCCGAAACATTGCTCGGTGACACTGCCGTGGCTGTCAATCCAAATGACGAGCGTTACAAAACCTTGATCGGTACCAATGTCCAACTGCCGCTGACTGGACGTGAGATTCCGGTGATTGCAGATGAATACGTTGATATGAACTACGGCACAGGGGCGGTGAAGATTACTCCAGCACACGACCCAAATGATTTTGAGATAGGAGAGCGCCACAGCCTTGAACGCATCCAGGTGATTGGCTACGACGGGACGATGATCAATGTCGGTCATCCGTATCTTGGCTTGCCAGCGCTTGATGCCCGCAAAAAAATCCTAGCTGCGCTCGAAATTGAGGAGCTGCGCCGAGGAGAAACCGATATTGAGCACGCAGTAGGGCACTGCTACAAGTGCGGCACGGTTATCGAACCACTTGTCAAAGACCAGTGGTTCCTCAGTATGAAGCCACTTGTAGCCCCAGCGATCAAGGCAATTGAGGCGGGGGAGATCCGTTTCGTACCCGAAAACCGCGGCAAGCTACTGATTCAATATTACGAAAACATCCGCGACTGGAATCTCAGCCGACAGATTCCATGGGGTATTCCGATTCCAGCGTTTCAGAGTACAGCCAACCCCGAAGAATGGATATTTGACGATCGTGTGAATGAAAAAGAAATCATTGTAAATGGTACAACATATAGACGTGAAGAAGATACCTTTGATACCTGGTTCAGCAGCGGTCAGTGGCCATTTATTACGACTGACGCACTCGATCCGCAGAGTGAACTCGCCAAGTATTATCCTGCTAGCGTCATGGAGACAGGATACGACATTATTTACCAGTGGGTAGGGCGAATGATTGTTCTGGGTCTGTACCGTACTGGCAAAGTGCCGTTTAAAGACGTGTATTTGCACGGCATGGTTAATGACGAGCATAACCAAAAAATGAGCAAGAGCAAGGGAAATGTAATTAACCCGATGGAACTGGTCTCAGAATACGGGTCAGACGCGCTCCGCATGGGGATTGTGGCCAGCCGCAGTGCTGCGCAGAGTCAGGCATTTAGCACCAGCAAGGTGATTGCGGGTCGCAATTTTTGCAACAAATTGTGGAACGTGGCACGATTTATAGAGGCGAGTATCGGCGAATCAACTCCAGCGGCTGATCCTGCACCAAAAACTCTGGCCGACCACTGGATTGTCCACCGGCTAAATCTCGCGACAGCCAAGCTGGAGCGACAGATGGCAGACTACAACTTCGCCGAGGCGGTGGAGACGATATACCATGCGCTATGGGATGATGTGGCCGACTGGTATGTCGAGGTTAGTAAAACCGAGCAGCATACCGATATGAGCGCCTATGTGCTCGAGACGATTTTGCGTCTGGCGCATCCGTTTGCGCCGTTTGTGACCGAGACAATTTGGCAGTCACTAAACTGGAAAACCAATCTGCTGGCAGGCGACCACTGGCCTGAACAAAAGGACTGTAGCGAGATCGCAGCGGCAGAGTTCGGGCGGCTCAAACGACTTGTCACCGAGGCGCGCTATGTGGCGAGTGAATTGCCAGGCAACGAAACGTACACGCTTGTGTATTTGGATGATTCACTAGTGGCAGACAACCAAGAACTTATCATCAAGCTAGCACGACTCCGCGGCATCGAGCATGCCGATCAGCCGCGCGGATTGCGGCTCGCTGCCAGTGGTCGTGATGCCTGGCTCGATGTAAATGCCGAGACGCTATATGAACACCAGTCGAACCTTGAGCGACGACTGGCTGATGCTCGTCGCGAAGTGGCAACCCTCGAGGCGCGCCTTAGCAACGAAAGCTATGTTGCCAAAGCGCCCGCAGCCCTGGTCGAGGAGTCACGTGAGCAGCTGACGGCCAAACAGGCACTTGTCGGGCGTTTGCAAGACGAGCTGACGGTTATCGGCAGCGACAACGGATAATCATAACAAAACTAAGTTCTAAGATATTCTCTTGCTAATCGAGTACGGGGAGATTTGTGTTGTCGAAAGCATGGCGACTCCCCTCGAGAAATGACTTGAGCTGCTTGTGATGTGAGTCGCGGCGGGGTGCGATGCTAGGGGACTGATACTGAAAACCTGAGAAAAGCGATTTGCCGGCATTGTGGTCGGGGTGAGTATGGGCATCGGTGTCGATGAAATCTTTGAAGCGCAAGTAGGTTGTCGCTGACAGATGCGCCTGATCAAAGCGTGGATTGACCGCAGTGAGCGTGGCCCTGTCAACGCGTCCGTCGTGCATAAAGACACCAAGGGCGGTCAACAGGCTGATAACGGTCATACATGATTGGAAGATGGTTGATAGCATATTTATTTTTGATTATGTTTTACTTTCTCTAACTTAGCATAAACTTTATGAAATGTCAAGAGAGTGTCAATGTATTAGAATTTAGAATTCAGAGCTCCTTATTATTCATGATGATACGGTCGCCCCGCTACAATCTCTTGCGAGCGGTAGAGCTGCTCGGCCAGGATGAGGCGGACGAGTTGGTGGGGAAAGACGGCAGGGGAGAGTGACCATACGAGGTCGGCGCGCTGCTGGAGTTCGTCGGAGACGCCGTAGGCGCCGCCAATGATAATCACAATGCTCCTTGAGGTTTCAATCTGTTGATGCAGGGTACGAGCGAGAACAGGGGAATCGAGTAATTTGCCGCGTTCGTCGAGCAACACAACATAGTCGGAGGGGCTGAGCTTTGAAAGTATGCGCTCAGACTCGTCCTGGCGGGCCCTAGCACCCTCTAGACTGCTGTGTGGCAAAAGCGCCCATTCTAGGCTCCACGGTGCTCGTAGGCGCTTTTGGTAGCGTTTGATGCCCTCATGTACCCATGGCTCATGCTTTTTGCCGATGGCAATGAGCTTAATCATCGAAACGAAGCTTCTCGGCAAGAGCCGCGAGCTCTTCTTGAGTAGGCCTTTCTAGTTCATTTTTGCCTGGGCTAAGGTGTTGGCCAACGTTAAATGGTTCGATGTGAACATGCGCATGCGGGACATCAACACCCTTAATAACAACGCCAATTCGATCAGTACCGAGCCTTTGTTGGTGATTATTGGCAACTTTTTTGACTGTTTTCCAGACTGCGAAGTAGTCTTCATCATCGAGGTCGTTAAATTGATCAACTTGCACCTTGGGTACAACTAGTGTATCCCCGTGGACTGCCGGCTCGATATCGAGGAAAGCGATTGTCTTGTCATCTTCATAAATCTTGTGGCAAGGAACCTCACCCTTGATGATCTTTGTAAAAATTGAGTCTTCCATAGTACTTCTATCATATTATACTTTGCACTTTCTGTGATATGTTGTATAATTATAACTACTGATGGATACAAAATCTTATGAGGCCGCGCCAATGCTTGAAGACTGGCAAAAACCGGTTGAAAAGCCACACAGTGCACATAAGCTAACGCGATTTCTCGGTGTTGCAGCACTCGGTGTGCTGCCTGCGCACATCGGAGGAGTCACTGCTACTCATGTGTACCCTGCGCATATCCAGACTGCAAACTATGCAGCTGATGTCTCGCTTTCTTACACGCGGTTCGATACGGTGGAAGCATCATCGATCTTGGGTGGTGTGTACCTTACGTTCGACTCGAAGGTGCCATCGCCTGCTGTCACTGTCGAGCCTACATTGCGGCCAGAGATAGTAGACTCATACGTTCGCGGTGGCACGCAGGGACTCGTCGTAAGCGAGGAGCAGATGAGAGCGAGCCTTGAACAGGTGGCATTGCAACTAGGCGAGCGCTATGCAACAGGGTCAGCACTGGCAATGCTGCTCACGATGGGTGCTTACTCGGCAGTGGCACGACGTAAATCTCGCGAGGCAGCAATCGCACTCGTGGCGTCAATGGGACTGGCAATTTCCTACCAGGGAGTAAGCGCGGCTACAACGTATACTCGGCCATACCAAAAGATTGAACTTGATGGGCTTGCAGGTTCACTCTTAAAACAAGGAGAACTGGTCCTTGACGGAGTTAATAAACGCTCTCAACAGATCCAGCCCTATTTTGCTTCGTGGCTTGAGCTTCAAAAAGCGCTTGCTAAGGTGGCTACTCCTATGGAGAAGGAGCAGTCTAGTGAGGGGCCCTCATTTCTGCTTGTGTCTGATATTCATGGGGTAAATATGTACTCCTCGCTCGAGCAGGTTATAAAAGAAGAGGGCATTACGGCGGTGATAGACAGCGGCGATTTGCTTAACATGGGACGAGTTCAGGAGGCGGAGCTTGCCGGCATTTTTGATAATATCGCAAAGCTTGGTGTTCCTTATATCATCGTATTGGGTAATCATGACCGTAGTTCGCCTGATGATACGGCGCTTATCGATCGCTTGATGGCTATTCCAAACGTGGTCGTGCTGCAGCCAGGTAGAGACAGATTTCAGGTGGCTCATTTTGGCGACCTAAAAATTGCTGGCGTCAATGACTTCATGCGTTGGTATGGAGACGACAACAAAGACAATGCCGTCAAGCAGAAGCCAGTGTGGGAGCTATTTAACCGGACGTTTGCTGGCCAGGAAATCGATCTAGGGATCTCCCACGAACCAGCAGCGGCCGAGAAGCTACAAGCTGTTATCACTAACTCTGGCCACTTGCATAAGGATCAAGTCAACGGCACTCATATCGTGACCGGTACATTTACTGGTGGGGGAATATTTGGCTACGGGGATGCTACACCGCCGGATGCTCAGTCTAGCGAACAATCATACGGCATCCTACGCTTTGATGACCAGTGCCGTGCGACGAGGTTAGATACGCTACGATTCCATGGTGCGTTTGAGGGCAAGCCGACTCGCGATAGTGTGACATTTACCTTTTTTGACAAAAAGAAGCCGGAAGCAGACGCTACTAAGACAAGAGATTGTACTAATCAAGAGTTCAGTGTCGTAACGGCCACTACTCCACGCGATGTAGCGAGGTAGTTGGATAATTTACGCAGTGGAGAGATGTCTGTGAAGCGAAAGGCTACTCGCAGACAGCTTGCTGTCGAGAATAGTCTCTAGCGGAAATAGCGAGCATGTGCCAGTGGCACAGCGGAGCGCTGTGGTTGCGGCACAACGTGTCGGTAGATCACCTCAATAACTTCGAGATGTATTAAAATAGAATGAGACGGAGAGATGTCTGAGTGGTTGAAGGTGCCGCTCTCGAAAAGCGGTGTGTGGCTAAAACTGCACCGGGAGTTCGAATCTCCCTCTCTCCGCCACGAAAAAAGACCCTAGAAAAGGGGTCTTTTTTCGTGGCGCGATTCTACGCCCGCGCTCGAACCTATTTAAGCGCAAAAGCTTGAAAGGCGGACGGGGCGTCGCCCCGCCTAGCCGAAAAACCCACCTCCTTTTGATCTATTTTTTAGAGATTTCCCCCGCCGAGATTTTTTAGAAGCGGAAAAAGGGGTGGTTTTTCGGGGTTTGCCCACCGCAAGCGGTGGAATCATCTATTTTTGTGCCAAAAATATACCGTAAGGAACAGCCGAGCCGCCACGTTCATAGCCGTCGTAACTCTCTGCATGTACTAGCTGAAATCCAGCTTGTTCAAGTAAATCTGCTATCTCATCAGGTGTGTGGCGGTATACCGTTACATCTATGTCATCGTAGTGTGTTTCTGGCTCGGTTGTCTGTATACCGTCGATAAGCTCTGAAGTAAACGCAAACACGCCGTCCTCTTTGAGGCTGCCGTAGACCTGACCGAACACACTCCGTAAATTCTTGGCAAATTCCAGTACGCCCACCGCTTGAGCGACATCGACAGAACCCTCAAGATCGCTGATAGGTAACTGACCATTAATGTCTGCTAGGCAGAGCGAGCCATGTTCACCAACAACTGTTTGGGCGGTATCAAGCATAGCTTGGTCGTGGTCGAGTCCGATAACCGTTGCACCTTTGTCGGCGTAGCCACTAACAGCTAACCCTGTACCGATACCAATATCCAGGACTCTTGAACCAGCGGCAACTCGTGGTTCAACTAATTTTTGTACGCGTTCTGGAGAGTCCCACCCAGCTTCTTTGGAGTCGGTGTCATAGTCGTAAGTGTGGGTTTCGGGGTTTTGAGACATAATTATCGGGTCTTTACAGCCTGCCGACTGACTACATTGTGTCGCACATCACCGTACTGTGTATCTTTTTGCAGGTCAACAACTGCCATAGTCCAGTCGCTTGGAACTTTATCGAAAGGTGGCTGAACGCCATTGTTCCACGCTTGTTCCGTAATACCATTGTTCAGTGCAAGCGTTTTTGCAAACTCATGAGCAACTTCAGGGTTACTAGTTACTTCTTGTTTTAATCTGTCTGCTACCGATTTTGGCAGGGTCGCCTCTATCCATAATTGGTTTCCGACACGTCCGCTTTCCGTAGTGTATTTGGGACCTTCGTAATATGCCGTCTGAGCACCATCTCTACGATTATTGCCGTTGAATTGATATGCAACCTTAACACCAGGTTCTTGTTGACCTGTTGCAGGGTTCATGACCATTGTCGGTACTTCACCATCAGGAACTTGTTCTTGAACCTGTTCAGTCTTCTTCTTGAAGCGTCCACCAGTTTCGATGGTTTTTGTAACTGTCTTGTAGCGAGTGGTTGTGTCGGGCTCAAACAGGAAAGCTTCGGCTGAACCGCCATATTCTAACTTTTCTCTGACATGGCGGCTTTCTTGCGGTAAGCCATCACCAAATGAGTTAAAGCCGTCAATGGGTCGAAAGTCGCCAGAATTAGACTTTAGCATTATATCTTTTGGTATATCGGTGTAAATACGAGTCGCACCTTTTGCGGCTTGAGCAACCTCACCAATAAGAGCCTGTCGCTCTTTTTCACCTGTATCGCCAAAAACCTCGGCTACTTTTTGGCGAGCGTCATCGACTGTTTCGGTTGGCTGTGGTTGTTTTGCTTGTTCTTCATAGCGAGCATTGATTCGTTCTTGTGCCTCACGCATTTCAGGGCTATCTGCGATTGTTTCAGATTTAGGAGAAACTTGCTCGTTGTGTTGTTCTATCAGCTGATTAATTGCGATTGCGCGACTTCGAGGATTACGCTTGTTACCATCTCCAGTAGCCGTAGCGAGACTATCGACACTATCTATGACGTTCAAGTAGGTACTATCGAGGAGCTTTACTCCTTTAAGCTGTACACTCAATCTGTGTTTCTCTGCGGTACGAAGAGCATCATCTCCAATATCACTCAAGGCACTTTCTAGTTGTTTCTGGCGATCATAGATGACATCGTTTACTGTCTGTCCCTCACCAAGCTCTAATGTAGATAATTGTTGAAGTGCCGCAAGATGAACAACTTGTTCTTCGCGGAAATCGCTGTCGCTTAATTCACCAGTCTCACTCTCTTCTTTACGCGCCTCAAGGCTTGATTGAGCAAACGACCCTATAAGTGCAAGGGTTTCTCCGGGTTGAAGTGTACCGGCTACCTCACGGTGAAGAGGAAGCTCTTGTTTCCAGGCTTGAGTTTCATTTTGCTGTGAAGGTAGTGTTTCGCTCATTGTGGTGGTTTTTTGTTTTGAAATTAACTATATTCAATCTAGCACATTTGTTTCATTATGTCAAGTTAGAGCAAGCGGTGCAACTAGGCATCATACGTAATAAGGCCTTTGAGGCTCACAAGTTCCGCCTCATCATCAAGCCTAACTCGGAGCCATATCTTATCCGTTGGTTTCGTTGCCTCATCGAGCTGTTTCCGCGTTGTCGTAGCAAATACTAAATCATCGTCCCACGAATCATCAAGAATCCGTTTCATCTGTCTGCTGAGTTTCTTTTGGGTGTAGGCATCATCGCATACCGCGAGGATTGCAGGGTACGGTTCATCTTCTTGCCAATCACCATTCTCCTTGAAGTTGGAGTAGTTTCTGGTTTTCCTAACGCTGACGAAGAATGGTTTCGTGCCGTCCCATATATCAACGAAATAGTGCTTTGTCGGCGTCTCGCTCCGTGCTGGTATCTTGAAATGCAAGTCCGGTGCCCATTTTGGATAGAAACTGTATTTTGCTATGTAACTCTTTGGCAGAATCCACGGCCTGTTGCCATACAGTATTCTCAAACGTTGTGCCACATCCACGACAGTAACGGTATGCTTCAGAAACTCGTTAGACACCGTCTTGTTTTTGTATAAACTCTTGGTTGCCCACAGGTTCGTTGTGTCTGGCTGTACCTTTTCTAGTACTCTTGCACCCTTTGGCGTTATGTAATACTCGGCAGGGCGACCTGCTAGCTTGTAGGTTTTGTCATAACGTTTGCCAATCAACTCCTGATCTTCCAGAACCTTGAGCTTGTTCTGTATGCTTTTCGGGTCTGACCGTTTCAGACTGATTGCAATCTGCTTACTCGTACAGAACCGATACCAATATAAAACAAACAGTGTTCGTAGCTGTTGCTTATTCAACGGTCTTCGATACTTAACTTTATCTACAACTTCACTCATAGCTACTCCTATCTACTCACACTTAACCACATCACTAAACCAATTCAAACCACAAGCAATACAACTCAACATACCAACAACTACGCATCCACCAATACTAAACCACCGCTCGATACATCTATTCTTCTCTATATTTATATAGAAAGAGAGGGAGAAAAGAAAAAGAAGAAAAGTACATAGCAAAAGGTAAAAAACAGAGAAACAAAAGTGATATTTGTGAGAATAGAAAAATGAGATAGCGTGTGTGTCGATATATACGCTACATAAAAACGCAAACCCCGAAAAAACCACCCCTTTTTCAGCTCCCTAAAAAATCTCGGCGGGGGAAGTCTCTAAAAAAGAAATCAAAAGGAGGTGGGTTTTTCAGCTGGGCGGGGCGTCGCCCCGCCCGCCTTTCAGACTTTTGCGCTAAAATAGGTTCGAGCGCGGGCGTAGAATCGCGCCACGAAAAAAGACCCCTTTTCTAGGGTCTTTTTTCGTGGCGGAGAATAGGCGTGATACGAACTCCCGGGCTCGCCTGTAAGACGAGTAACCGAGGAGGTCGACGTAGTGTAGTGCAGAAAAATTAGCTTGCTCATTTTTCTAAGCAAACGGAGGAGCGAGCTTGTGAGCGATAATCCCGCTCTCTGAGTAGTATATGACAAGGCCGCCCCGTGAAGGGCGGCCTTGCTTGGTAGGGACGGGTGCGAGTGTCAGCTGACCGTGACGGTCTGCCAGCCCTGGCAGATGTCGGCCATCTCAGCATACTCGGGCCGAGGCTCACCATCGAGCCACTTGGCGCCGTTGTCGCGAAGCCCGGTCATAGCCTCGACCATGCCGGGCCGAACGGTGTCGGCGAGGACCTCCAGCATCACATTCATGATGCGACGGTCGCCCTTGGCGCTGAGCCCTGAGCCGGCGGCCGGGAAGCCGCAGCGTGTGGTGGCGTGCCCGTAGAGGAACTGCCCCGAGCCGATCAGCCAGGGCATCTCGGTGAAGGCCTGGTCGAAGTCGACGTCCGGATGCAGCTGCATCCAGTCGACCTTGCCGGCGGCGTTCACCAGCCGACTCGTGTCGCTGCTGCCGAGGTTGATGGCGGCAATCGGTCCGCCGAGGGAATCGGTCGGATCGAAGATGAGGCCAGCATAGGTGCTGTCCTGCTTCTCCTTCCCGCGCTCGACTCGGTCGTTGAGCCAGGTCCGTCCGCCGATGGTGGCCTCGGCGAGACCCACGCAGAACAGCTCGTAGCTGCAGCTGAACGGGAGCCTGTCGACGAGCACCGTGAAGGTGTCGACGGGACGTGTGGTTTTTGCCATGATGGCACCCTTTCGGATCGTGCTTGTATGTCCCTATGACTCCAAGCAATCTCTACATTATATCAATATAATGCAAATTTGTCAATACACCGCCTCTGTTACTTCCCAAAAATCTCTTTCAAACTCAGCTTGCGGCTGTATTCGAGTGCGCCAAAGCGGAAGACGCGCACGGCGAGGTTGAGCACGATGACGGCGCTAACGAGGATGATAGGGATAGCGAGCATGATCTCCCAGCTCTGTAAATTGCCAACGGCGTTTCTCAGTAGCAGTGGGATCGGCGCCGTGAATGGAAAGAGGCTGAGGAAGTGCACGAACGGGCTGTCTGGCTGTGAGATAAATAGCGGCGCTGCGTACAGTGGGCCAAAGATCAGCATCATGATGATGCCAATGAATCCCCCGGCTTCTTTGGCGGTCGGCACCGACGACCCAATCAGTACCAAAAGTCCTGTGAAAAGGATAAAGCTCGTCGCAAAGATCAGCGCGCCGACTCCGATACGTCCCCAATCGACTGGGAGTGAGGTGAGGTCAAATGACGGCAGGCTGAGTTGCTCGTGGAACAGTAGGTATCCCACCAGTGCCGGTACAATAATGACTAGCCCCTGCAAAAATGCGAGGCTAATCAGGGAGATGATCTTGCCGATAATCAAGGTGCGAGCTTCGATGGTCGTGAGAATCATTTCGATGACGCGATTTTCTTTCTCCTCAGTCGTGCTGACGAGCATTTGATTTCCAAAGAAGGCGATAAGCATATAGAACAGCACCAGGAAGATACCCGGTATGATCATCTGTTTCAGCGGATCGTACACTTCGCTGCCACGGTAGGTTGTGAGATTGGTCGGGGTATTGCCCTGGATTACCGAGCTGACCTGCGGGCTGACTGTCGATTGGACAGAGTTGAGTAGCAATGCTCTTGCGACACCTTCATAGCGACCATTGTCAAACATGCCGACATCTTTGCCATAGACCTCGATCGGTTGCTTGGTGAGGTCGGCGGGGTAGTAAATATAGCCGTCTACTGTGCCGTTTTTTACATTGTCGATACCTTGTTGCTTGTTAGTGATTGTTGTTGCTTTTACAGCGGTGAGGAGTGCAGGATTGACCAATGTTGATTCGTCGGTGACTTGGAGGGAGAACTTCTGTTTCTCGAGGTCTTTGACAGCCTGGTCGGTCGTTTTGTTTGACAAAAAGACGATGCCGAAAATTGCTGCCAGCATAATCGGAAAGCCCAGCGCCATAATCCAAAACGATTTTTTCTTGAGTGCGCGAGTGATCTCAAAGCGAATCACTGTTCCAAGATTGTGCATGTTAGTCCTCCTCCTCTGTAGCGTTTTCATCACCGTAGACTTTGAGGAAGATATCATCGAGAGATTTGTTGCCAAACTTCTTCTTTACTTCTGCGATGGTGCCATACGCATGAGCCTTGCCGTCTTTCAGTAGGATGATCCGGTCACAGAGACGTTCAACTTCTTCCATTTGGTGTGTCACCATGACTACCGTGGCGCCTTTAGCCTGATGCTCTTCAATGATATCCATCAGGAGCTTGCGGTTGACCGGATCAAAGCCCTTGGTTGGCTCGTCGAGAATGAGCAGTTCGGGGTCGTCCATGATGGTGATGCCAAGCTGGATCTTTTGCTGTTGGCCGCCAGAGAGCTTGTCGAGCCGCGTCGTGGCTTTGTCCTCAAGTTTGACGCGTCGCAGGTAGGCAAGCGAGGCTTTGCGTGCATCGGCGCGGCTCATGCCTTTGAGCTGGCCAAAGTAGGTCATGATGTCGAGTACCGACTCTTTCTTGTAGAGACCACGCTCTTCAGGGAGGTAGCCGAGCTTGATATCGCCCGAAACAGTGTAGGGCTTGCCGTCGATGAGCAGATCGCCGCTAGTCGGCTGATAAATGCCTAGTAGGGCGCGAATGGTAGTGGTTTTGCCAGAGCCATTGCTGCCCAGAAAGCCAAACGTCTCACCCCTCTTCACATCGAAAGATAAATCCTTGATAACCGTCGCTTTCCCAAACTGCATCCGGAAATTTTTGATCGAAATAATATTTGTCATCGTCATACTTTCACCATTATACAATATGCAAGGGTGCAACCCTTAACGGATGATATAACTTAGCATATTATGATTTCATGCCAACAAAGCATGTCGTAAAGCAATATAGAGCACCGGCTTTTTATCATGTATATAATCGTGCATCGGGAGAAAGAAAGCTGTTTGGCGATAGCGAGGATCGTGAATACTTTTTGACACTTATCCAGGAGCATATGAGCAGCTGTGAATCAGCAGAGAAAGGGCGGGAGTATCCAAAGTATGATGTTGAAATTGTTTCGTATTGTCTGATGGGCACACACTTTCATCTGTTGTTGTATCAAGAGATGGATGAGCAGGCAATGCAGGGCTACATGAAATCTGTGTCCACGCGGTATTCAATGTATTACAACAAAAAATATCGGTCTAAGGGGCATGTGTTCCAGAGTCAATATCGAGCATCGTGGATATACAACGAAGCGTATCTGGCGCATATCACTCGATACATACATCTGAATCCACAGAAGTATGAAACGTATAGATGGTCAAGTTATCGAGACTATGTGGGCTCCGGAGACAATGATTGGGTGCGCAATGATTTGGCGGGTGAGATGAGACCCGAGCAATATCGGCAGTTTGTTGCTGAGTATGCAGATAAAAACATAAGAAAAGTTGCATCTGAATTAGTAGGCTTACTATCAAATAGATAAGTTATCTCATCTGTTAAGGGTTGCACCCTTGCTATTCTTGCTATTAGAAATTTCTGTGGGGAGAAAAGAAACAGGCTCACCGACGGAGCTCAAGCTGATGAGAATTGAACCTCATCGGCGAGTCTGTTTCCGAGGTGAGCCTAAAGGCGCATAGCACGTCGCATTTCATTTCTGTTCGCCCGAAAGCCGTTCTTGACTCCCTTGTCCCAGATCTCGAAGAAAAGATTGAGAGCCCAGAGGAAGCCGATAGTGGCCACGAGGAAGACTGGTGTGAGTACTACTGCGACGAACCTCCAGAGCGATCGACCAGGCCTAGTGGGATGCAACTTTGAGGTTGCCAGGTAGTAGTTCCATGCTGTCAGGACGGCGATCGTTGCGGTTATGTGCGCGCCAAGGTACGCGGCAAGCCATGGGTTCATTGTAGCTCCTTCGTGTGCCAGATATTGCCGTTGAAGTTCATTAAGAGAGTTTGTCTAAGTTTGGACAACCATAAATAATATATACGCTATATATAGCGTAGTAAAAGTTACAATCAGCGCTAGATAGTCTTCACAAGAGGTGAAAAGATGTGTGGTGAAAAAAACATGACCAAAATGAAAAAAATGACTTGAAATAGCTATATATAGCGCTTATAGTCATGTGCAGACACTACATATGTAGTAGTTCAAACAAATAGACACATTTGCAAGGAGGTTTTGTAACTAGTTCGCCACGCTAGTGGACGATTTTTCTTGCATGAACCTGGGGAGGTGTTGTGTCGAATAAGGCAACTATAACAAAAAGGAATAGGATTTATGAGCGATATCTATGTGGTAAAACGCGACGGCACCCGCGAACCATTTGACGCCAACAAGATCAATCTGGCTCTTGTGAGGGCCAGTGAAGGCTTGCCAGATCAGATCCAAAAAGTCGTGCAAGTCGCGACCGAGCTACAACTGACATTGTTTGACGGCATCACCAGCGAGGAGCTTGATGAGGCGGTGATTCATACGGCGCTACAGAACGTCAAAGATGATCCGGATTTCGATACCATCGCAGCGAGATTGCTTCTCAAGAATATTTATAAGAACATTCTTGGTGATTACGAAACGGATGAAGAGCTGAAGAAATTGCATGAAAAGAAATTTGCGGAGTACCTGAAATTTGGCGTCAAAGAAGGTTTGCTCGACAAGCGCATGGCTAACCCAAAGGTCTTCGACATCAAGAAATTGGCGGCTGCACTCGATCCGAGCCGAGACGGCCTCAGTAAGTATCTAGGAGTAATCACTAACAAAAATCGCTACGCACTGCGCAAACAAAACGGCGATCCATTTGAGACGCCACAGTTCACCCACATGCGTATCGCCATGGGACTGAGTTTTAACGAAAAAGACCCCACTGGCGCGGCACTGGACTTCTACAAGCACATGAGCAGTCTTGATTACTTGCCGGGTGGCAGTACGCGGGTCAATGCCGGGGGTTCGTTCCCGCAGCTGAGCAACTGTTTTGTGATAGAAGTGCAAGACGACATGGAATCAATCGCGAAATCCGTTCGTGATGTGATGTGGATTGCCAAGGGTACGGGCGGTATCGGTATCAGTATGAATAAGCTCCGCGCCATGGGCAGCCCTGTTAAGACAACAAATACAGTCAGCACGGGCCCGCTGCCATTTATGAAAATGATTGACACGGCGCTGTTTGCCGTCAGTCGAAAGGGCAAAAAAGCTGGCGCCGCTGCGCTCTACATGGAGAACTGGCACCTTAACTTTCCGCAGTTTCTCGAGCTTCGTCAAAACTCTGGCGACCCGTACTTCCGTACGCGCTTTGCTAATACAGCCGTGTTTATCAGCGATGAGTTTATGCGACGTGTGGCTGCTGAGACGGATTGGTATTTGTTTGACCCAGCCGAAGTAGCTGACCTACCTGATCTCTACGGTGAAGACTTCGCCAAGCGCTATAACGAGTATGTTGGAATGGCTGAAGCCGGGAAGCTGCGCGCGTTTAAGAAATTACCCGCGCGGCAACTCTACCGCGAAATGTTGACGCAGCTACAGGCGACGAGTCATCCGTGGCTGACATGGAAGGATACCATCAATGTTCGCGCGCTCAACAACAATGTCAGCACTATCCACCTGAGCAACCTCTGCACCGAGATCACCTTGCCGCAGGATGAGAAGAACATCGCTGTGTGTAATCTGGTTAGTATCAACCTCAGCTCGTTCCTTGATACCGAGACCAAAGAATGGGACTGGAAGCGACTCGAAGCGGCCACAAGGAGTGCGATTCGTCAGCTCGACAACCTATGCGACATCACCGACACGCCAATTCCCGAGGCGATGAATTCGATCAACACTACGCGGGCGCTTGGCCTCGGCATCATGGGCTTCACCGACATCATCGAAAAACTTGGCCATAGCTATGAAAGCGAGGAAGCGTACGATACGATGGATCGCCTGGCAGAATTTATTAGTTACTATGCGATCGACGAGTCGGCTGATCTAGCCAAGACTCGCGGCAGCTATCCTGACTTTAAGGGAAGTGGCTGGAGCAAGGGCGAATTGCCAATTGATACGGTTGACTTGCTGGAGATCGATCGCGGCGTGTCAGTTGATGTGACGCGAAAGAAGCGTCTTGACTGGGAAAAGCTGCGCAAGAAAACCACTAAGGGAATGCGCAATGCCACACTGATGGCGGTGGCGCCAACAGCGAATATCGCTCATGTGGCCGGCACCACGCCAGGTATCGATCCGCAATTTGGGCAGATCTTTAGTCGCAGTACGTTGAATGGCAAATTCCTCGAGGTCAACACCAATCTCGTGCGCGACCTGAAAAATCTTGGCATCTGGGACGAAGTAAAAGAGCAGCTGCTAATTGAGCAGGGCGACCTGACGAATATTGCCGCGGTGCCACAGGAGCTAAAAGATGTGTACAAGACGTGTTTCCAGCTCTCGCCATTTGCCTTTATCGAAGTTGCGGCCAGGGCGCAAAAATGGGTTGATCAGGCAATTAGCCGCAATATGTATCTCGACACGCGTAGTATCGACGACATGGAAAAAGTCTACATGGAGGCATGGAAGCGCGGCCTCAAGACAACGTACTATCTCCACATGAAGCCACGGCATCAGGCAGAGCAGAGTACGGTGAAAGTCAATAAATCAGACGAAATCGCCAAGACAAGCGGCAAAAAAGTCGGCTTCGGCTTTGCCAAGAAACAGGCAGTATAAGGAGATGACAGATGGATAAGAAATGCAACTGTAGCTGTGAGTGCTGTATGAACTGCAGCGAATGTAACGTAAATCTAACAGATGATAAATAATAAGGGGGACCAACATGAACGCAAGCGCAATCCTAAATGATGAAATGACACTCGAAGAAAAACTAGCGGCAATTGATTTAGCGATGAAAGAAGTGCAGGCGACAGCCGATGCTGAGGCCCGCTCGCGAGGTGTGGCAACCGCGCCAATCGATCCAGCAGATCTCACGATGTGTGAGGGATGCCAGTAATGCGACCAAAGAGTATCGAAGAAGTGCCAAAGATTGGTCAGTTCGTTCATGTGGGCGACGAAGGGAAACGATTGCCCGTCCGCACGATTGATGCCGCTGGGCTGCCAGTTGTGGGGGGAGAGGAGCGACTTGGCGACGAACAGAATTACCGAGAACGAATAGCTCTCCTTGGAAAGAAATTCCACCAGTATGCACAGATTGACGATGAGTTTGGTGTTGATATGGGTGGAATTGGTGCGAACGTTCCGAAGAGACGGGTAGCGTAACCTGCTTATGCTCGCAAATACTTGGGCAACATTGCTACAGTAAAGACAAGAGTGAGATAACAATAGGAGGGGATTATGGGGAAAATCTTAGGTGCAGGAATTCAAGACGGTTTGCTACTCAAGCCGATTCACTATCAATGGGCTATGGATCTGTATGACCAGGCGGTCGCAAACACGTGGTTTCCCAATGAAATTCAATTAGCGCAGGATCTGGCTGACTGGGAAAAAATGAGCGATGAAGAGCGACACGCCGTGACGTTCCTCATGAGCTACTTCAACCCAAACGAGCTGCTAGTGAACAAGGCACTGGCCTTTGGTGTCTACCCCTATGTGAACGCGGCAGAATGCCATCTCTATCTTGCCAAGCAAATGTGGGAAGAGGCAAACCACTGTATGGCGTTTGAGTATGTGCTCGATACTTTCCCGATCGACCGCGAAAAAGCGTATTCGGCGCATGTTGACGAAGCGGTAATGGCAAAAAAGGAAGAGTTTGAGACCAAATTTATCCGTCGCATGACAGAAGACACGATGGACATCACCACGACTGATGGCAAAAAAGACTTCATCCGTAACTTGGTTGCGTACAATATTATTCTTGAAGGCATCTGGTTCTATAGTGGCTTTATGGTTGCGCTCAGTTTCCGACAACGAAATCTGTTACGTAACTTCGGCAGCTTGATTGACTGGATCGTGCGTGACGAGTCGCTCCATCTCAAGTTCGGCATCAACCTGATTTTGACTACGATCGAAGAAAACGAAGATTTGCAAGATGAGGAATTTGCCGCGGAGATTAAGCAAATGATTCTTGACGGCGTGGCGATGGAGGAAGAGTATAACCGTGCATTGCTGCCAAATGGTATTCTGGGCCTCAACGCTGACTACATTAACCAGTATGTGAAGTACTTAACCGACCGCCGTCTCGAGGAGCTCGGATTTGAGCCGCACTACAATGTCTCTAATCCTGCAAAATGGATGGCGACGGCCAATGATACTTATGAGCTGGTTAACTTCTTTGAAAGTACTAACACGAGTTACGAAGTCAATGCCGGTAACGCCGAGGCAAAGCTCAAAGAAACGAGTGATGGCACCGAGAACGAGCCAGCCGAGAACGATGACAAATAGTATATGAAGACGGAAATCGAAGTAAAGTTCATCAATATTACTATTGATGCGATCCAGCAGCGTCTGCTTGCTGCTGGCGCGGTGTGCGAGCAGCCGATGCGATTGATGCGCCGTGCACTGATGGAAACTCCTGACATGGCGGCAAAGGATGCTTTTTTGCGCCTACGCGATGAGGGAAACAAAGTGACGCTTACCTACAAGCAGCATTTAAAAACTGGCATCGAGGCGGCGAACGAGATTGAAACAACCGTGGATGATTTTGATGCTACTAAGGCACTACTGGAAGCCAGTGGCATGATTTTTCACACCTACCAAGAGTCGCGTCGCGAAACCTGGAAGCTTGGGGATGTTGAGGTGGTGATCGATGTATGGCCCTGGATGCCTCCGTATATAGAAATCGAGGGTGACAACGAAGCCTCTATCCGCGAGGCCGCGGCAATACTTGGATTCAGCTGGGATGAGGCGGTATTTGGCGGTGTGGATGTGGTGTACCGAATGGTCTATCCAGCTATGTCCGTGCGCGGCGTTATCGACATTCCGCTGGTACGGTTTGACGACCCGGTTCCGCAGGAATTTGGTGCGGCGTTATAGCGATACATAAAAATACACGACCTAGGTAGGCCGTGTATTATTGCGAGGGTGCACTCTAGTGCAGAGTGAACTATTTGCAGTCGCATCCGTCATTGCAAGTGCAACACTTGCAGCAATTACACGACCGAACTTCGCCGCTATCTGGTGGGGTTTCTTGATTATCTGTATTCATCTTCCACCTCCTTTGTGCTTCTTAGTATACCCCCGCCGACTCTGATGGTCTGTGATATTCATCACACAAGTAGCTAGTTCGATCGCTACGAAAAGGGCAGCGCAGGGATAGTTCTTATGATTGCAAATCATTAGATTGTCAACTATGATTTTTCATACTTATGGGTAGACGTTATCCTATGTTGTGTTATTGTCATCAAAGAGATGAAGCATAACAGAGATATAACGCTACTGCTATTGACAAATGATTATTGCAATGTTGACGCATCGTTTATGATACGGTACAATACAGGTACAGCACCTCGCTTGGATTTCGGTCCTCGCGAGGTCTTTTGTTGTATGATGTAAAGATGAGACGAGTGGTGTTGATCGATGGCGAAAATCTCGTGTATGGTATACGGACACTTCTTGCTGATGCGCAAGGAAAGCGCGCTGCACGTGAGATCATTCAGGCCTTTGATTTTCGCGGACTGCTCGAAGAGCTCCTTAGCGACAACAAGCCCGTCGAGATTCTCTGGTTTGGGGCACGCCTGCAGCGGTATGACATGACCGACGAACTGCGCGAGAAGTCTGAACGGTATATTCGTAATCAGGCAAAGTTCATGAATCACATTCAGCAGCAAAAAATCCAGTTCATTAAGGTAGGATACCTGCGTGCGCGCGAACTTGATCCATGCCAACAATGTCAGCACGCGAGCTGGAAATTGACTGAGAAAGGCGTTGACGTCGGTTTGGCGGTACGTGCCGTCGTGGAGGCGAGCGAGGACACAGAACTCGTTATCGTTAGTGCCGATACCGATCTCCTTCCCGCTCTTCAGCAGGCAAAAAAACGGGGCGCCAGACTGATCCACGTCGGATATGAATATCGACCGATCGCGGCTCTTTCACGGGGAGCTGATATTACGCGTACCATCACCCTGCCTCTGGCGCAAAAATATGTTGGCAGCGCGTAGAATCACAAGTCGACGGATCATTCATTTGCTTGGCCCGGCCTTTGTGGCGGCGGTGGCCTATGTTGATCCGGGGAACTTTGCGGCAAACTTTAGTGCCGGTGCGCAGCACGGATATTTGCTGCTATGGGTGCTGGTAGTGGCAAACGGTATGGCCATGGTAGTGCAATATTTGTCGGCACGACTCGGTATCGTGACAGGGAAATCGTTACCCGAACTGCTCGGCGAGCGATTGATAGGCAAATGGCGATTTATGTACTGGCTGCAGGCCGAATCGGTGGCGATTGCGACCGATATCGCAGAGGTGGTCGGCGGAGCATTGGCACTCTATTTGCTGTTTGGCATCCCATTGCCACTTGGTGGCGTGTTGACTGGCATAGTGTCGATGCTTCTCCTCTTGCTTTATACGCGCAGAGAGCAGGTTTTGTTCGAGCGAATTATTATTGGTATGCTGCTGCTCTTGCCGCTTGGATTTTTTGTTGGCCTCGCGCAACACCCGCCAGCTATCAACGATATGGTATCCGGTCTGGTACCGCAATTGGCTGGCCGGGACACGGTATTGTTGGCAGTGGCAATGTTGGGTGCGACCGTCATGCCTCATGTGGTGTATTTGCACTCGGCGCTGTCCCGTGACCGATTTTTAGGGCGCCACAAACGAGCTATTCCTGAGCTACTGAGGGCGACGCGGGTTGATATTGTTGTGGCACTGGCATTTGCGGGAGTGGTCAATATCAGTATGCTACTGTTTGCAGCTAGTAGTTTGCAGGGCGCGCCGAGCGAAACACTGGAGCAGATTTACCACAGCATCCAGCAGATTGCGGGCGGAGGCATAGCGACATTATTTGCACTGGGATTATTACTATCGGGATTTGCATCGACAGCAGTCGGCTCGCAGGCGGGGGCGGCAATCATGTCGGGACTCTATGACAAAAACCTCAGTCTTTTTGTGCGGCGACTCATCACGATTCTTCCGGCGCTCGGGCTACTTTTGATTGGGGCTGATCCCACTGTTACGTTACTGATTTCGCAGGCAGCATTGTCGTTTGGCATTCCGTTTGCGCTGATCCCGTTGTTGCTATTGACCCGCAGCCGACAAGTGATGGGGAGTCACGTCAATGCACCATGGCTCAGCCGCGCAGCCATGGTAATCGTGGCACTTTGTGTGGTGCTGAATGCGGCGCTGCTTGTCATGATGACAACGTAACACATGGGCGCTGTCGTAGGTAAGGTGGTGTCATAATAAATGTGGTGAAAAAGACCCTTGTCTGCAAGTGCGTAAGAGGTGATAATGAAAGTATGAACCATCGATGCGCTCATGGCGAGCACCGCGTCTTTGAGACTCTCCGCTACACCTAGAGTAGAATACACAACATACTACGCTACATCTAGCGTAGGTGATTTCTTACATGGTATACTGAAATTCCATGGAGGGGGAAACCACACATGGGTAAACAGACACGATATATTTTTGTAACAGGGGGTGTGCTTTCTGGGGTAGGAAAGGGCATCACAGCGGCGAGCATCGGCGCGGTGCTGAAGGCCAAGGGCCTGTCTGTTTCTATTCAAAAATGCGACCCGTATCTCAATGTGGATGCGGGTCTTTTGAATCCTGCGGAGCACGGAGAGTGCTTTGTGACGAAAGACGGGGCTGAGACCGACCTCGATCTAGGGCACTACGAGCGATTTCTCGACGACGAATTTACAAAAAAGAGCGCCACGCTGAGCGGGCGACTACTGCGTGATTTAATTGCTGATGAGCGCGCAGGGAAGTTTGGCGGCAAAACAATACAGTTGGTGCCACATTTGACAGGAGCGATCATGGAATCAATTGTAGAAGCAAGCCAGGGAAGTGATGTTCACATTGTTGAGATTGGCGGGACGGTCGGTGACTACGAGGGGCTTAGTTTCGTGGAGGCGATTCGTGAATTTGGTCGTCGCGTAGGGCGCGAGAATTCACTCTATATTCATGTGGTCTACGTCCCGTTTATTGGCACCAGCAAAGAGTTCAAGAGTAAGCCTGCTCAAAATGCACTCAATGATTTGCGTGGCTTTGGTATCGTGCCTGACGTTGTCGTGGTGCGGACTGACGAGCCAGCTCCCAAGGCAATTCGGAGTAAAATCGCGATGTTTGGCGGTGTGGAAGAAGGTGCGGTGCTGATGATGCCAAATGTCGACAGTGTCTTTAAGATACCTGGCATCGTGGCTGAGAGTTCGCTGGCGCCAATCCTCGAGAAATTTACGGGTAACCACAACAAACCAGATCTCAGCAAGTGGCACGACTTGGTGAAGCGCCAGCAAGCGCCAAAAGAGCAGACGATAACAGTCGGTTTGATTGCAAAATACATGGACAATGAAGATACGTATATCTCTGTACTCGAAGCGCTCAAAGCGGCGGCGTGGAGTGAAGGTGTGGGGCTCAGGATAGAGTGGATAAGTGCTGAAGAGGTGAATGAAGAGGCGCTGTCGGCGGTTGATGCTATTTTGGTGCCGGGCGGCTTTGGTGTGCGTGGTGTCGAAGGTAAGATTGCGGCGGCCAACTATGCCCTCAGTCACAACAAGCCGTATCTGGGCATTTGTCTTGGGTTACAGGTGGCCGTGATAGCTGCTGCTCGCAAGGCAGGGCTAGAAGGTGCAAATAGCACAGAATTCGATGAGAGTACGCCGCATCCCGTGGTCTACATCATGGAAGGTCAAGAGGGCAAGGAGTCGACCGGTGGTACCTTGCGGCTCGGTGACTACCCGGCGCATCTGGCAGCCAATTCGCTGGCACATACGGTCTACGGTGAGCAAGACATCGTCGAGCGCCACCGCCACCGCTATGAAGTCAACCAGAAATACCGCGAAGCAATCGAGCGCGGCGGCCTGGTCATCAGCGGCGCGAGTCCTGATGGCAAATTAGTGGAATTTGTTGAGGCGAGCGACCACCCCTATTTCATCGCCACCCAAGCTCACCCCGAATTTCGCTCCCGCCCGACTCGCCCACACCCGCTCTTCCTCGGCCTCATCCGCGCCGCTCAATCTTGACTTTTTATAGTGTTTATGCTAATATGTAAGTATGGCAGAAGAAAAACAAACAGAAATGATCTCAGATACGCTGACAGCAGACGACATGGATGTGCTACGCGAAGTGCTACAAAGTGAGCATAGCCGTGGTATTTTGCCGGTCGCTCCGTATAGCCAGCCAGATGTGTTGCAGTTTGACGAAGAATAATTCGTCACCGTCCATTTGGGCAGCGCTAGTCACCGGTGTTACAATAGACTTTAGTATGGAGTCTATTTCTTTGTTGATTGAATCAGTGGTACGCGAGCTGTTTGGTGTGACGCAACCAGTGACACTGGAGCGGCCAGATGCGCAATTTGGCGACGCGGCGACAAATGTCGCCATGCAATTGGCAAAAACGGTTGGCAAGAATCCTCGTGAGATCGCCGAAACAATCGCGGAAGAGTTGCGGACGCACGAAGATATCGCGAACGTGACTGTGGCCGGTCCGGGATTTATCAATATTCGGCTGAGCGATCCGACACTACTGAGGCTGCTGGCTGAAGAGCCAGGCGCGACGCGTCGTGGCCAGACGGTAGTGATTGAGACCAACAACCCAAATCCGTTTAAACCGATGCACATCGGGCATGCCTATAACGCGATTGTGGCCGATACGATGGCAAATCTCTTGGCGGTGAGTGGTGCTGCGGTAAAACGCGTCAGCTATCATGGCGATGTCGGTGCGCATGTGGGAAAAAGTATGTGGGCATTGTTGCGATACGTTCAGGGAGATGTGGCAAAGCTGGCCGAGGTGCCGGAAGCAGAGCGCAATGCGTTTATGGGCAAAATGTATGCCGAGGGTGCGCGTGTCTACAAGGAAGACGAATCGGCCAAGACGGAGATTGATGAGCTGGCGAAACAGTCGTTTGAGCGCAAGGACCCACTCTACAAGACAGTGTATGACGTGGTATTTGACTGGAGCTTTCGACAGATTGATGCCAATGTAAAGCGGCTTGGCAATGTGCAAATCGAAAAGCGGTATTTTGAAAGCGAAGCTGACCCAGTGGGAGTGAAGACGGTGCGCGAACATGTGCCAGACATCTTTACTGAATCAAACGGCGCATTGATTTTTGAGGGGAGTAAGCACGGCTCGTTTGACAATGTGTTTGTTGGTAGCAATGGCCGTGGACTGTATGCGGCGCGCGACATGGGGTTGATTCAGCTCAAGGCAGCGGACTTCCCGGCGCTGAGCCAGTGTATTGTCGTGACGGGCAATGAGCAGGGTGCGTACTTCAAGGGTGTGATTGCAGCGACGGAACTGATACTGCCTGAGATGAAAGGCAAGCTAGTGAACATTCCGACTGGCCTCGTGAAATTGTCGACGGGAAAAATGAGCTCACGAACTGGCGACGTGGTGACGATTGAGTGGCTATTTGATGAATTTAAAAAAGCCATCGAAGTGCGTGGCGGGGAAGCCAGCGATCAAATTGTGGCGGGAGCATTACGCTACCAATTTCTGAAGGTGAAGATTGGTGGGGACGTGGTGTTTAATATTGGCGACGCGGTGAGCCTGACGGGCAACACGGGAAGCTATTTGCAGTACGCGCATGCCAGAGCGCGCAGTATTCTCGATAAGGTACAAAGCGTCGGTGCCTTGGATGAGCTGCATGACGAAGATCGTCCACTGGTGCGCAAAATGACCGAGTATGCTGATATGATGAATCTCGCGATGAATACACTCGAGCCGCATCATATTTGTGCGTATCTGTTTGAATTGGCACAAGAATTCAACCGCTATTACGAAAACAATCAAGTGGTTGGGAGTGATCAGGAAGCGCATCGCGCCGCCCTGGTGGCCCAGTATGCCGATACGCTGCAGGCCGGACTGACGGTGCTCGGCATTGTGGCACCAAATCGATTGTAATAATTCAACTTATATTATATAATATAATTTATGTTCGACGAAAGACTACTTTCTTCGGGGCTGATTACGCCAAAAGTATCATTTCGAGAGCGTGATCCCACGATTCTGCAGGCACCCTTGCTTGATTCTCCACGTATGAAGCGTGTTGCTGCGGCATTTGAAGAGACAAGCGGTAGGCACACATTTGCCGATACCGTAGAAGTTGCCGTAGAGGTCGGTAATCTCGTCCGGCATACGCTGTCTTTTTCGTCGATGAGTGAGGCGCAATTGCCGCCGCTCGATCCAGCCGCACTCCATGAGCGGCCGGTAACAAATTGTTATGGCTACACGATTGTGGCGTCGGAATGTTTGGATAAGCTAGGTGTTGAACACTATATTAGTTTTGCAAACCAGCATGCGTTTGTGACTATTTTTAAGCCTGGCTCAAACAAGGCCTTTATGTTGTCGGTTGCGGATAAAGAATTGTATCTCGACATCACCGAGGTGATTGGTGGAGCACATCCGCTCGATCAACTGGCGGTAGGAGAGCTTTTTGCAGAAAATACGTTTGATAGTGAAATGCTACGAGACAAAATTGATGACGATGATGTAAGGGCGGATCTTATGAATCGTCGTCCGTGGCTCCATTTTGCGACCGATCACAAGCATCGGCACGAGCGACTTACGCAAGCAGACTTTACTCCAATTATGCGTACCTATCCATCGTATCCGGGGCGTGGCATCGTGCAGCATTATTTCGATTCGCTGAGTGCAGCGCAAGCAGGCCGGCTTGATGATGCAATGACAGCGATTGAAAACTTAGCAGGCACGTATCCAGACGTTGATCCGCGTAATACTATGCTGGCGCCGCGTTTACTCAAAAACCAACTTGCAAGGGCAAGACGGTTTGGCGACATGGTAACCCTGGCCCGTGCAATTGATGCAAGTCTGGGTGCGGCGCGTGGAACGCGGAGTGCTTTTTTCCTCCCCGATACCCTTCGAAGTGCAGCTATGCAGCAGGCAGATAAAGGTACTGATGAAGAGAAACGAGCAGCGCTAGCGCTTGTCACCGAGGCCATTACTCGATACGAGGCAATCGATGGCGGCGGCACACTACGCACGGCAAAAATCCGCCGCGGCGAATACCTATTGTCGCTCTTGTCCGAACGCTTGTCATTTCCTTCGTAGGCGATTATAATTTGCTCATCATCTAAAGGAGTCATCTAAAGGAGTGTTACAGAAATGGCAAAAAGCGAAAAAGCAATTCGTGCTGATGAAGTTCGCAAGATTGCGGCAGCAGCCCGCCTCAAGGGTGTAGCGAGTCATGGTTCTGGATTTATGAGTTTTGTGCGCGAGCAAGGTGTTGTCGGACTCGCAGTCGGTCTGGCTATCGGTACTGCGGCTGGTGCGAGTGTGAAAGTGATTGTTGACGAATTTATTTCGCCAATCGTGGCATTGTTGACCCGCGGTGTCGATCTTAATAGTTTGAAGTGGGTTATTCTCGAGAAAACTGCCGATCAGCCAGAAGTGGCTATTGGCTGGGGTGCAATCTTGAGTTCGGTCATCACGCTGCTGGCGACGGCATTTGTGATCTATCAACTCGTGCATATCGCCAAGCTTGATCGAATAGACAAGAAAAAAGACTAATCGTCGCTCTTAAAAAACAAGACCTGCCTTCTCATTTGAGGGCAGCTTTGTTTTTTGGCTCCGTAGTATGGTAGGCTAGAAGAAGTAATGGTGGGCGAGTAATGCATACAATACTATGGCTCGTCAAAGAAAATCTACTAGACCAAATCCTGCGATTGTACACGCCGAAGAGACGCATATTTTTCCACGGCCAGCATCGGGATATGAACGCCAGGCATACGCGCGAGAATTGACTCGGCGGCGTTTAGCGCGCTCAGCAGGCCTGCCTGAAGTCCGGACGATCGCCAATGGACTAAGGGGGCTCGGCGATCCGCAGCTGCCAATTGCCAAGAAGCGTGATGAGCTAATCTTAACCGTTCACAAAAACCAAGTTACGATTCTTGAGGGAGAGACTGGGAGCGGAAAAACTACTCAGCCATGGCAGTATTTACTTGGGGAAGGATATGAGCGTATTTTCGTGCTTGTTCCGCGGATTTTGATTGCAGAAAATGTGTATGCCCGTGCAATCGACGAGCTTAGTAATCAGCGCACGCCTCAACTTGCCGAAGAGCTACTCGGTATTTCTCATGGTGATCGATCCCACAGGAAGGACACAAATAAGGTTGTGTTTATGACGGCTGGGACGTATCTACGAACATTTCCTGAAGTGCGAGCGAACTATAAGGACAGACCGTTTGTCGTGATTGCCGATGAAATACACGAGGGTGATGTAGAAGTAGAGCGAGCGGTGGCAGTGACAGCCTCGATGCTTACGGAGATGCCGAGTGCACGGTTGATTCTATCGAGCGCGACTCAGGACAAAGACCGGATTCGCCAGACGATGGACTCGGTGAACGGTCGAAAAACCCCAACGGTGCATGTTGACGGACGGCCATTCGACCTCACGATTATCGAGGAACCAGAACTTACTCCGGCTGAAGCATATGTGAAATATGGCTGGAGCACTGATATTGAAGATGGTGCGAGAAAAGCGCTGACTTTTGCTCCAGGAAAAGCCGAAATTTCAGGGCGCATCGACAACGCGATAAAAGCACTCGACGAAAACTTGAAAGGCAGTTCGGAGCGCGTCCGTTTCTATCCGCTGCATGCAAAATTAACGAGTGCAGCTATTGCAAACATTTACCTTGACCCGCAAGAAGACGAGCGTATGCTGATTGTGTCGAGTTCGGCAGGGCAGTCAGGCATTACGATTAGCGGCGTACCGCTTGTGATTGCTGATGGCCTGGCGCGACGTCCAGAGCTTGACGAAGAAGGTACTCCTGGGCTGATGACACGTTATGCATCACAAGCTGAGATTATTCAGCAGCTCGGAAGAGCTGGCCGTGATGTCGATGGGGGCATTGGTATTCTGACGAAACCAGGTGAGGAGTCGGAGGGCGACTTTACCTTTGTGCCACTTGTTGATCGTGAACCATTTGCTCCTGCACAAATCTATAGCATGAATATATCGCGGCTGGTGCTGAATACTACCGCCATTGGATTCGATCCGATCGATGTCAATCGTTTCATGATGAATGATGTGAGCGAGGCGACAATCGTTGCCGCACAAGAATCGCTCTATCGTTTAGGTGCGCTCGATGAACAAAATAATGTTACATCGATTGGCAAGAAGATGGATATATTTCCAGTTCGACCGGAGCTTTCGAGAGGCATTGTTGAGGCCTGGATACGCGGGTATCCGATAGAGAATATCGCACAAATTACTGCGATCGCGGCAGCGCTTGAGGTTGGTGGCTTGGCATATTATGCAAAAGATGCGGGTACTGGCTGGAAGCAGTATGTTCGTGAGGGCGCCGACAATGATTATGTTGCGCAGCTGGATTTATTCTTGGCGACCAGAGGTATGTATGTGCGCCCAGGGGACACTGAAGTACGGCTATCCGAAGAAGGGTTCGATGCAAAAAATGTGATACGAGCACATAAGCAGTGGGACAAGATGATGCGTGCGCTGGGGTACAACCCATACGATATTCATATGCGGGCAGCAAGTGACGCCGATAAGAGAGCGATTGTTACTGCTATGCTGGCAGGGTTGGTCGATAATATTTACGAAAAAGTAGGTAGCGAGGACAAGGGTAGGACCTCGCTTTATCGCAATATCTTTCGCGAAGGTACAGCAGGTGCGCAGCGCAAGATTAGCAGCAGGAGTGTTATTGCTGCTGGGTGTTCGAGTCAATTCGTGGTCGGCTGGCCGCGTCGTTTTGAAGTGTTTCGTGACGGCCAGCAGGAGATTGTTCATATCTTAGAGCATGTGATTGAAGGCATTGATCCTGCAGATGCGGTGGGGTATGCAGAGCATCTTATTGTAGAGCGACCGCTTGAGCCTAAGCTCGATAGCAGTGGACGATTGCAGCAGCGTGTCGAGAAAAGATTAGGGCGTATTCGTGTGGGACGCGAGACCACTCCATCTGAGCAGATGCCGACCGCGGAGGGTGCGGAGCTGCTGTTTGCGGGAGCAAAAGAACATCCAGGAGAAGTACAGAATAGCTTACGACGTATTGTCCACGAGCTCAGTGACCTGTCGCACCTGATTCCACCCGATGAGGTGCCCTATACGTTTGCCGAGTATCCTCTGTTGAGTTCGGCTGATATTGATGCACAGATTCACCGACTTTCTCGCGAGTCACGAAGCCTCGGTCAAATTGACGAAGGACTAAGAGCTTGGCTATATGAAGAAGGTTTGAGCGTTGAAAAGTATGCACCGAGTCATGTCGTTGCCTCGATCAAACAGCGCTCGCCACGAAAGTTTGCGTTGACAGATGGTAGGGATGTAAAGCTGTACTATCATCGAGGAAAGCCGATTGTTCGTAATTTTATTCTTGACGACACCGTTTTTATCCCATCAGGTTGTCGATTGACTGATGGTAGAGAGGTTTTTTTCCAGCACATTGGTGGCGACAAATCATCAAAGTTGTGGGCGTATAGTGATTTGAAGGTGATGAAAGGTATTGAGGACTAACGTATACTAGAACTATGACAAAACCAGCATTTAAACCAAAACGAATTTTATGGGTAGACCTCGAGATGACCGGACTGAGTCCGCGTGACGACGTGATACTCGAAGTGGCAGCAATAGCAACTGACTGGGATTTCAAGGAGCTTGCCACCTATGAGGGCGTGGTGCAGCATGATATCGCGGCTCTATCAGAGAAATTGGCCGCAAATGCGGCATTTTGGGATGAAAATGCCGAGGCGCGCGATGGGCTGCTCGAGCAGAATATGCGCGGCAAAGCACTCGACGTTATCGAAGGAGAACTACTGGCATTCATCGATGAGCATTTCGACGAAGGTCCGGTGCTGCTTGGTGGCAACTCAATTCATCAGGATCGAAAATTTATCGAGCAATGGTGGCCACGGGTAAACAACAGGCTGCACTACCGCATGCTGGATGTCAGTGCCTGGAAAGTAGTGATGGAAGGTAAGTACAAAAAGAAATTTGCCAAACCCGAGTCGCATCGAGCACTCGAAGATATCCGTGGAAGCATCGAAGAGCTGAAGTATTATCTGAAGAAGGTGAAGGTGTAGATGACCCATAAAGAACTAGAGACCTATTTGCTGAGCTTTCCCAATGCCTGGTTAGACTTTCCCTTTGGTCAGGGTACTAGCGTCTACAAAGTCGGTCGCAAAAGTGCGGGTGAGGATGAAAAGATGTTTGCGTTGATCGCAGACGACAGCAAGCCACTCCGCGTGAGTTTGAAGTGCGACCCAGTATTGGCCGAAACGCTTCGCGAGAAGTACGAGACTGTTGTTCCTGGCTACCACCTCAACAAAAAACACTGGAATACGATAATTTGTAGTGGGCAGCTGAGCGATGATGAGATCAAAGACCTGGCACTACTGAGTTACCGCTTAGTCACAGAGTAGGCGAAAGCAAGCCTAGCTTTTTGTTGCTGAGAAAGAATTGTACTGCTGGAGAATCAGATCGATATTGGCGATCGATGTGGTAGCAAAGGTAGTGATTTTACTACTTTTGCTACTCGACTTGAGTTTGACTAGCATGCCTCTGAGAACAGTCAGTTCGTAGGTCATTTGCACGGTATATTGTCGGTCGAGTGTGCCACGCTGCGACGCATCGGCGAGTGTTGTCGAGAGTTTGGTGCTGTATGCCGACTCAGTGGCACTGGCTTTTTTTGCATCGTCTGTCTTCTTGGAGGAAAGACCAGTGATGTCGGTTTTCATCGTGGCAAGAGTTGAAGACAGGGTGGCATTGGCGGTGGCAATGTCGTTTTCGTTGAGACGTTTTTGTTGCTCGGTCGAGACGGTTTGGAGGGTAGTAACGCGAGCTTTGATGGTAGCGATTTGACTCGTTGAGTCCGGCCCACCAGCGCTAGTGATGAGAATAAGCGCAAAGGTAGCAGCGATAAGAACTCCTGCGATCAGCCCGATCACCGCAAACTTGTTGGGCGCTTTGGAAGGCGGGGCGACGGCTATTTGATCGAGATAATCATTGCTGTACTGGTGGGGAGACGAGGAAGAGACCGATGAGAGCGGTACTGGCTGGGGTAAGGTCGATGCCGGCACAGGTTGATCCATTCCTCCGGGCTGTGCATGAGGAGGCGTCTGCGGTGTCGGCTGAGGATTGAATGGATCCATTTCATCTATTTAACCATAAGAGATAACAGACGGGAAGAGTTGGAGTGGTGTGGCCCTCCTTATCTTAAGCTGGGAGGAGCTCTGTTGCCGAATCCATGTTGGCAACAAGTGGTGGGGCAGGCCCCTCCTTATCTTTAGCGGGGAGGGGCCGAAGTTCAAATTTACTTTGAACGAGACGGAGGGGCAGGCCCCTCCTATAAGGGGTGGTATACTGAAAGTATGCAGGGAGAAGCCAAGGAGGAGATTCGGTCGCGGCTTGCCATTGAAGATGTGATTGGTGAGTACGTAGAACTCAAGCGAGCTGGCCGCAACTTCAAAGGTCTCAGTCCGTTTAGTGGTGAAAAAACACCGAGTTTTTTTGTGAGTCCCGACAAAAACATTTGGCATGATTTTAGCAGCAATAAAGGCGGTGATGTTTTCTCATTTGTGATGGAAGTCGAGGGGATGGATTTTCGCCAAGCACTCGAGCTTTTGGCCCGAAAAGCCGGGGTAGATCTATCGATGTACGAAACAAAAGGTAGTCAGGAATTGGCGCGTCGCAAAAAACGAGCATATGAGGCGCACGACTGGGCGGCCAAGTACTACCAGCAATGCTTGCTACGCAGTCAGCGCGCTATGAAATATGTGTTTGAGCGGCGCGGGCTGTCAAAGCAAGTGGTGACTGATTTTTTGATTGGATACGCTCCTGATTCGGGGCAGGCATTGACGACGGCACTGAGCAAGAAAGGCTTTACGAAAAAGGAACTGGCAGATGCTGGCCTGACAAATCGATTTGGTGGTGATATGTTCCGTGGACGCGTGATGATACCGCTAATGGATCCGAGTGGACAGGTGATTGGGTTTACGGGGCGTATTATCGAAGATGTAGAGGGAGCACCAAAGTATCTCAATACGCCGCAGACAATTATTTATGACAAAGGTCGTCATATTTTTGGACTGAGCCAAGCTAAAGAAGCAGTTCGATTAACTGACTATATTGTGATGGTCGAGGGCAATCTGGATGTCGTCAGTAGCCATCAGGCGGGAGTTCGCCAAGTTGTCGCGACGGCGGGGACAGCGATGACCGAACACCATCTGCGGGCAGTCAAACGACTCGTCGGCGATGTGCGCCTGGCTTACGATGGCGACAAGGCAGGTATTGCGGCAACCGAACGAGCGATTGGGCTGGGTTCGCAGGTTGGAGTGGAGTTGACGGTTGTTTCTCTGCCCGATGGAGCGAAAGACCCCGACGAGCTGATTCAGCAAGATGTCGCGCTGTGGCGACAAGCGATTGACGCACGACAGCCAGCAGTTGATTGGGTGTTGGACCAATACCGGGCGCGGGTTGATATCACTACTGCTAGTGGCAAACGTGCCTTTACTAATGCTGGCCTGGCAATTGTCAGGAGCCTCCACGATGCGGTCGAGCGAGACCACTACGAGCGAAAAATTGCCGAGATGACCGGCACGAGTTTGTCAGCGGTTCAGGCAAAATCTCACGATACCAAGCAGGCAACTCCGCAGTTACGACCGATCAAACAGGCATCGGCTGTCGACCCGGCGCCTGATTATTCGATCGAGGATAGCTTACTTGCATTGACGGCAATAGACGTACCAAGTCAAGAGTTGCTGACGCATCTACAGTTTGATTTGCTGCACGGCGAAGAGCGCCAGGCGTTGGCACGGTATTTGGCGGCACATCGTGGTCAAGTGCTTGTCGACACCCCTGACGATTTGCAAAAATACGATACGTATGTAAAGATAGTTCTATTGCGCGCCGACACGCGATATGCTGAGTGGGACGGAAACGACCGCTACTTCGAAACAGCACGCTTGTTACGGCAGATTGAACACGAAGACAAGAAACAAACCCGAGACATATTAATCACTGAGTTGAGAAACGCAGAAGAGGCTGATGACGAAACAAAAGCTGATGATTTGCGTCGCCAACTCAACTTACTTATCAAGGAGATAGCACGTGGCAAACGATGACCAAGTGACCAATGACATAGCAGATGACCAAGAAGAGCAGGTAGTAAGTCCAGCTGACTTTGAAGAGCCGGCGCCAGATGAGCTGCTGGAAGAAGACGAAGATACGCCCGAAGATATTCTAAACGCAGGTCAGTACTTTGATGATATTAGTGACGACTCTGTTCGGTTGCATTTGCGCGAAATCGGCAAGATTCCACTGCTTTCAGCCGAGGAAGAGCTGGCACTCGCGCAGCGCGTGGTGGCAGGTGACAAGCGTGCCAAAGACAAGATGGCCGAGGCGAACATGCGTCTGGTGGTGTCGATTGCCAAGCGCTATAGTGGCCGTGGCCTTGATTTTCTCGACTTGATCCAAGAGGGTCATACTGGTTTGTTGCGTGCCGTAGAAAAATTCGATCCAGACAAGGGGTTCAAGTTCAGTACCTATGCTACCTGGTGGATTCGCCAAGCAATTACCCGTGCCATCGCCGACCAGGCCAGGACGATTCGTATCCCGGTGCATATGGTGGAGACGATCAACAAATTGCTCCGAACCCAGCGCCGCATGACCCAGGAGCTCAACCGCGAGCCATCGATCGAAGAGCTGGCCAAAGAGCTCGAAATGGAGCCTGAAAAAGTCGAATACGTCATCAAGATCAAGCAAGACATCTCAAGCCTCGACGCGGGCGTTGGGCGTGATGGCGAGGACGAGGATTCGGTGCTCGGTGATTTTATCGAGGATGAAGATAGCGCTACGCCAGAAGAGTCGGCCGCCAATCAGTTGCTCAAGGAGCAGGTGCAGTCGGTACTTTCCACACTGTCTGAGCGCGAGCAAAAGATCATCAAGATGCGATTTGGACTCGAGAACGGCAAGAGCCACACGCTCGAAGAAGTTGGACAAGAATTTGCCGTCACCCGCGAGCGCATTCGTCAGATTGAGGCAAAGGCACTTGCCAAACTGCGCAAGCACAAGGACGCTAAAAAGCTGTACGAGTACCTACAGTAGTATCGACTTAACACGCGCAAAAACCCCTCCGTGCTGGAGGGGTTTTGTTTGAGGAGCAGATTGACCTAGTAGCTTGAATAATTACTACTCGAGCTGTAGTCTGAAGAGCTGGTGCTGCTATCGCTTGCTACTGCTGCAATGACGAACATGACAATCATGAAGATCACCCACAGTAATGTCAGTACGGTCGCGATAATCCCCCAGACCAAGCTGATGGTGCCTAGCGTAGTCGATGCGCCAACAGCTTTTGATTTACTGCGTGACATGACGCCGAGGATGATCCCCCCGAGACCAATGCCAAAAAAGTTGAGGATAATCCCTACAATACCGAGTGTCTGGCCGGGGTTCTCGGCGTAGACAACTGACTGGCCCGCAACTGGCTGACCGGGAGCTGGCGGTACGGGTGCTACCGGGGGAACTGGTTGATTCTGGGGTTGATGTTGATCCATGATAAAAAACTACTCCTTACTTCTAATAGCTGCAGTATAGCAAACCATAGGGGGACTAATCAAGGAAATGAGTTTCGCTGAGGACCATATCGATGGCAGCATGAAGACGTACGAGGTCTTTGTCGTTGTGAATGAAATAGTCGGCAATGGCGATCGGCCCGCCTTTTTCGAGGCTTTCGATCTCCGCCCAGTCGCGCGCATTTGCTTCATCGGCGGTCATAGGTCGAATAGGCCGGAGTGTCAATCGATGGTGACGGATATGTCTTGGCGCCACAATTGCAACCACGATCAGCTTTCCAGGAAATTCATGTTTGAGAATTTTGTACTCAGTCCACGAGTAGAGCCCATCGGCAACAATGTGCCGCTGGCCGGCATCGATAAGGCCATGAATCTCCTTCACCATCCGTTTGACAACAAAATCTTTACCTTCTCGTTGGCGAATTTCTTCACGGAATTCCTTTTCGGTGGCTTCGCTCCATTCCAGCCCGGCGTCTTTGAGCGCGCTCAAGATGACACCGCCAAAATAGACTTTTGGGATGCCCTTTGCAGTGAGGTATTCTGTGGCTTCTGATTTACCTGAACCGGGGAGACCGACAAAGGCCAAGATTTTTGCAGGTGATCGGGATTCGCTCATATAAGCAGTGTACCATGGCGAGCGAGAGCTTGCACTTCTCACCACCGTACGACATAGTGATTTCGTATGAATGAAGAGAGAGCGCACAAGCAGCATCTACGAGTCATGCGTAGCGTGGGATTTTTGAAGGGCGTCAATACTCATGTTGAGGACAGAGACAATCGTTTCGAGCTTGGACTCAAGGTGGTCGACGTTGTATTGGTTGCACGTGCCGCGGCACTTGCAGATCGTACGCCTACTGATAATACCGACGCCAAGACACTATGGGAGTCCGCCGTGCGCAAAAAGCTTGACGGCACCGTTGCACAGCAACTCAAAGCACTTTACCTTCCGCATGGCATTTCTCCACAATACACTTTCGACTTTGACAGAGGTATCTAGCGTATAATAGAAGTATGGCGAAACGTTTAGTGATTATTGATGGCAAGTCTGTGTTCTATCGCGGTTACTATGCCATGCCAAATCTTTCGACCGCCGATGGCACACCGACCGGCGGGGTGTATGGGTTTGCGGCTCTTTCGCTCGAGTTATTCAAGAAACTCAAGCCCGACTACGCCTGTGTGGCGTGGGACAAGCCCAAGACGAATATTCGCAAGCGACTCGAGATCTACCCAGACTACAAAGCTGGTCGCAAGCCTGCGCCGGCGGATTTCTATGCACAGATTCCAATCCTCCACGAGTTATTGGCGGCGTTTGGCTGGCCGCTATATGAGCTGGATGACTATGAGGCCGATGATATATTGGCGACACTTGCTCGGAAGGCCAGCGAGCAGGGGATTGAAGTTTGTTTGATTACTAGCGACCTCGACGCACTACAGGCTGTCAACCCGTTGGTGCATGTCTATGCGTTGAAAAAAGGTCTGACAAATATCGACCTGTTCAAGCCCGAAAGTTTTACCGAAAAATACGGTATTCGTGTCGACCAATTTCTTGACCTCAAGGCGCTGAAAGGCGACTCAAGTGACAACATTCCCGGTGTGCCGGGCATTGGGGAAAAGACAGCTGTGCAGCTGCTCCAACAATACGAAACGCTCGACGGAATTTACGAGAATCTATGGCAAATCAAAGATGCAACGCGCCGCAAGCTTGAGGCAGGCAAAGCATCGGCTGAGCTGAGCAAAAAAGTTGCCGAGCTGTGGTTTGATGCGCCGGTGCCACTCGATCTCAAGGCTATGGATGTGAGTGATCTCGACACGCACAAATTAAAAGAATTGCTCACGAAACTTGAGTTTCGCAGTCTACTACGCAATCTGCCTGAACACATGCGTGATACTGACACTAGTTCTAGCGGCACACCAGATCTAGCGGTGGTCGAGTCAGCCGAAGAGATGCCGGCCAGCCACTCGCGCGCCGTGCTGCTGATGGCCAAAGAACTGATCGTTTGGCCAGATGGCGACGGCGTCTGGTTGAGCCACGAGCGCAGCAAGGCCGCCAAATTGTCACGAAAAGTGGCTGCAGATGTTGTTGCGAAAGTGCCTATCGTTGGTCACAACACCAAGGCATTTTTGAAAGACTTGCTGGCAAATGGGGAGACGGAATTGCCTGAAGTTCATCATGATACCGAGCAAGGCTCATTCTTGCTAAACCCCCTGCGTAAATCGCGCGAACTAGCTGACCTGGTGGGGATGGAAGCGATTGACGATCCAAAGCTCGCTATCAGTGCGATTTGGGCGCTCTATGACGAGCAGAGCCAAGCACTCGATGCCTTGCCTGACGTCGCACATGTGGCGCACACGATGGACTTCCCTTTAATTCCGGTGTTGGCGCGCATGGAGTTTCGCGGCATACGTCTTGATAGTAGCAAGCTGTCCGAGATGGAGGTAAAACTTACGAAGGACATCGCTGAGATTCAAAAAACAATGTTCGCCATGGTAGGCCACGAATTCAATATCGCCAGCCCTGCGCAGCTTGCAGAAATTTTGTATACAGAGCTCGGCCTCTCGACGGTGGGAGTAAAAAAAGGCAAGACAGGTTTTTCGACGGGCCAAAAAGAGCTCGACAAACTACGCGGCCAGCACCCTATCATTGAGAGTATCGAACAATTCCGTGAGCTGACCAAGCTACTCAACACCTACGTGAAGACATTGCCTGAGCAGGCAGATGATGCGGGGCGCATCCACACTGTCTTTCGTCAAGACGTGGCAGCGACAGGAAGGCTCAGTAGTACCGACCCTAATCTTCAGAACATCCCGATTCGCACCGAGCTGGGGCGGCAAATTCGCGATGCATTCGTGCCAGACCCGAGCAATGTATTTGTCAGTGCCGATTATTCGCAGTTTGAACTACGCCTTGCGGCGGTGCTGGCGGGTGACGAAAAAATGATCAATGATTTCAATGCCGGTACCGACATTCACGCCAAGACCGCGGCTGAGGTATACAAAGTACCGCTCGATGCCGTCACGAAAGAGCAGCGACGCAAAGCCAAAGTGGTCAACTTTGGTGTGCTCTACGGTATGAGCCAGCACGGGCTAGCCGCCGCCGCAAATATGAATTATCAGGAGGCCCAGCATTTCATCGATGAGTACTTCCGGGTGCGGCCAAACATTCGTAAGTATATCGACGACACGGTGAAAAAGGCGCACGATGATGGCTTTGTCGAGACACTGTTTGGTCGCCGGCGCTGGACACCAGATGTAAAGTCGAGCAACTTTGTTGTTCGCCAGGCCGCTGAGCGTGCGGCAGCGAACATGCCGATACAGGGGACCGAGGCGGACCTTATGAAGATGGCGATGATTAGAGTTGAGGAAAACCTTACACAACTCGCTGTCGCTTCGGCACATTTGGGAGCACAGCAAGCTGAAAAGAACAGCTCGCTTCCTGCGGAAAGCAGAGTCTCCCAAAGTACCGAAGCGACATCTCGTCCCCAGCAACTCTTGCAGATTCACGACTCTATCCTCATCGAATGTCCGAAAGACATGGCCGAAAAAGTCAGCACTATGCTCGTCGAAACCATGGAAAACATTTATCCAAAACTCGGCGTGCGACTGCAAGTGGATGTGCACACGGGAAATAATTGGGGGGAAGTGTAAGGTAGTGGCTGACAGTCAATTTTGGCAAGAAAAACATGATGACTATGCTGCACGCGATTGGTCTAAAAAGCCATCAATTTTTGTCGAAGAAATTGTCGAATATTTTCCGGCTGGGTCGCGCATCCTTGAACTTGGTTGTGGTCAAGGACAAGATGGACTTTGGCTAGCTGGGGCGAGAGGCTTTCATGTTATCGCGACTGATTTTGAAGAATCAGCACTATATATTTCAAGGCAACGAAAACTCGAACAAGATGTTCAAAATATTTTATTTGAGTCGCTCAATTTGGATGAGTTATTCGTCTACGATGACGAGAAGTTCGATGTCGTTTATTCGCATCTCGCGTTGCACTATTTCGATACAGAAACTACCAAACAGGTCTTCAATGAGATATATCGAGTGCTAAAGCCGGGCGGTATTGTGGCATTTCTAGTGAACTCAGTAAATGACCCTGAATACAATAGCGGCACGAAGCTAGAAGGTGATTATTTCGAGACCGAGGGTACAAAAAAACGATATTTTAGTGCGGAGTCAGTAAAGAAATTTGCCGAGAAATTTGATGTCATTATCTGTGATGAAAAAGGCGAGACATATAAAGATATTGACAAGGGAGTACATCACCTTGTGCGTTTTGTCGGAAAGAAGCCTGCATGAGCGAAGAGATAGTTGCAAAGGGAAAGATATTTGAACTCGTGCAGATAAAGCAAGACGATGGTCGTATATTTGAAGTTGCACGCAGAGCACCAGGTGTTCGTGTCATCATCGTCGATGATGCAGCAAAAAAGATTTTGCTCACTAAAGAGTTTCGTCATGAACTGGAAGAGTGGGACTACCGGCTGCCGGGAAGGAAGGTATTTGACACGCTTGATGAGTTTGCAGCATTTCGTATGCGTGACGAAGATATTTTACTTGCTGCAAAAGCTAAAGCAGTTGCTGAGGCACGCGAAGAAGCGGGCATTGAGGTGGAAGAAATTGAGTTCGTCGAGAAGTCTACACTTGGTGCGACTGTCGAGTGGGATTTGTACGTATTTGTAGCTCACAAATGGAGCTTGAGCTCGGCCGGACAAGAGTTAGAGATTGGTGAGATGATTGAGGCGGATGTGTGGGTAGGTTTTGAGGAGGCAAGACGAATGATACTAGTGGGCGACATGAAAGAAGGGCGTGTTGCCTTGATACTCTTGCAGTGGCTGGAGGGCAATGGACATGTCGCAGCAAAATAGCCAAACCATCCATACCTATAACAAAAGCATTGAGCCATATGTGAATCGAGATATGACGCGTTCACGCGAGGGGTTTTATAACGATTGGCTCGGCGATGTTTTTCGTGATGTGCCACAAAACGCACGTATTTTGGAAATTGGCAGCGCGCACGGGAGAGACGCGAGATATCTCGCCAGCAAGGGCTACAAGGTGCAGGTAACGGATGCGTCGGGTGGCTTCTTGGACTATTTGCGGCAGCATGGCCATTCGCCATTACGCTTAGACATTATTGCTGAAGCTCCTGAAGGCAAGTGGGATGTTGTGTATGCGAGCGCAGTGTTTCTGCATTTTACTGATGAAGATTTTTCATCTGCACTACAAAACATCCATGCTGCGCTAGTAAAGGACGGTAAACTCGCTTTTTCGGTAATTGAGAGGGATGGAGAGCTCACTGAAGATCAGCAGTTGGGGCTTCCGCGATATTTTCGCTATTTCCAGGCAGATGAGCTACGAGCAAAGCTTGAAAGGGCAAATTTTTTGGTTACAGATATACGTGAAACAATATATAAAGACAAGAATTGGCTATATGTGATGGCAGAGAAAAAGGAAAAGTAATGAAGATTCTTTTCGTTTGCGAAGGTAATATGATTCGCAGTCAAATGGCAGAGACAATTTATAATACATTCACAAAGTCGCACGATGCAACCAGCGCAGGTGCGATCGCAACGCTGAAAAATCATGCTTCTGAACGCGGCGAAACGGGGATGAAAGAGATTGGCTTGACTATGGCGGGTCAGAAGAGCGATCAGCTAACGCAAGAGATAGTCGATGCAGCAGACAAAGTAGTTTGGTTTCCGACACCCTATATGCCGAGCTATGTGACCAAGAGTTACAAGGCAGAGTTGTGGGATGTCGCCGATCCCCACTACGAAGAAAATCGCACTATCGAAATAGACCGCGCAGTACGCGATGAAATAAAGAAACGGATAGAGAAGTTGATTGATGAAAATTAAATTCAAAAAACTCAATGTAAATACCGTAGTTCCACAGTACCAAACAGCGCAAGCGGCGGCGATGGATGTGGCAGCGTGCATCGATGAGCCAGTGATAATTGCGCCACATGAGCGGATTATTATTCCGACAGGAGTTTGCCATGGCGTTGCCGACTGGGTACGAAGCGCAGATACGGGCACGCAGCGGATTGGCGGCAAAACACGGCATTATGCTGGCCAATGGCGTGGGAACGATCGATGCAGATTATCGTGGTGAAGTGGGCGTGATATTGCTAAACACTAGCAACGAGCCATTTACTGTCGAGCCGGGTATGCGTATCGCGCAGATGATCGTGCAGCAGTACGAAACGGTTGAGTGGGATGAGGTTGGTGAACTAGATATTACCGAAAGGGGAGTAGGTGGATATGGAAGCACTGGAAAGCAGTAATCAGGATAAAAAATTTGTACAAGAATTTCTGGCCGAACAGCACTTTATGGTGCTGGCAGTCACACTGGACGACGGCAGGCCTTGGGCGGTGCCGGTACGCATCGCACGATGGCAGGGAAATGAATTTGAGTGGGATTCAAAACTCGATACCCTCCACTCGCAGGCGCTCACCGATCGCCCGGCAATGTCGGTCGTGATCTTTAATACCGAACAACAAGCCGGTGTGTACATGAGTGGACACGGCGTGCTCGTCGAAGACCGCGGCAGCGAACTCGGTCATTATCGTTTCACCGCCGAACGCGCCTGGCTTAACGACAAGACGTTCGTCAAGCGCGAAGTGACCTTGCTGTAGACGCAAGAAAGGACAGCATTGACTTTTCAAACTGTTTATGCTATTTTTATAGGTAGAATAATTCACTAAAAACAAAAAACTTTTCATGCATCATCGTTTTCGACACCACTGGCAACACTTTCGGCCGTTGCGCCGCCGACATGGACTTCGTGGCTACCGCCAGCGGCAAATACGTTTTCGCGACACACGACAGGATCAGCAGCATCTGCTTGCGCCTGAACCAGTGCAGTATATTTGTCGTAGTACGGATTTTTTTGACTGCGCCGAAGAGCAGGTAGTGGCACGACTGCAGCGCCGACCCGAGGTGCATGCCCTCGACCGCTACATCGACAAGCTGCAAAAGCAGTTCCAGCAGACCAATGACCCGAGCGATGGCTTGGTGGCGCTCCTAGCGCAAGCGCCGCGTGCTGTGCTGGCGCAACAGCAGATGGACCAGTTTCCTCATGGGTATCGCAACAAGCAAGAGCGATTATTTGAACTCATTGATTTTAACGATACGCTGGTGGCGACAATTTTGAACCTCGACGACGAGCATCGGCGACAGTTTGCTGATCGAGTCAAACAAGCGGCTGATCGGATCTGCAAACGGGTTGGCGCGCCGTGCTTTAGTGAAGAGCAGTGGACATCGATTATCCGCGGTCTTACCCGAGAAGTTGCGGTGTATTTGGCCGCAAAGGATAGCGGATTTCATGCGTTTATGACCGATCGTGCCCAGGACGCGCTAGGCATTGACCTTCAGGTACAAGACCCCGAGGATCGGCGCTATATCAACATCGATGTCAAAACGCCGAGCTCGTTTCGACGACGCATGGAACAGCTGGTGCACGAAGGCCGGTTGACGGAGCGTGAACTGATGGAAGGCGACAAACAGAGCTATATCATTGAATACAACGGTCATGGCGCTCAGCGCGTGCCTGTAGTGGTGCTATGCATTTTGCCGGATTTGTTTGGTGATCTGGCTGACTGGCGATTTGTGAATCATGCACCCATGCGCGACAAGCTAAACCAATTGATACGCGAACACGGACTTTCTAATCATAAGTTTGGCCACTATATCTAGATAGCTTGCTGCGGCACCAGAAGGTCGCAACTAAAATTACTTGCGCTTTTTCGTGGGGAGGTGTATTACAGTGAGAGACACTCATACACACAAACAATGAACGTCGAAAGGAATGGACAGCATGGTTGCTTCGCGTACAGAAACTCGTCGGCCAGCATTGTATGAATTGGCCGAAAAAATGCATACCACACCAGATGGATTTGCAAGATATGACTATTCGAAGTGTGTGTGGATGGAGAGGAGTAATGACAATCACCCTTTGCCGATGCGTTATATCAATGGAGAGTTGCATGTGTATGATGGTGCGACATTTGCCGGTGTATCCGCCGAAATCGAGCAGCTGCTTTACGTTGGTACGCAAACTGGGCGAGATCTGCGCGACCCCCATGCTTGGCTAGTTGCAGAAAGAGATATTTTTGGTGAAGAGCGTGACCGCACAATCCTCGCAGTAGAAACGGTGAATCATCGACTATGGATGCAATTGATGCCTCGAGAGCGCGATGCGTATCGCCACGACTATCTGACCGGTATACTCGATGATGATCAGCGCTTACACCATGCCGAGCTGTGGCGAGGGAGAACCCGCGAAGCGATGTTTGAAGACTATGAGGCACTTGAATCAATGATACGACTTGTCGATGCGGTTCGTTCTGCACAGGCTGAGGAAGAGCGAGTATTTCGTGAGAGAGAAGCGGTACGATTTGCGCTAGGACATCTTGGCACAGTGCATGGCGCTGTCACGGCAGATAGTTAAACTGTACATGCTTTACTTTTTTTACCTCTAGTGACATGATAATTGCATGTATAGAGGCTCAAATCCCCGCATTTTTCCGATCATTATTGTGGTGCTCGTGATTGCACTCGTGACTGCAGCGGTTTTTTCGGTTGGTCGTATGATTTTCTTTAGCAACTCATCGAGCCAAGACAAGGCAACTGACAGCATATCATCAAGCCTCGTTGATACTGATGAAGGTCGCTCGGTACGCTGGGCAGTGCGCGGGCCAATTGTGGCAAATGAGAAGTTCCAGTCGTACCAAATTACTGTGTCGCCTACTTCTCGATCATACACGGTGTATACAGGTTATCTTGATCAAGTAGTCTTGACACACAGGTATGAAAATAATCGGCAAGCATATGAGCAATTTGTGTACGCGCTTGCAAAAGCAGATGTAACAAATACACGCAATGCTGCCGACAATGACATACGTGGGGCGTGCGCTACGCAGGGCCTAGCGTTTGTATTTGAGACGGCAAAAGACGGTACGGCTGATCAATCAGAGTGGACGACTACCTGTGCGGGTTCTAAAGGCACAATGACTGCCAAGCCAGCGCAAGTGCAGGCACTGTTTGTCAATCAGATTCCTGATTTCTCTCCAATATTCGACGAAATTTACTAGTCATCGGTATACTAGTGATATGATACGCGGGATTATTTTTGACTGTTTTGGGGTGCTCTATAGTGGGAGCCTGACCTTGATTTCGTTGATGGCCCCAGACGATCGGCGTCAGGAGATCTATGACATCAATCTGCAGAAGGATTATGGGTATATCTCATATGATGAATATTTGGCCAAGACGGCCGAGGTCCTCGGACTGCAACCTAGTGATATTGAAAAAATGTTGCGCGAAAAGCACGTGCGAAATAAAGAGCTGGTGGCGTATATCAAAGAGCTGAGAGCAAAGGGTGAGTACAAACTAGGCATGCTCAGTAATATCGGTGAGCGGACGATGCAAGAGCTTTTTGGCGAGGAGCTACATGAGCTGTTCGATACAGTAGTACTGTCGTATCAAGAAGGGCTGGCAAAGCCAAACCCCGTCATATTTACACTGATGGCTGAAAGAATTGGCCTACGACCCGAGGAGTGTGTCATGATTGATGATCTTGCTGACAACTGCGAGGGGGCGGAGGTTGCAGGCATGCAGAGTATTCAGCACACGAGCAACGAGCGAACAAAAGAATTGATGTATAAATTACTACTTAGCTAGATTGACAAGAGCATAATCGATATGAGACAATCTCGGCAGTAACACTATAAAGGAAATAATAATAAACAATGAAAAAAATCTTCAAATCATCTTTGTTGGCAACAGCGGGTGCGACACTTGCGCTGGGACTGGTTACTGTGCCGTCGTTCCAGGCAGATGCAGTGACGGTAAGCCCAACAGTTCGTGCAATTGTTGCGGCAACGATTACTCTCACTACGACTTCTCAGGGCACGAGCAATAACGTCGATATCAACTTGACACCTGGTGCGAGCGCAGTGCTGTCGAGCGCAAGCGATACATTGACGGTGAACACAAACGACACATTAGGATATCTTTTGACACTGGCCGATGCCGATACCACCTACACTCTCACGAGCGGTGGCAACACCATTGCTGCATCGGCAAATGCAATTGGAAGTGGCGCCGCACTTGCCACCAACACTTGGGGATTTGCGCTGCCTGGCGGTACCGGGTTTGATGCAACCTATTCTGTCGAAACAAACAGCACAACTAGCACTTCAAAATGGTCGGCAATCCCGGCACAGGGTACTCCTTACACTCTCAAGAGCACGTCTACCACTGCCTCAAACGACCAGACGGTGGTGTGGTACGCCGCAAAAGTCGACAACACAAAGCCGACTGGAACTTACACCGACCAAGTTGTTTACACGGCGACTGCAAAATAGTACCATAGGGTACAGTGAAAAAGCATAGGGGTTATGGGTTCAAATTTGTCACAGGGCTCAGTGTAGCCCTGTTGCTTATTGGTACTGTCGGCAGCGCTTCTGTACAAGCCGAAGAGGTGCAAGAAAGTATCACGCTGTCGCCGCCCACTAAACATTTGACAGTAGACGCAGGAGCGGTAGTGCGCGATGAATTTACGATCATCAATTATGGTGATACCGCGTATGATTTCCAAGTGTATACTGGCCCCTACTCAGTAAAAGACGAGGCATACACGCCAGACTTCACTAGTCAGCCGGCAAACGCCGATGCATATCGCTGGATAAGCTTTGAAAAAGCAACCTGGCATGCTGAACCGAAGCAAACGATTCACATTCCCTTTACAATGAATGTCAGCAAAGGGGCGACAGCGGGCGGACATTATGGAGTGATTTTTGTGGAGACACAGCCAAAAACTGCTGAAAGTACGGGAATTTCCCGAAAAAAGCGACTGGCACTACTGCTTTACTCGACTGTCAATGGGCCAACCGAAACCAGTGGAAAAGTCGCTTCAATTGATACGCCATGGTTCACGTCTGTACCGCCACTCACCTCAACAATTCGAATCGAAAATACCGGAAAAACAGATTTTGCAGCAAAAACTCGATTCGCAGTCATGGATTTGTTTGGTAACGTCAAGTATCAAAATGAGCAAGAGGCCTATGTACTGCCAAATACGACTCGTGCGGTCGATATTAGCTGGGATAAAACGGCGTGGATCGGCGTATACAAAGTGCATAGTGAAGCAACGGTTCTTGGCAAGCACACTCAATCCGATCAATACGTGGTTGTGGCCCCTAAGTGGCTGTTATTTATCTTAGCTTTACTAGTTCTTCTTGGTGCAATCCAAATCGTAAGGCGGCGTAATAATGGGTCGACCACAGCATTTCGGCCACGTCGCTAGGCTCGTAGCTACAGTTATATTATGCACTGCAGTGTATAACCTGGCGCTGCCTTCGTCTACTACCTTGGCGCAAACAAATGTCAATGCAAAGGTCCGCGATGATCAACCTGCTGATTTGAAAATCACGAGCCCTACACCGGCAAGTTCATCGGGTAATTCAGCCATCACCATCACTGGGACAGTGCACAATGTTAGTCAAATTATGGTGTATGTTGATGGGGTATATAGTACTACGATACCCCTTGATTTTGGGGCAGCTACATATAGTTTTAGTTTGGTGTATAGCCCTGGATTCCATGTGGTGAGGCTGGTGGGCATCGACCCGATCACTTCATCACAGGTTGAAGAGACGATCGATGTGGCCTATGACCCAACACTTCCGGCGCAGGATCCTACGACCACATCAGATTCATCGTCTGCGTCGGCGACTCAGCCAAATCCTTTGACGCATGATGGCGTGGTCGCTTCTGGCCAAAAAATATCTGAAAGTGCAGGGGCGGTCTCGCAAGAAGGGATCGTTAAATTTATTCTTGATGGCGTGTTTGGTTTTATGGTTGCAGCCGATATAGTGGTGCCTGGTTATGAGTCGCAGCCTGGAATAATGGCATTGCGCTTTTTAGGTGTGGCGGTCGGACTGGTGCTGTTGCTTGCTCCATGGTGGAGTTATCGTGCCCTTGCAACACTTCCTTTGATTCCTGTACGAACTGAGCGAACGACCAAGATATGTACCCCAGTAAGAATAACGGGTGCTGCGCTGATACTACTTGCTGTGATGTTTTTCCCATAACCAGACTGGTATACTGTATATAATGACACGAGAGAGAGGGGGACTACTCGCGCTGACAGTACTGGCTATCGCAGTGCTTTTTGCGAATGGTGTATCTGCATATCGTTTTTCTTCATCTAGCTATGTGATCGATGCAAGCGTAGGAAATAACTTTGGTGGACAAAGCGGTTCATCAAGCTACTCACTCGTGGGGAGTGGTGGTGAAACAATTGTGGGAAATGGCGCAGGTGGTAGCTACAAAATCGGTATGGGTTATGTGGCACAGCTGCCAAAGAGCTTGCAGCTCACCGTGCAGCCCGACGGACTGGTGGGATATTGGTCGCTTGATGAAGGAGCAGGAAATGCCGCGTATGACACGAGTGCGCAGGCAAATAGCGCAGGTGTTGCCGCATCGTCAGCCTCTGGTTGGGTCGCCGGTAAAGTCGGAGGAGGGTATAACGCAACGGCAACAACAGGTAACTTTCGGGTACCAGACAATGCGAGTTTGCCTACTGGCCAATCGATGACCGTGTCGCTCTGGGCCTCTGGGCCACAGACGATCAATGCCACGCTTGCATCACAGTGGGATTATAGCGGTGGCACTCCTACCTCTGGTGCATGGGCCTTGCAAACATCGAGTAGTGACGGAACGAGGCTGAGATTTATCGTGGCGTCAAGTTTAACCGATAGTGGAGTAAATTATGTCGAAACTCCCGCTGGCTCATGGACGAGCGGATGGCATCAGGTGACGGTCACATTTGATGGCACGCAAGGTGCAGCAGCTAACCGAGTGAAAGTGTATATCGATGGAGTATCGCAGGCACTTACGATGACAGGGTCGGTGCCGGCGACACTACAAAATGCGAATGCATTCCTTTGTCTTGGTGACTTTTATGGACTTTCTCGACCCTTTGGTGGGTCGATCGATGAGGTCAAAATATATAACCGAGTTTTAAGCATCAATGAAGTAGGCGCGGAGTATGCTGCAGGCAGCGCAGGCCTTGCGTCGGGAGTTGCATTTGCGACAGATATACTCGCAGGTTCGTCACAGGCGGTTTCGTTTGATGCCATTGTTCGTACAGATGCTTCGAACTACAGCGTGGCAATCCAGCAAAATCAAAATCTTACCAGTGGCCCAAACACAATCCCTGCAATTTCTTCAACCGTTGCAAGCCCTACGACATGGAGCGAAGGCACTACAAAAGGTCTTGGGTTCAGTCTGGCTAGCACGAACGCAACGGCGATCGACGGAAAATGGAGTGCGGGAAACGCCTACGCTGCCTTGCCAGGTACGGCAACAACGGTGTACTCGCGAACTGGGGTTGGCGTGAAGGATGTGCTTGGGCTAAAGCTCAAGCTTGATGTGACCAGTACGCAAGCAGCGGGTATATATACCAATATTGTGACCGTGACAGGGACGATGCTGCCGTGAGAGTGTGGTGGCTGATGGCGGTGCTTGGGATGATTGCTGGCGGTCTTTTGCCGGGACACAGTGCCTTTGCTGATTCTTTGCGTATCACACCACTTCACTACAATGCAACGTTAGTAAAACGTGAGAGTAAAAAAGGCTTTGTTGATATTGCAAATCCTAGCGGTAGCGCGGTTAAGCTGAAGCTTACGGTGCAGGCGTTTCGACAAATAGACGACGAAGGGAATCTCGAATTTTTTGATGATGAACAAGTCAGTAAAGGTGTGATGCTTGATTATACTGAAGCGGAATTAGGTCCACGCGAAACCCTGCATCTCGCCTTTTCGATTGATAGCAGTAAGTTGCCGTCAGGTGAGGTATTTGCGGCAATTTTTGCTTCTACTCAGCCCCAGCAGGTTGAGGGCGCGCAGTCATCAGTAAGGGTTGGGACGCTTCTATCGATAGTAAATGGCGCCTCAACAGACCGCAAAGCTACCATTGCTTCGCTGGCCGCATCGCCATTTCAGATTGGTGACGCACTCACTGCTTCGTTTGTGGTCAAAAATATGGCCGATCCAAGGCAGTCAACGGGGTATTACCCGCAGATTGTTGTTAATGTTTGGCCGTATACGACAAAGACAATCGAAGGTCCTTTGGTGTTTGCAGGCCGAGCGCGAAGTGTTGACTATCGTCAACAGGGAGATTACCTAGGGGTAATTAAATTAACTGCCCACGCCGAAACAGGGGAGAAGTCGACATATTTTTTTGCCATCACAGGCTATTGGCGCTGGTTGTTACCGATTACTGCAACAGTTGCCGTTGGTGCGGGCGGAGTGCTCGTGCGTAGATTGCGCCGTCAGCGCGCCACTGCCCGTTGAAAAGTGATGACATAAGCGGTATAGTTACAATTGAGCCACACTATACATTGACGATGGTGTGGAGTGAGTAGTATATCGGAAAGGGGCAAGTGACCAACGGCGTGCGAAATCGACGACTGATGTTTTTTGCGCTACCAGCCTTGTGTGCTGGCTTAGTGTTGTTTGTGCATGGCACTCCCTCCTCTGCCCTCCAATCCATTCCCTACAAACTTAACTTTCAAGGTCGTATTAACGATGTCTCAGGCAACCCAATGGCTCCTGGCACCTACAATATGAAGTTCCGTCTCTACGATGCTGCGAGCGCTGGCACACTCCTCTGGAGCGAGCAACGAGCAAACTCTGCAACTACTGGCGTGACCGTTACCACGGGCGGGCTCTTTAGTGTCCAGCTGGGTGATGTCTCTAGTCTTTCGCCAACTCTCTTCAACAATGCCAATGCTCTCTACTTTGAGATAGAACTCCCAACCCCCGCGACTGCCACCTGTACAACTGCCGCCTGCGAAGCCTACTCTGAAGGCCCCATGTCTCCCCGCAACAAGCTTGGCAGCTCGTCCTATGCATTTAACTCTGATACGTTGGATGGACTTGATAGTGGGGCGTTTGCACAGCTCGGATCGAACTCGGTGTTTACTGGCACGCTTGGTGTCACGACCAACAGCACGGCTGCTTTCACGGTCGGCAATAGTTCATCGCTATTTACTGTGGATACGACAAATGCTGTCGTCAAAATCGGTGCAGCTGATGCAGCTGCTCAGGTGCTTGTCATGGATAGCAACGCCAGTGACCCTGGAGCGGGTGCGACATCAACGAATGGCGCCATGTACTATAACTCCACCAACAACAAATTCCGCTGCTATCAGGCTGGCGCTTGGACAGATTGTATAGGTAGCGGCGGGGGTAGCACGCTTCAGCAGGCATATGACAGCTCGACAAGCCCAGCAACCATCACGACAACTGCTGCCAAGGGTGTGCGAGTCGCCGCCGGTGCTGCGCCGACGTCGAGTCTTTTTACGGTCGACAATACAGGACAGGCTGTAACAGCTGATAACGTCAATGGTATCGATGTCAAATACGCTGGTGGCGCAGGGGATATTGAGGGCGCTGGAATGCGTGTTGACTTCGTGCCAGGTACGACCGCACTGAGCGAGTGGTCGGGGCTGAGAATCGTTGCCGATGCAACTGGTCCAGCGAGCGGCGTTTCTGCGTATGGCATCAAAATAGAGGGACCAACGACGCCAGGCGCAGGTACGGAGATAGGGCTGAAGGTGGCTGGCGGTTTTGACATAGGCGTTGACATTGCTTCGGGCAGCCTTCAGATGGCTGCTGTTACAGATGAACCCTCTGTACCCACTGCTGGTAGTATGAAAATCTACGCCAAAGAGATTGCCGGAAGAATGATACTTAAATCTGTTGGGCCCTCAGGCTTGGATACCCCGTACCAGCCAGCATTGTTTGCAAATAATATTGCAATACTACTGCCAAGTACCGGTACCACGATAAACACACTTGGCATGCCGAACACGACAGTGGGAACAGCTTCGACACCGGCGATTACTACTACTAACCTGGCTAATTCGATGCGCCGGGTTAGGGTGTCTAGTGCGACGACAGCAAACGCTGCCGCAGAATTACGCTCTACCGCACCGCTGGTATGGCGAGGTAATGCGGCAGGCTTGGGCGGATTCTTTTATGCTTCACGCTTTAGCACTTCGACAACGACTGCCAACCAGAGGCTCTTTAGCGGGTTAACTGCGACCACGGGCGCGACGTCTACATCAATCAACCCATCAGCTATAGTTAATATGCTCGGTGTTGGTTGGGACAGCGCCGACGCTAATCTGCAGATTATGCATAACGACGCTGCGGGTACTGCTACAAAGATTGATCTCGGTGCAAATTTCCCCACGAACAACATAGATGCCGTCTATGAGCTCATACTGTACGCTGCGGCGAACGGGAGCAGTATTGGGTATCGTGTGCAACGACTCGACACGGGCGCCTCTACTAGCGGTACTATATCAACTGACATGCCTTCGAGCACTGCACTACTGACGCATCACCAGTATATGAATAACGGTGGCACCGCAGCTGCCGTACAGATAAACGTTAATCGTGTCTACGTAGAAAGTGACTATTGATGAGTCGATTGACAAAAAAACAAAAAATACTATCTGCTCTCGTCGTGCTACTAGTTATGCTCGTGAGTGGTGCAGGAGCCTACACTCGGTCGCAAATGAGCCGTGAGAGCGATTTGTCGTCGCTTTCTCAAGTGAAAGAGGCTATTAGTAGGCACTACGTATTGCCGAGCGATGAAGAGCCCGCGCTCATAACAGTCGTCGATAGTAGCAAAGTCGCGAGCGGGTATCTCCGCGGCAAAGTAAAAAATGGCGATAAGATTTTGATATACAAAAATCTTCAAAAGGTAATCATCTATCGTCCCGAGATTGACCGCATTGTTGATGTCGGTCCTGCAGTCATCGATACACCAAATCAGACCAATAACGAGTGATATACTGAAGAATATATGAACAAAAGCTCAGAGATTACGACACGCAAGAAACACCGAAGCATGTTTTGGCCGACACATCGCTATACGAAACTTTTCTTGACGGCTGTATTTATTGGACTATTGGCGCTTGGGTTTGCGGTAACTATGACTATTCTCAATCCAACACAGCGCATAGACCGTAACAGTTACCAAGTGGTCTATATGACGAATGGACAGCTATACTTTGGCAAGTTGCAAAATGTCAGTGGTGAGTTTTTGCAGCTAAAATCACCGTATATTGAGAAAATCCTACAAGTAAACACGGCAAACGACACGAGTAAAGATGCACCGAAGACTACACTTATTAAGGCAACCGATCAGCTCTATGGCCCGCAGGATAGCATCGCTCTGAAATCATCCCAAGTTCTTTATTGGCAAAACCTTCGTGAAGATAGCAAGGTGACAAGTGTTATTAATGAGCAGCTTACTAAGCAGTAATTCTAGCGTGAGATAGTGCGTTCAGGCTATTGCTTTTTCGGCACCCTAAGAGCATAGTAATGTCATGAAAAGCCTGGAACGGTTGCGGTACGAGACCCGTGATCATACGCTCGAGCTTGGCTCACGAGTGGTGCATTATACTGTACGTACACCAGAGGAAGTGACGAGTGACGAAGTCGCTCTCATCGTTCCAGGCATTATGGCGAAGCGCCGACTCTACAATCCGTTTGCTCGAGATGTCGCCGAAAGGGGAGTGACGTCTGTCACTATGGCGCACGAAGGTGCATCGCCAGTCTGTACCGATGAAGTGATCGAGGTCGTCAAATCGCTTGCCGATGATGGACAAAAGCCCGTTCGGGTCATCGGCCATTCACTCGGCGGTATGCACGCGACAATGGCGGCGCTGAGAGCACCTGATGATATATCAGGTCTTCTCCTCATGCAGCCAGCTGGCTATGGTGGCGTGAATACCTTTCGCGCCTTGTCGAGCTTGCGTGACCGGCCTGACAATAAGCATATGCTCGACGAGCTTCGAGTGGTGGCCGATGGGTTTGATTATTTCGTCTCCAGTCCACCGCATGTTTTATTGCAGACGGCATTCATGGCGAGCCGGCACTACGTTGCCGAACAGGCGCGTGGTCTTGATGAGCATATCAGACGCGACGCGCTGCTTTTTCCGCATGATCGTCTCATTTCTCCAGATAAGGTTCGGCGGGGGCTAACCTATGCTGGATTCAACCTGTATGAGCTAGACTCTCGCGTGCTGAGCGGCCACAACGCTATTATGTACCGAGCAGAGGACGTCGCCGATATGGCGGTGGACATCATGCAAAGCGGCGATTACTCGCTCGTCGCCTAGAGCGCTATACTAGATGTATGCCCGAACTTCCTGAAGTCGAAACAGTTAGGCGCGGTCTTGCGTCACTTATCATGCACAAAGTTGTGCGAGATACTTCGGTGCGCGACTCTCCTAAGAGTTTTCCTAACGAGCCGCAGTCGGTTCGAGAGTTTTTGATCGGTTCATGTGTTGTCGATATTCGTCGAAGAGCAAAGGTACTTTTGATTGATCTTTCAACACACTACACACTTGTCATTCACCTCAAAATGACTGGGCAGCTCGTATATGTAAAGGAGGGGTCTACCTCTCCGCCCGATTCTGAAGCGAATTCAGGTTCGTCGCCCCGCCTCCTAAAGCGCGTGCGAAGCACCGGTGATGTCATGGGTGAGGTCCGCTTTGGTGCGGGGCATCCAAATGATTCACTGGTGGGTGAATTGCCCGACAGGAGCACGCGCGTGGTGATTGAGTTTACCGATGGCTCGCATCTGTATTTTAATGACCAGCGCAAATTTGGGTGGTTAAAACTTTTCCCGACTGTTGAAGTGCCGAGTATCGATTTTATGCAACGCGTAGGCCCAGAGCCGCTTGAAGATTCATTTACAGGTAGCGAATTTATCCCCCGAACTCGTCGTCGCAATAACACTACCATCAAAGCGGCAATTCTCGACCAAACTGTGCTGGCCGGAGTAGGAAATATCTATGCCGATGAAAGCTTGTGGGGCGCGCGGATCCACCCTGCGACCCGCGTACGAGATGTATCTGATGAGCAACTAGTCGAATTGTTGAAGGAAATTAAATACGTCATGAATCTCAGCATCGAAAAAGGCGGCAGTACCGACCGAAACTATGTCAACGCCGAGGGCAAGCGGGGGAGTTACATCGACTTCGCGCGTGTCTTTCGCAAAGAAGGCTTGCCATGTCCGAGACATCCCGATGTGATTGTCGAGAAGATCAAAGTCGCTGGTCGTGGTACTCATGTTTGTTCCGTCTGTCAGCCTATGCCACAATAGTGAGATAGTGATATATATGATTCTAGGAGAAAATACCTACGCAGCTGAGCAGGAGCTGCAGCGGCTGGCTGCTGGGGTAGCGACAGTAGAGCGCTACGAAGGTAGCGAGCTCGATGAGGCTAAGCTGAGCGATATTTTGCGCGGCATGTCGTTGTTTGCAAGTGAGCGTACCGTGATCATCACACGGTTGTCTGAGCAAAAGATGCTTTGGGAAAAATTGGCACTGTGGATTGATGACGTGGCTCCAGAGGTGACAGTTATTTTACGCGAAAGTAGTATAGACAAGCGACTGAAGTCAACGAAAGATGTTTTGAAGCAAACCAAACTGATTACGGCTGAACAGTGGACAGACCGTGACACACGTGCAGCAGAAGAATGGCTGGGAAAGCTGATGAAAGACCGTGGACTTGCACCAACGCGAGCGCAGCTGGCAGACATGATCCAGCGGGCGCATGCGCCAACTGCTCGCCCAGGATCAATGGTGATCGATCAAATGCAGTTGGCACAAGCGGTCGCTGCTCTTGCGGTGCTCGACGAAGTGAGCGACGAGTCAATTGCTGCCGTGTTGCCGCCAGCCCGAGGCGAAGTGTTGTTTCGTCTACTCGATAAAGCGATTGACCGCGACGACGCGGGGGTTCAGACGATGCTTTCGCAGCTTCATGCCAATGAGGATCCCTACCTGGCTTTTGCCGGCGTTGTCAAACAGTGGTTGCAGTTGGTAGCATTAAAACTCGCTGGCGGTGCATCGGGTGATCTTGCGATCCACCCGTATGTGCTTGGGAGGTTGCAATCGCAGGCGAAGCACGTCTCACAGGTTGATGCGCGTGCCATTACACAGCTCGCGGCCGATCTCGATGCTCGTATGAAAATCTCGGAAGTGACGCCATGGGAAGGCTTTGATCGTTTTGTAATGGCGATTGTCCTGCGATAACAAATCCCCGCTTGGTGAGCGGGGAGGTGCAGCAATAATGTCGTTAGTCTCTCAAACGGAGACTATTTCTTTACTGTCTTGCTAGCTGGCTTTTTGGCTGCAGGTTTTTTGGGAGCTGCTTTTGCGGCAGTTGGTTTCTTGGCTGGAGTTGCTTTCACTGTCGCAGGCTTTGCTGCTGCTTTTTTGGCTGCAGGTTTCTTTGCACTAGCGGTAGATAGTTTTACACCAGCTTCTTTCGCAGTTTTTGCGAGGGCAGCTTTGCGGCGAGAGGCGGTTGCTTTCTTAAGCAGGTTCTTTTTCACTGCGGTGTCGAGTTCGCTTTGTGCGGCACTGAACCCTTCAGCAGTTGGTTTCGCCATAAATGACTTTACGGCAGATTTGATGTCGCGCTTGATGCCTACATTGCGGTCGCGGCGCTTTGCAGTTTGCTTCATTCGTTTGATGGCTGATTTGATAATCGGCATAAAAATTCCTTTATTTCTCGTTAGAGTCTGTTATTTCTAATCAACGGTTGATTATAGAGGAAAAACCCCTGTTTGTAAAGATGTATGCTCAGAGGAGGGCAGCAGACAGGTCATGCAGTAATAACCCGAGTCTTAAAAACCCTCCCTCCACGTCGTCTTTCAGGCGGCGAATCACGTGGTGGCTCACTGGTTGCCGTTGCTTTACGGGAAGTAGGGGAAGTTCTGAGGCTTAGGTGTCATAATAGTTGACGATACGAAAACACTTATGGTATAGTGACAGCAAACTTTCATGAAAAGCAAAAAATAGGAAAGATATGGCAGATACCACCGTCAAAAAACAGATTGTCGAAAAGATCAAAGACAGCAACAATATTCTTGTGACCGTGAACAGTAACCCATCTGTCGATGAGTTGAGCGCGGCGCTTGGTATCACCTTGCTCATCAACAAGCTCAACAAGCATGGTACAGCAGTTTTCAGCGGTGCAGTTCCCCCTGCCATCGAGTTTCTCCAGCCTGAAAAAACGTTTGAGAATACGGTCGATAGTCTGCGAGATTTCATCATTGCACTCGACAAAGAAAAAGCCGACCATTTGCGCTACAAAGTTGTCGATGATATGGTGAAGATTTTTATCACACCGTATCGAACGACAATTTCTGATAAGGATCTCGATTTTAGCCAAGGTGACTATAATGTCGAGTTCGTACTAGCCATCGGCGTTAGGAGTAGTGAAGATCTCGACAAGGCTCTTGAGAGTCATGGGCGCATTCTTCATGATGCGACGGTGGCAGCGGTGTCGCTTGGTGAAGCCAGTAACCTGGGCGGCATAGAATGGGTTGATACAGCAGCAAGTAGCTATTCAGAGATGATGGCAGGGCTTGCGGAAGCACTTAAATCTGACAAAGCGCTTCTTGACGAGCAAATTGCTACCGCTCTTTTGACGGGTATTGTTGCCGCCACAGAGCGATTCAGCAATGACAAGACATCTGCTGACGTCATGACCACCGCCGCACAACTAATGGCTGCAGGGGCAAACCAGCAGCTGATTGCTATCAAGCTCGAAGAAGGCAGCGCCTTGCCTGCAAAAGAGAAAGAGCAAGAAAAATCAGAAGGCGATCTGCAAGAGGACAAACCCGCAAAAGTTGATCGCAGCGAGCATCCCGCCAAGGAAGCTACACCAAAGGAAGCGCCAAAAGAGGCACCAAAAGATACGCCAGCTGCAGACGGGTCATTAGCGATTTCGCATGTACCCGAGGGCACTCTCGATGAAGTGCGTGACGAAATTGCCTCTGACCAATCAGCTGAAGCAGTCACGCGGGCTGAAGAAGAGCTCAAAAAGCAGGCGGCTCGTGTTGTCGCAAAGAGACAGAGGGAAGCGACTGTTGTCGCCGAAAAAGAACTTGCTGACAATCTTGCGGCAGTCGCACCGCAGCCAGTGCAACCAGCACCGCTTCGTGGCGCTGTGACGACGGATACGTGGCGCACATCAGATAATCAGTCTGTCGAGCCAACACTCGGGGGGACGCTCAATGCAACCAGTGAACAAGCAGCGGTCGACAAGCAGCGTGAGATCAATGAGGATCGCAATAAAACCATTTTGACGCATGGCGGCAGCAGCTTTGTAGCCGACGAGCCTGCATTTCAGGCGCCCATCAATGCAATCAATGACAGCGCGGTCGAAGAACCGACTGTTGTCGATGTATTAGGGGCGGCAAGCAATGCCGGCACGACAACACACGTTGCACCGATCCAACCGCCTACACCAGTAGCAGCAATACCAACGCTTGCCGAGATTGACGCTCAGAATCGCGCACATCAGGAGAATGCGATGGCTGCAGTCGACGCCGCACTGACTGGTGCGCCAAGCCCACAAAGCCTACAGAGTCCGCAGAGCACTTTGCCAACTTCTCCTGCACCAGCCGCGGCCGATCCGCTCTTGCCACCACTACCACCGTTGCCAGACTTTTCTACCCTGCCACCGCTTCCAGGTGATGTCGCCGCGCCAACATTACCACCATTTGGTGCGCCAGTGGCTACCGCTCCCGCGCCTGTCGGTTCTCCTGATCTTCGTCCAGTTTCTGCATCGAGTCCAACAGACCCGTCTCAATTCCGTATCCCAGGCCAGTAAACTACTGCTTGACGATAAAGTGATTGATACCGATATCGTTGCCATATCGGGCGATATGCGTTTCGCCATCAGCTCGCTGGCTATGGTGGCTGCGGATCACCTCGATAATTGTATCGTGGTATTCCCGTGCATCAACAACTTCGGTGATTTCATCACTCGTGCGACCTGCGTCCATGTAGAGCCAGTCAATAGTATGTTGCGGTACTTGCTCAATGGGCAGGCAGCGGAGGCGCAAGCGCGTGATGCGCTCGGGGAGCAGTTGTTTCAGTCGATAAAATACCAATGCAGTAGCACGCGAGGCAACGATATGGTCGATATGCCCAGAGATGCCGTTCATATCAAAACTCATGAATTCAATAGGGCTGTCGGTGGTAGCCAAGATATTTTCTGTCAGCTGGCCAACCCGATCGGCGATAGACAGAAGATCAGTATTCGAGAGTGTGCCGTCGGTATATCCTAAGTGATGACAGCGAGTGATGCCCATGAGCTCACAGCTACGCTGCCACTCGTGGAGTCGCACTGTACCGAGCTCTGCATGATTATCGGGATTAGCACCTTCTTCGCCTGCCGTTAGTGTGATTAGATGCGCCTCTGCGCCTTCGCGGATTTCTTTTATCAGCGTGGGACTAACACCGAATGCTTCGTCGTCTGGATGGGCAAACACGCCGATAATAATCTTTTTCATTGCAACCTAGTATACTTGAAATATATGACAGACAACATCGTTCTCATAGACAAACCAGCAGGCTGGACGAGCTTTGATGTTTGCGCCAAGCTTCGTGGACAGATAAAGGCTGCATACAGGGAAAAAGGTGAGAAGCCAACCAAACGGCAGTTACGCGTCGGTCATGCCGGCACGCTTGATCCGTTTGCGACCGGACTTTTGATTATCCTGGTGGGCGATGCCACCAAAAAAGCTGGTGAATTTCTCAAACTCGATAAATGGTATGAAGCAACGATTCGATTAGGGGCATCGAGTACGACGGGTGACCCGGAAGGTGAAATTACAGAGTGTCAAAATAAGATCGCCCCAAGTGAGGGTATGATTACAGATGCTCTCGCTGAATTTACTGGAGAAATCATCCAGCGACCACCGATCTTTAGTGCGATCAAGATTAACGGGCAGCGTGCCTACAAACTCGCTCGAGACGGTAAAGAAGTCGAAATACCTGAGCGTACCGTGACGATTTATGAGCTCGAATTGGTGGAATATTCGTATCCATACCTCAAGATCCGTACCCACGTCAGTAGTGGGACATATATCCGCAGCCTCGCGGTCGATCTTGGGAAGGCGTTGAGGACAGAGGCATATTGCACTGAGCTACGACGCACACGGGTGGCGGCCTGGCACATAGATCAGGCAAAGGTGCTGGATGGCCTCAGTATTGAAAGATAGTCTGACATCTGGTACAATGACTCACTATGATCACTAAAGATAACAAAGCGAAAGCTATTGCTTTGACTCAGGTTGCAAAAAACGATGTCGGTAGCCCACAGGCTCAGATTTCGATTTTGACGGCTCGTATCAAAGAGGTGACTGAACATCTCAAAGCCAACAAGCACGACAATATGGCGCGCCGTGGTTTGATTCAGATGGTAGGGAAGCGTAAAAAGCTCCTGCGTTACCTTGAAACGACCGATTTTGACGCCTACAGAGCAGTACTCGATACACTAGGCCTCCGAAAGTAGCCGCCACAAACTCCCCTGGAAATAGGGGAGTTTTTGAAATAGCGTATATATTGAGGTGAGATGATACTTGATGACTCCACCAACTACACATGATGGAATCTGCCTTTGAAGCTGCTGAGATCGCCTGGTGGTGGATGGAGCTGCCGAGCGGCATGGTGATGTACAGCCCCAACAAACTCAAGATGCTTGGTCGTGAAGACGAACATTACACGCACTACAAGCAGTTTACCTATATCGTCCATCCGGATGATTACGAGCGAATTATGACGGATATGATGGATCTTATCGAAGGCCGCAAGCCCATGTGCAAGACAGAGTACCGAATCAAGCGCAAAGACGGCACGTACACAAATTTCTATGACAAAGGAAAAATCGTTGGCAAGCGTGATGGCGACATCATCATTGCAGGCTTTGTCCAAAAGCGGCAAGACGCAGTAGCTAACTAGTAGATGACAACCGCTTGTCTGTCCGGGTCGAGCGCAATGTTTGCGTTGACCTGAGCTGTCGTCCAGTATGATATACCACGGAGAGGGTCATTTACCCAGAATCCAATCGGGTTAGATGGTTCACCTTTCACTCCCGTGACAGTAGTGGCATGGCCTGTGAGGTTCATGATACGTGTGTCTCCGCTTGGTGTTTTCCAGGTGATAGTACCCGTTCGGCTGAAGGCGCCAAACATGATCACAGGATTGCCGTTATAGAGCTGTTGAGCAATCCACCCGGCGTCTACTCCTGTGACCGCACTTGCGTTGCGGCCGTAGGCACGCGCTGCTTTTGCTACAGGAGGAGCATCTGGTCCTGCACCGGTCCCGCCAGTGATAGACCCATCGATTGACCCAACAAACATCGTTTGAGGGTCGTCCCAGACGGGAGGGTCGGTGCTTTTGTCGATGCTCCGCGGATTGTAGCCCATAGCGTTAACGAGTCCTATTTCATCGGCACCGACGCCACGGTAGGCAAGTGCCATGCGGAGGCTTGCTGCAGTGCATGTCGCAGCGTGTTGCTGTCGAAAGAATGGAATGTCCAATCGAGCGCTGCGCACTTCTGTGGTAAAGCTGAGCGAGAAACTGCGAGTGCTCGGTACTCCAAATGTTGTATTCTTCACGCCAGCAGCGATTGCGGCGCTTATGGTCTGTTGATACCCGAGGTTTGCTACAGTTGCGTAGAGTGTATTTCCTCGCCATGACATGCCCGTCACTTGCCCTGCAGACACCGATAAGCGCTGCTCGGCCGATACATGATCTACCGGACGACTAAAGGTAAAAGACAGCGTTTGGCTTGCCTGGGCAAGACCGTCACCACGAGGTGAGGTGCCCACAACCGTAATTGGTCCGACGGTAGAGATGGAGCCTGCGATATCATGCTGCAGAATACCGCCGTCACGACTGCGCATCGCTTTTGCGACAGTATAGGGATAGCTCTTGTTCGGCTCCAGTTTATCAGGGGTAAATACGTAGGTTGTACCATCTTTCCAGGTGCCTTTACCGGGTAACTCAAATGCGATACGAGCAGTCTGATGGTCGATGGGTTGGTCGAAAGTGAGGCTGATGCTCTCGCGCTCGTCTATATTGCCTTGGGCAAGCGGAGAGGTAAGCGCTGGCTCGGCAGCGATATGAATGGTTTTTTTAAGCAAAGACTGCTCATTTTTTGTGTCATAGAGCTCTATGGTCACATCGGTGTTTTGTGGCCAGACGCCATTCTTTGGGCTCCAGGAGTAGCTCTGGTCCCGCTGTACAGAGCTTACTGTTTCTAGCTCTGGTGTCGTGCGCAGCTCTAGCTTACGCAAGTGACGGTTTGGTGAGACGAGGTCGACTCGTACCGTTTCATCGGCTGCAACCACTTGTCCATCTTTCCAGCTTGCAGCGCCAGAACTCTTGAGCGATGGCGCGCGTTCGGTGGTAAATGAGACCTTCGGCACCTCTAGCTCGACACCAAATACTCGTTTTGTATTAGGGATGGTGACCGTGTAGGTGGTGTGTTCTTTGAGGTAGGTCGCTGGTGTGAACACAAGCTTTGGGTTTTTGGTGACATCGGGCTGAATGTATTGCCACGTCCCCTTGACCGCAGGAGCGACCTGTACCTTATCTGTCGCAATAGGGTGCGTGAGCTGATTGAGGGTGATGGCAAGAGGGCCGTCTACCTTGACGTCGGTTGCATCATAGCGAAGAGTCAGCGGGAGGCTCGTCCGGAGCACGAGATAGGTCACAACTGCCGACAGTATGATGACACTGCTCATGATCAGCGCCAAGCGCCTATTTTTTAGGAGGTGGGAGATCACATAGCGAAGGTGGTAGTGGTGAAGCATATTTTTATTTTTTTGAGTAGTATTTGCCACTATTATACCATAAGTAGTACTCATTTCGCGTATTTTTGTGACTATGATATGATAACAACACTTCGCAATGTCCGGACGAGCCGAACCAATTGCATCTATACTCTACTAATCAATTAAGGAAAACAATTATGAAGAAGGAAGTATATCTTTTGCCGATTGATCGGCACTACGCCGAGAAGAGGGTGCGTGAGCTCGAGCAACTTATCCAAGATCTTGGTCCTGATTTTAACGACGCATTCTCGCAGAGTAGCGAGACCTGGCACGATAACTCACCGTTCGAGGCTGTACGAGACAAGCAAGCCATGTACGCCGCAGAGTTACATCAATTGCGCACACTGATCCGTACTAGTACACTGACGCCGCCAAAGAAAAAGCGAGGTGTCATCGGGATTGGAGACACGGTGGGGCTTGATAACGGTAAGCGCTATCTGATTGCTGGTGATTGGACGCACAAGGCAGGACAGCATACCGACGGCGTCTATTGGGTAAGTCGCCACACGCCGGTCGCAATCGCAGTTGTGGGCAAAAAGATAGGAGATACTGTAATGCTGGGAGCGACATCAGCGACAGTAGTGAGGATTGAGCGTGGCTAAGGTTTGGAGCGCTGGCCGCGAGTCGTCTCTGCTCGACGATATCATTGCTGGTCGCAAGACAATCGAAGGACGGCTGAATCGTGGTAAATTTGTCGACTACCGCGTCGGTGATACCGTCAGTCTACGCAGAGATTATCGCGGTAAAGACGGCCAATTGCGATATGGTGAGTCAGATGTCGCACGCGTAGAGATTGTCGGTATCCGGCACTATTCATCATTTCTCGACATGCTTACCAGCGAAGACTATCGACAAGTAATTCCTCGCGCGCAGAGCAGAGAAGAAGCGGTTGCTGAATACAGCAAGTATTACTCAGCAGCAGATCAAGAAATGTACCATACTCTCGCCATTGAGATAAAATTAGTAACAAATATGTAAAAAAGTTACTCAGTTGTGATAGTATTATACGTACAGGAGATATAGTATGGCATTCGGCTCAATCATGAAGTTAACTACAGATAACAAGCTCTCTATCGAGATGGCACCGTTTACTCGTGAGGAGGTAATCGCGACTTTTGTGCCAGGGTTTGCGCAGATGTCTGTCACGAAGTACCTTGGCAATGCGAGCGTGCAAACAGCTGAGACAGAGAGTGAATGGTACGACGCAATGATTAAGGATACGTCGCGAGTTGTATGGGGGATTTGGGTGATCGAGAACGACAGCCGCACGCTCATTGGTTCGACGAGCCTCATGGACATCGAGCTCGAGCCGCTCAAGCAAGCCACTACTGGTATCACCATTGTTGACAAGAACTACTGGGGCAAAGGGATTGCCGGTGCGTGCCACAGAGCCCGGACATGGTATGCGTTTGAGCAGATGGCGATTGTCCGTCTCAAGTCAGCGGTGTACGAGGGCAACGAGGCCAGCCGTCGAGCCATCGAAAAGGTGGGGTATACCTCTGTCTATACCGAGCGCAATGATATATTTTTTGATGGCAGGCTCCACCACAAAGAGTGCTTTGAGTGCCTCAATCCTACCAGTTGGGCCTGGAACCGCTGGTGGCGCGATGATCGTCCGACACGTAAATCAGTCGAAGCACGAGAACTCACTCGCGAAGTGTTGAAATGGGCTGAAACGCATGTCGAATTAGCCTAAATGTTGCAATATATACAAAAATATGCTATAATGCATATGTTAACTATGAATTCACAAGATTTCACAGGTGGGAATTCAACAGAACTTGACGGTATCGAAAACCTCGCTCGCCGTGGCGATGAGGTGATTGAATACATCTTTACGTAAAGGTAGCGTATGCCGATTGATATCAGATTTACCGACAGCTTCAACTCTTCATCTGCGGCAAAGGTAGCTGATTTTTTACGCCAGCCGCGACTTTATATTGATACGCAGGCTGACTACGGTTCGGCGCATCAGGACTGGGTAGAGCGTACCGAGCATGACCTAGTGATGGGGAGAAAGTTTGGTATCGCAGCGATTGAAGCAGGTCAGGTGGTGGGGTCGGCTATAGCTAAGATCGAGTCACCAGAGAGTGTCGGAATACGAAATATTTCAATGTCACCAGAAGTGCGTCGGCGAGATTTTGGACGCTTCTCAACAGTCCAGCTACTCTATATCGTGCAGCAGGAATTGCCTGATGTTTCACGAGTTGTTGTAGATACAAAGCCAGAGAATCGGGCTATGGTTGAGTTCTTGAAAAAACTTAAGTTCCGTGAAGTAGGGCTAGAAGATCTTTATAGTAGCGGTCAGCCTGATCTGGTGCTTGAGCGGACGGTTTCTCAGTCAAAAGCAGACTAGCATATACTAGTAAGATAATGGAATTACCGAGCAATAGTGACCTACTAGCATCACTCAAGAATGCCCGCATTAAGCCGCGGATTATTCGTGAGTTACGGTATGTGCCTAGTGAGATTTTGCACCCAGAGTCGCGGGATTTTTTGGCAATCATGAACAAATCTCACAGTGAAGGCGTGCTGCTATTTGAAGATTTGTTTTATCCATTTTCGCTCACAAAAAAGGCCGCCAGCAGCACTGGTCGTACCGACGGCATCATCTGTGACCTCTGCGCCACCTGGCAGCGGGGAAACAATGCGGCACGAATCGCTTTTGCAAAAGGCGACAGACGGTCAGTGTCATATCTCGTGTGCGCTGATCTTGACTGCTCGCTTCATGTGCGAGATATGACGCCTGAGAGCAAGCTATCGAGGGTGCAGCTTCGTGAGCATGTCGCACCAGATGGTCGTATCGAGCGCCTGCATACAAATCTATCACGCTTGTTGCAGTAGTTTAGCGCTTAATCTCCCAGATTTCATCAAGCCAGCGGTAGTGCTCGTTGCCACTTTTGGCATCGTCGAGCCCCATGCCGACGAGCCACTTGTCGCCGGCTTCAAACCCAACATAGTCGGCCTGTAAAATGCGAGAAGACACAGCTTTTGAAGCAAGAACGGCGAGTTTGACACTGTTTGCCCCACGCTCAAGCAGCAGACTTTTGACGAAGTCTGATGTGATACCAAGATCAATCACATCGTCAATTACCACGATATTGCGGCCTGACACAGTAGTTGTCGGTGCAAGGTCGGTCACCACTACCGGTTCTTTAGCGGTCTGCTTCTGGCCGTAGGTACTGACCATCATATAGTCGAGCTCGGGGTGAAAGTCGGGGTTTTGCCGCGCCAGCGCAAACATCAATTTGCTCGCAAAAGGATTCGCCCCGCGCATCAGTGCCACAAATAATGGACTTTTGTCTGAGTAGTCAGCGAGCAGCTCTGCAGCTAGTTCTTCGATACGCGCATCGATTTGGTCCTGAGTAAAAACGTGAGAATACAAAGAATTGTTCATACACTCAGTATAGGCTACATCTGAACAAAAAGTGTGTCTAGTGTGCTATACTACAGAGAGTCACGATCGCACAGCGCGTAAGTGGTGGATAGAACGAGTTACATGCGAGATAACTGATTCTACCCGTTACTTACCTCGATAGATGGCGAGTGATTCTAACAAGAAGGAGGCTCAAGATATGAGTATTATTAACCCTAGTGGCAAGGATATTATTTCTGTTACCACTGATTTTTGTGGCAAACCATTGACACTTGAGGTCAACCGTGTTGGCTTTCGCACTACTGCGAGCGTGCTCGTTACCTATGGCGACACCGTGGTGCTCGGTACGGCGATGGTCGGCTCTCGACCGGTCGTACTCGACTATTTCCCACTGTCGATCGACTACGAAGAAAAAATGTATGCAGCGGGCAAGATCAGCGGCAGCCGCTTCATCAAGCGCGAAGGTCGTCCGAGCGACGAAGCGATTTTAATCGGTCGTTTGATAGATCGCCCGATTCGACCACTGTTCCCGAAGGGCTATCGCCAAGAGGTGCAGGTGGTTTCAAGCGTGCTATCGATGGATCCAAATTTCCGCCCTGATATGGTCGCAATGATCGCCGCCAGCAGTGCGCTGATGCTTACGGGTACGCCATTTGACGGCCCAGTGGCGGGACTTCGTGTTGGTCGGGTCAAGGGTGAATTCAAAGCATTTTTGAACGCTGAGGAGCGTGAGGCTAGTGATCTTGACCTTGTGGTGGCCGGCATCGAGAGTGGTATCACGATGGTAGAGGCGGGTGCCAATGAAGTTTCTGAAGACGATCTAGTAGCCGCAATGGATTGGGCATTCAAAGCCTTCCAGCCGGCGATTTCACTGCAGCGAGAGCTTGCCACAAAGGTGGCGCCAGTAGCGCAAGAATATGAACTAGTTTTGCCAAATGAAGATATCCAAAAAGCAGTTGATGAATGGGTGAAAGGCAAGCTGGGCGACAAACTGCGCAAAGCCTACCCAGAGCGCAACGAGATGGTCAACGAACTTCGCTGGACATTCCACGAAGCGATGACTGAAAAGATTGGCGTCGAAGAATATCCTGCATTGAAAGATGAATACGATGAAGCATTCACGATGGCGCTTCACAAAGATGTCCGCCGCGGCATAGTCGAAGACGGCGTACGCCCCGACGGCCGCAAGCTGGATGAAATTCGTGAGCTCAGTAGCGAAGTCGGCCTGCTGCCACGTACCCACGGCTCCAGCCTCTTTACTCGTGGTGTCACACAAGGCATGAACATCGTTACGCTGGCACCACTCAGTTTTGCACAGATTGTAGATACAATGGAAGTCACCGACGGCGAGCGCCGCTACATGCATCACTACAATGCACCTGGCTACACGGTAGGTGAAGTGCGCCGCCTTGGTAGCCCAGGCCGTCGTGAAATCGGCCACGGTTATCTTGCAGAACGCGCACTCATTCCAGTGCTGCCGACCGAAGAAGAATTTCCGTATGCCATCCGTAGCGTGACTGAAATCATGAGCCAAAACGGTTCAACGAGTATGGCAGCGACCTGTAGCTCGACATTAGCCCTGATGGATGCCGGTGTGCCACTGAAGGCTCCGGTATCTGGTATCGCAATGGGTCTGATGGTTGACGGCGACAAGCACTACGTGCTGAGCGACATCGCCGATGCTGAAGACTTTGCGGGTGACATGGACTTCAAGGTGACGGGTACCGCAAATGGTATTACAGCGGTGCAGATGGACATGAAAGTCCACGGCCTGCCTGTCTCTGTTCTCGCGGATGCAATCAAGCAGTCTGGCCCCGGTCGCAAGCACATTCTCGACCACATGGTCGCAACTATTGCGGCACCTCGTGAGAAGCTTAGTCCCTACGCGCCGCGTATCGAGAAGATCAAGATTAATCCTGAGAAAATCGGTGCAGTGATCGGCAAGGGCGGGGAGACGATCAACAAGATTACCGGTGAAACTGGTGCGATGATCGATATCAAGGATGACGGACTTATCACCGTTGCTTCAAACGACACCGCGAGCATCGAGAAAGCTCTCGAATGGATTCGCGGTCTTACCGAGGAGCCAGAAGTCGGCAAGCTCTACACCGGAAAAGTCGTCACGATCAAGGACTTTGGTGCTTTCGTCAACATCATGCCAGGCACCGACGGCATGCTTCATATCAGCCAAATCAGCGAACAGCGCGTTGAAAATGTGACCGATGTGCTAAAAGAAGGCCAAATGGTCACCGTCAAGCTTGCTGGCATCGACGAAAAAGGTCGCCTCTCCCTTACGATGAAGGGTATTGAGCAGCAGTAGCTGGGCGATGTCGTGGCTTACGAAATCTGCGAACCCCGCATGGATCGTCGTTGCGATCGTCATTAGCGTAGGGTTCGTGGCGCTTTCAGCGAAAGGCTACCACTTGACCGAGGCCGATATTCCCACCGCCATCGGTTGGATGGTGGTGCTCGGCGCGTCACTATGGCTGACGCGCTTTCGGACAGTATTTGACTCGCGCGACGATAGCGATATAGGAAGAAAACATGCAGCAATTGTGTATTGTTTGATAGGACTGCTGTGTTGCGCGTTTTTATTTCTCAAGTTGTTTTTCCCCGATGTCCTCGCATTTCTGTTGAGTAATTAGCTCAAGTCGTGAAAAACGTCACATGTTTTTCGAGTAGCATATCGTAGAATATAATTATGGCAACCACAACGAATTCAAAAGTACAGAAAATCGGCTCATTACTGCGTAACCCCCGTGTTCAGCAATTCTTAGCTTGGGCGCTTCCGGTGTTGGTTGGATGGGTATTGAGTAAGCTCGACACTAAGCCAACCAGTAAAAAGTAGCCGATCGTACTGATACTATTACGAGACCGTTAAGACTAATTCTCATAACCGTAGGTATGCTGCTCATAGTTGCCGCAGGGTTACTTATTTGGTCATTATATATGAACAGTGACGTGCGCTACCGTGCGGTGGCCCATGCTGCAATGGACACACTTAAGCGGCAGCAAATCGGTGAGTATGGCAGTGAGCGTATTGTGAACGGTGGAAGTCTATTTGGCGACTGTTTCGATAGTTGTGATGGAGCGCAGGCAGAGATTATTGTGCCAGCAGCCACGACAAAAAGTGACGAAGCTATTTTGAAGGAAGTGATTGATGACCTATCAGTTCGGGAATGGAGACTTGTGAGACAAGGTGACTTGAGCGTTAGCGCAAGATTTTGCGGACACGACGGGGAGCTACAGGCTGAAGTAATTCGCACAAATGATTCAGTGCGACGCATTAAATATCTGTACGATATCAAGAATTGTCAGTAAGCTTAGTTTAAGCTATTCAGACAAAAGAGTTGTCGCAGCTGTGTGCTTTGTCAGCACAAGTCACATTGCCGTTGCGCTATACTAAAATCTATATGAATAAACAAGAGCTGATAGATGATCTTGCGCAGCGTATCGTAGCCATGGACGTATGTCCCGAGCTTCGACGCCACGCGACACAACTAGTGATGGGTGATGGTAATCTTGATGCTGACATTGTGTTCATTGGCGAGGCACCGGGAAAGCAAGAAGATATTCAGGGATCACCGTTCGTCGGTGCAAGCGGCAAGTTCCTAAATGAAATGTTGGCTGCAGCAAATATGAAGAGGGAAGATATTTACATTACAAACATTGTCAAATATCGCCCGCCACACAATCGCGACCCACTACCAGAGGAAAAGAAAGCATTTTGGCCATATCTTCTCAGGCAGCTCGAAATTATTTCACCAAAAGTGATCATCACCCTCGGCAGACACAGCGGTGCCTATTTCATTCCCGATCTCGTCATTTCTCGTGACCATGGCATGCTGCATGAAGTCATATGCGAGGGCCACAAGTTTCTCGTCATCCCGCTTTACCACCCTGCGGCCGCACTTTACAACGGATCGATGCGTCAGGTGTTGATCGAAGACTTTATCTCAATCTCAGGTAGTATCGATACTAAAAAGTGAGGCGCCCTCGCTGGTGGCGCCCCACTTCTTTCCCTGCGGAGTTATTGCTGCGTAGGGGTTGTCACGGTTGGGGTTGTGACGGTTGGAGTAGTGGTTGAGCCAGAATTATTCATGAGTCCAGGAAGGATGAATAGTGCAGCCAGCACCAATATCACTATGGCAATGATCCCCACTACCACACCTGCATCACTACTATCTTTACTCTCTTTTTCGACGATAACGTCTGCCGTGTTATTCTCCTTTATTACTGATTTCTGATTATGACTATATCTGTAACTTGCATCTTACGAAGCAATAAATTTCACATATTTTCCCATCTAGATATTCCGCTATAGTTGCGTTTTTGGGTGTTTTTTGCTACTATCAGATCAACAGCAAAGAGAGGGCAGACTGTCTTTTCCTTACCAAAGCACTCTCTTAGACTTATTATTATCGAAATTATTTATCATAAATAAACCAAAGGAGAACAAATAATTTATGGGTCAACGAAGACTCTCTCGACCGCAGGCAGACGATGCCAGCAAGCGGCCGATGCAAACCAAGCAAAAATCAAATAACTCTGTGCTAAATGCCACTACCACCCGCAAGGGAGAGGTTTTTCGTGCGCAGCGCCGCACCTCCGAGGGCGTCAACATGCAGGCGAGTCAGCACATTATCAATGTGCCAGTGAACAAATCTGTCTATAACGGCTATGGAGGCAAGCAGTTTAGCCTTGCCGACCAGCCAAAGCGTCCACGCGCTGCTCGTCCAACCCTTAAAATTATTCCTATCGGTGGTGTCGGCGAAATGGGTATCGGCAAGAACATGACCGCCATCGAATACGACAACGATATTATTGTCATAGACATGGGTTTTTTGTTCCCAGGCACTGACTATCCAGGTATCAATTACATCACGCCAGATATTACATGGCTCGAGGAAAACAAGCACCGGATCCGAGGCCATGTATTTACGCACGGCCACCTCGACCACATCGGAGCATTTCGTCATCTGGTACCAAAGATTCCAGCACCAGTTTACGCAAGTCGCTTTACCATTGGTATGTTGCAACGTACCATGGAGGAAACAGACGGTAGTTTTGAGCCGCAATACAACGAACTGAACCCTGAAGCGCACGACATTGTACAAATTTCTGATTCATTTAGTATCGAGCTGATTCGAGTGAACCACTCAATTCCTGACGCCACGGCGGTAGTGATTCGTACTCCAGTCGGAAACATTCTGGCCAGTGGTGACTGGCGCATCGAGGAAAATCCAGTCGATGGCAAAAAATTTGACTTCCCGCGTATCAGCGAGATTCAGCAAAAAGAAGGCTTCCTCGTCTTTTTGAACGAATCGACCAACTGTGAGTCAGACGGCACGCACACGCATGGTGAGTTTGAGATCCAGCGCAGCATGGGCGAAGTGATGGAGAAGTACCCAAATAGCCGTGTGATCATCTCAAGTTTCTCGAGTCAGCTACATCGTATGCAGCTGATTCTCGACGAGGCCCAAAAGCACGGACGCAAGGTCGCCTTTGCCGGCTACAGTATGATCCAGAACCTCGAAGTCGCGCTGCGAACCGGTGCGATCAAAGTGCCAAAAGATACTGTCATGAAGATGGAAGACATCATCAAACTGCCCGACAGCAAAGTGACAATCGTTTGTACTGGCAGCCAGGGTGAGTTTAGTGCGGTACTTAACCGCATGGCGACCGGCGCACACAAGTACATCAAGATCAAAAGCACTGATGTCGTGGTCTTTAGCTCAGACCCGATTCCCGGCAACGAAAAATTCGTCGTGCGCACGGTTGATGGCCTGATGCGCGAAGGTGGTGAAATAATCCAGAATGGCAAAACACACCTCACCGGTGTTGGCCCGCTCCACCTTTCAGGACACGGCTACTACGAAGACCATATCAAGGTCATCGAAGCAGTCAACCCGACCTATTACATCCCGTATCACGGTGAATTCCATATGCTGGTGCACAACGCCGAGCTCGCCGAAAAAGAATGTGGTATTCCGCGCGACCATATCTTTGTCTGTGACGCTGGTGATATTATCGAGATCACTCCAGATGGCGCCAGTAAAGTTGGGCGCGTGCCAGTCGGCGGCATCATGTATGATGACAGCGGCGCAATCGTCAGCGAGGTGGTTCTAAAAGACCGCATTCACATGAGCATGGAAGGGATGTTTGTGGTGGTGCTGACCATTCAGCGTGGTACGGGTCGTTTGCTGACCAGCCCAGACATCATCAGCCGTGGGTTCATTTATCTCCGTGACAGCGAAGAGTTGATGGGCATGATCCGTGCCTATCTCAAGCAAAAAGCCGCTCGCGCCTTTAGCGGCAGATACGATCTCGACGTTATCAAAAAAGAAATCAAAGACGAAGTCACGCACATTCTCTACGACCAGACCCGCCGCACGCCAATTGTGATCCCGGTGATCAACGAGATTGGCGGAGGAGGTGGCAAGCCACAGTCAACAAATCGGACAGCGCAGTCACCTGAACACAAGCCAATCATGGGCGTGCCGCCGCGAAGTCAGCGCAAGTTCCCACCGAAGCAGATACCCGATAGTGAAGTGCAGGTGCCGAACAAAGGCAGCGACGTCCCAAGCTACTAGGTTAGCAGTATAGACAGCGTTGGTCATGTCAAGACGCTTTCCAGCAGGAGAGCGTCTTGACTTTTTATCAAGCTTATGCTTATATAGTAGAGAAGTAACAACTCAAAAAAACAAATATGAATTTCTTTGAAACCCTTTATGCCTGCTCTACGACGATAGCTGTTCTCGCGAGCTTTCCGCAAGTTCGTCAGCTGTTGTTGGCGAAGCGCTCGGACGAGCTCAATCTTGCAACATGGACACTTTGGCTTGGTACGCAGTTTGTCTCGCTGACGTACGCCTTGAGCATTCACAACCGTCTACTTACCATTGTTAATGCTGTCTGGATTACATTTTATGCAGTTATGCTGGGATTAATCACGTACTACCGCCGCAATCCTGGTGGAGAAGTCGAGGGGGTGCCAGAGGATACATCCAACGAAATGCAGACAGACTTCTCTGAGGAGTAGGGTGACTTTAGGTACGCCTCATTCTGAACTCTAGAGCAATGACACCAACTCTCTTCTTTATGCGAAAAAAGATAAGCAAGATTATTTTCTTGTGATATTTTAGCTTATTGCCTATTGCAATTTGTAGTAATTTATGCTACAATGTCTCTATACTCTTCAGATAACAAACAGAGTACAATGAATAACAGTTATGGCTAGAAAAAAAGCACCCGCTAGGGGGCGAAAAAGTAAAAAAAACCAAGCACCGCAGCATGAGTTGCCGACGGGCTTTTGGTCGCAAGTCCTCGCAGTACTTCTGATCGCGTTCTCGGCGCTCTTGGTGATCTCGTGGTTTGGGGGCAGCGGGCCGGTCTTTACCTGGATTCGCGACGTAGCACTACGCACCATTGGATACGCAGTGTATGTGCTGCCAATTGTGGCAGTATATGTCGGCGTACAAGTATTCCGGGTTGAGAACAACAAACTTCCAGGAGTGATGAAATTTGCTTCATTGGTGCTCATCGCGTGGTTTGCCGCGCTATTTGGCCTGCTGAGGCAAGATGGCGGAGCAACGACCGGTGGGATAGCGGGCGATACGATCAACAGTTTTATGCTCTCGCTGGTGAATATACCAGTCGCTGCATTTATCTATGCACTTCTTATCGTCGTGACGACGCTGTTTGTTCTGCGAATCGCTTTTGGCACGTTCTTTAGCTGGTTGGCAGGATTGTTTGGGCGCGGTGCCAAGGAGGAAGACAAGGCAAATGTCGCGGTTCTGCGAAAAGCTGCCGCGGAGGATGCCAAACAGAGTGGCCCACTCAGTGATTTCAACGTCAAAGCTGGCGTGCCAACGCTGACACCGGAAGAACAGAAAAAAGCCCGCCTGGCCAGCCTCAAAAACAGTATCAAGCCCGACAAAGAGGCCGAAGAGAAAGCCGCGATGTTGGCGGTCACCGACCCAAACTGGAAATTTCCCGGTGTCGAGCTGCTCGAAAAAAAGCAAAGTCCAGCCGATGCGGGAGATATCCAGCAGAATGCGCATATTATTCAGGACACCTTGCGTGAATTTAGTATCGATGTCGAGATGGAAGGTGCCAATATTGGTCCGAAAGTGACGCAGTACACACTCAAGCCGCCAGCCGGTATCAAGTTGAGCCGTATCACGGCGCTCGAGACAAATATCGCCCTCAACCTTGCGGCCAGCAGCTTGCGTATGGAGGCGCCGATTCCTGGACAAAAAGCTGTTGGTATAGAAGTGCCGAACAAAAAAGCGGCTGATGTGCGCATTCGTGGTATTCTCGACAGCCCCGAATGGCGCAAGGACGACGAGCCGTTGGCTTTTGCGGTTGGCAAAGACATTACCGGTACGCCAGTGGTTGGCGAGCTGAACAAAATGCCGCACCTCATGATCGCTGGTCAAACAGGGTCAGGTAAGTCAGTCATGATCAACACCTTGCTCTGTAGCTTGCTCTACCGCAACGCGCCGAGCGACATGAAGCTGATTCTAGTTGACCCTAAGCAGGTGGAAATGGCGCCGTACCAGGACATTCCGCACCTCTTGACACCAGTGATTGTCGAGCCCGAAAAGACGATCAGTGCGCTCAAATGGGCGGTCAATGAGATGGAGCGTCGCTACAGTCTCTTGGCAGAAGAGAAGGTTCGCGATATTAAGAGCTACAATGAAAAAGTCAAAAACAAGACAGTCGGCGTGGCCGACGAGGACGGTAATATCCAGCAAGTAGACGAGGGCCATATGCCGTATGTTGTGATCGTGATCGACGAGATGGCCGACCTGATGATGGTAGCGGCTCGCGACGTCGAAGCGCTGATCGTGCGTATCGCCCAGAAAGCCCGTGCGGTTGGTATCCACTTGGTGCTGGCGACGCAGCGCCCATCGGTTAATGTCATCACCGGTCTTATCAAGGCAAACGTACCGGCCCGCATTGCCTTTACAGTAGCCAGCCAGGTTGACTCGCGAACCATTCTCGACCAAGCGGGCGCAGAAAAGCTGCTCGGCCAAGGTGACATGCTCATGCAAACTGCCGCGATGCCAAAACCAAAGCGTATTCAAGGTGCGTGGGTGATGGACGAAGAAGTATTAAAGATTACTGATCATCTTCGTATGCAAAGCGCACCACAATACAATGACGAGATTATTAGCCAGCCAGTTCAGCTCAATGGCAAGGGTGGGGTAGTGATGGACTTTGACCACGAGGGCGGTGATGATATGTTCAAGGATGCCGTGCAGGTGGTGATTCAGAGCCGCAAAGCATCGACATCGCTACTGCAGCGCAAACTCCGTGTCGGCTATGCACGCGCGGCCCGTATCATCGAAGAGATGGAAGAGCAAGGGATCATTGGCCCGGCTGATGGTTCTCGTCCACGAGAGGTGTTGATTCACAGCCTCGATGAACTCGATGGCGGCAGTGGCGATATGAGCGAACTATCGTAGCTTGACGGATGAACCGATGCGGAGTATACCATACAGAGTTAACGCAATATGAAAAGGATGTCATATGACACAGTTGATAAAAGAGTTAGCCTCAGAAAAAGTCCCACAAACACAGGTCGACACCGTGTTTTATGAGATGGTTGATCGCATGGAGGGTCTGCGTGCGTTGTCGTATAGGCCAGATACTGAACGAGTACTCCTGGAGGCACAACGTGATGCTATCCTCGGTGAGTTGCTTGAAAAAAATCCTCACGAAGCTGTTGGTGAAATCATGCATGCGCTTTCGTTGCTGTACCGCGACCGATCGATTACGACCTATGAGGGTACAATGGAGATAACCGAGTTTGCCACGCGCGACGCCAGTAATCAGCGGCTTGACGATCACTTCACTATCTTACGACGCGATGCTGATGTTGTTGGGCTCATCGCGAGCTATACGGACGCTCCTGGGCTGGGGTATGAAGTCGTAGTGGAAGGCGAGACAGTCAGCGTGAATGTGCTGCACGGCAGCTACCGTGTACCTATGAACCCTCACGACATCCGTCCTGACGGTGCGTCGAACTCGTATACTTCCGCACTGCGTGATTTTTATCTTCGTTCACTCACCACTGCAGCCACGGTGCATGAACGCGACACCAACGATCCAGTAGAAGCACGCCGCGCAAATCTTGCGGCTCGTGCCATGTTGGTTGCCTCCATGCCCACTAGCCTATAGAGGGGACATATGGTATAATCATCAATGTTATTAACCTAAGTTTGCTTGAGATAGAGCAAGCACCCACATAAGGGGTTCCAAAAGGAGGTACACTTATGAAGGAATACGAACTAACCGTTCTTATCCACCCAGATCTGGAGACAGATCTCAACGCACCGCTCGACAAGGTGCGTACGCTCGTCAAAGATAATGGCGGCGAGATTGTCAAAGAAGACAATTCGGGCAAAAAGCGCCTAGCATATCGTATCAACAACCAAGACTTTGCCGTCTATGTATCGATGGATGTGAAACTACCGGCAGATGCTCCACTGAAAATCAGCAATGTGCTCAACATTACCGACTCAGTACTCCGCTACCTGCTAGTGAAGACCGACGAAAAAGGTCGTGCGTTGCTCGAAGACGCCAAAAAGCGTGCTGCCGAGCGTGGTGAATCCGACGAAGATGAATCAGAAGAATAAGTATCGTAACTAACGGAAGAGGGAAAGGAGGCCGCTAAAGGAAAAAGAGCAGCCGGAGCGAAAAATCACACTTTTTCGCCCCGCACGATGAGAAAAAACCATTGGTTTTGTCTCATTAGTGAAGCTTTAGCGGAACGGCACTATCATGGCAAAAGGATTTAATAAAGTTATCTTGATGGGCAACTTGACGCGCGACGTTGAAACTCGCACCACGCCGAGCGGTCAAACGGTCAGCAACTTCAGCCTGGCAGTCAGCCGCAGCTGGAAGGGTCAAGATGGTCAAACACAGGAGCAAACCAGTTTTATTAACTGTGTTGCCTGGGGTAAAGTTGGCGAAATCATTGCGCAGTACACGAGCAAGGGTACGCCGCTACTTGTCAGTGGTCGCCTGGATCAGCGCAGTTACGAAGACAAGGACGGCAATAAGCGCCAAGCGGTCGAAGTGGTTGTCGAAGACTTTAACTTCATCGGTGGTGGGCGCGGTGACGACAACGGTTCAAGCGCACCTCGTAGCAGCTCGGCAAGCAGCAAATCAAAGGATGTCGTGATCGAGGATATTGATGACAAGCCGATTGATCTCAGTGAAATACCTTTTTAGTAGAAGAGAAGATAGAATCTAGATTCTTGAATCTAGAAGAAATAACCAGATAAGTATGTAAGCAAAGGGAGCTAGTCTAGTATTTAGCTCCAAAGGAGTTTTATGAAACGATTTAAAAAAGACGCACCAGTGTTTTTTGACTACAAGGATGTCAAGACATTGAGCCGCTACATCAACATTTACGGTCAAATTGAGCCAGTTGCAAAAACTGGTCTTAGCGCCAAGCAGCAGCGACAACTCGCCGTTGCGATCAAACGTGCACGGCATTTGGCGTTGATGCCGTTTGTGACACACGGCTAAGTTTCTGGCGCTCTGCAGCGCATATCATTGTCAGCACTTCCGCTTTTTGGCGAGTAGTATCGCATCAATACAACTCACTAAAAATGCTCAGCGCTTCCGCGATCTGCGCTGCACAGCATCCAGAATAGTCAGTAGAAAATTTATAGAGGAATGAAACTATGTATCAGCCAACAGATCTAAAAAAAGGCACAGTGTGCCAAATTGATGGACAGCCGTATCGTGTGATTGAGTATGGTCAAAAAGTGCTGGGTCGAGGTGGGTCGATTGTAAATGTGAAACTGAAGAATCTCATCACGGGTGCGGTGATTCCTAAGACCTATAAAGGCGCAGACAAGATTGAGCCAGCCGAAGTACGTAACCGGGAAGTGCAATACTTGTACAGTGATGGCGAGGCGTTTTTCTTCATGGATCCTGAGAGCTTTGAGCAGTTTGAGTTGTCAGCCGACCTAGTTGATGAGGCGAAGAATTATCTCAAAGAAGGTGATAACTTGAATCTGCAGTTCTTTGGCGATAAAGTTATCAACGTTGAGCTGCCAAAGAATCTTTATCTTGAAGTCACCTATGCCGAAGATGTGGTGAAGGGTGATACGACGAGTAGCGTGCTCAAAGACGCCACTCTGGAGACGGGTGTTACCGTGAAAGTACCAGCATTTATCAAGGTAGGTGATATCATTTCTGTCGATACCGCGACGGGTGAATATCGCGAACGCAAGAAGTAACGCTATACCGCTATACCGCTAATGCTACAATAAAAGCATGTGGACGCGAAAGCATGTGCTGTTTGGAGTGGGGGCGCTGATTGTGCTCGAAGTATGTGCGCAATTGCTGTTGCCGTATGACCGTGCAGTGCCGTTGGCTCGCGTTGGGACAGTTCGAGCAGGGCTGTCTTCGCGCTCAGACCTGGCGCGGATTTTTCAGGAGCAGTTCCAGTCGTCAAAAGTCGAAATAACGAGCGGTGATCGCGTCATGACTAGTGAGCTGGCCAAGCTCGGTGCTTCGATTAATAATGATCAAATGGCGGCAAGACTCAGTGATTACCCGCTCTGGCAGCGGCTGATTCCTTTTTCAGTACTCGCTAAACAACCGCACCTCAAATCCCTCTCCGTCGGATTCACCGGTACACAACTCGCGCAGCAAGCAGAGTCAATTGCTCGTCAGTTGTCCTACCAGCCAGCAGACGCATCGTTGTCACTAAAGGACGGTGCTCTGGTAGTTGGAGTGGCAAAGCAAGGCCATACCGTGACGGCTGGCGACGTCAAGTCGGCGCTCCTAGGTGCCAGCTACAGGGCCGGCACAACGAAGGTGCAGATACAGGGTAAGACTATGGCGCCCGCGGTGCGCGACGCAGATATCGCTGACGCCAAGCGCCAGGCCGCTGAAGCACTGCAGCGGCCGATTGTATTGTCGGTAACCGGGAAATCACCTATGACAATTGATGCGGCAACTAAAGCAAGCTGGCTGGCAATCGATGTCACTGTCAAGCCAGCGGCGCTCAGTGTGAACCAAGAAGCAGTGACTGCGTTTGTGACGGCTATAAATGAAAAAGTGAAAACAGCTCCGACGGCAATAGCAGTGACCGTGGTCGATGGTAACGAGCAGGGACGGACAGAGGGTGCACCCGGGAGCTCGCTCGATATTCCTGCTGTGGTTGCCGAGCTCGATAGTGCGCTCATGGGGTTACGAGCGGCTACGGTAGAGGTGGCACTTCGCCCAGATGCCCCGCCGATAATCTACGAACGCTCTTATAGCTCATCTCAGGCAGGGTTACGCGCTTATGTTGCTTATGCCACCAGTACACAAAACGTACGGATCGTGGTGCAGCAACTCGATGGACCTGGCTGGACGGCGAGTGGCCGCGCTGACGAAAGTATCCCGAGCGCTAGTACGTATAAACTCTATGTGATGATGCGGGTATTTGACGATATCAACGCCGGTCGGCTAACCTGGGATACACCCATGCTCGATACGACAGCTGGAGGTTGTTTCGAGCGCACGATTGTGCCGTCGACAAATCCTTGCGCTGAGCAGTGGATTCGACAGTATGGGCGAGACGCGCTGAACCAGTACGTCCACGACAAAGGATTTAGTAGCGGTACGGGCTTTACTTTTAGCGATGCCACGCATACTACGGCGGGGGATTTGGCTCGGTATTTGATCGGGCTCAATAATGGTACACTGGTGGGCGGAAATAACCGCGACATGCTGCTGGAGAAAATGAGTCGGCAACTGTACCGTTATGGTATCCCGACGGGTACAAAAGGCTGGACGCAGGACAAAGTCGGTTTTTTATGGGACTATATTCACGACGCTGCGATTGTGCACAATCCGAAAGGCACGTATGTTCTGGTAATCATGACAAAGGGCTACTCGTACGGCTACATCGCTAATGTCGCCAAGCAGATCGATACCATTCTCTACCCGTAGTCTATAATAGACCTATGAAACAGCGGCTTGACCACGCAGTAACGATACGAGGCTTGACTCCCACGCGCTCACAGGCGGAGAGTTGGATTAAGCTTGGTCGCGTGACAGTCGATGGCAGGGAGGTGACAAAGCCGGGGTATTTTGTGGATGAGTCGGCGCGTATTGAATTATCCGCTCCCGAGCAGTATGTCAGCCGAGCGGGATTGAAGCTGGCGAGTGTTGTGAATAAATTCGGAGTTCAGTTTGCTGGTACTACTGTGCTCGATGTCGGCAGCAGTACCGGCGGCTTTACTGATTACGCACTGCAACATGGAGCCAAAAAAGTCATTGCTGTGGATATTGGGACGGATCAACTGCACCCGAGCTTACGGGGCGATGAGCGGATTGAGTTGCACGAAAAAACTGATATTCGCGATGTCATAGTAGCAAATAAGGAAAAAGGTGAACGTAACGCTCGCATCGAGATTGCCACCCAGCCAGACATCGTGGTGATCGATGTGTCTTTTGTGAGCCTTCAGCAAATCTTGCCATCGGTCGCAGCGCTTTGTGGTCCTGCGGCGGTGATTTTAGCCATGGTGAAGCCACAGTTCGAGGCCACTCATGGGCAAATTGGTAGCAGTGGGGTGATTAAGAACGATAGCGTGCGCCGCAGTATTCTAAGAGGGTTTGAGCAGTGGGCCAAGCAGTATTTTGTAATTGTCGACAAGGCGGATAGCGATATCAAAGGTGCACGGGGTAACCAAGAGCGGTTCTATGTGCTGAAAAAGGTAGCGAAGTAGTATGTCCAGGATGCAGCCGCTGTCCGGTATGGAAGTGGTGTATAGCTTGAATACGGTTACCATTTACTTTTTCAGGTAAATGTGATAATATAGTGGTAGCATAGCACCTTGCCAACACGTGAGGTGGGGTGCAGTGTTCGTGGCTGGCTTGAGCGATAATCGCTCGCTAGATGCGAGCGATTAACAATCAAGTCATCCATTTCTATCCATCCGAACAGACTATCCATCCGAACAGAAACGAGGAATACTGTGAAGATTTCGCGTAAGCTGGCCTGTGGCATCCTTGCCGCCGGCCTGACCTTCATGGGAGCGTCTTCGGCTTCGGCCGATGACGTTCCCAGCCAGACCGAGGTCGTCGCGACCTCGGAGGCGGTCGTTCCGGCTGCCTCCGACGTCGTCGACACCCCGCCGGCTCCCGAGCCAGCAGAGGAGACCGTCGCTCCGACAGTCACCGAGGAGGAGGCGCCTGCTCCGGCCCACGATCATGTGGCTCAGGGACGGTGACCCAACCGGCTTGCCGTACTACAGCACGTACGGCGGCACCGTTCGCCCGTTCTCGTGCGTCGTCGACATTCCCTCAACACCAGGGTTTGTCGACCCGCCGAACCAGCCGAACCAGGTCATCCCGCCGACCTGGAAGGATCCGCTGTCAGCGGACACCGACAAGATCGACTGGAGTGAGAGCGCGGACGGGTCAACCCGCACCGCGACTCTCGTTGTCGAGGGGAGCACCTGGACGGACGAGACGACGGCCCCCAAGGTCTTCGGGCTTCCGTCGGACGACGGCGTGGTGGTCATCCCACCCGTCATCGTCGTCGACATTCCCTCGACACCAGGGTCTGTCGACCCGCCGAACAAGCCGAACCAGGTCATCCCGCCGACCTGGAAGGATCCGCTGCCAGCGGACACCGACCAGAACAGCTGGATCAAGAGCGCGGACGGGTCAACCCGCACCGCGACTCTCGTCGTCGGCACCCCCTCAACACCAGGGTATGTCGACCAGCCGAACCAGACGAACCAGGTCATCCCGCCGAACTCGGAGGGTCCGCTGCCAGCGGACACCGACCAGAACAGCTTGAATGAGAGCGCGGACGGGTCAACCCTGACCGCGACGCCCAAGTTGCCAGGCGAGTCGTTCGTCCTGCCGATCGGTCTGGGCATTGCCCTGGCTCTCGGGATCTTGGTTCTGCTGGTGGCGTGGCGGCGGCGCCGCCAAGAGAGAAGATGACTGATTTCTGAGGCCGTTATCGGGCCCTGCGACGCAATCAAGCGTTGGCAGGGCCCGGTGCGGCCTCTTCTCATTTGTATAATTATAGGTAAAACCAAATAGGTTTTCCTATCATACGGATGATTCAAAGTAGAAAATTAATAGTCTGTTCTTTTCCGGAAGATGTACAGACCTGAGTCTCAAAACCTCTGCGACGCATTGTACAGCGACTGCAGCCCTAGTATCTCTGTAAAAGATACTAGGCGCGTAGCGGGGTGCGGAGTGGGAGGTTTTGAAACGTAGGTGTATAGATTTTACAGAAATAAATCCTGCTCGGTATCAATACACAATAAGAGCACGGGTAGACTTCGTTATTTGCTGACGTTGAATCGAAACTCTACCACGTCATCGGGCTGCATGATATAGTCTTTTCCCTCGGTGCGGACTTTGCCAGCGGCTTTTGCGGCTGTTTCGCTGCCTGCGGCGACGAGGTCATGATAATCAATGATCTGCGCCGCGATAAATCCGCGCTCAAAGTCGCCGTGAATCACACCAGCAGCTTGCGGTGCCGTGGCACCTTTTTTGATGGTCCACGCGCGGACTTCTTTTGGCCCAGCAGTCAAGTAACTCTGCAGGCCGAGGATATCATAGGCCGCGTGAATCATTTGTACGAGACCGGCCTCGGGAATATCGTAACTATCGAGTAGCTCGGCGGCGTCGCTAGGATTTAGCCCTTTGAGCTCGTCCTCGAGCTTGGCGCAGATGAACAGCGCTTTTGATTCGCGCGCCAGGGCGGTGAGCGCAGCTTTTGCCTCGGCATTGACGAGTGTTTCTTCGTTGACATTGAACACATAGATGACGGGCTTTGCAGATAGGAGCTGTAGCCCAAGTTCTTTGAGCTCTGCAGTGTGGGCACGAGCAGGAAGTGGGTCGGCTTGCTCGAGTGAGGTACGGAGCGATTCGAGCAGTTGTACCGAACCCTTTGCCTTTGGCTGTGCCTTTGATTCTTTTTGTAGGCGTGGGAGTACGCGGTCGATGGTCTCGATATCCGCGAGCATGAGCTCGGTTTCGATCGTCTCAATGTCGCGTTGGGGGTTGATGCCGTGGCTGACATGGATGATATCATCATTTTCAAACGCACGAACAATGTGCACAATGGCATCACACTCGCGGATGTTGGCCAAAAACTTGTTGCCAAGCCCTTCGCCCTTACTGGCGCCTGCTACGAGACCGGCGATGTCGACGAACGACACCGTCGCTGGGACGATCTTTTCGGAGCTGTAGAGCTTTGCGAGTGCTTCCAGGCGCTCATCAGGGACAGGTACGACACCTGTATTTGGCTCGATTGTCGCAAATGGATAGTTAGCCGCAAGAATATCATTGTGCGTTAACGCATTGAAGAGGGTAGACTTGCCAACATTTGGCAGTCCGACTATGCCGATGGACAGGCTCATTCTTGACCTTTCTTGTGGCTAAAACAGCTGTTAAGGGTATTTGACCCCATATGGTGACCTCCTGCGGACTTGCAATAACTTTATTAATAACTCGCTCAACAATATGTTTCTTTTGCTGAAAGGTGACTTCGCCAAGCTTTTGAGTAGCTTTAGCAACGAGTACATCGACATCTATTTTACCACTTATACTTCTGTTTGTTGAGGAAGAGGGGCTAGTCGAACGATTAATGCTAAACGACGACCCAAAAGCGTGGCTTTGTAGGATGTTTGAACAATAAATAGCAGGAGAGAAGCACGGTAATTCTAACATAAACATAGTACTCCAGTCTGTTTATTGATGGGCTAATCATGAATGGTTTACGTTGTTGACAATATACCCCAGGGGGGTATATCATAGAATCTATGAAGACAGTAAAAGAGAGAACGACACACAGGTCCAAGATAATCGAAGGCCAGTTCAAGGGTTTGCAAAAAATGATTGATGGAGATGTGTATTGCATGGATATTTTGACGCAAAGTCTTGCTATTCAGAAGTCTCTGGCGTCGCTCAACAAGCTGGTGCTTGAAAACCATATCGCTACACATATTAAGGCAATGATGGCATCTGGCGATGAAAAACAACAAGAGAAGGCACTAAGCGAGCTATCACAACTATACGAGCTACACAATGTGAGGGGTAAATAATGAATCATCACGAACATCACCATCACCAAGGTATGAGCCACGACGCCATGCTCACACAGTCAGATATGCAGTATGCTTGCCCAATGCACCCTGATGTAACATCAGACAAGCCAGGCATGTGTCCGAAGTGCCATATGGCTTTAGAAAAGACAAAGGTACAGCCGTCCCATGAACACGACCATGACAAGCACGCTGGACATAGCCCTAATATGTTCAAGCAAAAGTTTTGGCTGGGTCTTCTGCTGACTATCCCGACGCTGTTGTTTTCGCACACCGTTCAGGGCTGGCTAGGCTTTGAGCTGATGTTTCCTGGCAGCGAATATATTCCAGCTATTTTTGGTGCGATTATCTTTTTCTATGGCGGCTTAGTATTCCTAAAGAGTGCCAAGGCCGAGCTTGCAGCTAAGCAGCCTGGCATGATGACGCTTATTTCAATGGCGATTACCGTTGCGTTTATTTATAGCAGCCTCGTCACGCTCAAGCTCGTTAGTGGTATGGACTTCTGGTGGGAACTGGCCACATTAGTGACGATTATGTTGCTTGGTCACTGGCTAGAAATGGCGTCGGTGGAAAGTGCACAAGGTGCGTTAAACGAACTTGCCAAGTTACTACCCGATGAGGCGGAGTTACTCGAACATGGGAAAAGCCGCACTGTCTCTGTCAGCCAGCTCAAAGTCGGTGATATGATACTTGTTCGCCCGGGTACTCAAGTACCTGTAGACGGGACTGTCATCAAAGGTGAATCCGAGATAAACGAGTCAATGCTTACGGGTGAATCAAAGCCGGTAAAGAAAGCGATTGGAGCCGAGGTAATTGGGGGTACAATTAACGCTAATGGAGCACTGACAATTGAAGTCACGAAAGTCGGCAGCGATACGGCACTTGCTGGCATCATGAAGCTGGTTGAAGACGCTCAGACTAGCAAGTCAAAAACACAAGTACTCGCAGACAAAGCGGCTTTTTATCTTACATTTATTGCTATCGGTGCAGCCTTACTGACGCTTATTGGTTGGTGGCTGGCTGGTGAGTCGGCTGGGTTTATTTTTGAGCGAGTCGTAACGGTGTTAGTGATTGCTTGTCCACATGCTCTTGGTTTGGCTATCCCACTTGTCACGGCTATCTCTACGACGCTAGCGGCAAAGAATGGGCTGCTGGTGCGTGAACGAATGGCACTCGAAGCGGCACGCAATATCGACGTCGTATTGTTTGATAAGACAGGTACGCTGACAAAGGGTGAGCAGGGTGTGGTTGATGTCATTGCTAAAGACAAGAACCATGTTCTTGGCCTTGCTGCTGCTCTTGAGCGTGAATCAGAACACCCAATTGCGAAAGCGATTTTCCAGTATGCACACGGTCAAAATGTGCCGGAAACTCACACCACTGACTTTTCGGCACTTTCTGGTCGTGGTGTACGAGCCAAGGCTGACGGAAAAAGCGTCTACGTCGGTGGGCCGAGATTACTCGAAGAATTGGATATTGAACTAGACGATGAACTGCAAACAGCCACAGGCGAAGCCTCAACTGATGGAAAAACTGTCGTGTATGTTATCGAAAATAAGACGGTACTCGGAGCTATTCTACTTGCCGATGTTATTCGTGAGGAATCAAAGGAAGCTGTGGCAACACTTCACAGTATGGGTAAGCGAGTTGCTATGCTGACGGGTGATAGCAAGGGTGTGGCGGCATGGGTAGCAAAAGAACTTGGTATAAAAGAGTACTTCGCCGAAGTCTTGCCCGAAAACAAAGCCGAGACGGTCAAGAAGTTACAGGCCGACGGCAGCCGGGTAGCGATGGTCGGTGATGGAGTAAATGATGCACCGGCACTGACACAAGCTAATATCGGCATTGCGATTGGTGCGGGTACGGATGTGGCGATTGAGTCGGCTGGAATCGTGCTCGCAAGCAGCGACCCACGAGGTGTGGCGAAAATCGTGACGCTTTCAAAACGTACCTACAGCAAGATGCTTCAAAACCTTGCTTGGGCGACTGGTTATAATGCTCTGGCGATTCCACTAGCTGCTGGTGTTACCTCGGTACTTGGTTTTGTCCTCTCGCCAGCACTAGGAGCTGTTCTAATGTCGCTCTCGACCATTATCGTTGCTATCAACGCACAGTTCTTACGACGGGTAAAATTATAAGGAGGTAGTATGCACAACCACGACGAACACGAACATCACCATCATCATTACAGCGAAGCAAACTACTAGAAATATGACGGTTGGGGTAAATTACGGTAAAATAGAGATATGAAACGAGTGTTCCAAGGAGTTGTTTCCGTATTCATGCTTTCAGTACTCAGTGTGCTGTCGTTAGGTATACATGCGGCTGCTGTGCAGACGATGAATATGGGGCACTCAATGGGGGGTGCATCTCATCAAGTAAGTTCATCGAATTGTTTTACTGCTTGTACGACGGCAACTCTTCACAAAGACGAGTTCATCAAAGGTACCGAGAAAGACGAGGATGACAAGCCGCAGCCTCCATTTTATGTTCAGTTCCAGACATCACGCCTTTTGGCCCTTGAAGAAAAGCATAGTCAAGAGACAAGAGCTGCCGGGGATAGAGAACCACCCCCTGGTGGCGTACCCGCCTACATTGGTTTGACCGTCTTTCGTGCTTGAGATTTAGCTGTTTACGTTTTACTAAATAGCTAAATTAGGAGTACTTTATGAATAAAAAGAATAAACAAATGCTAATTGTAGGTCTTGTCGCTTTTGTAGTTGTAGTGGGTGTTGCGACTTTTGTGTTCCGTGACCAACTATTCCGAAGCGTTTCAGTCCAGCCACTATCAGAAATGGCACAAGTCGATACAACGTCAGATACATACAAGCAATATGCTGCCATGACTGGCGAAACCTATGACCGTAATTTCATCGCCAATATGATAGCCCACCACCAAGGTGCTGTTGATATGGCGAAGCTAGCACAGAAAAATGCCAAGCACCAAGAGCTGAAAGATATGGCGAACGACATCATCTCGGCTCAAGAGGGTGAGATTAGTCAGATGACGGCTTGGCAAAAAGAATGGGGTTATCCATCGACAAGTGCCGACAACATGATGGATCACAGTGCTATGGGTATGATGGATGAGATGGCTGGTATGAACAGCGCCCTGGAGGGAAAGACGGGTGATGAGTTTGACAAAGCTTTTATCGAGCAAATGATCATGCACCACCAAGGAGCGCTTGATATGGCTGCACCAGGTGAAAAGAACGCCGAACATCAGGAAGTGAAAGACCTGACAAAAGCAATCGTCACCGCACAGACAAAAGAAATCAAGCAGATGAAACAATGGCAAAAAGACTGGGGTTATGAAAGTTAAGCCATTCCCCATTGTTATAGGGGCAATCGTCATTGCGTTTGGCGGGGCTTTGGTAATCGGAAAGATAAATAGGCCACCAGAACCACCACGTCCAGGCATTGAACAAGCCGATCATGGCCGTGAACACGTGAGCAGCAAGGAGTATGGCGGTGACCAACCGCCTACTTCTGGCTCGCATGCTAATCCCGTTGCATGGGGCGTTTACGATACTGAAGTTCGTGACGACCAAGTGATACACAATATGGAGCATGGCGGAATCTATGTCTCGTACCAACCTGATTTGCCACAAGATCAAATTGAGAAGCTTAAGGGTCTTCTGTCCGCTCCATTCTCGAATTCAGAGTTTAAGCCAACGAAGATTGTACTTGCACCCCGTCAGGCTAATACATCGCCTATCGAGCTGAGTTCGTGGCGCAGAAGTGAGTCATTAGCAAGCTATGATCAAAAGAAAATAGAAGAGTATGTGATGAGGAATCTGGGGAAAAGCCCAGAGCCTCTTGCAAGGTAGAGCGAGGTCTAGTGATGAAAAAGACGTTAGTAACACTGATTGCAGCATCGGTAGTTGGTGCGGTCGTGCTAGGCTGGTTGGTTTTTCAAAACCGGTCAGTTTCAGCTCCACCAAAAACAACGCCTCCTGTAAGTAACAATCAAAATCAACCCGATCCAAACAAACATGATTTTTCTGATGTAGACTTCTCTCGAAAGATGATTGTCCACAACCAACAAGCTATAGAGATGACAGAGGCCGTCTTAGCGGTATCAACCAACCAAGTTGTCCGTGAAATAGCTACAAAGATACAACAGGAGCAAAAAAGCGCCGAAGATCAATATAAGAGCTGGCTGGGCGAGTGGAACGAAACATACACGAATCTGTCTGATTTTCCTGAAATGGACGGTCATGACATGTACCCTACTTTTCTTGGCCTCGCGTCAGCAACAAACATGGCAACGCTTAAAGCTGCAACCGGTAGTGACGCAGACAGGCTTTTCATTAGTCTTATGATTGCACACCACGAGGGCGCAATTCAGGACAGCGGTGTGGTTAGCGATCTTCAATATGGCAAGCTGATTGAATTCAAAAATAAAAGCCTCACCAGCTACAAGAACGATATTAAAAGATTAGAAGACTTACAAAAGGGAGAGTAATGAAAATAACGAAGAACAAGCTGTTTGCCGTTATCATCATCGTGTTGGTGGCTTTTGCGGCCGCCATTTGGTACTTTGGGGTCTTTTCGATTAAACCCGAAAAGACTTCTGATGCTCAAGACATGAAGACGACCCAGCAAACTATTAATGACGAGAAAACCACAGATAGTAAATACGCCACTCTCTACGGCGACGAGTTTGACGAAGCCTTTATTGCTGACATGCTAGCTCATCATGACGGCGCTCTCAATATGGCGGAGCAGGCTGGAGCCGTTACAGCCCACGAAGAAATCCGCACTCTTTCCACCAACATCATACAGACGCAAGGACAAGAAGTGATGAAAATGCGAGAGTGGCAAAAAGAGTGGGGGTATAAAGAGACGATGAGTGGCGGTCACATGAGTCATAGTGGAGCTGGCATGGATATGGGCGGTGATATGGTCGAGATGATGAACAAACTAAAAGACCTCAAGGGCGAGGAATACGATAAGGAGTTTCTTAAACAAATGATTCTTCATCATGAACAAGCTATTGAGATGTCTCGCTACGCTGAAACAAATGCCAATCACCAAGAACTCAAAGACTTGGCGAGAGAGGTTATAGCCGCTCAAACAAAAGAAATCGAACAGATGAAGCAATGGCAGCAAGAATGGGGATACTAGGAGTAGTGACATCAATACTGAACAAAGGAGTTACTCATGCGTAAGAAGAGCGACGTCATATTACCTGTAATCGCCGTATTCCTAGTTGTCGCTATCGGAGCAGGTATCTGGGTGCTTGTAGTCAATCGCCAACCCCACACACCATCTCAAGACGCACCCGAACAAGCAAAAACATTCACCATGAACGAGGTCGCACAGCATGATTCAAAAGAAGACTGCTGGGCAATTATATCTGGAGACGTATATGATTTGACCAAGTTTATTAATCGTCATCCGGGGGGTGATGAAATACTTCGGGCGTGTGGCACGGATGCAACAACCTTATTTACAAAACGTCAGACTCAAGAGGGGCAGCCAGTTGGTTCAGGCACCCCTCATAGCGAGGCGGCAAGCGAACAACTTGCTAAGCTCAAAATCGGAATACTTGCTAAAGAATAGCAGGAGAGAAGCAGGGAGCTGGTTATTCGGTGCGGGTGAGATATAGATTTTCTTCGATATTCGCAATGTACTCGTTAGAATAGCCTCGACCACCGTGGTCAGTCTTCGGGATACGCAATTTTAGTTCGAAAGGCAATTGTGCTGGAACTTTAATATGCCTATACTTAAACTCATAATTGTTAGTAGTATAGCAGATACCGAGCTCGTTGTACGAGCGATGGGTGAGTAGGGAATAGTTCTTTTCTTTGGGAGCGCAATCCTGTTATACTAACCATAAGTAGAATAGGAGATATAAGTAGTGGGTATAGATGATAGGCGACATGGCTCTGCTGCGGCGAAAATTGTGATAGGATTTCCCCTCATACTGATTGCGGTTGGAGCAATGTTGTATGCAACGGGATGGGTGTACGCAGGGATAAAAAAGCCGAGCGAATCCTATGTGCTCGCAAGCTCCACGCAACCAGTTTGCACAACGGCTGACGTGGCGCAGTACAACGCCGGTCTCTCAAACACCGCAAAGGTCTCTGAGCTGGCGACTCAGATCAAAAGCCGCAAAGACTATACCCAGAATGCTACCTGTATGTATATCGTGGTGCGAGATACGATGCGCACCGGCAAAAGCGATGAATTTGCCAATGCTTTTGGAACCTACAAGGATCTACTCAGTAAGGGCAACTACCCTCATGGTGAATTGGCCGATCTGTCCAGTGTTGTGCGTATTGAGAATGAGATGAAGATGATCCAGTCTACACCGGCTGATTCAGCGAAGTCTGGAGATGTACAGGGCTAGCATGCGATTGACGGCTCTCTCAAAACTCATCACTGTCATGGCGCTGTCTCTTGCTGTTGGGACGGCATCGCTATTGCACGGCGACGTTGCCTCTGCTGCAGTGGGCGATCCTGCAAGAAATCACAACAACTACGGGTTCAATAATGCAGAAAACTCTGCATGGTGGATGTGCAATTATGCTGCCGGGACGTCGTATGGGGCACGCGGAGCGATCTGGTTTGCGAACAGCGGAGCAAGTTATTATACACAGAATGTGGTCGTGGCTGATGGTCAAAATTCTGTGCCGGTACAGATTGCAGGGTCGGTATATGCGTGCATGTACGGCTTTCCCGGACCAACATACGCAATTAATATCGCACCGCGGGGAAGCAATGGCTGGAGGTTGACAGGACTCTCATCAACCTCATTGTATCGAGGTAGATTGCCTAGCCCTGCACCATATTATTACTCAAGTCAGGGAAACACTTTAGCCGCGACTCTTAACGTTACTGGCCTCGCAACGAATAACGCTACTTCTCCAGCACAGGAGACAATAACTATCGACTTGTACCGCTGTATGAGTAGTAATGGGACATCAGTGAGCGGATCGTGCTACGCACAACCAGTCGAGGTGACGGTGATACGTACGCCACCAGCACCGAAATATACCAATAGCGCTGTATCGAATGCGTATGTCAACGGTTCGAGCAGTGTTGCCGCCGCCGATGCAGTGGTTTATCCGGGAGATACCGTTCTGTGGAGACATAATCTAACAACAACCCAAACAGCGGGCTTATTTTCGTCGCGGTCAATTGATTATACCTATGCTTGCCAAATTGCTGGTGTTGCAGGCAGCGATCGACAGAATAATCCTGCTGGCTCGGCGTACACATTTTCGAGTAGCGGTACGACGACAGTTAACCCTCCTGGCTCCGGTGAATGTTATGGCCCTTATACGATTCGCAATGAGGATGTCGGCAGTACGTTCTGTCATCGGCTGGAATATGCGCCAAAAGACCAAACTGGTGGCAGTGGTGCCAGCCCCTGGTCGTGTGTGCGGGTAATGGCTCGCGGGGGTATTACGCCAATTCTTGAAACCACTCCGACCGACGGATCAACCGCGACTGACGAGTCAAGTTTTACGGCGCGGTTTAAGGTGAAAAATGATACACAGCCGGCGATTGACACAAGGGTAGAGTACAGTGCCTGGATTTGGTATGAAAAATCTGCAACCGATAGAACGTATGACCCAGCAACGGGAGACAGTCGTTACTTTGATACGTCTTCAACGGGTAGCCCTTTTGGCTCGGGGGGTGCATCTGTAGCCACAGTGAGGGCCGATGGCAGTGTCCAGGAAATTACGATGAATACTAGTGTGCTTGATATGCAAAAAGGCGGTAGAGTGTGTGCAGCCTGGCGTATCTCGACCCCTACTCTTGGGGTGAGGGTGATGGTGACGGACTGGCTGACAAGTTGTGTGCTGGTTGGCAGGTCGCCAACAGTTCAGATATGGGGGAACGATGGGCGAGTTGGTTCGGCGATCACCTCTGGTCTCGCAGCTGCTTCTGGGATAACAGGGAAGATTAGTACACGCGAAGGTGGTTCGACAACAGGGAGCTTCAGTGGTAGTTCAGCCTATGGGTTATGGCGCACTGGGGTAGGTGCCGGCGGAAGCAAAATAGCAGCTACATATGATGGAGGTGCATCTGACAAAGATCTCTACAAACCCGAATACAACGACCAACACTGGACTATCAGTGGGGTAGTTCGGCCAAATGGCTCTAGTGCGATCGGGCAAACCTGCCAATATTCCTTTGACGGTGCATCCAGAGTGCCGATGGACCGTGAAACACCGGCGTACGTCGTGGTTGAGAGCAGCAACAAGGCCGGGATCAAAATTACGCGAAGAGCGATCGTGGGCAATGCTAGCCCTGGCGATGTGGGAACGTATGTGTGGGGTCGAACCTCTACTTCAGCGAGCTGGATTGGGCAAAACGTCTTCGGTCAGAACTACAATGATAGTCGGTGCCGCGACCCCTCGGCGCTTGGTGGTGGTTATGACAATGCCAACATCTATAAATTTAAACTAAAAGATAAATTTACTGTGCCGGCAGATGCAGACTTATCAACCGTTAAGCTAACCATTGCGGGTGCGATTGACAATAGGGTAAAAGCATTTGTAAACGGATGTCAGTTGCTCGCGACAGGTCGCAATTTTCCGACAGCCGGAAACTATGTCGATTGGGTACCGGTCGTACGGTCGGATCAATGGTTGCGGTCTGGTTACTGGGCTGGCACGCTACCATTCTCTTTTGAAAATGCCAACACAGGATGTCAGAGTTTTAAGCCAGGTGCCGATAACGTGCTTGAGTTGTGGGTGCAATCAACAGTCACGCACACCGGGCTCATGATCGAAGATATTAGTCTGTCTGGATCGATGAATACATCCAAGCAGCTGACCTATGGTTCATGGGGAGAGTACAGCATGTATGCACCAGATGCGATACGTAGCATTGCTTCGGCCTCCGGACTCGCTGCGGGGAGTGCAAGCGATCAGCAGCAATCCTGGAGCCAGCTGACCCACGCCAATGTAACGATGCCTTATGGTAGCTTTGCCCCAGCCAGCCAGATGGGTGTGATTCCGAACATTGGAGGGTATTTGTCTCGTCCAGGTCTCAAGGGTGTCAACATAATACCAAGTGGAGCCGTGACAATCGACAATGCATTTGTGAATGCAAATCAACTTATGAAGAGAAGTACGGTAATTCAAGCTACAGGCACAGTGACAATTACGGCAACCAATATGACGTACGACACCTCGTCTGATGACAAAAACATGAACCAATTAGTGATTGTGGCGCCAGATATCAATATTCAAGCGGGAGTTGGGCGTGTCGATGCGTGGTTGATTGCGCCAAATGGCACAATTAACACCTGTTCAAATGGCCCAGGACAACTAACTATCAATGATTGCAACCAGCCGCTACAGGTGAACGGAGCGTTGACCGCTAGTCATGTTCTCCTGCGTCGTACCGCCGGCGCCGACAAAACGACTCCTGGAGGGGCGGCAGAGACCTTGAATTTGCGCGGAGATGCCTATATCTGGTCGCGGCGCTTGTCTGAGCTTAACGGAACATGGACGACGCGGGCGATCACTGAGCTGCCTCCACGATATTAATCATTTGAAAACGCTTGCGCTAATCGGTAACAGTTATGTATACTAATGGATAAGATGAGTATGCTAAAAGGGATGGGCGACTTTTTCGCGCTAGATATTGGGACGAATGCGATTCGAGTGGTGCAGCTGCGCAAATCAGGGTCGGGCTGGAGTCTTGATCATTATGGCTATGCGCCAATAGATAGCAGATTAACCAGTAGCGACTCAGAAGAGTCGCGCCGCAAGGTTGCCGAAGTGATCATGACAGCGGTTGGTCAGAGCGGTATTCGCAGCAAAAATGTTGTGATCGGTTTGCCATCGAGCAAGACTTTTACCACCGTGGTTGATGTGCCAAATACCAACGAGTCTGAGCTCAAGGCAACCATGAAATATCAGATTGATCAGTATATTCCGATGGCAGTTGATGAAGCGAAGGTTGATTGGGCGCTTCTCGGCCCATCACTGCGGGCGCAGAACCAGCAAGAAGTCCTGCTATCGAGTGTAGCGAGGGAATACAGTGAAGCGCGCTTAGAGCTAGTTGAATCACTTGGTCTCAATGTAATTGCAGCCGAACCAGACCCAATCGCCATGGTGCGCGCCTTGACTACTCCTGGTCAGTCGGGGGCGGTCGTGCAGCTTGATATGGGAGAGCATTCGACCGATATCGCCATCACGTATGGCGATACTCCGCGACTGGTGCGAACCATTCCGACTGGCCTCGCATCGTTTGTCAAAGCAACAGTAGCCAATCTCAATGTCCAAGAGGATCAAGCCCGACAATTTATCTTGAAATTTGGGCTCGCACCCGATCGGCTCGAGGGGCAAGTATTGCGTGCACTCGAAGTGTCGCTGGATAGTTTTGCAGCGGAGATTTCAAAATCGATTAAGTTCTTTGAGACACGCTATCCGAGCGTGGCGATTCAAGCGGTACTGATCGCTGGGTTTGCTTCTGCGGTGCCACAGCTGGACGCATATCTAGCCAGCAAGACTGGCAAGCCGGCGCATGTTGCCAATCCTTGGCAAGGTATTCAATTGTCGCAGGAAGATCAGCGTCAGCTCGGTCCAGTCGCAACTGAGTTTGCGACAGCCATCGGGCTCGCAAAAAGAGGCGGAACGGTATGATTGAAATTAACCTGATACCTGACGTCAAGCAAGAAATGATCAAAGCGCAGAAAATGCGCAATACAGCAATTTCGCTGTCGATCTTTGCCGCGATTGCCGCGGGAGCAATTGTTGTGTTGCTGGCACTTTTGGTGGTTGCACAGTCGGTGCATGAGGGCTATTCTCGCGACCAAATCAAACAGCAGTTCGCCAAGCTGCAAGGTACCGAAAACATTGACAATGCCTTGACAATTCAGCGACAACTCAAGGAAATTACGAGGCTTCATGACAACAAATCGATCGATTCGCGTCTGCTCGATGTGATCGGGGCGATCAACCCAACTGCACCAAACGATATGAAATACTCAAGCGTCAAACTCGACCCAACCGCAAAGACGGTGACGATTGAGGGTATGGCGAGTAACGGCTATGCTGCGACCGAAACATTCCGCAAGCTTATACTCAATACAAAAGTTGAGAGCACTACCGATGACGAAACGCAGTCGGTTGCACTGACTGATCAGGTAGTGATTAGTCAGACTAGTTACGGAGAGGGCTCCGATGGTGCGCGCGTGCTTCGCTTCACGATTTCGTTCACATATCCTGACGGACTGTTTGACAATACGCTCAGTAATGTCCGCATCGTAACGCCTAACAGCAAAGTGGACGTGACTGATTCTCGTACGCGTGTTCCAGACTCGCTGTTTAGCGAAAAAGCAAAAGATGCAAAGGAGGCAAACTAATGGCTGCACCGCAACCCGGTATGAAGAAGCGTCAGATTATCGCTAATTCGAACCGCACTATGTTCTTTTGGGTAGCCGGTATGTCGGCGATTGTCGGCGTTTGTGCCGTGGCCTCGATCTTCCTTGTTCAACAGTTGGCCTTTAAGACCAAAGTGACAGTGGAGCTCAACAAGACTCTCAGCGTAGTAACAAAGAACAATAAGGTTGCCAATCAGCTGATCGAAAACGTTCGCCTGAGAGGGACGGATGCCAGCCTTAGCTCGATAAAGGCGCAACCTGATGATCAGGCGCTCCAGGTAGTACTCGATGCTATGCCAGCTGACGAGAATACGCTCGCCCTCGGTTCGTCATTGCAACAAAAATTGATCGGAACAGTCGACGGTGTAACGATTGAATCGCTAGCGGTTGACCCACCTGTGTCAGCCGATTACACAGTGGTCAATTCGTCCGTTTCAGCAAGCGATGGCCCCCAGAAAATGACGTTTACCACGACAGTATCGGCAACGGATCCAAATTTGCTTAAGGAACTTCTTGTGAAGCTTGAGCGTTCGATTCGCGTTATCGATGTCGACGATCTCATGCTCGAAAAAGGTGCTACAAAATACACCATGACACTCAAAGCCCACGCCTACTACATGCCCGCAACGAGCGTAGAGTTAACAGATAAGGTAGTGAAACCAAATGAAAAAAAATGATATTGCAATGATTATTCTGATCGCTAGCGTGTCAGCGTTGATTGCGTTTTTTGTCGGCGACCAACTGTCATTCCTCAAGGTTGATCCAAAAGGCGTAAAAGTACCGGTGGCGACACCAATAGAGACGGCTGTAGAGACGCCAAACGCCAAGGTGTTTAATTCTGGTGCAATCAATCCAACAGTGCAAACGGTTATCGGTGGTGGTGCCACGAGCAACTAGGAGCTGCCCATGGCATTGATGACTGACGATATCCAAGCAAAACTCATCACTCTCCTCCAGGAAGAGGGACTGGTGAGTAATGATGCGCTGCAGCAGGCAACCGACATCTCGACAAAAGCTGGCAAGCCATTGCTAAGTGTCTTGACCGAACAGTCTGTGATTGATAACGAGCTACTCACCCATGCAATCGCACAGGTATCGGGGGTGCCCTATGTAAATTTGACGAATAGTATCATTGATCAGTCGATCTTGTCCTTACTGCCGTCAGATATTGCCGAGCGATTCATGGCGGTGCCACTGGCGGAAGTGCAAAATCGCCTGGCGGTAGCGATGATCGATGCCAATAATGTTCAGGCCGTTGACTATCTGGCAAACCGTATTCAGCGTCCTCTAAAGGTTTTCATGGCTTCTGAAGCCGGGGTGAGGCACGTGCTTGACCAATACAAGACTGACCTGTCAAGCGTTGATGTGGCTGCAAAGGTATCGCAAGAGGAGTCAAAGTCTGAGTCGGGTGACATCAAGACTATTGTGCAAGATTCGCCGATTAGTCGTGCGCTCAGCACGATATTGGAGTATGCCGTCAAGTCACGGGCGAGCGATATTCACATCGAGCCGCTCGAAAAAGCACTCAAGATTCGCTGTCGTGTCGATGGAGTGTTGCGCGAGATTATGCAGCTGCCAAAAAGCATTGAGCCAGCGCTGGTGAGTCGAATAAAAATTTTGTCCAATCTCAAAATTGACGAACATCGTGTACCGCAGGACGGTCAGTTTGCAGTCAAGGTAAACGATAAAGAAGTTGACCTGCGTATTGCGATTAGCCCAGTGGTATGGGGCGAGCAAGTGGTGATTCGTCTACTCGATAAATCAGGCAATACCTTTGATCTCGAACAAATGGGCTATGCAGGCCGCGCTCTGCGCACCATCCGAAAAGGCATCAAGAAACCAAACGGCATGCTACTCACGAGTGGGCCAACCGGAAGCGGTAAGTCAACAAGTTTATACGCGCTGATCAAAGAGATCAAAGACGAATCGATCAATATTGTTACACTGGAAGATCCGGTGGAATACAAAATGGACGGAGTGAACCAGATTCAGGTAAATTCAGAAGTTGGCTTGACGTTCGCAAATGGCTTGCGTAGCATTTTGCGCCAGGATCCAAATGTCGTCATGGTGGGCGAGATTCGTGATGCTGAGACCGCAAGCTTGGCCGTCCAAGCGTCGCTAACAGGTCACCTGGTGTTTAGTACACTCCACACCAATTCTGCGGCCGGTGTCTTGCCGCGCCTGCTCGATATGAATATTGAGCCGTTTTTGATCGCCAGTACGGTCAACACAATCATTGGCCAACGCTTGGTGCGTCGCGTTTCGCCAAAACGCGAATCGTATTGGTCGAGTCCGCTCGAAACCAAGAGTATTCTCGAGACAGTTGGGCATTTATTGCCAAAGACTAAAGAAGAGGTAGCGCAGGTTTCAGCCGATCTTGGCTACAAAGACTTGCCATTAGCAGGGCAAAGCGCTTATATTTTAATAAAGGGCCAGGATACGCCGTCAACGCCGCATGGCTATAGCGGACGCGCGGGGCTGTATGAAGTGATGGACGTGACCGAGGAGATACAAAAGCTCATCGTGACGCGAGCGACCAGCTCGGAGATTCAGCACAAAGCCGTTGAGCAGGGAATGATTACGATGCGTCAGGACGGCTATCTCAAAGCCTTGACCGGAGTAACCACACTCGAAGAAGTTAACCGTGTGACATCAGATACACAATAGGAAAAGGGGAGAGGGCATGCAACCACAAGAACTGAGGATCGAAATACTACTCGAAGAAGTCGTGAAAAAACGCGCGAGCGATCTTCATATTCAAGTCGGCTTGCCGCCGATGTTGCGCGTCGATGGGACGCTCTTGCCAATTGCTGGCTATGAGGCGCTTGATGAGCAGCAAGTGGAGTCTCTCGTATTTGCGATTCTCGACCAAGACCAACAGCAGATTTTGCTTAAAGACAAGGAATTTGACTTCAGCTTTGCTTTTGGCGCGCTTGGCCGTTTCCGTGTCAATGCGTTTCACGAAAGGGGCAATCTGGCGGCGGCACTACGTCTGATCCCTAATGAGATTAAGTCGGTGATGGAGCTCGGCATGCCGCAAGTGGTTATGAGCTTTGCTGATTATCCTCGTGGCTTGGTACTGGTGACAGGCCCAACGGGAAGTGGTAAATCGACGACCCTTGCGGCACTTGTTGACAAAATCAACACCGAGAAATCCCAGCATATCATCACCATCGAAGACCCGATCGAGTTTACCCACAAGTCGAAAAAGTCTGTGGTAGTGCAGCGTGAAGTCCACTATGATACCTATTCGTTCTCGGCAGCCTTGCGTAGCTCCCTCCGTCAAGATCCAGATGTGGTGTTGATCGGTGAGATGCGCGACCTCGAGACTATCAGTGCGGCGATCACCATCGCCGAAACAGGTCACTTGGTCTTTGCAACGCTCCATACCAACTCTGCGGCACAAAGTATCGATCGTATGATTGACGTGTTCCCACCGCACCAGCAGCCACAGATTCGTGCTCAGCTTGCGAATATCTTGATGGCGATTTGTTCGCAGCGATTGGTACCGGCGATTGGGGGTGGACGAGTGGTGGCGGCTGAAGTGCTGATTGCAAATCCTGCCGTCCGCAATGTCATCCGTGAGGGTAAGAGCCACCAGCTCGACGCCATTATTCAGACTGGTGCTGATCAAGGTATGCAAACCATGGATCGAACATTAGTGGGACTCGTTCAGAGCGGCACAATCACTTATGACAGTGCACGTGAATTCGCGGTCGACCTAACGGAATTTGAAAGGCTGATGCGAGGCTAGTTCATGCGGAAGTTTACCTATAAAGCAAGGGACAAGTCGAACAACGAAGTAGTTGAGTCGATGGTTCAAGCTGAGTCAGAGTCATCCGCAGCCAAGGTCTTGATTGAGCAGGGACTAATGCCGCTCGACATCAACGAGATAAACGAAGATGGCTCACTACTGGCTCGAATTTCTAACCGAATTACAAACAAAGACAAAATTGTCTTCATGCGACAACTGTCGACATTGATTGGCGCGGGATTGCCGCTGTCGCAGAGCCTTCATACAGTGCTGGAGCAGACGGGGAACAAGAAAATGCAGCGAGTGGTGGAGGAAATCATCGCCGATGTTGAGGGCGGCCATTCTCTTTCTGACTCCTTTGGTAAACACCCAGAGGCATTTGATAAGATCGTTCTCGCTCTTGTGGCGGCAGGTGAGGCTTCTGGTACGCTGGACGAGGCGTTGAAGCGCGTCGCGACCCAAAAAGAAAAAGATGCTGCAATGATGAGCAAGATCCGTGGTGCAATGGTGTATCCTGGTATCGTATTGTTTGTCATCGTTGGCGTGATGGTATTTATGCTCATTGCAGTGGTGCCACAAGTAGCGAAGCTCTACAAAGATATGCACAAGGAGCTCCCGCTGCTGACATCAGTCATGATTACGACTGCGAACTTCTTGATAAACTTTTGGTGGTTGACGCTGTTGGTACTTGGTATTGCAGGATACTTCGTAGCTCAGTACCTCAAGACCGATAGTGGTATCAAGTTTAAAGATACGCTCAAGCTTAATTTCCCTGTATTTAAGGGAATGTTCAGAAAACTGTATATGGCGCGATTCACTCGAACAGGTCAGACGCTGCTTGCGACAGGAGTAGCGATGCTCGACATGTTGCGCATCAGTAGCGAGGGAGTCAATAACGTCGTGGTAAGCAAGAGCATTGATCGTGCTGCCGAGAAAGTAAAGGGCGGCAAGGCACTCTCTACGGCGCTGCAGCCTGAAGACTACATCTTGCCGATGGTGCCACAAATGATCAAGATTGGTGAGCAGTCAGGAAAAATTGATGAAATGATGGGTAAGACCGCCCAGGTTTACGAAGACGAACTCGACGAAGAGATTAAGGCCATTTCGACCGCCATCGAGCCAATGCTCATGGTCGTGATGGCAATTTTCGCCGGTGGTATGGTGGGCGCAATTCTGTTCCCAATCTATAGTCTAGTAGGAGGCATCCACTAATACCCTAGACAAGCGGCTAGGGGTGCGCTATGATAAACGTAAGCAAAAAAGCTCGACATTAGGAAAGGTGGAATTTCGACAATGAGCAAAGCAGAACTAAAGCAAAAGGGATTTACGATCATTGAGGTGGTGCTGGTGCTTGCAATCGCGGCATTGATTTTCTTGATGGTATTTATTGCGTTGCCAGCATTGCAGAGCAGCCAGCGTGACACAGCTCGCAAAAATGATGTCAGCACAGTCGCTGCAGCAGTCAACACATGGGCCGGCAACAACCGAGGCAAAGCCTTGTCGCTCCTCAGCACCTCAAGTCTCAACCAATACGTGCAAAACAAGTCCGACAACACCACGACACTTGAAGTTATGCCATACGCCAATGCGCCGACTTCGGTCGAAGATGCAAATGTGATTGTCGTGCTTGGGGCGAAATGTGGTGAAGTGGGTGCAGACGGTAAGGTGGTCTTTGTCCAAGGTACTGTTCGTCAGTATGCGACCGTCACTCGCCTTGAGGGCGGATCGGGTAGCGGCTACTGCCTCGACAGCTAAGGCTACTCACAAGCAGATACGTCTAAAAATCCTCCGTATATTGCGGAGGATTTTGTTATGATAGGGAGAGGTATGGGGGACATGATAACAGCAGCAAGCTTATTTATTCTGGGAGCAATCTTAGGTAGTTTTGCGGTCGCTCAAGTGTGGCGTCTGCGAGCCCATCAGCTCGTCGAAGATCACGCGGCAGGTGAGAAAGTGGCGCGAAAAGAACTGAATCGTCTCAAACGGCTGATCCGTTCTCCTCGTCATGATCGCTCAGAGTGTCTTTCCTGCCATCATCCGCTTGCATGGTATGACTTACTGCCGGGCATTAGTTGGATCAGCTTGCGCGGTCGATGTAGATACTGTCATGCGCCGATTGGCAGCACCGAAGTGCTCGCCGAGCTGGGGCTTGGTGCAGTCTTTGCTCTCTCGTTTCTCTTTTGGCCACACCAGCTGCTTTCGAACCTGCAGCTAGGTCATTTTGCGCTGTGGCTTGTCGCTTGCGTCCTGATGGCAATCCTCTTTGTGTACGACGCTAAATGGTATCTCCTTCCTTTTCGTATCAACCTTGCCTTGATTGGTGTTGCTATCCTGATTGCAGGAGTGGTGCTGGCAGAGACTGGTTGGTCGAGTGAGGTGCTGGGATCGATGCTTCTCGGCGTAGTGTTTATGGCGGGGATTTATTTCATCTTTTCGCTTTTTGGCTGGGTGGGGTTGGGTGATAGTATCCTTTGTGTCGGGCTCGCCCTTATTATGGGGTCGTGGCAGTATGCTCTATTGGCGTTGTTTCTTGCAAATTTGTTTGGCTGTCTCATGCTTATTCCGATCGCTGTAGCCGGCAAGCTACAGCGATCCATGCATATCCCGTTTGGGCCGTTTCTGATACTCGGAACCCTTGTCACGCTATTGTGGGGCGATACGCTAATTCAGCTGTTTTTTGCGCTCATGAGTGCCCCGGCCATGATGCTTATGGTATAATCACAGATAGTTATGGATAGGCATAGGGGGTTCACGGTTATTGAAGTGATGCTGTTTCTGGCAATCACTGGCGTGATTATGGCAACACTTTTGACGGGTGTTTCGGTTGGGCTCAACCGCGAACGTTATCACGATGCGGTGAGTTCGTTTGCTGATTTTATGAGAGGGCAATACAACGATACGGTGAATGTCAATAACTCACGTCCACAGACAGACGTCTGCGGCGCATCGGGTATCATCGTCGGCGGTGGCACCACCAGCTCGCCGATTGCAGGGGCGAGCGACGGCTGCACGGTTGTCGGACAGCTCGTGACAAGTTCGGCCGACGGTCAGACCGTTGGCTATCAGAAGCTCTATGCCACTGTCGATGCGCTGACACTGCCGCGCAATGACTCCGATACCGATACGCAGATCCTCTCCGATGCGGGACTTGTGGCAGATCCCAAGAAGGAGACATACGACATGGGGTGGTCTTCGCGGCTCGTTGGCGCAGGAAGCGAAAACAATACGCCACTTCGATTTAGTATCGTGATAGTTCGCATGCCAACTTCTGGATTGGTTCACACCTATGTGCTGCGTGAAGCGGACAAGAAGCCAAGCGAGGTAATCGCCTCGGGGACAACCAGCACCGACTATTTGATGTGCGTCGATACGGCTGGGCTGACAGGCACAAAGGCGATTGGCGTGGTCCTGCAAGCAAATGCGGTCAATAGCGGCGGTGTTAATTTTGTACCTGAAGGGACATGCTAACCATGGCAAGGCTTCACCGCGGGGATACACTGATCGAGCTGATGTTGGCATTTGCTATCTTTTCACTCGCTGCAGTCAGCTGCCTCACTATCTTGAACCAAGGAGTGGCTATGGCGCAGCGAAGTCTCGAAAAAAGCCTCGTGAGGCAACAAATTGATTCGCAAGCAGAGATTATTCGTTATATTCAGGCGTCAGGTGACTCTGCGTGGACGACAATGGTTGGCGACAAAAGTGTTGCAGGATCGACTGGCAGGCTCGTGACTGCAGCTGGGGGACCGTTGCCATTGTCAGGCCCATGTCCGAGCGTAGGACAGCTTTCCTCTGGTGGAGCAAATGGGTTCTTCGTGGTACCAAAACCAAGTGGAGCAGGATTTGATATAAAACCAGCTGATGCCGCTAACTATACAGCTGCCAGTACCTATGCGCAGGTGACGTATGGCGCCGCGACACCAAAAGCCTACGGCATATGGGTGCAAGTTGTCAAAGCAGAAAATGCCACACCAAACCCTGCATTACGAACAGTGCTTGATGCCTATGATTTCTATATTCACGGCTGCTGGGATAGTGTGGGACTCGCTGTGCCAATGACAGTTGGAACGATTGTGAGGGTCTATGATCGCTAATCGTGCACAACGAGGGTTCACCCTGGTTGAATTGACACTCGCTATGGCATTTATGTCGATTCTGCTGCTTGCTATTATATTCATTACCCTTCAAGCGGGAAAGTTGTATGCAAAAGGCGAGACGTACAAAACGGTCAATCAAGCCAGTCGTGAACTGGTTGATGGCCTCCGGAGAGATTTTAGCGCGGCTACAAGCGACAAGATTCTGACGCCAAATCAGCTTGGCACGTCAGGGAAATATGCCGGAAGAGTTTGTACAGGTGCGGTGAGCTATGTCTGGAATACAGCGAATCTTATCAATGATTCGACGGTTGCGATCAGTCAGAAGATTACCGATATCGATAACAAGACTGTTGTCTTTCGACGTGTCATTGATAACGGCGCCTATCTCTGTACGCCGGATATGAGCGGCAAGTTGCCCATGACAATCCGTGCTGATATGGAGTCGACTGAGCTCCTCGGTGCGGATGGACGAGCGCTGGCTGTGTATGATGCTGCGGTCAAGCTTGTCCAGCAAGACCCGAGCGGTAATGGCAAGGCGCTGTACTCGCTGCATATGACTATGGGGACAAATGATCCCGATACGACAACGCTTGACCCTGCAAGTGGCTATCAGTGCCGTCCACCGACTGACAATACGGCGAACTTTGATTACTGTAGTGTTGTTGAATTCGATACGATTGTTCGGGCAGGAGGGGGGCTATGAGCCAGCGTATAAGAAAATATGAACAAGGGGTGACGGCGCTTGTCGTGGTGATGTTCTCGGTCTTGCTGTTTGTAACGGTAACGCTTGGCTTTATGAAGTTGATGATCAACGAGGTATCGCGTACGAATGACAACGAGCTCTCTCAAGGGGCATACGATTCTGCGCTCGCGGGAGTCGAAGATGGTAAGCGCCTTCTGGCAGCCTGTGACAATGGTGACACAACAGCCTGTGACAAGATCGATGCGATGCGCTGCGATACGACGAGTGCTGCAGGGCTCGTCGCTGCCACAAATGGTGAAGTCTATCTCAAGACGAGTACGTCTGATGTAACTGGACAGGCATTTGAACAAGCCTATACCTGCCTCAAGATCATCCGCAACACACCTACGTATGAGGGAGCCTCGCTAGCTGCAGGTAGCTCAACAGTGATAGCATTGACGACAACGGGTGGATTTACAGACCTCATTGTACGCTGGCGAGTGCCACAGGCATCGAGCAGTGCGCTAGGGAGCAACCTGACAGACGTGAAGCTACCGACGTTAGCGGGGTGGAACTATGCGACACCCGCAGTGCTTCGTACCCAGCTAATTCAGTTTGATACTGCGCCAATCGACCCGACAGTTTTCGACAACAATGGGTACGGTCACACCCTTTACCTTATGCCGAAGAGTGGGGGGTTAAACGCCTACGCATTTGCGAGTGATGGGCGCCGGAGTGGAACGCTCGCTCCGAAGACGGTGGCTTGTGGAACCTTGCCTATCTATAATGGCTACAACTGCGAAGCTCGTTTGACACTGCCTCGCCAAGTAGGGGGTGCAGGTGGTAGTAAAGCCTATCTTCGTTTGACGAGCCTTTACAATTCCTCGGCATTTCAGATCGTGCCGTCGGGTACCCAATTTAGCAATATCCAGCCGATAATCGATTCTACTGGGCGAGCCAGTGATGTCTTTCGGCGTGTTTCAGCGCGCGTGGAGAAGATTGACCCCGCCGCTGACTCTCTTTATCCGCGTGCAACGGTAGATGTAACCAATAATCTATGCAAGACAATGACGGTCAGCACGCTGCCAGTGTATTTCCAAGACCATAGTGCAAACGGCTGTACCCCATAATTGTGCAGTAAGTTGCCGATCACTCTCCTGAGTGGAATTTTTCGTAGATTTCTTTGAGATGGGCGTCAGTCACATGGGTATACACCTGTGTGGTTGCGATACTACTATGCCCAAGCATGCTCTGCACGCTGCGGATATCGGCCCCGTTCATTAGTAAATCGGTGGCAAAACTATGTCGCATCGTATGGGGACTGACGTGCTTGGTGATACCAGCAAGCTTGGCATAGTTTGCTATCATTCGTTGGATACTTCGCGCAGTAAGGCGGCGGAATGACCCACTGGTGTCGGTCTGATTGTTGCGGCTATAGTTGAGGAAGAGAGGCGCCAGCGTGTCGTCGCGCTTAGCGAGGTAGCTTTCGATGTACCCGGCCGCCGCTTGGCTAATAAATACGGGCCGGTCTTTTTGACCTTTTCCTCGCACCATAAATTCGCGTCGCTTGGTGTTGATATGGTCTCGATCGAGATTGACGAGCTCGGAGACACGCAAGCCACTCGAGAAGAGTAGTTCGATTAGCGCACGATCACGCAGGTGTGCTAATGTGTCATCTTCTGGCACCGCATCGCGAAGTCGTTCAATCTCTTCATAGTGCAGAAAGGTAACTTGCTTGCGATGAATTTTGGGAAGCTCAATTTTGTTTGGTGTCAAACTGACTATATCTCGTTTGCTTAGATAGTGCAAAAATCCGCGCAGGGCAATGAGGTGATACGCCTGAGTGATTGTTGCAAGCTCATCGCCACGGTCACCTTCGTAACGGTTGAGCCAGAGACGGTATTTACGAACTAGTTCATTTGTGATGTTTTGCACCTCGACATCACCAGCAAATTCGATAAATCGCTCGAGATAGCGGCGATAGTTCTCGCTGGTTTTACTAGAGCGGCCTCGCTCAACTTCGAGATGCTCGATAAAATCAAGCAATAATTCTGACATAAACATAACCTCAGCATAACGGAAATAGCAAAAAAATGACAGAGGTAGGAGAAAGACCAGATGAACAAAAAATGTGCTCAGTAGTATCTGTTGAGGCGGTCTGGTACAATATAGTAAACGAAAGGGATGTTATGAGCACAGATGTACAAAATACGTTAATTCTTTTTAAGCCAGATGCGGTTCAACGAGGCATTGTTGGTGAAATTCTGACTCGGTTTGAGCGGGTAGGCCTCAAAATTATTGCAACCAAGATGCTGACGCCAGACAAGCAACACTACCACAATCATTACGAAGGGATTGGTCAGATGATTACCCGTCGCGGCCAAACGGCATTCGATGTCACACTTGCAATGATGGTCGAAGGGCCTGTGATTGCAATGGTGTTGCGCGGCGTCGAATCAGTAGAGCTGGTTCGCAAGCTGGTCGGGACGACCGAGCCAAAGAGCGCGCTACCTGGAACGATCCGTGGTGATTTTTCCCATATGAGTTTCGGATATGCAGATACAAAAGGCAAAGGTATCCCAAACTTGATTCACGCTAGTGGTGATGTCGACGAGGCGACCAAAGAGATTGCGCACTGGTTTACGCCAGAAGAACTCTACGACTACAAAGTCATCAACGAAAAATTTACTCGCTAAAGAACAGGGGTGCTATACTGAGATAAGTGCGTCTCGGTAGCTCAGCTGGATAGAGCGCCGCCGTCCTAAGGCGGGCGTCGGGGGTTCGAATCCCTCCCGGGACACCAGGGGAATATCAATGGCAACAAAAGAAGTAAAGCGAGAAGACTTTGAAGGGCAACATGAGGGCGAAGAGCTTCTGCTTGTGTTTCGTCGCCATATCATCGCCATGCGCAAAGGCTTTTATGGCCTGCTCATCCCATTTGCAGTGAGTGCGATCCCGCCGCTGATTTGGCAAACAAATCTCGAACTATTTCTCCTGCCAATTGCTGGACTAATCCTCGGTCTCATTATCTTTGCGTATCACTTTATCATGTGGTATTTCACGGTGTACATTGTGACGACAGAACGAATTCGCCAGGTAACACAAATTGGGCTGTTTGGTAAGGATGTCGTGGAGCTGCGCCTGGCCAAGATCCAAAACATTAGCTATAATATCCCTGGATTCAGTGGTGAAGTCTTCAAGTTCGGAACCATTGTGATACAGACGTTTGTGGGCGACCTGGTTATTCATATGGTTGAACACCCAAATGATATTTATAACAAGCTGCAAGATGCAGTGCATAAGGCAACGAAAGAATCCAAGGCCCAAGAAGACTATGAAGAAGCTACTTCCTAAAAAACTACGTCGACATAAGCTCCAAGGGGAGCCGTCTTCTCGAATTACGAACGAGACGGTTGCAGAGCACCGTGAGCAGATTCTTGCTGGGGGACGAAAATTCAAGTATCCGATCCAGTATGCACGTCACAAATTAGTGATTAATGCGCTTATCGTAGCGGTGACATCTGTTGTGCTCCTTGTTTTGCTGGGGTGGCAGCAGTTATATATTGCACAGAATTCCAGTACCTTTATGTATCGTATTACACGGGTGCTGCCGGTACCAGTGGCTACTATTGACGGGCAGCTAGTGCCATTCGATGATTACTTAGCTCGCTATCGATTTAACGAGTACTGGCTTGATAAGTACGGAGAAGTCAAACTTGAGACGAAAGACGGACGAAATCAGTTAGATTACGTCAAACGCCAAGTGATGGACACCGCCATCGAAAACGCCTATGCGCAGAAGCTTGCGCCGCAATATAACGTCACCGTCTCAGACAAAGAGGTTGCGGATCTTATCGCGTCTCAGCGCAATACGGCAAATGGCGTGATCTCTGAGGATACGTATTACTCAGCACTGCAAATGACGAATGGCTGGACATCGAGTGACCTCAAGGTGTCGTTGCGGCGAACAATTACGCGCAACAAAGTTGCTTTTGCCTATGACACGCAGGCGAGCGAGCAAGTGAAGCAGGCTGACCCGTTGGTAAAGAGTACAGGAGGGGACTTTGCAAAAGTAGCTGAACAATTGGCAGTGGTAAAGGGGGGCAAGATCGCGACTGGTCAAACCGGCATGCTCAACAAGACCAGCACTTTTAGTGGCTTGCAACTTAGCGAGGTTGCAAAGCTTGAGAAGGGAGCGGTAGCTGGCCCCATTAAAGCAACGACTGACGATGGCTACTATTTCGTAAAAGTTCTCGACAAAACCGATACGCAAGTCGATTTTAGTTATCTCAAAGTGCCACTGACCATGTTTAGTGCAAAGATCGATGAACTGAAGAAATCTGGCAAAATCAACGAATATATTTCGATTGCAGCCAAACAATAACGAGGAGGACAGACTAGATGTACACGCTACCAGATTTACCGTACAATTACGACGCACTTGCACCTACTATTAGTGAAGACATCATGAAGCTGCACCACAGCAAGCACCACCAAACCTATGTAGACAAGCTTAATGCCGCACTAGAGGAGGCGCCAGATCTCAAACAGGCCACACTTGTTGAGCTACTGAGTGATATCGGCAACCTCCCGGATTCTGTGCGCATGGCCATCCGTAACCATGGCGGTGGACATTACAACCACAGTCTATTTTGGGAAATCATGGCTCCGCAGGCGGGCGGTGAGCCGCAGGGCAAACTCGGTGACGCAATAAGAGAAAAGTGGGGAAGTTTCGAGGCATTTACAGATGAATTTAATTCCAAAGCACTCGGCCTATTCGGCAGTGGCTGGGTATGGCTAACGCGCGACCTTGAAATTCTCGCTATGCCAAACCAGGACACGCCAATGATGGAAGGCAAAGGCGAGCCACTGATGGGTCTCGACGTATGGGAGCATGCTTACTATCTCGACTACAAGAACAAGCGCGATGATTACATCAAGAACTGGTGGGACGTTGTGAACTGGAAGTTTGTCGAACAGCGCTTTACGCAGTAGTTGATTCTCAATTTGGTATCTGTTAAAATACGTAAAGCGTCTGCGCTCGTAGTGAAGCTGGTCTATCACGCCTCCCTGTCACGGAGGAGATCGCCGGTTCGAATCCGGTCGGGCGCGCCAAAGAAATATACCCACCTGAAGGTGGGTATATTTCTTTTTCGAGATATTGCACACGATGATTCAAATTGTCGCGTCGAATACTGTCATGATCTATGGTTTGACGGCTTTTAGTTGATGATGGCGCTAGTATAGCGCTATCATCTTGAGTGCATTCGGTCGGGCGCGCAGTTGGACTCAAATCGTCGAGGTGGAGTTTTAGCCGATATCCGGTCGATACTTATTGACCTGAGTCAATTTTACTCTCATCTAGCACCACCACTAGTAGTTTGCTATAATCAATCAATAAATGATGCCGTCTTAGCTCAGTTGGTAGAGCAGCACATTCGTAACGTGCAGGTCGCCGGTTCGATCCCGGCAGACGGCTCCATAAAGAAGGAGCGCTATGAACAAAGAAGCAATTCAGTTATCTATGAAACGTGTGTTTACCGACCGACCTTTTTTGTTTTTGATGGCAGGGCTTGTCATGATGGGAGTTATTTACTTGATTGTGGTTGGTCTCAATATTCACACCAGCGATGTAACGGTATATAACCGGTACACGGCGTTTGGCGAAGCGCATTTCTATAAAGCGCACTGGCAGTATCTTCTAACATTCGTGCTCTTTGGTGTTATTGTCGTTGCGACACACCTTTCGCTCATGGTGAAGTTTCACAATCTTGAGCGGCGCCAAACAGCTGTTATCATCGGTTGGATGGGGCTAACTATGCTGATGATTGCGATATCGTATGCGCTTGCGGTGATGCAGCTCGGGCGAAGTGTATGATTGATCTTGAGCTGCCGCTCAAGAAACGCTCCAGGCTCTACCGTTTTTTTGAAATTGTTCCTGGTGCGCTCAGCTATGGCATGATCGCGGTATTAATTATTCTTTCAATAGTAAGTCCATTTGTTGCGGCAATTTATCTCTTGCTCCTTATCCTAACGCTATTTATCAAATCAATTGGGATCGCATTTCACACCATCCGTGGTCATGGTTATCTGGTGAAGGCTCAGCGTGTTGATTGGCATCGGCGGCTAGAGGACCTCGAGGATCCGATTGATAGCTATGAAAAACTAAGCCACCAGCAGTCGTCTGGCTTTGGCTACAAGGCGCACCAGGAGAATTTGCGCCTGATTGCAGCGGATGCAGACAATTACCCAAAACCATCGCAGCTGTACCAGATGGTGTTCATTGCCGCCTACAACGAGGACTATGATGTCATCCAGCCGACCATCGAGTCAGTTAGAGACACAACCTACAATAACAAGCAGATTATTCTTTGCCTGGCGTACGAAGAGCGCGGGGGCAAGCAGATTGAGAAAACTGCTCAGCGCCTGAAAGAGGAGTATAACGATACATTTAAGACATTTCAGATCATCAAACATCCGGCTGATCTTCCTGATGAGCTCGTCGGCAAGGGCCCCAACATCACCTACGCCGCCCAGGTGATGGAAACATGGTGCGATCAGCAGGAAATCGAGTACAAAAACGTCATGATCACGACACTCGACTCTGATAACCGTCCGCATCCAACCTATTTTGATTACGTGGCATATGAATACATTGTGCAGCCTGACCGCAAACATCTGTCGTATCAGCCGATTGCACTCTACTTCGGTAATATTTGGGATGCGCCGGCCCCGATGAGGGTAATCGCTACCGGTAACTCATTTTGGACAATTATTAGCAGTATGCGTCCGCACACACTGCGTAACTTTGCGGCCCATAGCCAGCCAATGGATGCACTAAGCGAAATGGGGTACTGGAGCAAGCGTAGCATCGTCGAGGACGGCCATCAGTACTGGCGCAGCTACTTCTACTTTGGCGGCAACTACTCAGTCATCCCGATTCACGTACCGATTTACCAAGACGCGGTGATGGCAAATACCCTCAAACAAACCCTGATCGCGCAGTTCAAGCAGTTGCGACGGTGGGGCTATGGCGTATCGGATATTCCGTATGTTGCCACCCGGCTCTTTACGCGCAGGCGCAATGTACCGTTTTTTGAGGGTTTTGCACGCTTTGTACGGCTGGTCGATGGTCATGTGACCCTCGCGACCATGGCAGTGCTTGTGACCTTTGGAGGATGGGTGCCACTCTTGTTGAATCCCGAAGCCTCACGGAATATCGCCGCTCATGCGCTGCCAGAGGTGATTAGCGTGATTCAACGGGTTGCCACCGTCGGCCTCTTTATCACAATACTTCTCATGCTCAAGATGTTGCCGCCGCGTCCAGCTCGATACAAGCGCCGTCGAACAATTGGGATGGTCCTGCAGTGGCTATTGATGCCAATTACTTCCATCTGTTACAGTGCGCTTGCCTCGTTCAACGCCCAAACGCACCTAATGCTCGGCAAATACCTCGACAAGTTTGATGTGACAGACAAAGCCACGCTGGCCTCGCGCGAGCGTGCCAAGACATCGAAATAGAAGTTTCTTGAAGTGGGGAGAGGTTGTAAAAGGGATTAGATAAAATGAAAAAATACAGCAAAAACCGCCCGATCACAGAAAGGGCGGCTTTTTGATTGATGGGGAGCTCTGCTTCAATTTATGAGGCAGAGCGGAGCTTGATCGACTTCTTTGCTTCGTGCCAACTCATGTCGTACTCGAAGGAAAGGCTAAAGGAGTCGAGTGCGGATGTTTTTATGGATTTAGTTGAGATTTTACTCATGGTTACATATTAGCACAAGCAGCAAAAAATGTCAAGTCTACGGGATGATTATCATATATCATGAGGTGAATATTAAAGATGAAAATATGGAAATAATGATGTGGAAAAGTATTTGGTGGTGTGGGAAAAATAAGAAAGGAATACGTCAAAGCGATACTTCTTAAAATTAATGAATCGCCTACCATACAAAAAAGACCCTGTCGGGTCCTCTTTGTATGGTAGGCGATATGTTTAAGTTTATCGCGCTATTCAAAAAAGAAAAGAACCGACATAAATGCCGGACCCTTTCTTTTGGTGCGACTACTGATGGTGAGCTGTGGGATTGGAAAAAACAGTTTCTAAAATCACTACTTTCTTAATGATTTTGGGAACTGCCAGGAGAAAGAGATTGGACGAGAGCAAAAATGCACTCAAGTCTTTTCCCTCTCTCCTGGAAGTCCTCTGTTGCCGCGAGGAGACTACCTCAGCTCGCGAGCCAGCTCGGCGCGGAAGCGCGGGTCTTCGCACTCCACCCATCCACCCGGAACCACGACACTGCCACCGTAGGTGCCGTCGACGATGTCATCGTCGACGTACACCTCGAAGACGTAGCGCGTGGTGCTGCCAGCAGCGAAGTTGACCGAACGAGCCAGCGGGTCATCGAGCTTGCCGTCCAGCACCCGAATGGGGTACTCACCCGACAACTCGTCCGAACCCTGACCCTCCCAGATCACATCTGACGTGTCGCCAGGTCCGCCGTAGCCGAGCTTGGTCACCTTGGTGACGCGGTAGTACGGCTCCGTGAGCTTGCGCACACGGTTGTCGTACCCCTCAGCATACGTCCACGGACATGCCTTGTCGCGGCCATTCTTGCCGGCCGTCACGTCAAAAGCGATCTTGTCGCCGATCTTGGGGTGCCACATGTGCAGCCCATTCTCCGCAAAGACGCGCCCGACGAACTGAATCTCGTCTCCTCCCACGATGTCGACGAACTGGCCGTCGTTGAAGTGGAAGAAGATTTCCTCGCCCGTCTCCTGGTCGTCCTCGTTGAGGACCTTCAGGAAGCCGAACTTCTTGCCGTCTCGGTCGTCGAAGAACTTCACGACGCCGTGTTCGAGCTCCAGCATGGCTCACTCCATTCACTCGGTTGCTGGGTTTCCTCAGTTGAGGATGTATATAGACGATAGTTCATCGATATAAAACCTCAACCAAGACCCTGTATTAACAGAGGACTTGTAAATGTACGCGAGCGAGGTTAAATCAAACTCCCTCGATACACATATTTAATTATAGAACAAAACATATAATATGTCAATAATCGCATCTGTTATGATTGTTTTTTCCAATCCCACAGCTCGCCATCAGTAGTCGCACCGTCCAGAAAGACTAATTTTTTTCAGTTGCAAAAAATCTCGGCGGGGAAATTCAAAAAAGATAATCAAAGAATTAGTTTTTCTGGTGGGGCGAGCTTCGCTCAGTCCTCACGCTCAAAATAAGTTCGGACTTCGTTGTATAAACGCACCGCACCGAAATAAAAATACCGCCATAATGGCGGTATTTTTATCTTGGTGGGCGATAGAGGATTCGAACCTCTCACCTCGACAACGTCAATGTCGCGCTCTAGCCAAATGAGCTAATCGCCCTGAAATGGAGACAAAACTTCGTTTTTTCTCATCGCACCGGGCGAAAAGCGTGGTTTTCGCTCGGTCTGCTCTTTTTCCTTCAGCTACAAAAGAACTTCATACACTATAGCAAACAGAGGCGGAAGTTGCAATTATCTGCAGATTTGCTAGTATAAATACAAGCAATGAAGGAGTCTAACCACCTCTGGAGCTTCGCCGGGTAGCGAGATGCGTGCGTCAACGCAACTCAAAGAGTAAAAGTTTTCGGTGGAACCTCCACAGCACATATGTGGACCGAGACATGCGATATATAGATTGCACTTGATGAAATCTATTCACCGCATGTTTTTTATTTATAAAAAAGGAGCGAACATGAACGAAGATCAACTGTACGCAATGCGCCATAGTCTTGCGCATATCACTGCTCAGGCAGTCCAGCACTTGTGGCCAGATGCGAAATTTGGCGTGGGGCCAGTCGTCGAAAACGGCTTTTATTATGATATAGATCTTGGAGAGACCAAAATATCTGAAGGTGATTTCAAGCGTATCGAGAAAGAGATGCGGACCATCATCAACAAAGATTATCCTTTTGAGCGAAGTGAGAAGTCGGTCGATGAAGGTATCGGCTGGGCCGAAGAGGCGCGTCAGCCCTACAAAGTCGAGCTACTGAATGACTTAAAGCGCGCGGGCACTACTGTTGCCAAAGACCTTGATGCGTCAGAGATGGGGACAATCGCCGAAGGTGACGCTGCAGTCGACACAGTCTCTTTTTATACAGACGGCGATTTCACTGACCTTTGTCGAGGGCCACATGCGGAGAGCACTGGAAAAGTTGGCGCTTTTAAGCTCATGCGAGTAGCCGGTGCATACTGGCGTGGCAAAGAGACGAATCCGCAGATGCAGCGACTCTATGGTGTAGCGTTTGCGACTCAGGAGCAGCTCGACCAGCATCTTACTATGCTTGAAGAGGCAAAGAAGCGTGACCACCGAAAGCTCGGTAAAGACCTGGACCTCTATACGACATCACCACTAGTAGGGGTCGGACTGCCAATGTTTACGCCGCGTGGTACGATACTACGTGAAAAAGCGGCACAGCTCTCAAACCAACTTCGAAAAAATCGCGGTTTTGAAATGGTGTGGACCCCAAACATCACCAAGAAAGATCTCTATGAGACAAGTGGCCACTGGGCGAAATTTGGTGATGAACTCTTTCTCGTCAAGAGTCAGGAGACGAGCGACGAAATGGCGCTCAAGCCAATGAATTGCCCCCATCATACACAAATTTACGCCTCTCAGCCTCGCAGCTACCGAGATATGCCAGTGAGATACCTTGAGACGACGACAGATTATCGAGATGAAAAGACTGGCGAGCTGGGCGGTCTCAACCGTGTTCGCTCTCTGACTCAAGATGACAGTCATGTCTTCTGCCGTCCTGAACAAATCGGAGCTGAGGTGAATGGCCTACTTGATTGTGCGCGCGAGCTATACGGCACTCTCGACATGAAACTTCGTGTTCGTTTGAGCTATCGTGACGATTCTGACGCGTACCTCGGTGAGCGTGAACTATGGGATAGTGCTCAGGCGCAGCTAAAAGAAGCAGTGCTCGCGAGTGGGCTTGAGTACTTTGAGCAAGATGGTGAAGCAGCATTTTATGGGCCAAAGATAGACTTCATGGCAACAGATGCAATTGGCCGAGAGCATCAACTTGCCACGGTCCAGCTGGACTTCGTGCAGCCTGAGCGTTTTGGGCTCACGTACACGGACGAAGAGGGAAATGCAGCCCGTCCAATCATGCTCCACTCGGCAACTCTTGGCTCTCTCGAGCGATTCTTAAGTGTCTACATTGAGCACACTGGCGGATGGTTTCCGTTTTGGATTGCACCTGAACAGGTCAGAGTCTTGACTATCAATGACCAAGTCATGGAGTATGTTAGCGAAATCACAAAGGTACTTGATGCTACTGTTGGGATGAAGCCAGTAAAATTCAATGAAGTACGATACAGTATCGATAGTCGTAATGAATCATTAGGCAAGAAGATTCGCGAAGCAACGGCATGGAAAATACCAGTGCAGCTTATCGTTGGCCCTAAAGATGTTGAAGCCAGGGAAGTAAGTGTGCGTACTCAAGAAGGTGAGCAGAAAGTTCCACTCGACAATCTGTCTACATACCTTAAGGAGCTGTAGTATATGAAAAAGCTGGTTATCGCGATTGATTGCGACGACGTACTTATTAATGCGTCAGAATATATCGTGATGACCTACAATCAGCTGTACGGCACCAATGTTCAGCTTGAGACGGCACATTCATCAGGTAATCCTGCCTGGCAAGCCGATCGTACCGAAGTATTTAGGCGCTTGCATGATATACAGCAAGGAGAGGGTTTTGCGGCGATACCACCTCGATCTGATGCTATTGAATCGATAAAGAGATTGGCCGCTTATCACGATCTTCACCTGGTGACTGCTCGGGACGCGGTTATTATGGGGGTGACAGAGAGTATGGTCGCTACCTATTTTGGTGGATACTTCAAGGGCATTCATCATGTTGGGCCTGATAACTCAAAAGGCGAAGTGTGTGAGTTCATCGGTGCTCAGGTGTTGGTCGATGACAACAGCAAGCATCTTTTTGATGCTCTCGAACACGGAGTAGAGCTCGCGATATGGTTCGGCGATTATCCATGGCAGACCTCGCAGGAGTTTAATGAGCATATAGAAAGAGCCGGTGATTGGATTGCTGCAGAGAGGATGATAAGTGAGTTCGCCGGATAGTGAGTTTCGAAGGAGCATTGAAAACCTTATGGCGCAGGTGCCATTAGGTCAGGTAACAACTTTTGGGGACCTAGCTGCCATGGCAGGCCACGCGCATGCAGCACGTGTTGTCGGAGGTATTGCGCATTTTGGTGATCGCGATTTGCCGTGGCATCGGCTCGTCAACCGCTTTGGAGGGCTAGCGAGCGGATTCCCTGGTGGACGAGAGGCTCAAGAACAGCTCCTCGAACAAGAAGGGGTTAAAAGTGAAAATTACATCGTTGTCAATTTTGATGAAATACGCTGGAGGCCTCTGTGAAGAAGTTGCCCCTCATTGTGATTGTTGGTCCGACAGCGAGCGGCAAGACTGGCCTGGCAGTACGACTTGCGAAAGAGTTTGGAGGAGAGATTATTTCTGCAGACTCGAGAGCTGTTTATAAGGGTCTTGATATCGGTACTGCGAAACCGAGTCTTGAGGAGCAGCAAGCTGTGCCCCATTGGGGGATTGATCTGGTTGAGCCGAATGAGCGCTATACGGTAGCTGATTTTAAATCCTATGCAGAGCAAAAAATTGAATACATTCGGACGCGCGATAACGTACCGTTTTTAGTTGGAGGGACTGGACTCTATATCGACGCTGTGCTGTATAACTTTGAATTTTCGACAGGCGCAAACGATAATAAGCAGCGACAACAGCTCGAACAAAAGTCGATCGAAGACCTATATGAGTATTGTGACCAGCACAACATCGAGTTGCCAGAGAATTATAAAAATAAGCGGTACGTGATAAACGCGATTTTACGAAAAGATAGTAAACATAAGAGGAATAAGGCTATCTTGCCAAATACTATTGTAGTCGGAATAACAACGGAAAATGAAACATTGCGCAAGAGAATCAGTACTCGTGCCGAGCAAATCTTTGCTCCTCCGATGTATGAAGAGGCGATGCGCGCAGCCGAAAAATATGGTTGGGACAATGAGGCGATGACGGGCAATATCTACCCACTATTACGACGCTACTTTGAGGGAGACATGACAATTGAGCAAGCAAAAGAGAAGTCTGTTACTTTGGACTGGCGTCTCGCCAAGCGCCAGTTGACGTGGCTGAAGCGTAATGAACACATTGAGTGGCTTGATCTAGAGGCCGCGTATACGTATCTTGCTCGGCAGCTCGCCCAGCTGAGTAAAAGATGATATCATGATGAGTAGTAAATATAATAGGGAAGACAATGATTGACGCACTATTTGGCTCAAAAACTCGGGTAAAGCTTCTTCATTTGTTTTTGAACAATCCCGGCAAAGCATTTTATGTACGCGAGATCACGCGTTTGATCGATGAACAAATTAATTCTGTTCGTCGCGAGCTATCGAATATGCTAGAAGTTGGCATTATCACTAGTAAAAACACTGACAACAAGCTGTATTACGAGATTAATCAGAGATATGAACACTATGTGCCACTGCGTGCTATTTTTGCTGACCAAAAAGTCGCTTCTGTGGTGACTGATGCAAAAGTGGTTGATGCCGCTTGGCAAAAGGCTGTCAAGAATCTCGGCGGTATCCGAGTGGCGGTGGCGGCGGGCGTACTTGTCCCAGGATCAGCCAGCCAAGTGGATCTGTTACTGGTTGGTGATATTCCTACCAAGAAACTAACGGTGCTCATTACCAATCTTGAAACAAGCCAAGGAAGAGATATTACATTCAGTAAGCTTTCGTATGATGAATTTTACTACCGGTTGAGTGTACGCGATAAATTTATTACCTCAGTTCTTTCAAGCAAGCACGTCGTGCTTGTTGATACAGAAGAAATCCTAAAACGACAGTAACCAGAGAGGAGAATAACAAATGTTTGAAATTGAATACAAAGGCGGTAATGGTATAGTGGTCTCGTCCAAAAAAGCTGTGCTAAACATCGACCCAAAGCTGTCACTTGTGGGACTAAAAGACATCAAAACGAAAGACGAAGTTGAACTAGCGACAGAAGTGCGGTTCCGCGTTGAAAACTCTGATGCTCGTATTATCATTGACAGCCCTGGTGAGTACGAAGTAGGTGATTTCACCATCCGCGGTGTTGCCGCTACTAGGCATATTGATACAGCCGAGCAAGAGAAGTTGTCGACAATCTATCGCGTAGAATGCAGCGATGTCAAGATTGCTGTGATTGGCAATGTTGCTCCTGTGCTCGATGAAGAGCAGCTTGAGGCAATTGGAATGGTCGACATCCTGGTGTTGCCAGTTGGAGGTGGGGGGTATACGCTCGATGCCACAAGTGCGGTAGCAATTGTGCGGCAAGTTGAACCAAAAGTTGTGATACCCGTTCATTATGCCGATAGCGGATTGCGCTACGAAGTGCCACAGGACACACTCGAGGTGTTTACGCAGGAGCTGAGCGTCCCGGTCGAGTCGATCACAAAGTACAAGCTGAAATCATCGGCCGGCTTGCCGCCAACCATGACAGTTGTTGAAGTCTCACGGAGCTAAGGCTATACAGAGATGCTAAAAAATCACCCCTGATTAGATAGGGGTGATTTTGTATAGTTTAGCCGAGAGCTACTTGCTGGTCGCAAGGATGCCTTTTTTCTTGAGCGTACGAATCGCCTGAGTTGAAAGCACCATAGTGACTTTTTGGCCGTCCACGACAAAAGTTTTCTTCTGTAGGTTAGGCCTAAAGACTCGCTTTGTGCGACGCAAAGAGAAGCTCACATTGTGGCCAAATTGTTTACCTTTACCGGTAAGTTCACAGCGTGCTGCCATTGTTGGAGTACTCCACTTATATTAAACAATCTGTTCTAGTATACAGGTCGGAGCTAGTCTCGTCAAGAGGTAGCATGCTATACTGAAGCTATATGGATATCGGCTATATTGTAACGGTGCTTGGGGTAATTTTTGTTTCGATGACACTTCACGAAGTGATGCATGGGCTTGTTGCGTATCGCCTTGGAGACGAGACGGCACGGCTGTTGGGTCGATTGACGCTCAACCCATTGAAGCATATTGACCCATTTTTGACTGTTCTGCTGCCGCTGCTCATCGTCATCTCAAATGCATTGACAGGGGTGCACACACCTATTTTTGGTGGTGCAAAGCCCGTGCCGTTCAATCCGGCTCGTATCAATCATGACGAGTGGGGGATTGCGTTAATGGCAATTGCCGGCCCACTGACAAATTTCATGTTGGCATTTTTGAGCTTTGGCGTACTGGTTGCGATTGGCGGTGCAGAGGCTGGTGTGTTCGGTATGGTTGCTGAGACAAGTGTATTGGTAAATCTCGGGTTCTTCGCCTTCAACATCTTGCCACTGCCGCCTCTGGATGGCTCCCGAGTCATGTATGCACTTGCCCCTGATTTTGTGCGCCGAGGAATGGATGCAATGGAGCGGTATGGTCTCATACTTGTGTTCATCATTGTGATGTTCTCGGGTACGCTGCTTGGGGCATATATGACGAGTGTTATCTCGTGGTGTATACAGTTATTCAGCGCAATATTTGGCATGTCTTGACGACTAGGAGTATAATAAAAGTAGTCCCAGACATTTAGGACGTGTATGATTTTCCTAACATCATACATTCGGGATCTCAATATTTATCACCACTATTGGGGTGATGTGAGAGAACCCACCTTGCATTTATGCGGGGAATATCTAGCGTCCGACCTATGGCTGGGACTTACATGTGCCTCGAGACAAGAGACAAACTGCATTTTTCTATAGCTTCACATCGAGAAGCTTATTTTTTTAGTCTGAGATTTTCGGATCCGGCGTTATAGAATCACTGGATTGTGTATTGTCACGTCTCCCGGCGGATCGAAATAGAGTCGTTTTTGGCCCGGCATGTTTCTCATAACTTCAGTCAACCTCCGAGAAAAGGGCGTCGTCATTTGTAACAAAATTGTGACGGCCGTCGTGACTTTGCTACAGGGTTTCTAGATAATGGAGAGATGTGAGAATAGTAGTATGACGGCGAGGGCCGAGCCACCCTAGGTATACGTTCAGCAAGTGGTAAAATAATAAGATATCGGGACGAGCGCGCTGTTGGTAGTGAGAACTGCCAGTGGCAGTTCGGAAACAGACTTTCCGATGAAAGCTATGCTTTCAATCGTGAAATCTGGGGGTCGCGGAACGTGACCGCGCCGCTGGGGCGAGGGCCGAGCCACCCTAGGTATACGTTCAGCAAGTGGTAAAATAATAAGATATCGGGATGTGGCGCAGTTGGTAGCGCGCGCCGCTGGGGGTGGCGAGGTCGCAAGTTCAAGTCTTGTCATCCCGACCAAATTCGAAAGTCCTAGGATTATCATCCATTTGGATATCATAGCCGTCAGTGTTTCGCGCCCAAACAAAAAGAGATAATAACTGATATAATGATTTTAATGATAATCATTACTGGAGCGAGTGACGGGCTAGGCTACCAGCTAGCAAAACTATACAAAGATGCTGGTAAAATTGTCGTCAATGTATCTCGACGTGAATGTCCAGTCGCAGACTACAACTTTCTCCATGACTTAGCTGTAGGTAAGGACGTAGAGGCTGCTGCTCAAGAGATACTCGCGCTCGATGAGCCCCTAGAGATACTCATCAACAACGCTGGTGTATACAGCGAACAACCGATCAGGAGTATTACTAAAGATGAAGTAAAGCGTCTGATGGCGACGAATGTGGAATCAAATATTCTGCTGACATCCTTCCTCATCGACCGCATCAAACAAGATGGCACGGACATTTTAAGTGTCATATCGACAGCAGGGCGAAAAGGTAATCCTAGCCATGCGGTCTATGCCGCCTCTAAGTGGGCACAGCGCGGCTATACCGAGGCATTGCAGGCCGAGCTAAAAGATACTTCATCCAGGGTTATCGCATTTTATCCTGGCGGCATGAAGACAAAATTATTTGAGAAAGAGCTAAATTATGATCCAACTGATGACGGTTTGTACTGGATGGATCCGAGGGATATCGCTATATTTGCCAAGCAGATTTTGGATCTACCCAAAAATATTGAAGTTTCCGACGTAGTTATAAATAGAAAAAAGACATAAGAGTAGCTGAATAGCAGCTCTGATCACGAATCCTCTTTGAGAAGCTCGGCTACTTATAGTTTGCTATAATAATCCTTGGCAGTTAATTGGATAATCGCTGGCCGTAAAAGGCGAGAGGAAAGTCCGGGCAGCATAGGATAAGACAGCCGCTAACGGCGGCCGGGGGCAACCTTAGGGAAAGTGCCACAGAAACTAATACCGCCTTCACTATCCCGACTCTTCGGAGCTCGCGAAGGTAAGGGTGAAACGAGTAGTGTAAGAGACTACAGCGACGCATGGTAACATGCGGAGGGGGTAAACCCTGTCTGCTGCAAGGAGATGTGCATAAAGGGCGATCCGTCCGCATGTCGATACCCGCTAGAGCCGATCGGCAACGTTCGGCGTAGATAGATGATTATCACGGATTTATTCGTACAGAACCCGGCTTATAGATCAACTGCCATCTAAAAACTCCGCATAGAGCGGAGTTTTTAGATTGAACATAAAGATCGGTGGCAGGGCGAGTTTGCATATCTTTTTCGTACCATCGTGACATCCTCGAGAATCTAGGGCAAGACTGAAATCTCTTGGATATCAGCGCTGATTGTCAATGGTCAGGAAAAAACCATGCGCGCCGCCCGCCAGGCGGGGTGCCTATTTCGTTACTTCTTTGACGATAGCAGCAAAGGCTTTCGGATCGCTCACAGCCAGTTCGGCAAGCACCTTGCGGTCAAGCTCGATGCCAGCTTTCTTCAAGTTCGAGATAAACACACCGTAAGTGGTGCCATTTTCCCGTGCAGCTGCGTTGATGCGCGTAATCCAGAGTGCTCGGAGATCGCGCTTCTTGTTGCGACGGTCACGATAGGCGTACTGAAGGGCGCGGACAACCGCTTGCTTGGCAAGACGGTAGCTACGTGTGCGGTTGTGCTGCATACCTTTTGCGGCTTTGAGAATTTTATTGTGCCGAGCTCGTGCCGGGACTCCTCGTTTTACTCGCATACTAGACTCCTAACGCTCGCTTAACGTTTTTTGCCATACTGCCTTTTACAACTGCAGTGGTGTTGATATTTCGCTTGCGCGATTTGCTTTTCTTGGAAAGCATATGGTTCCCGAACGCTCGGCGACGGGTAAGTTTGCCGGTACTGGTTAGCTTGATTCGCTTAGCAGTGCCCTTGTGGGTCTTCATTTTTGGCATTACTTGCTCCTTATTACGATGGACAGATTGCGTCCGGCCATCAATGGTTTCTGTTCGAGGATCGCGTCTTCTTCGAGGTGACTCATAACTTTGTCGATAAGGACATAGCCGAGCTCTTTGTGGGCCATTTCACGGCCACGAAAGAAGATAAGGATTTTGACTTTGTGGCCTTCGCTGAGAAACTCACGTATCTTGCGAAGTTTTATCTCGAGATCGTTGGTGCCGATCTTGAGCCCAAAGCGCATCTGTTTCAGCTCAGACGCCTTGTTGCTACGGCGGTTCTTTTGCTGTTCTTTCATCTTCTGGTACTGGAACTTGCCCCAGTCTACGACTTTAGCGACAGGTGGGTCGGCGTTTGGTGAAATCTCAACCAAATCCACTCCGGCCTCTTCGGCTACCTTGAGTGCCTCGGCACGTGTCATGATACCAAGCTGTTCTCCGTCTGTACCAATCACCCGAAGCTCCCGCGCGCGGATCGCCTCGTTGATACGAGTTGATGTATTGATGCTACTCTCCTTTACTCGAGCTGCTCTTAAAATTTAGCGATTACTCATCGACTATTTTAACAGATACGGCACGGAGATTCAAGAGTTGCCGCGGTATTGGAGGGCTTCAGCAAGATGAGGGATGGCCACCTGTTCATCGCCGGTGAGGTCAGCAATGGTACGAGCGACCTTGATAACCTTGAAGTAACCGCGGGCACTAAGTTTTAGTTTGGTCGCCGCAGAATCAAGGAACGATTTCGTTTCGTCGCTGAGGGGAATTAGTTTTTTGATATCGCTACTTGATAGAGAACTGTTGTTTTTCATACTACTTTTATATCTGTTAAGTTGTTTTTGCTTGGCTAAAGCAATAGCATTTTGCGCTTCATCATGTTGTTTTGAGGACATCGATTTTTTGTCGAGCAAGAGCTCATTCGGGATGCGTGAGACAGGAATCACCATATCGATTCGATCAAGGAGCGGCCCCGATAAGCGTTTTTGGTAATTGATAATCTGTATTGTCGAGCAGGAACATTCGTGCTCTGGATCGCCATAGTAACCACAAGGACAAGGGTTCATTGTGGCGACGAGCATGAAATGGGCAGGGTAGTTGGCTCGTCCGCTCACTCGAGCAACAGAAATGACGTGATCTTCCAACGGCTGGCGGAGGGACTCTAGAACGTTGCGGGGGTATTCGGGGATTTCATCGAGGAACAATACACCGTGGTGGGCCAGACTAATTTCTCCTGGGCGAGGCTTTACGCCGCCGCCAACAAGTGAGATCTGGCTAGAGGTATGGTGCGGTGATCGAAATGGCCGATGTCGTACCACGTCGTCGATTAGTGTACCAGCGAGGCTGTGAAGCTTGGTAGCCTCGAGCTGTTCTTCGGGGGAGAGTGGGGGTAGAAGACCGACAATCGTCTTGGCGAGCATGGTTTTGCCAGCGCCAGGTGTGCCGGTAAAGAGGATATTGTGGTGACCCGCTGCAGCGATAGTCAGGGCTCGTTTGGCCTGCTCTTGACCATAGATATCGTCGAGTAAGGGGCTAGACTTGCGTTTGGACGTTTCTTCTTTGCTGGTGATTGTCGTTGGAAGAAGCTTAACTTCACCCTTGAGATGCAGGTAGAGGGACTTTAGGCTGTCGACACCGATAATATCAATATCTTTGATCAGATGCGCTTGAGCGACATTCGCAGTTGGGAGAAAGAGTGTCGTGAGACCAGCGCTACGGGCTGTCTCAGCGATGGTAATTACTCCAGAGATAGGTCGCACGGTGCCGTCGAGTGCGAGCTCACCAGCAAAGGCTGAGTGGGCAAGTTCACTCTGGCGCAATTGTCCGCTTGAGGTAAGGACAGCAAGAGCGATCGGCAGGTCGTAGTGCGTACCGTCTTTGGGTAGTTCTGCTGGGGCAAGGTTAACAGTAAGACGGCGCGGAGGGTATTCCAGCAATGTGTTGGCTATGGCACTTTTGACCCGCTCCTTGGCTTCATCAATCGATTTGTTGGCTAGGCCCACAATCTGGAGAGAGGGAAGGCCTTTTGTCATGTCACTCTCAACCTCGATGATATGGCCGTCAAAACCAATCGGCGCAACAGTGATAACTTTCGCAACATTTCCCATAGCTAGCACTAGTAAAGCACGCTGGCATTTGATTGTAAACTATGGTATAATCATAAGCTGTAACCGTGTAGGGGCTGAAATACGCTATCGACATGAGGACTTTAACAGGCTATTACCGCGCATCGACCTCTGACGTAATCAGAATCAATAGTTGCAAACAATCGTCTTGCACAGCTTTTTGCTCCATTGCAAAAAGCGCCAGCTTTCGCTTAAGTTGCGAAGCCGCACTCTGCCAGATTTCTGCTATAGCTAGAGTGTGTCATATTTAGCAGGATCGATAGCGAATGCTGCTGTGTCATTCGTAATTTAAATTTTTCACAGCTCGCAAGTGTCTGTATGTTTGTTCTATTTCGAGCAGGCCTGCGATAATTTCAGAATAGGACTATGTGCGTAGACGTATAGCAGGTTACCTTATGGACCCGGGGGCAGTACCCGGCAGCTCCACCAAAGAAAGGGCTTCATGTATCATGGAGCCTTTTCTATTTCGCGTACGTTTACTGTATGCCCGCCTGGGTGTAGGCAGCACATCATTTGTTTGCACAAATGTGCGCAACCTCGCCTCACTGTACTTGAAGCACAGCTTTAAATCCGTCTCCTGCCGTGCGGCTCCACACGGGCAACCCTCACCCGGCAGCTCCACCAACAAAATAATCTGACCAAAGCCTCGGACTATTTCGTTGAAAATAGCTGATTTAGCGTAAGAAAAAAACAAGCACCTGCGAGTAGTGCTTGTTTTCGTGGAGTTTTTCGAATATTTTTATTTTTGGTCCCTGTACAATTTATTTGCTCAGGACTACCCCTATAATATGCTTCTAAAGCGCTAATGTCAATAACTTTCTAGAAGATTTTCTCAGTAAAAAATACTACGCTTGCCGCGTATTAGAATAGAAAAAAGTGGATATAATTTTTGCGCGGATGGTTCACGTTGCGTTACGTCACTGGCAGGCCATAGGTATGTGAAGGGAAGGCGGTGGCGCGAATGTGGACTGTAGACCGAACCCAGGAAAAATGATTTTTTCGGTACGTTCTAGTTCGTAGTATGTCGGGATTGCAGGCAAGGAAGCTCGAAGCATCACGTGATTTAGTAAGAGTTGCATGCTGACAATTTGGAGAGCCCATGAATTGAACAACTTTTTGCTGTGCATCGTGCGGTGGGGTATCCGCAGGACGGCTGAAGCATGGTAGTGCGGGTTTTTCAACAAATTGACCGTCAGCCTGTGTGTGAATTAATGCGCGGACTCGTATTTCTAATTTTGGCAAAAATGTATTAGGAGTTGTTTGTCGTGGAGCTGCTCGTGTGAACGACAGTAGCTGACAAAGCGTATGCCTGCGAATAATCGTGAGGTTGCATGGGCGTTGTCCTTTGTATCGATTTTTTTGGCTTGGCTATAGCCGAAAGAGTAAGACAGACGACACGCTATTGGCGTAAATAGCACAATAATACAACAGAAATTATATGAGTATTTTGTACAACAAATAGCAATATAAGGTGTTAAATACAACTAGATGTATTTATAACAACGTTATAGTCATCGCAAACGCTTGCATAATTAAATTGTTTATGCTAGTATAAATCTAAGCTTTTACAAAAACAAAAATGTCAGAAGCCACCACAAATCCTTAACAATTTACATACTGACCAATGAGCCTTTCCGCACCCATAGACGGAAAGTAGGCAACGGCACTGGTATAACATTGGTGATTGACTCGCGTCGAACACCACGCACATTATATGTACCATTTATGTGGCGCTGCCTATGCTCCGCCGATCGAGAAAGCAATTTATCTTGGCGTTGTAGCGGATGGTATTAGTACCTCGCGCTTGGTAAATCCTTGTTTCTCCACTACCAGGTGAGAAGCAGCGAGACCACCAAGCGTGAAGTGGAACGTATCGCAAAGGACCTATGCTCCACTATGTGGAGCGGTCAGTAGCCCTATGAGCGATTGAGCTGACACCTGAATAGTTATTTATTAGCAGGTCGTTACAGCAGTATGCTTTGCTCTTTCGCTCTGGGCTCTCTTTTACCTTTAGTGGTATGATAGTGTCATGCTTGGGAAAGTATTAGCACTCATTACCCTTGGCGCGTTTGTCTTGTTGTCCGCGCTGTTGCAGTCGACTTCTCCGTCGACAATTCACCCTCTTGGGATTCTTTTGGTTTTTGTATTATTTTATCTGTTGTCACTAGGAGTGCTAACTTTTTTTATGTACGGAATTGCCAGAGCACTCAATGCGTTTCGTCGCAAAAAGCAGGAGATTCGCCTCCAGCAGCTGTACTATTATGCCTCGGTACTTGCGCTTGCTCCAGTGATGATTGTCGGTATGCGCTCAATAGGGCATAGTGGACTGCAGGATGTGGCGCTGGTGATTTTGTTTGAAATTATTGCTTGTTTTTACGTCATGAAACGTCGCTAAGCTAGTTCGCACACGACAACAGTTATGCTATAATTTATGAGAATATGGAGCCAAGACAATCTGGAGGGGGAGGGAATGTTGAACGAATGCCGATGCCTGTCGGCGAGATTTCTCCTGCTCTCATGCCTGAACAGTTGGCAGGACATAACCCAGAGGTCGCACCTGAGAAACGCCCAGAACTAGGTGTAGTTCAGGCTGAGGCGGCTCAAGTAGCGATGCCCGCGCTGCCTACTCCTATTATTACAACTGCACCAGACCCTGTATCTTCGCTCACGAACGACGATCAGACAGCGGCTGACGTTGATTTGATCGAGAAGGAATGGGTGGATAAGGCAAAGAAGATTATTGCCGAGACGCGTGATGACCCTTATCGACGCGAGCGTGAGATCAGCAAACTTCAAATAGAATATGTACGTAAACGGTACGGGCGTGTGATTGGTGACGCGGGCGACTGATGAATACTGCAGCTGTTTTTGTTAGCTTGTTTGGATTCGCTGTTGTTGTGATTGCGACGGCTGTGGGAGCGTTTTTGGTCTACCGTCGGACCCTTCGGGAAGCAAAGAATTATGAGCGGGGTCTAAAAATGGTGCCGATTCTCATTCATCTGCCTCCTGCTACTGACGATATCGAAGTCAATAGCCGCGATAAACGCGATGTGACAGAGGAGGCATTGTCGCAGGCGAGTGTCATGTATAACATTATTGCCAGTACGATCACCAAAGGGTTTAAAAGCAAAGTGTATGGCCAAAGACATATGGCGTTTGAGATTGTTGCCAAGGGCGGGCTGGTTCACTACTATGCTGTTGTCCCTACTGTGCTAACTGACGCAGTGCGCCAAGCGGTAGCAGCGGCGTACCCATCGTCTCGGCTCGAAGAGGTGACTGAACACACGGTGTTTAGTGAAGTAGGTAAATTGAGCGGAACAATCGGTGGCGAGCTGACACTCAAGAAGCACTTTTCAAAACCAATCGCTACCTACGCCGAAACAAAGCGCGACGCCTCGCGAGCACTTCTCAATGCGCTCTCGGCTGCCGGTCGAGAAGATGGGATTGGGATTCAAATATTGATTCGCCCAGCGCCAGAAGGCTGGGTGCACGCGTCACGTAAAGCAGTGGAAAAGATCAAGAAAGATCGTGCGACGGGTAAGGCATCTCATGGCAGCATGTTTGCGGTGCGGGATATCACCGAAGCTCTGTGGCGACCACCGAATCCTGCAGAACACCAACAGACAGAGCATTCTGTCGATACGCAATTGACTTCAGTCGAGCAGCAAATGATTGAAGCGATCGACGAGAAAACCAGATACCCTGGGTTCGAAACATTGATCCGCATCGTTGTTTCGTCGAATACATCTGGACAAGCGCAGTCTCTACTCAAAAATGTTGTGTCGGCGTTTGCTCTGTTTGACTCGCCAAGCAACAATGGATTCAGATTTACGCTCTCCAAAAATGTTGATGAACTTGCTTCCTCGTTTATCTTTCGATTCTTCCCACAGGCAGTACGAGCCAACATACTCAATAGCATAGAGTTAGCCTCGATTTTTCACCTGCCTGATCAAAATAGTATTCCTACTTCGCAAGTTGAACGTCAGATGAGCAAGCAGGTGGATGGGCCAACGCAAATCATGGAAGAGGGGCTCTTGCTTGGCTATAACGAGTTTCGTGGCGTCAAAAAACCAATTCGCTTGGGCGATAAGGATCGGCGACGTCATATCCATATTATCGGTCAGACAGGTGTCGGTAAATCAGTGCTACAGGAGAACCTAGCGTATCAAGATATGATGGATGGCCGTGGCTTTGCCTTTGTTGACCCACATGGCGATTCAGTTGAAGCTTTGCTGTCTAAGGTTCCTAAGGAGCGAGTTGAGGACGTTGTCTACTTTAATCCGAGCGACATGGCACACCCTGCGGGGCTCAACATGTTTGAGTTCGATCATCCTGACCAAAAGGACTTCCTCGTCCAGGAGGCGATTAGCATGCTCTATGGTCTATATGATCCAGGGCATACGGGTATTGTGGGCCCTCGGCTCGAGCATATCTTCCGCAACTGCGCACTTTTGCTGATGAGTGATCCCGCGGGCGGTACCTTTATTGACATTCCAAAACTGTTGATCGATGAAGAGTTCATGAAGAGCAAGCTCAAGCATGTGACGGATCAAAATGTATTGGACTTTTGGACCAAGGAGTTTCCTGCTTCGCAGCGCTCCAGTGAGGCTGGCGAGGTGATTAGCTGGGTGGTCTCAAAATTTGGGCCATTTATTAGCAACGACGCAATGCGCAATATCATCGGGCAGACAAAAAGCGGCTTCAATTTCTCTGACATCATGAACAATAACAAAATCCTCCTTGTGAACTTGTCGAAAGGTAAGATGGGCGATCTCAACTCACGCTTGCTTGGTATTATCTTCGTGATGAAGTTCCAGGCAGCGGCAATGGCGCGCGCAAACATGCCAGAGGAAGAGCGCAAAGACTTTACTCTCTATGTGGATGAGTTCCAGAACTTTGCAACAGACAGCTTTGAGACCATTCTCTCTGAGGCTCGTAAGTACCGTCTTAGTTTGACGCTAGGTAATCAGTTCATGACTCAGCTGAAGGAAGAACTTCGCGAGGCGATTATTGGTAACGTCGGTACTACGATTACGGGGCGAATCGGTATCACGGATGCGGAGATTATGGTCAAGCGCTATACCCCCGTCTTTGACGCCGAAGACCTGACAAAGTTACCAAATTATCAGTCAGTTTGTGTGGCGCAGATCCAAGGAGTGCCATCGGCACCGTTTAGTATGAGTTGGGTGCCGCCAATGGGGCAGTCCAACCAGCAACTGAGCGATGCCTTGAAGCGACTATCTGCTGCTAAGTTTGGCCGGCCACGAGCCCAGGTCGAGCAAGAAATATTTGCTCGTCTCAGTGTCAAGAAAGAGACGCCGGCTGGTGCAAGCCTGCCCGGATCTCCAGCGAGCGCTTCATCAATAAAGCCCTCGGGCTCGTCGTTCCTGGATGAATGGCTGGCCAAGCGCAAGCAGATGACGGCAGGCGGGGGGAGCTCGCCGGTGCCTTCAGCAGCGATGCCAGCGCCTCGTCAAACAACGTCCACACCACCAGCGGCTGTTCCTCTTAGTGCAGCAATGCCACAGGCAACTCCTTTCTCTTCAGCACCACTCGGCACTCAGCCGTCCGAGGTTATATCGTTTACCCCTGCATCGAACGATGCTGCTAGCACAGCGCCTGCACAAAAAAGCGGGGAGACGTCTGCGGCTACACTGCCGCCCGCAGATGAACTGCACCTTCAGGCTGCCTCTGATGATGAAGTACATATAAAACTGCGCTAGGTATGCGCAGTTTCCGGTAGAGGTAGGAGAACTTATTTCTTGCCGGTAATCAGAAGCTTGAAGTAGTCGTAGACGAGGCCAAGCAGCCAGCCGACGACAAATGATGCGATCGATTCGGTGCCAGAGAGAGGGTAGCCATTGAAGTGAGCAATCAGATAAATCGCAAGTGTGAAGCCAAATGCAAAGAGTGCGCCAGAAGCGATGGCATTGGGCCGCGCGATGGTGCCGCCAACTACGTCACTGATTTTTTCAACAACAGGATTATGAATAACAGAACTAAATACGCGGCTCGGCGCAGACATTTGAGAGCGCACTTCGCGCATTGTGCGATCATAGCTTGCGTCACGCTCGCGCTTTGAAGCCGGGCCACGGCGTTCTGCAGGCGATTCCTCACGCTTTTCGTGTGACCTACTTTCCCTCTCGATGCGGGAGGCTTGTTCAAGTGCTTCGTGACGCGCTGCTTCGGCCGCGTTCTCATGACCCTTTTCCGCAGCGCGTTCACGGTTCTCGCGGAGCCGCTCTTGGTGCTCTTTGCCTGCCTCTGCAAGCGCCTTCGCATCGTATGCTTCAGGTCCAGCGTTTAGTCGTTCTTTATCACTCATATCCACCCCTTATATATTTTGTAACAACGGTTAGTTATATTGTCCCAGCGTTTAGGTCGCGACGAATCAAGCGCACTTCTTTCTTAACTTGTCGCGCACGCGCGTAGAAGTAGGCAACGATGGAAAGTACAACACCAGCAAAGATCATATTTTCGCGCGGACCCGTGTGAGGCAGCTCGTTGACTGTTTGCTCAACAACAAGTTTCTGAACAGGGCAGTCAACGCCGATGGCGACGGAGTTGCCAAACGTGTTGGTCATCGTGCAGTCATACGATGTTTTATCGCTCACTCCTTGTCCCATTGCTGGAATCGTTTCGAGCAGTTGGACTGTAAACATGCGAGTGATCGATTTGCCCCCGTCGACAGCAACTTTTGGCCATGAGAGGGTTTTAGCAGTTTCATCAAAGGTGCCGCCACCATTGTCGACAACTGTTGCATACTCCAACACGTCTGCAAGTTGTTCGGTAATTGAAACATCTGTTGTTGTTTTACCAACATTTTGTATGGTGAGAGTATAGATTACCTTATCTCCTGCCTTGGCTGTTGTTTTTGTTGCATCAACATCTCCTTGAGTGATGTTTTTGGCTGATTTTGTCTCGAGAATCTTAGCAGCGCATTTGTCATCCTTGATCCAGAGAGTTGAGTCACCTGGGCAGGGTTGGCACTCTGGACTCGTAGCAGGTAGTTTAGGATTGACAGGGCATACTGCAGGAGGGGCAATTGAGAACGTTTTTACACAACTTGGGCTGGTCTGTGGGCCTAGCGTTGTTTCGACCGTGAGACTGACTTCGTAGGTACCTTGCTGAGACTGACTGTACGTTGCAGAGTCGGTAAGTGCTGAAGATACCTGTTTGATTGTTTTGACTTCTTTTCCGTCTTTTTTGACGACATAAGTATATCCGGTCACTTTCGCGCTGCCCGCTACAGAGGCAGAGGCCTGTAGCTGGTAATTATCAAGCAGCTTTGTAATTTTCAAGCTCTCGCATTTTGCAACTGGTGATACCTGGCAGTTTGGATAGGTGCCGACTTGACCCGCAGGGCATTGAGGGGTTGTACAGTTGGGATAGTCGCCAACTTTACCACTCTCAGCACAGGTGTGAGCTGGCGGCATTTGTTTCAGCGCAAGGTTACCGCAATTGAGCATCAGCCAAAACTCCATGCCTTGCGTAGATACACCGCGAAACGCGTAGTAGTAAGATCCTGTCGTAAGTGTCGAGCCACCGTCCCAATTGCGAAGAGGCCGCATGTAAAAAGTACGAGTACCGCCGCCTGAAGCGGCGACTGTATAGGACTTTTCGCCTTGAGAAGCACTAAAGTGAGGGTTTAGTCCCCATGAGTAGAAGCCGTCCTTGGAGTTAATTTGGGTCTTGGTGGCAGCGGCAATATTACTGCGTGAGATTCCGACAGCATTGAAGAGGTCGCGGATATTGTTGGTGTTAGCATCGTAATTACTGAGGTAAGCATCGATAGTATAGGCACCACCATATATGAAGTCGTTTGGACTTGAAGCATTGGCCGCCTCTGGGGGGGAGAAGACAGCAAAAGATTGAACAACCAGAGCAAGGGCAGTGAAAATAAGCCCCACACGACGTGTCGCCTCCTCTTTCTTTAAGCGATGTGCGTAAAAGCCAAGTTGGCCAACAAGTGCCGGGCTAAACGCAAGATTTGATACTAGTTTTTTGAACATAGCGCTACCTGTTTTTGTTATTTGAATGATACCTCTCAGGCGTGATTTTAGCATAAGAAATATGTTCATGGCAAGTGCTTGAATGAACAAATTTTTTTATGGTATAATGAAACGTATTGTAAACAGCTGAAACGACCGTAAGTGAGGGAGAAATGACCAAACAAAAAGACGACGGGTCTTATGATGGCTCGCAGATTCAAGTTCTAGAGGGGCTTGAGCCAGTTCGCAAGCGTCCTGGGATGTATATCGGGAGCACGGGGTACGACGGTGTGCACCATCTTATCAAGGAAATTGCGGACAACTCGATCGATGAAGCAATCGCAGGCTTTGCATCTCGCGTTGATGTACGTATCTTGGCTGACGGTGGCATCACCATTACAGATGATGGCCGTGGTATTCCGGTCGACAAGCACCCCAAAACAGGTGTTAGCACACTTGAGACGGTGCTGACGGTGCTTCACGCTGGCGGTAAATTTGGTGGCGGTGGTTACAAAGTGTCGTCTGGACTCCACGGTGTGGGGTCGAGTGTGGTCAATGCGCTGTCAACAAAGTTGATCGCAGAAGTTGTAAAGGAAGGCCAGCTCTACCGGATAGAATTTGAGCGCGGCCGCCCGGCGGCACCACTTGCAAAAATCGGCAAGACAGATCGTCCGCAAGGGACTTCTATTACGTTTTATCCTGACCCTGAAATCTTTAAAGAGACAGTCGAGTTTGATTACAAGTGGGTGGTGAGTTATTTGCGACACCAGGCGTACCTAACAAAAGGTGTGTATGCGACGGTTTATGACGAGCGCACGCACGAGCGACAAGCATTTTATTTCGAAGGCGGCATTAAAAGCTATGTCAAGAATCTGAATATCGGCAAGGAAATCCTCAGTAGCGAAATCTTTTATGTTGAACGACAGGTAGAGGATTCGATGGTCGAGGTTGCTGTCCAATACAACGATAGTTATGGAGAGACAGTCAGGCCGTTTGCAAACAACGTCCTCACACCTGATGGAGGGACGCATCTGATTGGTTTTCGTGCAGCATTGACGCGTGTGATCAACGATTATGCCCGCAAAAATAGTCTGCTAAAGGAAAAAGAAGAAAACCTTTCCGGTGATGATATTCGCGAAGGGCTCACAGCAGTCATCTTGGTGAAGCTGCCTGATCCACAGTTCGAGGGACAAACAAAGAACAAGCTGGGCAATCCAGAAGTGCGGCGCTATGTTGAACAAGTAATGAACGAGTACTTCGCATACTATCTCGAAGAGAATCCTGATGTAGCCAAAAAAATCGTCGGCAAGGCACTCCTCGCTGCTCGTGCCCGCAAGGCCGCTCGCGCCGCACGGGACAATGTACTTCGAAAAGGTGCACTGGACGGTATGGGACTTCCCGGCAAGCTCTATGACTGCTCTAGCAAGAATCCAAGCGAAAGTGAAATTTACATAGTGGAGGGTGACTCGGCTGCTGGTTCAGCCAAAGAGGGTCGCGATAGCAAAACCCAGGCCATTTTGCCGCTTCGTGGTAAAGTTCTCAACACCGAACGGGCTCGTCTTGATAAGATGTTTGCCAACAAAGAGATCGTGGCGATGATCCAAGCATTTGGTGTCGGAATAGGTGACTCATTCGATACGAACGGTTTGCGCTATCACAAGATCATCATCATGACTGACGCCGACGTTGACGGGAGTCACATTTCGACCCTCCTATTAACGTTCCTGTTCCGCTACATGAAAGAGCTGATAGAGGGTGGATATGTGTATCTTGCGAAGCCGCCACTGTATAGTCTCAATAAAGGACAGAAAAAGACATACGTGTATGACGAGAGCGGACTCGATGCAGAGCTGGAAAAGATTATTGCTGACCGCAAAGAGCGCGGTACGGAGATATCTGAAACGGATGATAAGTTTAAGCAGGCCGGTGTAACGCTCTCGCGATTTAAGGGGCTGGGTGAAATGGACGCCGATCAGCTATGGGATACGACCATGAACCCGGATAACAGAGTGTTGAGCCAGGTACGAATCAATGATGCCGAAGATGCTGATGCAATTTTTACCAAACTGATGGGCGACGAAGTGTCTTTGCGTAAGACATTTATTCAGGCCCGCGCCAAACATGCTAACCTTGACGAGCTTGATATCTAGGAGATAGTGCACTGCTATGAATGAAGAAATGATACAACCAAATGAAGATACACCACTTGAGGGAGAGGTTCTGAACCCTGAGATACAAGGTATCGAACAACGTACAATCGAAAATGTCATGGAAGATAGCTTCTTCCGCTATTCCATGAGTGTAATTATAGATCGTGCACTTCCGGATGTTCGTGATGGGTTGAAGCCGGTGCATCGCCGTATTCTACACTCGATGAATGTGAACGGGAACCGTAGTAATGCAAAGTTTGTAAAAAGCGCACGCATTGTCGGTGATGTTATGGGTAAATATCACCCGCACGGTGATTCTGCTATCTATGACTCGATGGTTCGTCTTGCTCAGCCATGGTCACTACGCTATCCGTTAGTCCAGGGGCAGGGTAATTTCGGTTCAATGGATGGCGACCCTGCGGCAGCGAGCCGCTACACTGAGGCTAGGTTGCAGCGTTTTTCGGATGAACTTCTCGCCGATATCGAAAAACAGACAGTAGACTTTCGTGATAACTATGATGGCTCCGAGCAAGAGCCGGTCGTATTGCCCGCAAAAGTGCCAAATCTTCTGCTCAATGGCCAGATTGGTATTGCAGTGGGCATGGCAACGAATATTCCACCGCATAACCTCGGTGAGCTTGTTGATGCAACAATTGAACTGATTGATAACGAGCACGCAACAATTGATGATCTATTAAAGCACGTTAAGGGCCCTGACTTTCCAACAGGCGCAGTTGCCTATGGTGGGGCACCGATGAAGCAGGCGTATCAAACGGGCCGCGGTAGTGTGATGATGCGTGCGGTAGCTGAGATTCAAGAGACGAAGAAGGGTCGCCACCAGATTATCGTCACAGAGATACCATATGGTGTAAATAAAGCATCACTTGTTGAGAAAATCGCTGAGCTATATAAGGAAAAGAAGATTAGCATTAGCGACCTGCGTGATGAAAGCTCCAGAGGTAAGGTCCGTATTGTTATTGAGGTAAAGAAAGATGGCTACCCAAAGAAGGTGCTGAACCAGCTGTATAAACTAACTGCACTGCAGAGTAGCTTTAATTACAACATGCTTTCACTTATCGATGGAATTCAGCCTCGTATTCTTGGATTGCATGAAATGCTTAGCGAGTTTGTGAAGCATCGACAGAGTGTGGTGCGACGTCGTACTGAGTTTGAACTCAAGAAAGCACGTGAGCGAGCCCACATCCTCGAAGGCTACAAGATCGCCCTCGACAATATCGATGAAGTAATCAAAACGATCCGCGCAAGCAAGACACAGGATATCGCTGAGAAAGCACTTATCAAGCAATTTACGTTGAGTGAAATTCAGGCAAAGGCAATCCTCGCTATGCAGTTGCGACGCCTGACTGGTCTCGAGCGCGAAACGATTGAGAATGAGCTAAACGAGCTGCTTAAAGCGATCAGGCGCTATGAAGAGATATTGGCCGATGAGCAAGAGATCCTCGCTATCATCAAGACTGAGCTGCTTGAAATGAAGGAGCGCTACGGCGATGAGCGTCGAACGAAGATGTATAATCATGAATTAGGTAAGTTTAGTGACGAAGAGCTCATACCAGAAGAGGATACGGTGATTCTCCTCACAACAGAGAATTACATCAAGCGTACGCTGGTCAGCGAATATCGGCGCCAGCATCGTGGCGGCAAAGGTAAGCGAGGTATGACCACTAAAGAAGAGGACGTGATCGACCAAATTATTCCTGCAAGTACTCATGACTGGCTGCTGTTCTTTACGAACAAGGGACGAGTCTTCCGCCTGAAGGCCTATGAGGTGCCTGCTGCAAGTCTTGCGGCCAAGGGTGTAGCGGCAGTAAACTTATTGCAATTGCAGCCTGAAGAGAAGATCACCTCTATCATTAACCATGCGAAAGATGCGAGTGATGAGGGATATCTCTTTATGGCGACTACCAAGGGTACAGTTAAGAAGACGCCATTGAAGGATTATGCAAATATTCGAACAAACGGGCTGATCACCATCAATCTTGATGATGGCGACGAGTTGAGGTGGATCAAACAGACAGCCGGGAATAACGATGTGATTATATCAACATCTGCAGGTCAGGCGGTTCGATTCAATGAAACGGAGACTCGTCCAATGGGTCGGGCTGCTCGCGGTGTTCGCGGCGTGCGTCTTAGGCCAAATGACTGGGTAGTAGGGATGGATATTGTTACCAGCGATAACCAGACACTTCTCGTGATTAGTGAAAAAGGATTCGGCAAAAAGACCAAGGTTGAGAACTTCCCGAGCCACAAGCGTGGCGGTGTAGGCATCAAGGCAGCGATTGTTACTGCTAAAACGGGGCCTATTATCTCCGTACAGACTATCGAGCCTGCGATGGACGAGGCATTGCTCGTGTCAAAGAATGGACAAACGATTCGTCTCAGTCTCGATGACATTAAGATGCTTGGGCGAACGACACAAGGAGTGACGATTATGCGATTATCGGGTGGTGACAGCGTATCCTCAATCGGTTTGATGGAATCGCAGCCAAAAGAAGAAGATGCGGGAGAGGGCGTAGCGAAGTAGGGTTATGGTATTCTCGCCGTATTTACTAACAATTGTACTCAGCTGGGTGGTCGCGCAAGGCGCAAAATACGTCATAGTTGCCATCAAAAATCGCAATTTTGATCACCTGAGACAACTCTACCTCTCTGGTAATATGCCGAGCGCGCATAGCGCCACAGTAATGTCCATGGCGACTATTGTTGGCCTCAAGAATGGATGGGATTCGGCGCTCTTTGGTGTAGCCATTATGGTGGCAGGGGTAGTGATGTACGATGCAGTCATGGTGAGGCGTTCAGTCGGCGAGCAGGGCCTTGCTTTGCAAGAGCTCATACGGGCTGCAAAAAACAATGAGCGCGTGGTGATACCGCGCGCGGCGAAGGGCCATACACCGCTTGAAGTAGTAGTGGGCGGCATACTCGGCGTACTTATTGGATATGTTGTCTTTATAGCTACAATATAGATTCAAAAAGGTGTTGACCAGATCTCAACTATCCTATACAATGGACAACAGTCCAAATTGCGAGAGGAGAAATTGATCTATTAGCGCGGTTTGAATGTGATTGTAATTTAACAATTTGGTTGTGCAATAATCATCGTCAGTCTATTTTGAGTAGACGTTTCTAGGAGACTAGAAACACTTTATGGAAATGTACTATCACTTCAGTGATGTAGTTAACTATAAAACTAGATGGATTATCTGCCGAAGGCACGTACAGCTCTGCTGTCGCGCTTTAGGGGGATAGCCGGTTACGAGCGATTTACTCGCTCGCACCGTGCGTAAGGGGTTCACCCCTTATCTATCTTTAATGGAGAGTTTGATCCTGGCTCAGGATGAACGCTGGCGGCGTGCCTAACACATGCAAGTCGAACGGAAACAGATCTAGTTTACTAGATGCTGTCGAGTGGCGGACGGCTGAGTAACGCGTGGGAACGTGCCCCAAAGTGAGGGATAACGCACCGAAAGGTGTGCTAATACCGCATATGGTCTTCGGATTAAAGAATTTATTCGCTTTGGGAGCGGCCTGCGTCGGATTAGGTTGTTGGTGAGGTAATGGCTCACCAAGCCGACGATCCGTAGCTGGTCTGAGAGGATGACCAGCCAGACTGGAACTGAGACACGGTCCAGACTCCTACGGGAGGCAGCAGTGAGGAATCTTCCACAATGGGCGAAAGCCTGATGGAGCAACGCCGCGTGCAGGATGAAGGCCTTCGGGTTGTAAACTGCTTTTATAAGTGAGGAATATGACGGTAACTTATGAATAAGGATCGGCTAACTACGTGCCAGCAGCCGCGGTCATACGTAGGATCCGAGCGTTATCCGGAGTGACTGGGCGTAAAGAGTTGCGTAGGTGGTTATATAAGTGAATAGTGAAAGCCGGCGGCTCAACCGTACGGACTATTATTCAAACTGTATAACTCGAGAATGGTAGAGGTAACTGGAATTTCTTGTGTAGGAGTGAAATCCGTAGATATAAGAAGGAACACCAATGGCGTAGGCAGGTTACTGGACCATTTCTGACACTAAGGCACGAAAGCGTGGGGAGCGAACCGGATTAGATACCCGGGTAGTCCACGCCGTAAACGATGGATACTAGCTGTTGGAGGTATCGACCCCTTCAGTAGCGAAGCTAACGCGTTAAGTATCCCGCCTGTGGAGTACGGTCGCAAGACTAAAACATAAAGGAATTGACGGGGACCCGCACAAGCGGTGGATCGTGTTCTTTAATTCGATGCTAAACGAAAAACCTTACCAGGGTTTGACATCCTTGGAATCTTTCCGAAAGGAGAGAGTGCTTTATTGAACCAAGTGACAGATGATGCATGGCCGTCGTCAGCTCGTGTCGTGAGATGTTTGGTTAAGTCCATCAACGAGCGCAACCCTTATAGTCTGTTGTATTTTTCAGGCTAGACTGCCCCGGAAACGGGGAGGAAGGAGGGGATGAGGTCAGGTCAGTATTTCTCTTACATCCTGGGCTAGAAACACGATACAATGGCTAGTACAATGCGCAGCGAAGCCGCGAGGTGGAGCAAATCGCATCAAAGCTAGTCCCAGTTCGGATTGGAGGCTGAAACTCGCCTCCATGAAGTCGGAATCGCTAGTAATCGCAAATCAGCAAGTTGCGGTGAATACGTTCCCGGGTCTTGTACACACCGCCCGTCAAACCATGAAAGTGACCAACACCCGAAGTCCGATTCGTCGGCCTAAGGTGGGGGGCATGATTGGGGTTAAGTCGTAACAAGGTATCCGTACCGGAAGGTGCGGATGGATTACCTCCTTTCTAGGGAGTTACGCCTAACAGTCGAGTAATCACTGTTAGTAGCTAGGTCGGTCTTGATTGTTATGCTGAGCTTACATAACAAAGTAGCCGTATTTATACGGACAAGACGAAGTTCGAAAAAAATCTCGAAAAAAGACGGATGATATTGCACAACCAGATTGTTAAACAAAAAGAAGCCCTAAGGGGCTTCTTTTTAGTGCTACTCAAGAGAGAATTTTTTTAGTACCTCAAACTCTAGCATAGGCTCTCTCATGCTGTGCACGAGATGAAACGACTCAACTTCTTGTGTAAAACATATCGATTCTTGGAGGATAAAGTCCTTGACATCATTCAGATCAAGCGGCTGTGTGAATCGAGCAAGTGAGCAGTGAATGATAGTCGGTGGTTGTTTGGTTCCTGGCAGCAGAACAACCGTGTCAAGAAATTTTTTTCGTATTGTTTGGAACTCACCGTTATCATGACCGGTTAAATAGATCGTCGTAGAGGATACGTTGATGGTATCAAAAGTGACTGATATTTTTTTCTGGTCTTTTAATATTTGTTTGAGCGCGGCGCAATAGCTTGGTGATAGTTTTCTAAATAGTTCTTGCTTATTTCTTCCGTCATAATGCACGAGAGGAGCAATCCAGTCGAGAAGAGTAATATGCAGTGAACTTGGTGGCATACAAAACACCGCGCTGCCATACTCCTTGTCAATTTTACTGATACAATCACTGATAATCTCTATATTCTTGGGAGAAAAGGTTGTGTTGACGACGTAGCCTTCATAGGGCCGTCCTAGCCAGTCGACTGTTTGTGTAGTTTTCATCTTGGCCTCTATTGTTGACCACCGAAGAGCAGGCTGAAGAACCAGCCAAGCAGAAGCGTGTGGATATTGAGCATGACAACAAACCCGAGCAGACAGCCGATAAGCCCCCACATACGAAAGCGTTCGTAGCTACTTACACCGCTACCAAACATGTCTGCGATTTGCCGATACCAAATCGTGAGTGCAACGCCCGCTAGTAATACTAGTATGCCAATTCCAAACCATGACCAACTAAATGTGTAATCCATATGCTTTAGTATACACTTGTCAGAGCTCATGTAATAGGGTAGAATGGTGAAAGTCTTCTTGTGAAGCACTTTTCAGATTTGGGGGCATAGCTCAGTTGATTAGAGCACCTGCTTTGCAAGCAGGGGGTCCAGGGTTTGAGTCCCTGTGCCTCCACCAGAATATTTGCCGCACCACCCTGGGGTGGTGGGACAAATATTCTGGGGAATCCCAGTGCCTCAAACCCGTTTTTTGCAAAGCAAAAAGGGTTTGGCGCAGCGAGTGAAACGAAAATGTAGTTCTATCTTTTCGTGAGCGAGCGAAGGAGGCGACGTGTCGCCGATGTCCCTGTGCCTCAGGGACAGTACCTTCCCACTATGGGGTAGCTCGGGTGAAAATCCGTTGCTACTCCACCAAATCTTCCAGCCCACATTGGGCGCTTAGCTCAGTTGGCTAGAGTGAGAACTGCTGGTAGCAGTTCGCAAGGCGACTTTCCGATAAAACCTATGCTTTCAATCGTGAAATCGCGGGCCCGCCGAAGGTGGGTCGAGCCCAGAGAAAAAGTATCTTAATAATTTAGTCTTATATCATTGTGGGTGATTAGCTCAGTTGGCTAGAGCATCTCGTTTACACCGAGAGGGTCGGGGGTTCGAGCCCCTCATCACCCACCATGATATGAGACTAAGCATGTCTCAGTTTAGGGCGATTAGCTCAGCTGGTTAGAGCGCGTCACTGATAATGACGAGGTCGGAGGTTCAAGTCCCTCATCGCCCACCAAAGAAAAATACCCCATTGCAGGGGTATTTTTCTTTAGTGGATCATGCGATTCGAACCTCCGACCTCGCGAGGGAGGAGGTGAGAACTGCCTGGGGCAGTTCGCAAGGACGTCACCCGGAGCAAGCTATGCTTGCTGCCGCGGTGCGTAGGGACCGCGGAACGTGGCAAAGTCCCTCATCGCCCACCTTCTGTGTTACTATAGTGCGTAATGAGTAGCGAGGTGCTAAAGCAAGAGAAATCGCCAGAGAAAAACGAGCTTATTGACGATAATGCAAGAAAGTTTATTGTTGATGAGCTTGACAAGAGATTATTAGATAATCCAGGTGTAGTGTCTTTTGTTTTGACCACAGACTGGCTAGAGATGAGTGAAGACAGCGAAACCAAGCTTGCACGTAAGGTATTTGGTAATGGAGGTGTTCAGACCTTGCTCATCAAAAAGGTTATGAAGAATGGTAGAAGGGAGTCGGAAAAGCGTAAAATTACTGACGAACAGTACATGGATTTGGTAGTAGGCTCGGTGCTTTGCGTTCAAAAGAAACGCTTTGAGTTCGACTATACTCAAGCTGGTATCAACTTTTTGATGAAATACGACAAATTTAGCGAAAGCGATCTGCATGTGCTAGAGGTGGACGCCCATGACGATGAAGAGAGGAGCATGTTTGATCCAGGTGCTTTTCAAGACAATCTAGTGGAAGTGACTGGTGATCTGAGATACTACGGATATCGTGTAGCGGAGTTCACCTAAAGCTTCTACGTTTCTGATATTTCTTCTCAAAAAACTCTTGCATTCCCAACTCAACTGGAGTACAATAAGTCTTTAGTAATGCGAATGTTCACATTGAACCTCTGGCGATTTTGGTAAAAGTTTATGAAACAATCCGAAACGCGAGAGGATTTTTTATCGCCAAAATTACAACGATACCCGCTAGACAACAGAGTGGTTGCGGTGGTATCATAAGTGAAGTTTAACACCACGAAGCCTTGAACGCAGACAAAATTACATCAAGAATAAGCATGATGTAGTAGCAATGTGCGCTCAACGTGAGGAGAGTACAGTTATTTAACAATTTGATTGATGTAAGAAAATTTTTTGTAATGATTGACGGCAACGAAATAGTTGGTGAATTCCAATTACTAGTTAAGTCAATGCATAAAAAGGTACTCAAGGGCACAGTAGTGGATGCCTAGACGTATATTACCGATGAAGGACGTGGAAGACTGCGATAAGCTTCGGGTAGCTGTCAACAAGCTATTATCCGGAGATCTCCGAATGGGGAAACCCAGCATGAGTAATGTCATGTTGTCTCTATCTGAATACATAGGATAGTTGAACGGGAACCAACTGAACTGAAACATCTTAGTAGGTTGAGGAAAAGAAAGTAAATAACGATGGCGGGAGTAGTGGCGAGCGAAACCGTTAGAGCCCAAACCTTACAAGTTTTTGTTTGTCAGTTTACTGACTTACAAATAAGCTGATAGGCGAATACTTATAAGGGGTTGTGATATTACACAAGACCAAGTCAGAGAGCTTGAGCCTTCGGGTTCGAGGTATCTGATTTGCGACCAGCAGCTATCACTGACTGGATAAGGTAAAAAATCGGCGTGGTTAGCAGAATAGTTTGAATGACTAACCAAAGGACGTGAAAGTCGTGTACGCGAAAACGACGCTGACCTTATATGTGTTTTATCGAGTAGGGCGGGGCACGAGAAACCCTGTCTGAATCCGGCTGGACCACCAGCCAAGGCTAAATATAATATACGATCGATAGTGAACTAGTACAGCGATGGAAAGGTGAAAAGAACCCCGGGAGGGGAGTGAAATAGATCCTGAAACTCTGTGCCTACAAGGAGTCGGAGCCGGCTTGTCCGGTGACGGCGTGCTTTTTGTAGAACGATCCAGCGAGTTAATTTTGTCAGCAAGGTTAAGCCAATTGGCGGAGCCACAGTGAAAGCGAGCCTGAATAGGGCGATTTAGTTGGCAGGATTAGACCCGAAACCGGGTGACCTAACCATGAGCAGGCTGAAGCTTCTGTAACAGGAAGTGGAGGGCCGAACCGTAGTCCGCAGCAAAGGGCCCGGATGACTTGTGGTTAGCGGTGAAATGCCAATCGAACCCGGAGATAGCTGGTTCTCCTCGAAACAGTTTTAGGACTGGCGTCATGTAGTAGCAGTCGGGGGTAGAGCTCTGTAAAGGACTGGGGGGAGCAATCCTACCCACCCTTAACAAACTACGAATACCGACTGTGTAATCATGGCAGTTAGAACGGCGGAGCTAAGTTCGTCGCTCAAAAGGGAAACAGCCCAGACCATCGTCTAAGGTCCCTAAATTATCACTAAGTGGGAAACAAGGTGAGATTTCTTAAACAGCTAGGATGTTGGCTTAGAAGCAGCCATTCATTTAAAGAGTGCGTAACAGCTCACTAGTCAAGAGATCTTGCGTGGAAAATGTAACGGGGCTAAGTGATATACCGAAGACATGGATGCGTATTTATACGCGTGGTAGAGGAGCGTTCCTATCTGCAGTGAAGCTGGACTGGAAAGTACAGTGGAGCGTTAGGAAGTGAGAATGCTGGAATGAGTAACCATAAGATAGGTGAGAATCCTGTCGGCCGTAAGAGCAAGGTTTCCTGAGCCATGGTAATCATCTCAGGGTTAGTCGGGCCTAAGCCGAGGCGCATAGCGTAGGCGATGGACATCAGGTTAATATTCCTGAACCGGCGTAGTTTGCACACTGTTCACGGTGAGATATTCGAAGCGGATTCATGGTATGTATCCGTCCAACCTAGGGGGAACCCAATGGGAGTGAAAGTTACTCTTTGGAGTGACGATTTTGGAAAAGGCACTGGCTAGAAAAGCAGATGTGCGCGTGACTATGTCCGCCCGTACCGCAAACCAACACAGGTGCTCGAGTCGAGTAGACTCAGGCTTACGAGAGAACCTTCGCTAAGGAACTCGGCAATACAGCGACCGTAACTTCGGGATAAGGTCTGCCCCCACTTCGGTGGATATGTGCCGCGTATACTCAGCGAGAGTATTGAAACAAGGTTAAATCGTGCAAGTGTAATGACTTGCACATGAGTACGCCACATATCTTTTTTCAAAGATAGCGTGGTCGAAAAATCCTTTTTATGACATAAATTTTATATTCTTTTTTCAAGGTGATTTTGCGATCAAATCGAGCGAAATTTGTGCAGATTTTTGAAGAGTAGCAGTAGCTACGCTGAGAAGAGCTAAGCAAATTGCAGCCGATTTAGCGTGAAATAAACGAAAAATAGAATGTGAAAATTATGTCCAACCAATATTTTTTACTGAGATAGAGCAATAATGATTTTTTAAATCGGAAATGTTCTTTTGTACGCGATACTCACACATCTAACGATGTGGGGGCCGCAGCAAAAGAGCCCACGGAACTGTTTATCAAAAACACAGGTCTCTGCTAACACGAAAGTGGATGTATAGGGGCTGACTCCTGCCCGGTGCTGGAAGGTTAAGGGGAGTGCTTCACGGTGCGAACTGAAGCCCCAGTGAACGGCGGCGGTAACTATAACCGTCCTAAGGTAGCGAAATTCCTTGTCAGGTAAGTTCTGACCCGCACGAATGGAGTAATCATGTGGGCACTGTCTCAGCGAAGGACTCGGTGAAAGTGCATTGGCGGTAAAGATGCCGTCTGTCCATACCAGGACGAGAAGACCCCATGGAGCTTTACTACAGTTTTACATTGATCCGGGTTACACCATGTGTAGCATAGTTGGGAGACTTTGAAGCAGATACGCTAGTATTTGTGGAGTCGAAATGTGAAATACCAACCTTGTTGTGATCTTGATCTCACTTTTACCGTTATCCGGTAAGAGGACCGTGTATGATGGGTAGTTTAACTGGGGCGGTTGCCTCCTAAAGAGTAGCGGAGGCGTTCAAAGGTTGGCTAACTTCGGATGGAAATCGAAGTGATAGTGTATGCGCATAAGCCAGCTTGACTGTGAGGAGTACATTCCAATCAGAGACGAAAGTCGGAGCAAGTGACCCGCTGTACGTAACATTAGTTACATGAATGTGGGATCGACAGCGCACACGGATAAAAGTTACCCTGGGGATAACAGGCTTATAGCGCCCAATAGTTCACATAGACGGCGCTGTTTGGCACCTCGATGTCGGCTCATCACATCCTGGAGGGGGAGCACCTTCCAAGGGTTCGGCTGTTCGCCGATTAAAGTGGTACGCGAGCTGGGTTCAGAACGTCGTGAGACAGTTCGGTTTATATCCGGTATGGACGTCAGGAAATTTGAGAGGATCTGCCCCTAGTACGAGAGGACCGGGGTGGACGTACCTCTGGTGTATCGATTGTGGCCACCTGCTGCATTGTCGAGTAGCTATGTACGGACTAGATAAGCGCTGAAAGCATATTAAGCGCGAAACTAACCTCAAGATTAGATTTCCCTATGAGGACACAGAGAGACTATCTGTTTGATAGGTGCAAGGTGGAAGTACAGCAATGTATGGAGCCGAAGCATACTAATAGTCCCATTGCCTTTTTATGTTCTCATTTTGTGAAAATTATCCTAAGGATAGTGACGCAAAATGAGATAGACTTAACTAGTAATTGGTGCGTATCAACGTACCATGCACGTCAATTTTTACAAATTTTCTACCGTAGCTAAGTGTCATACGGACATCGAAGCGAGGTTTTATGGCCCACTCCTGAAGTGATAGGAGACAAAAGAGCTGTATAAAACCTTACTTCGGTGCCCATGGCGACGAGGAAATACCTGTTCTCATTCCGAACACAGAAGTCAAGCTCGTCAGCGGCGATTATACTGCCAAAAGTGGGAAACTAGCACGGTGCCGAATTATGTATAAACCACCCGAAAGGGTGGTTTTTACGTAATTCGATATCGTATTATCCCCACCTTTGTCAGTGTAATTCCGGCGGCGGAAGAGGCGACGAAGCGAGCGAAAAGAATTAGCTTGCTCATTCTTTTCTGAGCGAGGGTGACTCGCCATCCAATCTTTAGCTTAGATGATTATATTGCCAGCGTGGACTCATTTGACGTTGAGCGAGGCCGGTTCGCCAGTCAACTTGTTTGGCTGATACTGCCAAAAGTGCTCCTTCTCATTTCGGTGAGACTTCTGATATCATAAAACAATGAGTGAGAGGATAAGTCCCGAAACGATTCAAAAAGTAAGGCACGGTGCTGAAGAGATTTTAGGAACCGACAACTCTGGGCACGGTATGGATCATGTGGAGCGGGTATATCGACTCTCGATGGGCTTTGTAGATGAGCTACCCGATGCTCAGCGTGATGTCGTAGCGTTAGGTGCGCTACTTCATGATGTCGATGACTACAAACTGGTGGGCAAAGAGAAGGCCGAGCAGCTAAGCAATGCAACCAAGATCATGGAGGCGGCAGGGGTTGATTTTGAAATACAAGAAGCCGTACGTGAAATGATTGCCACAATGGGCTATAGCAAGTCACTGAAGGGGATACGACCGACAACTCTAGAGGGAATGATCCTTTCGGATGCTGACATGTGTGATGCGCTTGGAGCAAGCGGCACGATACGCTGTCTACAGTACGCGGTTAGCGATAAGGGTTCAGGTATTGTTTTTGATCCAGAGATATGGCCAAATGTCGATATCACTGCAGGCCAGTATACTGGCGGCAAAACGACACACGGCACCGATAGCTTTGTGAATCATCATTTCGAAAAGTTGCTCAAGCTACAGGGAATGATGCTGACTGAGCCTGGTAAGCGAGAGGCAGTCAAGCGAGGTGAAATAATGGTGAAGTTTTTGCGGGCATATTTTGAAGAGCAGAATGTTCCCGATTGGAATGAGTTCCTCGATAAGTATCTCGCATCACGATAGCGATGCTTTGATTTTTGCGGCAATCGCATTGAGTACAGCATCGTCAACTATCTTTCGTGGATAGCTACCGCTTAAATACGATCCAAATTCTGGGTCAAGAAAGGTGTGACCCGCAAACTCAACAGGCTCAGCATAGCGAGGCTTAAGGTGCCAGTGTACATGCGGCTCTGGGTCTTCCTCGCGAAAGGCCAGATTCATAAGACACGAGGTATTGATGACTGCAGCACCAAATGCCTGCATAATAGTACGCTCAAGTTGCGCATGAATATCGAAAAACTCCAATTGTTCAGATGGAGTAAGGCTGCTTAGTGACTCCACGTGGCGCCGGGCAGTAATAAAGCTCGTCCCGAGAAGCGTCTGATCATTGCCGCGCAAAGTCGCAACCCAAAGCTCTCCCTCAATAAGCCGCAAGCGAAGCTCTTCAGGGTGTGGGTTGCTAATAATAGGACATATCTCGCAGGACATGTCTCAAGTATAGCAAAACACCTCTCAATAAAGAGGTGTTTCCATGATCTGGAATCTCGAATCTCTCATAAAGTGAGAATCACAAAAGCGGGAAACTAGCAGAAGGTTGGCTCAATACTTTTATTCTTACAGGCCGAGCCATTACTATTGTTATGATAAGATGGAAAAATGAGGAAACTCTCAAATGAACAGATGTGCGATTTCAGGACTATCTATGACTACCTTCGAGTAGATACTCCTGTCTTACCTAGCGCAGATGCTATCGTTGTTGGAGGGTCTGGCACTAGGGTTGATATGGCTGATCGTGCGGCCGAGCTTTTTTATCAGGGCATCGCACCTATTATTGTATTTTCAGGGTTTTCACATCCAAAATTCGATGTGAATGAGTCGGAGCTACTCGCTGATCGAGCGAAAGAGCTTGGAGTGCCGGAGTTAGCAATTATCTGTGAACCAAGAGCGACTAATACTGGCCTTAATATTAAACTTGCCGAGAGCGCGCTTCGCGAGCGAGGAATAGTTGCACAAAAGGTAGTTCTAGTGCACAAACCGTATATGACTCGGCGGTTTCTCGCGACTGCTGAAGCGCAGTGGTCTCGGCCTTTGCCGGTTTTTTCTGTTACGAGTGTTTTTGATGATTTTGAGCAGTATTTACAGCGTGAAGAATCTCTCAACCTAGGGGACATCATGTTACGTAGTATGCTAAAAGATTACGCTGTTATCAAAACGCATCCCGACCAAGAGTATCAGTCGGTTCAGCCGGAGAGCAAAGCAGCGGAAGATGCCTACAAGCGCCTCACTGCTCAGGGTTTTGAAGAGCAGACTATCAATCACACTCTTGCAACCACAAAGTTCCACCAATCATAAATAATAATAAAATAGCCCGTGTTGTGTGACGAGCTATTTATTGTGGTGGATTCTCGGATCTCGCAGAAAACGAGAATCGCGTTTTGTGGTGGATCACATAATGTTTCGTGGTCCAAACAGGTGCATCTCCAACTATATACCACCCAGAGCATAAGTGCAATACCTTTTATATCATAATTTTTATATCTGTAACCATTGACATTATGAACTGTTTGTGCTAATATAAAAAGTAACACATATCATATGTGAGGTAAAACGAGGGTTTCACATGGCTTCAACAGGGGTCGTGAGAAGCCCTTTTAATGTATAAGGAGTCATGAAAATGGCAGGAACAAAAGCTGGCGGTCTTAAGGCTGCACAAAAAAATCTACAAAAAGATCCAAACTTCTACGCAAAGATTGGTGCAAAGGGTGGTCGAAACGGCCATACCGGCGGATTCGCCGCTAACCCAGAGCTTGCGCGTATCGCAGGTGCAAAGGGTGGCCGTATCTCACGCCGCACAAAGAAAGCCGATAAGTAATTACGTCTTTCACTTTAAAACGCCCCTAGGGGCGTTTTTTTGTGATATAGCGTCGTAAGCCGCAAGTTTTTGCTTCATTGACCTTCCATATTGTGGTACAGGAAAGACAACGATATTCCTTTGCGGCGGTTTGAATGCCAGTGGAGTTGCACTGAGGGCAAAGAGAGCGGCTGTGGAGCCAGTCTCGATAGCTGTCGAGTGAGTCTTCAATGAGGTCATCGTCGATATCGATACCTATATCATTGCTGAGTGTTATCGCACTGTCCCATGCGGCGCGTTCCATCTGAAGAAGCTCGACATCGCGATGATAGTCGGCGTGCTCCAGTAGCGCATGGCCGAATTCATGAAGGAGATATTGGGCAGCATGCTCATCGGTGGAGGTGTAGGTGATAGCACAAGCAGCATGGCTCCAATGAAACATCTCACCCTCCTGAAAGGTGAGATGTTCGAGGTGCGGTTCATTCGCAGCTCTATTTTTTAGCTTTTTGATTAGCGAGGTAATCTTTTCCATAATAATAACAGCCGTAGACAACGGCCTGCTCGGGGTGCTGGGCTTGTACGATTTTTGGGCAGGGGATATGCGAGGGAAGGCGTTCGGATAGCGTCTGCATGAGGAAGTCTCCGTAGCGATCGAAGTAGCTCCCCACACTACCGCCAATGATAATGACGTCGGGCTGGGTGATAGGAATAACTGCCAGGAAGCCGCGGCTCATACGATCGGCAATTTGTCGCCAGGTGCGTTTGCTGGTGATGTCACGAGCAAATTTTTTGTAGACGTTGACAATAGCATGTCCCGAGGCAAAGGCTTCCCATCGCTGGACGCGCCCGTCGAACTCGACGAGTGCATGACCAGCCTCGCTGTGGCGCAGACCGGGGTCGATGAAACCGTTTGTGCAAAAGCCGCTACCGATGCCGGTACTGATGGTGACGTAGAGTGACGAAACGGGCACAGGGTTTAGAGCACGGGTCTCAGCGAGGCCGGCGAGATTGGCATCGTTCTCGATCAGTACAGGCACTCCTGGCAAGAGGTCTTTGAAATGCTTCGCTGCCTCGAAGTTTGCCCAGCCGAGATTTTGACACCAGAGTGCCACGCCATCTTTGATGATGCCGGGCAGCGCGACAACGATCACATCGACTGATTCGTGTGCGTAATTGTCGCGGAGTGTCTGGCGCAGGCTGGCGACGTAGTCTCTCTGGTCGGGAGGGGTGGGAAATTTTACCGACGCACCCATTCGTCCATTTTTTGAAAAAGACGAGATCAGTGTCTTTGTGCCACCGGTGTCGATAGTGATGATCATGCTATTAGTTTAACACAGCGACTGGGTGTAAGACTCAGGTATATTGATCTTGTATTTTGTTAGAAAATACGTTATAATAAGCGTAAGATTAATGACAATAACAGAGGTATGCAATGACACGAAAGTTTGAACGAGGCGGCATCGCAAGTTTTGTGATTATCGGGCTGTTACTGCTCGGACTGTTGGCAGGCGGTATTTATTTTGTGCGCAACAAAATGAACCCGGGCACCGGCACGACGGGGGGCGAGGTGACTTCGCAGTCGGCATCGAGTGACACGAAGACGAGCTCGAGCGACCAAAACCAAGACCTTAAGGATGCGTTAGCTGCACAATCAAGTGAAGAGAAGAAGGCCGAAGAGCAGCGCAAAGCTCAGCAGTCAGAGACGACGTCAACAAGTGCGACGGCAGGGACAACCAACACTACCACGAGTAACGCTGTTAGTACTGCATCGGGGGGATCGACAACCAGTAGTAGCTTGCCAACCACGGGCCCCGAGGAAGCAATCGTTCCACTGCTTGGCGCAGTGTTGCTTACCGGTGTGGGTATTGCGTTCGTTCGCTCACGAGCGCTCCTCTAGACTTATTCCTCTCACTAGTGTATAGTAGAGAATGATTTTGATGCAGGTTGTGTTACTTGTGTCTCAAGAAATACTAACGTTAAGAGAGGAGCATTGGCGAAGATTATGCCGGTCAATCGGTATGACCATTCGCTAATAGACTTATATTATGGCAAAAGCCACTGTAACAATGGACGACCTGCTCGCTGGTGACAGCGTTAAGCAGCCTGTAGCCGGAGAAGTTGTCACCGGAACTGTTCTGACGGTAAAAAAGCACGAAGTATTACTAGATTTGGGCCCGCTGGGCGTCGGGTTTGTTCCGCGTCGCGAAGTCGGGTTCGGGCGGGCACTCCAAGCGGGCGATGAAGTCACTGCTAGCGTGGTCGACCCAGAGCTTGATAACGGCTACAGTCTGTTGAGCCTGCGCAAGGCCGCCAAAGATCGTGGCTGGGAAGAAGTTCAAGCCAAGATGGACGCTGAAGAGATTATCGAAGTGTCTCCTTACGACGCAAACCGTGGTGGCATGTTGGTCGAGTACGAAGGCGTGCGCGGCTTCTTGCCTGTTTCACAGCTTTCTGCTGAGCATTATCCACGCGTTGGCAGTGCTGACAAGGATGAGATACTGTCTCGCCTCAATGCACTGGTTGGCAAGACTCTCAAGGTGCGTATTCTCGACTGTGACCGCAAAGCTAACAAGCTGATTTTCTCTGAAAAAGAAGCGATCAAAGACGGGCTGGCAGCACGATTTGAGACACTCAAGGTTGGCGATACAGTGAAAGGTGTCGTGACTGGGGTCGTAGACTTCGGTGCGTTTGTCAATGTTGATGGTATCGAAGGTCTAGTGCACATCTCAGAAATCAGCTGGGAGCGCGTCAACAACCCAAGTGACTATGTAAAAGTCGGTCAGAATATCGAGGCCAAGATCATCTCAATCGACAAAGAGCGCTTGAGCCTCAGTATGAAGCAGCTAACACAGGATCCATGGCTCGACGAAGTTGAGCAGTTTGAAAAAGGCAAAAAAGTCGAAGGAACGATCACTCGTATCACCCCATTTGGCGCCTTTGTTCAGATTAGCCCAGCTGTTGAAGCATTGGTACATATCAGCGAGCTTGGTGGCGGTGAAGGAGTTGATCCTGAAAAAGTCTTTACGCTCAACGAGCGCAAAGAGTTTACTGTTCTTGATATCGACAAAGACAGCCGCAAGATTAGCTTGAGCCTGCTCGACAAAAAAACTAAGAAATAACCATGTATTCGTAACTAACGACCCACCAGCTGTGGGAGAAAGGAGCTATCAAAGATGAGTGAAGCCGAAAAAGTGTTGGTCATCGCCGACTCAATCACTGTAGGGGAACTCGCCGAGACGCTCAATCTCCCTGTTACGCAGCTGGTGGGAGAGTTGTTTAAGAACGGTATTGTCGCTACAATCAACCAGCGGATTGATTTTGAGACGGCAGAAATTATTGTTGAAGAGCTCGGGCTAGAAGTAACGCTGAAGCGAAAAGAGGTCGAGAAACAGACCCTGCAACGCTTACACAAACCATCTGAGTTAGCCGCTGAGCGTCCGCCGATTGTCGCAGTCATGGGACATGTGGACCATGGCAAGACCACCTTGCTCGACTCGATTTTGAGCACTAAGACGGTATCTGGAGAGGCTGGAGGTATTACACAGCACATTAGCGCCTACCAAACGATTCGTGGTGGTCGCCCGATCACTCTCCTCGATACGCCTGGACATGAGGCGTTCGCAGCTCTTCGTCAACATGGCGCGGCACTGACCGATGTGGTGATTATCGTCGTGGCAGCAGACGATGGGGTGATGCCGCAAACCATCGAAGCGATTCGTTTTGCACGTGATGCCAATGCGCGAATCGTTGTGGCGATTAACAAGATGGACAAAGAGGGTGCCAACCCAGATATGGTGAAGGCACAGCTTGCCAGTGAACACCACCTGAACCCAGAAGAATGGGGCGGTGATACAATTATGGTACCAATCAGCGCCAAGCAGCATGAAGGAATCGACGCACTGCTGGACGCAGTCTTGCTAGTGGCCGATATGGAAGAGCTCAAGGCAGATATCGATGTGCCGGCTGAAGGGCTGGTGATTGAGGCACACATGGAAAAGGGCAAAGGCTCGGTCGTGAATCTACTGGTGGAGCAGGGTGTGTTGAAGCCGGGTCATTTCTTGGTGGCCGGCACGAGTTATGGCAAAGTGAGAACTTTGCTTGATTTTCAGGGCAAGACACTCAAAGAAGCCGGACCTTCAACTCCCGTGACGGTAACTGGTTTTAAGGAGCTGCCACAATTTGGCGACATTTTCTCGATTGTGAAGAATGAAAAAATTGCGCGGCTGATGGTAGAGCGTGCCAAGCTGGAAGCAGAACGACACGCGGCCAGTACCAATGTTACTGGCGCTGACTTGCTCAAGATGATGACGCAAAAGCACGACACCCAGGAAATGAATGTGATTGTGAAAGCTGACGTACAGGGATCGCTAACCTCGGTGATGGATAGCTTGCGACTGGTTGACACTGGCGGCGAGATTAACCTTCGGGTTGTCGGCAGTGGTGTCGGTACTATCACCGAAAATGACGTGCGGCTCGCGGCAGGTAGCGGTGCGGTAATCTATGGATTTAGCGTGGAGCTCCCTCCAGCAGTGAAGCGTCTCGCCATGCGCGACAAGGTACAAGTTCGTCTCTACAAGGTGATTTATGAACTGCTCGATGATGCACGCAGCAGCATGGAGCAGATGCTCGCGCCAGAAGTGGTAGAGACAGAGCTCGGTACGTTGACGATCAAGGGAGTGTTCCGAACGTTGAAGGATCAAGTGATCTGTGGAGGTGAGGTGACGAGCGGAAAAATTACTGCCAATCTGTTGGCACGCGTCAAACGTGATGATGAGCAGATTGCGGAAGTAGAAGTGACTAGTGTGCAGCGTCAACAGCAAGAAGCCAAAGAGGTGTTTGAGGGAGAAATGTGCGGTCTCAGCCTCAAGACTCATAAAAAAGTTTTGATTGAAGAGGGCGACAAGCTGGAATTCTTTACTCGTGAACTTGTTAAGCGCACCCTGAAATAGGGGTCCTCAAAAAACCTCATACTTTCTCCCATTTGGTATACTAAAGAGTAGACAGTAATCAAAAAAGGAAGCAACCATGTTTCAGTTAGATGATAAATTTTTGCAAGACGTTGGCCTCGGGTCGCTCCCCGATGATCAGAAAAAAATGTTCCTCGACCACTTTAGGGAACAGCTTGAACTGCGCGTCGGTACAAAATTGAGTGAAGGGATGAGCGACGCGAAACTCGAGGAGTTTGAGGCATTTATTGATCGCAAGGACGACAAAGTTAACACATGGTTGGCGGCGAACGTGCCAGAATACGAACAAGATCAGATCTACCAGCAACTGAAGGCTGGAGCTCCGGAGCAAATCCCACAGAATGTCATCCTTGCTGAGTATGCCTCGCTAAAATGGCTCGGCCTCAACCGACCTGACTATCGTGATGTTGTTGCGCGTACGATGGACGAACTAAAGGGCGAAATTATTGCCAATCGCGATGCAATTCTCGGTTCTGGTCAAGTGGATCAATCCGCAGCTTAGAACTGGTAGCCTCTGATAAATTCAGCGCCTGTCATTGTTTTGCCGCTCGGCGCGACGAGCTCGTCGATAGAAAGAAATGCACCGTTTGCACACTCGAGGTCAAGCGGTGTTTTTTTGTCCATGACGGCATGCGCTTTGGTGATGATGATATCGTGCCGACCAAGCTTGAGGCGCGTCCGAGGAAAGCCGAGATGGGCACGAATACGAGATTCGGCCTCACCGGGCGTCATTGTGGAAAGATCGAGACGACCATCTTCCTTTGAGAGAAGTTGGCAGTAGGTCGCGTCAGCATCGGTTTGTGGCCTTGGCTGTAGTGTGCCATCAAGGATAGAAGGCAGCTGTTGGATCAGAATATTCGCACCGATGGTAAAGAGCGTGCGGTACAACTCTGGCTTGGTTTCGGAGTGATCGAGCGCATACAGGGTTTGCAGATACACTGGCCCAGCATCCATGGCTTCTTCGAGCTTCATGATGCTGACGCCCGTCTTGGCATCGCGGTTAGCAATAGCAGACTCGACAGGGGAGGGGCCTCGATACAGTGGCAATAACGAAGGATGAACGTTGATGATACCGGGCGAAAAAAGTTCAAGGACAGTGCGAGGAATGATGCGCCCAAACGCCACAAGAATACCGGCGGGATTGTCGAGTTGCTGTATCTGTGGAATGCAGTCAGTAAGTTTCTGCGGCTGCCATACTTCAATACCGTGTTTCTCAGCAAAAATCTTGATGGCGGGCGCGATCGGTTTGTGGCCACGGCCCTTTCTAGTATCAGGTTTTGTCACCACTGCAGCAATGGAGTAGCCGGCTTTTATCAGCGGCTCGAGCACCCAGACGCTGTAGTCTTCGGTTCCGAAAAAAACAATCGGCTGGGTTGATGATGGATGGCTAGTCCCAGAGGTCGGTGTTGTCTTTGATGTGCTCATCATAGTCCAATGGATTAAGTTCGCCCTTGTCGTTGAGTCGGTAAAATGAATCAGTCTGTTCCTTGATATGGTCGATGAAAACGATGCCGTTGGTGTGATCAATTTCGTGCTGGATGACTCGTGCCAAGAACCCTTCGGCTTTGAAACGAACTTCATTTCCTTCGCTATCGAGCGCACGCACACGAATTTTGCTATGGCGAGGAACTCTGCCGTATACGTCTTTGACACTCAGACAACCTTCGTAGTCATTTACTAGTTCACCTTCAGCTTTGACGATCTCTGGATTAATCAGTGCGATAAATTCGCGATTTGTTTTGTCGTCAAAATCGGCGCGTACAATGACTACCTTTTCGAGGCGATCAACTTGAACGGCAGCCAGTGCCGCGCTAATTTCGTGAGGGCGAGAGTCTTCCCAGTCAATACTGGCACTTGTCATGTCAGCGATGAGCTGACGAATTTCATCAGTTACCACGTGAACACGCTGCGATTTTGCACGCAGATGAGCATTGGGCAATGTGATAATTGCATCTTTTTTCATTTACCTTAGTATAACAGATAAGGCTAATAGTCTACAGCAGTGACGATGGATCGAGGTCACTTTGCCAATGAGTGGCGGGAACAGACTGGACAATGTTCAAAAGATCTGCGCGCAAGGTAGCTTTCACTAGCAACTGCCAGCGGTAGGTATCGTGTTGGCGCTCGTAGAATGCTGGAGTTGGCCCGAGAATCTGAACATCAGGATAGGCCGTTCGTAGCAAGGCTGCGAGGTGCTGCGCATTACGAATAGCTGCCGCTTCGGTTTTGTAAACACAGGTGAGCTTGAGTAAATAGCGAAAGGGCGGAAATAATGCCCGTTGTCGTTCATGAATTGTTTCTTGGTAGAAATTTTCGTAATCCTGGTTAAGGCCTCGTGCCACTGCTGGTGCGTGTGGTTGGTAGCTCTGGACGACAACGGTTGTTTGACGTGAAGAACGACCGACACGACCGACAACCTGTGCCAATAATTGAAACGTTCGTTCGCTAGCCGCATAGTCCGGCAGCGCAAGCCCAGCATCTGCTTGAACAACGCCAACCAGTGTTAGATGTGGTAAATCGAGGCCTTTTGCAATCACCTGAGTACCGATAATGATATCGATTGTACCGTCATACAATTCTTGGTACCGCTTCTCAACGGTTGCGTCCGCTGCCGCATCACCGTCAAAGCGCGCAACTGACGCTTTGGGGAATAATTGCTGTAGCTCTGACTCAATGAGTTTGGTACCAATGCCTTTGTGCTTGATATCGGTGCTGCGGCATTCTGGACATGAAGTTGGGACGCGTTCGCGATTGCCGCAAATATGACACTCGAGTAGGTGGCGATCGGCGTGGAGAGTATAGGGCACGAAACAGCGCGGACAGATAGCTGACCACCCACAGCGTTCACATAGCGTTGTCGACGCGCTGCCACGACGATTGTGGAAAATGAGTACTTGTGAGCCGTGTGCAAGCTGTTGTTCGATGCCAGCGAGAAGCTCGTCCGAAAAAATCCGATGGCGATGAAAGTGCGAGCGCTTCGTCATGTCAATCACCGTAATGCGGGGCGCAGTGGCATCATGCCGGGCTTTTTCTGTCATTTCAATAATTGGGCGACCACGCTCTTTTGCCAAATAGTACTCTGCAACGAGAGGTGTTGCCGATCCTTGAACAACACGCGCCTGGTGAAGGTCGGCGAGGCGGCTGGCGACTCGCAATGCTGAGTAGCGAGGAGACTGATCTTGCTTGAAGCTTGGTTCGTGCGCCTCATCAATGACAATCAATCCTATATTGGCGGCCGGCATAAATAGCGCTGATCGCGGGCCGATCACCACAACTGGCTCGTTTGATTGTGCGACTGTAAGCCAGGTGAGATGGCGTTCTGCTTCAGTTTGCTTTGAGTGCGTTACATGCACTCGTGGCAGATGCTGTGTCAGCTCTGCTACAAGTTGAGAAGTAAGAGCAATCTCGGGCACAAGGATGACAACTGATTGGTGGCGTGCCAAGGTGCGCTTGGCAAGTTCGATGTAAACAGCCGTCTTTCCGCTGCCAGTAATTCCATGGAGGAGGGCGGTGCCTGGTGACATCGACTCGATTTTCTCAACTGCTGCACATTGGTGTTTATTGAGTACAAAATTTGTTCGGTGACGAGAGACTTGAGAAACAGGAACTGCAGATATTCGACGTTTTTTCGTAATGCCGCGAGGCAGAACTGTCTGCATGACAGTCGCTAAGTGAGTTGTATAGTATTGAGCCATCCAGAGGGCAGTCTCGACGAGCTGTCCGGGCAATGGAGGGATTTCAAAATAACTTGAAACCGTTTTTGTCTCGTACTGAGGTTTTTTAGTAGAGCGTACAACAAGACCAATGAGTGTTTTTTTGCCAACAGAGATGCCAACGAACTGACCAACACTCATTTTTGACGGCGAGCAGTACGTCAGCGTGTTGCTGTCGGCACGAATGATGGAGAGCGGTGCGACCTCGTAGTAATACATCTTCTTGTATTATAACTTGTCGTAGTGAGTAAATGATTGGTACTATAAGCATATGTATTTTGAGAGCCGATCCCACGCCGGACAATTGCTAGCGCTTGCTTTGCAAGAGAGATATCGTTATGAGGATTGCGCAGTCGTTGCGTTGAGCGACGGCGGTGTCTTGGTGGGCGAGCAGATTGCTGCCCAACTGCACTGTGTGCTGACGATGCTGGTGACAGAAGGCATCGAGATTCCTGGTGAATCAATGAGCCTCGGCGCGGTTAGCCAGGCTGGAAATTTCACGTACAATAGTCAATTTAGCGCTGGTGAGATTAATGAATATGTCAGCGAGTTCCACGGCTATCTTGATGATCAAAAACGCCAGGCGTTTAGCCGTATTAATAAACTGATCGGGGATGGTGGTCTAATTGATAAAGAAATGTTGCGTGAAAGGGTAGTGATTTTGGTGGCGGATGGATTGAGTGACGGGGCAATTTTGGCGGTTGCCCTAGATTTCTTGAAACCAATTCATATTCGAAAGCTGGTTGTGGCGGCGCCGGTAGCGACTATACCAGCGGTCGATCAACTGCATGTCATGGCGGATGAGCTGCATATTCTTGATGTTAAAGAGAACTATATGGGGACAAATCACTACTACACCGACAACACAATCCCAAGCCACGAAGAGACAATCGAGAAAATTAATCAGATTATCTTGAACTGGCGATAGAAAACCTTCCCGGTATACTTGCAAACTCGTCAGCTAAAATGTAGAATAAAAAGCAACAGTAATGATTGGGAATGAAGCTGGAAGGGCTTGAAGTGCTAGACGTTTTTATCACATCCAGAGTACGAAGAAAGATAGTTGTCGTGTACGCCAAGTACCCAGATTTTCATACTCACGTGCGCGGTCTTGCCAAGCTTATCAAAGAAGATCCAGGTAATATCCAGCGTGAGCTCAAGCGACTCGAAAAAGTAGGGTTTCTCCTCGGCGAGAAACAAGGCAATACCAAAATTTACTCGACAAACAAGCAATTCCCGATTTTTAAGGAACTCCAAAGTATTGTGATCAAATCTCAGCAACAGACAAATGCGGGACGCCCAAAGCGTACAACAACTGACGTCCAGCTTTCATGAGTTTGTTTGAGAGTATCTTAGAAGCTCGTGGACTCAAGGGTCATCTGCGCGAGACATTTTTGCATCCGCAGTACGAAGCAGGGCATGATCCGTATCTCTTGCCCGACATGGCGGCGGGTGTTGAGCGGCTGGTTAAAGCCCGCGAACAGCAAGAACACATCACTATCTATGGCGACTACGACATCGACGGCTTGACGGCGACAACTGTTTTGGTAGAGGCATTCTCTGCATTTGGCTTCCGGTTTGTTGAGACGTTTATTCCCAATCGTTTTGTGGAAGGTTATGGCATGACGGTTGATGCGGTTGAACGAATTGCTGCAGAGGGCGCAACATTGATTGTGACGGTTGACTGTGGAAGTTTGAGTGAGGAACCGATTGCTCGCGCCAAAGAGCTTGGCGTTGATGTGATAGTGACCGACCATCACAATGTCGCGCCAGTGCAGCCGCCTGCGGTGGCAGTCATTAATCCAAAGCGACTCTTGCAGGACTACCCCAAAAAATACCGCAATTTGCAATTAATTTCCAAGATCCAAGATCCAAGGTCCAAGAACCGCTCCCTTTATCCCTTTCTTGATCTTCCCGGTGTCGGGGTTGCGTTCAAGCTAGTACAGGCGCTACAGACTCGTCTCGACGGACTGCCAATCGGTCAAGAAAAATGGCTGCTTGATCTAGTAGCGCTTGGTACCGTCTGCGACGTCGTGACGTTGGTTGATGAAAACCGTACACACGTCTATTGGGGTCTCAAAGTCTTGGCGAAGACCAAGCGACCGGGTCTCAAGGCATTGATGGCGGTAAGTGGAATTGACCCCGAAAAGGTCAATGCGCGCAGTTTGGGATTCGCGCTCGGGCCGCGTATGAATGCAGCAGGACGACTCGAAACGGCTAAATTCGTTCAAGATATGTTGCTAACCAAAAAAGGGGAGATTGCCCTTGATCTTGCTCAGCAACTCGATGCCATGAATGCCAAACGGCGCGCTGCGCAGGACGACATTCTAAAAGGCGCCATGGCACAGGCCGAAGAGCGGCGGTACGATGACGTAGTTGTGGTAAGCCACCCAGACTGGAATCATGGGATTGTTGGTATCGTGGCGGCTAACTTACTGGAACGATACAAGAAGCCGACGTTTGTGCTACAGGAGATGGGCGAGGAAAGTAAAGGCTCCGCAAGGAGTTATGGTGATTTTAGTGCGGCCGATGCGATTCGCGCAAGTGACGACTTGATCACAAAGGGCGGCGGTCACAAACTGGCGGCTGGCGTGACACTGCCAACGTCAAATATTGACCTGTTTCGCCAGCGAGTAAATGAGTACTATGCATCGCTACAGCTATCCCCTCAGACAGCGCTACTGCTGCCGACGTCAGACGTCGTCGTCAATGATTTGAGCGAGGTCGACGAAAAATTTGTGAACCAGCTGCAGGCCATGGAGCCGTTTGGAAACGGTAATGCTGAACCTATCTTGTGTCTTGTCGGTGCGAGTATTCGGGGTGTTCGGCGTATGGGTGCCGATGGGCAACATCTTAAGATTGAGGTTGCCGATAAAGACGGCAGGCGTATTCAGCTGATCGCTTTTAATGCTGATGAGTCATGGGAGCCCGAAGTTGGTGATAGTATGTCGGTTTGGTTCCACCCGATCATCAACGAGTGGCAAGGAAGACGAAGTGTCGAGGGACGACTGGTACGGCTTGAGCCGGCATAAGACAGCACAAAAGTCGGCAAAACCATAAGCTGTTAATGTATAATAGCAAGAAGAGAATTGCCTCCCAGGGCCAGTTTGAGTGGTGAACTATGATTGAAGATGTACAGAGACCGAGAATGGTGGAAAGACGGCGGAGTCTTCAGCTGCCGCAGCGCCAGATAGGTGGCGGTCCATTCACGTACGTACCCCGCAGAACGTATATCACCGAAGTTTCTATCACAAGTACCTCATTTTCTTCACCGCAACCACTCGCGAAGGAGCAGTCTTCTTTCGAGGCGGAGCCTGAGACACTGCCGGTGCCTCAAGCAAATCCGCAGTCAAGCGTTGGATTTGACGACGGACGTATGTCACAGAGCAAGGATTCTCAGCAGCCTATTTCTGCTGTGGAGCAGCCTCAACGCATCGAGACTTCTGAGACACCTCTTTCCCTTGTTAAACAACCACCTTTTTGGCGCAGGCACGGCCTGACTATGGCTAAATGGCTGTTGGTGGGAGCGATTGTCGCGAGTGCAGTGTATCTTGGGGTCGATACCTATCTAACAAATGCCGAGCTAAAGCGTCGTATCGAAGCACTCTCATCGGTGGCATCAAGTGGCACTGCTACCCCTGAACAGCGACAGGAAGCAGAGGGCACCGACGAGTCCACTCCGCCTGTGGATACATTGGCAAAGTATGTGGTCTCTCCAGAGATGCCAAGGATCATCACTATCGAAAAAATCGGTGTAAAAGCGCGGGTACTACAAATGGGCATCAATCCCGATGGCAGCATGCAGGCGCCGATCGGCATTTATGATGCCGGGTGGTATGCAAACAGTGCTCGTCCGGGCACAACAGGTGCAGCAGTGATTGACGCGCACTCTAGTGGTCCTACTAAACTAGGCCTCTTCGGTCGTCTCGACGAATTGGTCGTGGGAGACCTTGTCCACGTGGAGCGTGGCGATGGCTCGAAGCTCAGGTATCGGGTGATCAACAAAGAATCGGTGGAAAAAGATAAGGTTGATATGAAAAAACTTCTCTCGGTATATGGTGAGGGGAGCGAAGGACTCAACCTCATCACCTGCAGTGGGACATGGGTCAAGGGACAGGCGACGTTTAGTAATCGCACCATCGTCTACACCGAAAAAGTCGAGTAGATCAGTAGCTAATGAAGAAGACATATACTGTGGTATAAATTACAGCATAAGCGTATTGACATTTTACCTACAATACGGCAGTATCTAAGAGGTGAAGTTAGTATAAGCTCGTGTGGCTTGGAGATAAAAAATGAAAAAACAACAAAAAATATCAAAGATAATTAAGGTTAGCGTTCTCTCGCTCTTATTTGCTGTGACAGCAGTCGCTGTTCCAGCTGGTATTCGCGCCGCTAATTTTGATTCAAATGCTGACCCGGATGTCATTCCGATGCTCAATGGGTTTGCCTCGCTTCCGCAGTCAACACTCGACGAGAATGACCAAAAAGCGATCGCTATCAATAACGGTGCGACACCTGCTGAGCGTACGGCCGCTGAAGGATTCTACCAGTATCCATTCAGCATGACGAGTTTGGCAACGTTGTCGTATGCAGGTGGAGTAGGAAATGCGTATGCTGCGGCTAACTCAGCAGGTGAAGTATCACTTGTAAACACGCTACTCGCACAAGGCAACTACAACAGCTCGAACAGCTCGTATCTCGAGCCTGAGTGGGCATCAAGTGACAATGCGAAAGGCGTGTATCAATATCCGCGACCATACTGTCGATTGCCACAGATTAACCCAATGGACGGTAGTGGATGTCCAAACACGTATGGCTATCCATCTGGTCACTCAAAAATTGCCTGGAATGAGGGAATGGGGCTGGCAGTTATGTTGCCAGAAGTTGCTCCTCAAATCTTGGCTCGTACTGCAGAAATTGCAAACGGTCGTGTCATTGTCGGTGCTCACTATCCGCTTGACGTGATGGCAGGACGTGCTGTTGCGACACGCATGATAGCCTACCGCATGCATGACGACACATGGAAAGCAAAGTTCGACGCAGCTCGCACGCAGCTCCGCGCTGCGATCGAAGCGCACTGTGGTATGACAGTCGCTGCCTGTGTATCAGCACAACCGCCAACTATTTCAAACCAAGATTCAATTGTCTCAGAGCGTGATCGCCTGACCTACGGTTTCACGCAAATCGGTGCTTCAGGACAGAGCTTCCAGGCGCCAGATCTCAGCTATGAGCTCCTCGCCTACGCATTCCCAACGAAGACTCAGGCTGAAAAAGAGACGATTCTTACAACGACAGCAATCGACTCTGGGTATCCACTCGACACGACTGGTACGGGTATCGGCACGGCAAGCATCGGCTGGACGCGACTTGATCTAGGTAAGGCTCTGACGTGGACTGACCCTGTGATCCCAATGTGTACAGTTCCTGGCAAAGAGACACTTCCTGCTTCTGACCCTGGCTGTGTCGCCGATCCGGCCAACCCAACTACTTTAAACTTTGAATTGCCGGGAGTCGCAAGTGGCACTGGTACGATCGGCTTCGTGCTGAGCGGTGCATGCACGAGCGCAGTCTCTAACCAGGCTGTTGCCGCAACTCCAAGCGCGATCGCGGACAAGAGTGTTCTGCTCGGTGCGAAATTCGACGTCGCCTGTAGTGCCCCAGGGCAAAGTGCACAGGTGGAAGTTCGTCTGGACAAGGTATATGCCCAGTCGAAACTAACCGTTTACAAGCAAACCGGCAGTGAGGCGACTGACATCACCAGTAGCACAACAATTAGTACACAAACGGTCAATGGGGCACAAGTATCGGTCGTGACCTATACACTTCAGGATGGTGGATTTGGCGACGAAGACGCTACTGCTAACAGCACTATCGCAGACCCAGTGTTCGTTACTTTTTCAGGTACGTCGGCCGATGTTAGTGGTGGAACGCCGGCAACTCCAAACACCGGCTACTTTATCGATGGCAAAAACTACGTTGTCGTCATTGTAGTTGGTATTGCGGCAGCTCTGAGTGTCGCTCTGCTGCTCCGCGGCAAGAAAGTCGTGACCAACAAGAATATATGATAATCAGCCTCTGCTGAGCAATAAGAAACAGTACCCCGGTGGGTACTGTTCTTATGTTGAAGTCTAGGTAGCTCGGGCCACAGTCGCTCCATAGCCTAAGTAGCCAGAATGGGGGAGATTAGCTAGTTATACTTGCAAACATCATTCTCATCTGTTACAATACCAATGATATGGTACAAGTTACACGTAAAGACGAACGCGAGGCGAATGAGAACATCATCCGCCGATTTAACCGCAAGGTACTGCAGAGTGGTGTGCTCGCTGAGGCGAAAGCTTCGATGCGATTCGCAAAGCCAATCAGCAAGACTGAGCGTCGCGCCAAGGCGATTATTCGCAAGGAGCGCAAAGCAGATAAGCTGGCTAAGATGCGCCTAGGTATCCGCTAATCAATGTCGCTGAAACAGCGCATCAATGACGAAATGAAAGCCGCCCTTCTTGGCGGCGATCGTTTTGTAGGGGAGACATTGCGCAATCTCAAAGCCGCAATTCTCAACGAAGAAGTGGCCAAGAGTAAGCGCGATGAAGGCCTGACCGACACAGAGATTGAACAAGTGATTGCAAGAGAAGTTAAGAAACGCACAGAAAGTGCAAAGATTTATCGTGACAATAGCCGACCTGAGCTCGCTGAGCCAGAGGAAAAAGAAATCGAAGTGCTAAAGGCGTATTTGCCGCAGCAACTAAGTGAAGATGAAGTTCGATCAATCGCAACCGCAAAAATTTTCGAGCTGGGTGCTACTGGTGTGCAGGCGATGGGACAGGTCATAGGTCTTGTCAAATCACAGGTTGGCAATGCTGCCGATGGCGCAATGCTTGCTCGTATCGTAAAAGAGCTCTTGTCACAGTAAAAAGGAGAAATAATACGATGATTTTACTTTTCGGTCCCACCGGTGCAGGAAAAAGTATGCAAGGTCAGATGCTAGCTGTGCGGCAGGGATGGAAGTGGCTTTCGACTGGCGAAATGCTGCGCCAGAGTACTGACCCGGAAGTAATTGAATTGCTCAAAAAAGGCGAATTAATCAACGACGAATTGACCTACGAGGTATTTGAACAAGCAGTGCAGGATGCGCGCGACAAGAAATACGCCAATAGTATTGTTGATGGATTTCCACGCACAGCCGAGCAAGCGGCCTGGCTCGACAACTACCTCGCAAAGACGAATGAGAAAATTGATGTCGTGGTGGTGCTAGAGGTGCCCGAAAGTGAGATCATGCAACGGCTCGAAAAGCGTCATCGTATGGAGGATACACCGGAGACGATTGCCAAGCGCATGACACTGTATCGCCAAAAAATGTACCCGATCCTTGGGACGTTTGCCAGTGCTGATGTAAAAATTATTCACCTCGACGGTACTGGTTCTGCGGGTGAGGTGCACGACCGCATCTACGACGAAGTGATGAAAGTATGCCCGACCTTATAACCGGACAAAAAACCTCCGAACAGCTTCAGGCTATGCGTGAGGGTGGCAAGATTTTGGCCCAGATTTTGCAAGATATCCGTGAATATGTGCAGCCTGGGATGACTGAGCTGCAAGTTAATGCGTTTGCTGCCGAGAAGATCAAACAATATGGCGCAGAAGCTACGTACAAGACTAACGAAGTGAATTTCCCTGGAGTGATTTGCATCAGTACTAATGACGAAATCGTGCACGGCATACCAACTGACTACACCCTGCGTGTCGGCGATGTCGTTAGTTTTGATCTAGTGATTACTTACAAAAGTATGAAAACCGACGCCGCCTTTACGATGGTGGTAGGCGAGCAGCCGCGCGGTGCGGTAAAGCACCTGTTGACTACCACCGAACGTAGCCTGTATGCAGGCATTGATGCCATCAGAGGGGCGGTCTACAGTGGCGATATTGCCGCAGCGGTTGAAAAAGTGTTGCATGATGGCAAGCTGGGAATTATTCGCGAGCTTGTCGGACATGGTGTCGGTCTCAAGATGCATATGCCGCCGGACATCCCAAATTATGGCCGCAGAGGCACGGGAGTATTGCTAAAGCCTGGTGATACGATTGCCATCGAACCAATGGCAACGCTTGGTGGCGAAAAAGTCGCTGAGCTTGACGACGGTTGGACCTACATCACGCGTGATGCTAGCTTGAGCGCTCACTTTGAGCATACGGTACTCATTACCGAAGATGGTGCTGAGATACTCACTCGCCTGTAATTATTTGCTATAGTAGGGTGAGATGACAGAGAGACCCAAGCCATATGTCGGGATTAGTGGGGTAGTGAATCCTGTGCAGCAAATAGAGCTGCGTGGATTTGCTGGTGACTTACAACGGAGCGGTAGGCAGCTCGCGCTCGGTGTCAAGGCAGTCCATAAAACGCAGTGGCTCGATATCGAGAACAAATATGGTCGTGATTGGTATCCGGTGGGAGACGAGATTGGCGCGACAGTCACCGATGACAGCGATGATGAGCTGCGCGTTGCACAGATTTTTCTAGATCGGATCGATGCCATCAATAGAGGCGAGAAAGAGTACGAACGTCGTTTTGTTGATAAATTGCTCGGTCGCGCAGGTCATACGCTCAACGCATTTCAGTTTGATTTGCTGCCATGGGATAGTCGTGCGTACACCAACCTTTTTTTACATATCAAACAAGCTAGACCTGACATAAAAATACTGCTGCAGGCATACAAACAACAGATGGCACAGCACGGTCCGCACGAGCTGATTCGCCGTCTCAATTGGTACGATGGGCTGGTCGATTATGTGTTATTTGATGCGTCGCATGGCACAGGTGCCCGACTCGATGTAGAGGCTCTGACGCCATTTGTAGAGACCGCGTACCGCCAAACCTCGGTTGGGGTTAGTGTTGCTGGTGGGCTCAATGCAACAATCGTCGAGCAGGACTTACCACAGCTTTTGCGGTCGTATCCTACGCTTAGTTTTGATGCTGAGGGCCAATTACACCGCAACGACGGCTCGGGCAGTAACACACTCAATATGGCAGCAACCAAAGACTACCTGGCAGCAGCCATAACAGCCATTAATGCGGCGCATCAACGCTAGCGCTTATGGTATAATACCTGCATATGCAAGAACAATCTCGATATGCAGTCGGTATTGATATCGGTACCACCACGATCCGTGCCGTGGTCGGTCATATTGATCCGGCGACCGGCACACCAACAGTTGTAGGTGTCGGCAAAGCCCAAAATACCGGTATGCGTAAAGGCACGGTCGTAAACCTTGCAGGCCCGGCACACGCCATTGACGAGGCATTAGGCGAAGCGGAGCGTATGAGTGGCTATGAGGTAAATGCCGCGACCGTGAGTATTAACGGTTCTCATATTGTCAGCACAAAAGCAGATGGCATGATTGCGGTCGGTATGGCCGACCATGAGATCGTTGACGAGGATCTCGCTCGTATTGAAGAAGTTGCGACCGTTGGTAAGATTCCTGCTAATCGGGAAATTCTCGAGGTCGTGCCCTTTAGCTACACGCTCGATGGCCAGGGCGGTATCAAGGATCCGCTGGGTATGACCGGAACGCGGCTCGAGATTACGGCAAATGTTGTTTCAGCAATGGCGCCGTATGTCGCTAGTTTGCAAAAGACAACCGAAATGGCAACCGTAAGTCCATCTGCGTTGATCCCGGCGGTAATGGCGAGCGCCAAGGCAGTCGTCCAAGAGAGCCAGATTGAAAGCGGCGTAGCGGTTGTCGACTTAGGTGGTGCGACAACAGGTGTCGCGGTGTTTGAGGAAGGTGATTTGCAATATGTCGGCGTCGTGCCAATCGGTGGTGCAGCGATTACCAATGATTTGGCGATTGGACTCAAGACTGATCCTGAAATTGCCGAGAAAGTGAAAATAGCGCACGCCTCGGCTGTAGCGCGCAAGGAAGCGGAAGGCATTAGCGTCAAGCATGACGGCGAAATTTATTCATTTAGCACCAGTGATATCGACGAAATCGTTGAAGCGCGGCTAGAAGAAATTTTTGAAGCAGTGCAACATGAACTCAAAAAAGCTGGTCGCGCAGGCCAGCTTCCAAGCGGTGTTATTTTGACGGGCGGTTCAGCGAACATCAAGCATATCGCCAACTATGCCAAGGATCAGCTCGGACTTGCGGTACGCATCGGCAAACCAGGTGGCTTTGGCGGCGTGGCCGATGGACTCGATACTCCTGAGTTTGCCGCTGCTGTAGGGTTGATGCTTATCGACGTAGAGAGTGCACCTGGCGTAGCAAATCATGGCGGCAAAGCGCGTTCATCCGCAAAGAAAACTGCATCTCAAGCGAGTGGCATTCTCAGAGGCATCCTCGGTAGATTTAAGGCATAGCCATCTATTGTCGACTGAACAAAAATGGTATACTAGAGTAAGATTAGTATTCAATGTGTCAAAAAAGGGGAACAAGTAGTCTTATGCCGGAAGTAAAACCAAGCGAAATCCAGACCTTTGCAAGCATCAAAGTTGTTGGTGTTGGTGGCGCTGGCGGTAGTGCTGTTAATCGCATGAAGGACGCTGGTCTTGTCGGTGTTCAGTTCATCGCCATGAATACCGATGCCCAGGCACTCCATAATTCTAAAGCTGATATCAAAATTCACCTCGGCCACAACACGACAAATGGTCTCGGTGCCGGGGCAGATCCTTCAGTTGGCGAGGCGGCAGCCCAGGAGTCAATCGATGAGATTCGCGAAGCGCTAACTGGCGCCGACATGGTATTTGTTACTATCGGTGCGGGTGGTGGCACCGGTTCTGGCGCGGGTCATGTCGTTGCACAAGTTGCTCGGGAGCTCGGTATTTTGACGGTTGGCGTGGCCACAAAGCCATTTAGTTTTGAAGGCGAAAAACGTCGTACTAACGCTGAATGGGCGGTGGCGCAGCTTGGCCGTCAGGTCGATACGCTGATCACCATTCCAAACGATCGTCTGCTGCAAACAATCGACCGACGCACGCCGCTGCTTGAGACATTCAAAATCGCCGACGATGTCTTGCGTCAAGGCGTGCAGGGTATCTCTGAACTTATTACCGAACATGGCTTGATCAATCTCGACTTTGCTGACGTCAAAGCCATTATGAGCAATGCCGGATCAGCGCTTATGGGCATTGGTCGTGCTAGTGGTGACAACCGTGCTGCCCAGGCCGCACAGCAAGCCATTGAGTCGCCGCTAATCGAAGTTTCAATCGATGGTGCAAAGGGCGTACTCTTCAACGTTACTGGCGGCTATGACATGAGCATGAGCGAGATCCAAGAGGCAGCTGAAATTATCACCAGCGCAGTCAGTCCAGATGCCAACATTATTTTTGGTGCAACGCTCAAGCCAGATCTTGAGGACGAACTGATCATCACGGTTATTGCGACAGGGTTTGACAGCGCATACTTCCATGAGCAGGCAGCCGAACTGGAAAAGCCAGCTAGCCTCGAGTCTCGCGACAATGTCGATCGTGCCGTTGATGCGATTGATATGGATCTGAATCATACCGATGCCGCCGAGCACTTTGCAAGCGAAACTACGGGTGATATCTGGAATCATGCCGAGAAAGACGACGATGATGACACGCCGGCATTTCTCCGCCGCCGGAAGAAAAAACACTCAGAAGAATCTTAGGAAGGGGCGGCGCGCATGGCACAAAATTACAAGATTGGTGACAGCCGCGTCCTAGAGTCGCGCGAGTCGGCGGATGGCATTGCAATTCGTCGTCGCCGCGAAACAATGGATGGCAAACATCGATTTACCACTTATGAACGTATCGAGCATCCACACCTTGCAGTGATCAAAAAGGATGGCGCCCGAGAACTGTTTGACCGTGAAAAGCTTGCCACAGCGATTCGCCGTTCAGTCGGTAAATTTTTCAAATCCGAAGTCGAAATTGAAAATATTATCAACAATGTCGAAGAACGCCTGTACGAGCTTGGCGAAAGCGAGGTAGTCTCGCACCAGATTGGTGAGCTAGTACTCGACGAGTTAGCTGCCTGCAACGAAGTCGCCTACGTACGGTTCGCTAGCGTGTTTCATAAGTTTGAGACGCTTGATGATTTTGTGAAGATTCTCAAGCAGCGCGACGAAAGCAAGAGGAGTCTTTAGGATGCGCGTGGTAGTTGTCACAAAAGACGGTACTGAGTACTCGAGAGCCGTTGAGATGTTCTTGAGGGACTTGGCCCGTCAAACAGGCAAAGTGCTTGAGGTACTTGACCCCGAATCAACCGAAGGTGAAACATTTTGTCGAGCCTACGACATTGTCGAGTACCCGACGATTGTGGCACTCAGTGCTGACGGCCAGCTGCAAAATATCTGGCGAGGAGCAACGCTGCCAATGATAAGTGAGGTAAGCTACTATGCTACACAAGGCTAGGGCATACTTTACCCACGAAGACAAGAAGCTGCGCGACAATCGTTGGATATTTGCCAGTATGCTGGTAGGGGCGATCGGTAGCCTGATTGCTTCATTTGTCCTGTCTGTTGAGGCGATCGAACTCGCCAAAAATCCCAATGCCGTTCTAAGTTGTAGTATCAATATTATTCTCAACTGCGCGACGGTCGGCATACACCCGTCTGCACATATGTTTGGGTTTCCCAATAGCTTCCTGGGTCTGATCGCTGAGCCTGTTGTAATCACCGTTGCGATTGCCGGTCTGGCTGGTGTGAAATTCCCGCGCGCCTTTATGTTTGTGGCGCAAATTTGCTATACTCTCGGTTTGGTCTTTGCATTTTGGTTGTTTGGTACGAGCTTTTTTGTCATCGGTGCGCTGTGCCCGTGGTGTTTGCTCGTGACAGCCACCACGACATTTGTGTGGTTTGCGATTACCCGCTATAACATCCGAGAGAACAATCTTTATTTACCGAAAAAACTTGTATCATCGCTACAAAGATATATTGATAAAAGCTATGACAAAGTCTTGCTATTTAGTGTCGTCACTGTCTTAATCGCTGCGATCATCTTCAAATACGGCAACGCGTTATTTTAAACTGTTTCATCAGCTAGCTATTCGCGCCAATACCGGATATTATGTATAAGCTCTGTATCATTTTTTGTGACGGCCGTTACAAAAAATGATACAGAGCTTTTGGCTAGTGCGAGAGGTACTTTTCTTTTTCGCTAGTTAGGCGTACAGTATAAGCATATCCATTAATGTAAAAAGGGAAGGGATACAATGGTTAAGAAATCAGTAAACTACGAAAAGGCATGGTATGCACTTGCAATTGCGCGGGTGATGCTCGGATTTGTCTTCTTGTGGGCATTTCTGGACAAGACAATGGGACTCGGTTTTGCGACGCCGAAAGGCAAAGCATGGCTCGATGGGGTATCGCCGACCACAGGGTTCTTGCAGTTCGGTGTCAATGAAAAGAGCCCAATGGTTGATTTCTTCCATGGCCTTGTTGGCAATCCGCTGGTAGACTGGCTATTTATGCTCGGTCTTCTGGGTATTGGCATGGCATTGATCTTTGGTATTGGCCTGCGCGTAGCAGCAGTTGCTGGTACGGCACTCCTCCTTATGATGTGGGCAGCCGAAGTGCCACTTGAGAACAATCCAATCATCGACGATCACCTGATCTACGCGGTTCTTTTGTGGGTGATTGCACTCGCGCCACGCAAGTGGAGTCTAATCAACCAATGGTTACAAAATAGCTATGCCAAGAAGAATGAGTGGATTTGGTAAGTAGATCTTAGAGCTTAGATCTTTGAAAAAAGGCAGGGTGGAAAAAACTCTGCCTTTTTGCTATACTGACGGCAAGGCGTTTGAGTGGTTATCACCCACAAGCCAGCGGGAAGAAATCTGCAAAAAGAAATTAGACCCTGCCGCGATTCGCTGCGACAAAGCGAGCAAACTAAGTGCTAAGAAGCTTTTCTTGGAAACTGGATGGTACCACCCGATAACTCGGGCTCCAGTGTCAAAGAAAAGTTTTTTTTGGAGGAATCAATGAACAAGCAAGAAGTGCGAGTTGGTGTTGGTACTTTTGTCTTCCGAGAAGGAAAATTCTTAATGCAGCAGCGGCAAGGTTCTCATGGCGAAGGCAGCTGGAGTGTTCCAGGTGGACATCTAGAGTTTGGAGAGACGCCGGAAGAGACTTCAAAAAGAGAAGTGCTTGAAGAAACCGGTATGGACATTAAAGATGTGAAGTTTGCTGCAGTTACGAATGACTATTTTTCTGATGATGGCAAGCACTACGTAACTTGGTGGACGATGAGCGAATGGCATAGCGGAGAGCCTTATATCACGGAGCCGGATAAGTGCACTGCGCAAATGTGGGTAGACTTCAGTAGCTTGCCTGAGCCGCTATTTAAGCCATGGGAGCAACTGCTGGAAGGTGAGTTTATCGAGAGAATTAAAAATGAATTAGCCAGAACGGCCGTGAAAGGAGCTGGAAAGTGAAATTTAAAGCTAACACCCGCAGACGAGCGCTTGAGTACGAAAAAGATTGGGTGCAGAAGTGGAAACAAGACAAGACGTTTGAAAAATCTGTCGAAAACCGGCCAAAAGATAACAGCTACGTTTTTTACGACGGCCCACCCTTTATTACTGGGGTGCCGCACCATGGGACACTCCTCTCAAGTATTGTCAAAGACGCCGTGCCACGGTACTGGACGATGAAAGGCAAGCGTGTTGAGCGCGTCTGGGGCTGGGATACACACGGTTTGCCAGCGGAAAATTTTGTCGAGAAACAACTGAATATCACCGATCGTCGTCAAATCGTAACCACTCCTGATGCCAAGGCGCCACTCGACCGTGATGGCAATGAGTTGCCGACTATTACGCTCGAAGAATATATCACCAAAGCGCGCGAATCGATGGTAGCCAATGCCGCAACCTGGGAGGACGTTGTTAATCGCGTCGGTCGTTGGGTCGATTTTCAGGGTGCCTACAAGACCATGGACAAAGATTTTATGGAAAGCGTCTGGTGGGCGTTCAAAGAGCTCTATGACAAAGGCAAAATCTACGAAGGCGAAAAAGTGTTGATGTATGACACGCGATTTGCCACGCCGGTCAGCAAAAATGAAGTCACCATGGATAATGACGCCTACCAGACAGTGACGGACCCGAGTGCGTATGTGAAGTTTCGACTTGACCAGGTTAGTTTACTGAAGTCAGCTTTGCGGATTGTTTGGGCGCAGGACACGGCGCATCACGAGTCTACAGCAGCGTGGAGTGAAGATAATAAGTCGGCTGGTCAATGTGCAATTACATCGCTTCTTGTCAATGATTTGCTGGGTGGTGAAATCGCTAAGATAAAAGTTAATGAGGTTGGACATTATTTCAATGTTATTGATGGCAAGGTTATAGACCTGACGCGCGAGCAGTTTGGTGCGCAAAATGTTTCTTATAACGATTATGAAGTGCGTGAGCGCGCACGAGTTTTGAGCGATGAAGATACGAAAAAGCGATATGAGTTGCTGAAGCAGCGGCTGGGCGATGACTGGAAGACTAACGTCGCCTTACTGGCATGGACGACGACCCCATGGACACTGCCAGGCAACACTGCGCTGGCGGTGAATAAAAAATTTATTTATGCAGAAGTTGAGGTTGGCGGCGAGAAGTTGATTGTAGCCAAGGATTTGGTAGCCAAGGTGTTTGTTGATGAAAAGAAGCAGCCTCTAGATTATACAGTAGTGCGTGAAATCAAAGGTGAAGATTTGGTTGGTCTGAGTTACGAGCCGCTTTTTGCCGATCAAGGTGACAATGCGCACAAAGTTTGGTCGGCAGACTACGTCGGAGCTGAAGCCGGTACGGGTATTGTGCACTTGTCGCCGATCTACGGCGAGGAAGACTTTGTGCTGGCGCAGGAAAATAACATTCCACGCGTGCATGTGCTCGATGATAACGGCTACTATTTCCCAGAAGTTGCCGAGCAACTATTTGCGCTCATGCCATGGGTGGATAGCACCAAGCCACTGGAAGTTTGGGATAATAACAAAAACATCGCCAAGGGCCTAGAAAAAGCCGGCGTGGTCTGGAAAACCGAATACATCCGCCACGAATATCCGTTCAATCCGCGTTCAAAACAGCGCATCATGTACCGCGCTATCCCGAGCTGGTTCTTTGACGTGCAGGGTTCCAAGCCACTAATGCTTGAGCAAAATGAAAACATCAACTGGTTCCCAGCACACCTAAAGCATGGTCGCTTTGCAAAAAATATCGAGCAAGCACCAGATTGGAACCTCAGTCGCGACCGCTTTTGGGCAACGGCGATGCCGGTTTGGAAGGGTGACAGAGGTACAGTGAAAGTTATCGGTAGTTACGCTGAACTCAAAGAACTCAGTGGCGTGGAGCTCGAGGATTACCACCGTCCGTGGGTTGACGACATCACCTTTGACATCGATGGTGAGCATTTCACGCGTATCGACAAGGTGCTTGACTGTTGGTTTGAGTCGGGATCGATGCCGTTTGCCCAGTTTCATTATCCGTTCGAAAACAAAGAGAAGTTTGAGGCAAATTACCCGGGTGATTTTATCGTTGAGTACATTGGCCAGGTGCGCGCGTGGTTCTACTATGTTCACACTATTAATACGGCGCTGTTTGGCGAGCAGGCGTTTAGTAATGTGATTTCAACTGGGGTTGTTGCTGGTAATGACGGCCGCAAAATGAGTAAGTCGCTCGGTAACTTCACCGATCCGAACGAGTTGATGGACAAATTCTCGGCCGATTCACTCAGGTTCTTGCTTCTGTCGAGCCCGCTTCTCAATGGTGAAGACTTTGCGCTTCAGGATAAAGAAGTCGGCGACGTCGCGCGCAAACTATCGATGGTCTGGAATATGTATGATTTCTTCACTATGTACGCAGAGGTTGATGGCTGGGAGTTTGACGGAGAGCTAAGAGACCCGCTCGAGACACTGAGAAACCCACTCGATATCTGGATTGTGTCACGTCTCCATCAACTAAGCGCTGAAGTCGAGAAAAACATGGATGCCTACAATATTCCCGACGCCATGACACCGATACTGCCATTCCTCGACGATGCCAGCAACTGGTTTGTCCGTCGCAGCCGCCGTCGCTTCTGGAAGTCAGATGAGGGTGATGACAAAAATGATGCCTACAAGACGCTTCATTACGTCTTAGTTCGTCTCGCATACATACTAGCGCCATTTACGCCGTTTCTCGCTGAGGAACTGTATCGCCAAATGACAGGTGACACCGAATCAATCCACCTTAAGGACTGGCCGGCAGCAGGCGAGGTAAATGAGCTGGTCATGAACGATATGGAGAAAGTACGTGATTATGTAAATCAAGGATTAAGCTTGCGTGCAAAATCGGGACTGAAGGTTCGTCAGCCACTTGCAAGTGTGACTGTGCCAGAGCTTGGTGAGGCCTTTGATTTCACCCTGATTTTACTCGATGAGCTGAATGTCAAAGCAGTGAAAAAGGGCAAGGAAGTAGCACTGGATGAAGCGCTTACGCCAGAGCTGAAGCGTGAGGGCATGATGCGCGAGGTGATTCGCTATGTCCAAAATACACGCAAGAGTACTGGACTCAATGTCGACGATCGAATTTCGCTCTCGCTCACCACTGAGAATGCCGAATTGAACAAAGCGATCGAAGAGCACCAAGACACAATTATGGCCGAGACGCTTGCAGCTAACCTTGGACCGGTTGATACTGGAGATGTTGAGGTTGTGTGTATCGATGGCGCAGAACTCTATATTACACTCGAAAAACAATAACACTGGGGAGGGTGCATGACAAAACAACCAATTCTGGGCATAGTGCCAAGTTTTGACGACGGCGAGAGTGTCGCATGGCAAGACGGTGTCAAGCGATTGTTCTTGCGGCGCGATTATTTTGCCACCCTCAGCAATGTGGGCGCAACGCCAGTGATCCTTAGCCCAGACATGGATGTCCAGCAAGTGATCGAGCTTTGTGACGGCGTAATTATTTCGGGTGGGGCAGATGTCGACCCCAGCCGCTACGGCCAAGAGCGTATTGCGCAGGTAGTGAAGTTAGAGCCGGCCGAGCGGTTCGACTGGGAGACGGAGCTAATTGAGGCCTGTGACGCAGCAGGCACGCCAATCCTAGGTATTTGTTATGGCATGCAGCGACTCAATGTCCACTACGGCGGCGATCTCATGCAACATATCCCGCTCGAGGTGGGTGATACGGTCGAACATTTTGGTGCAGAGCACGAGGTGCATTTTGTTGCGAATTTTCTCGGCATATCTGAGGGCTCATCGCGCCAGGTGGCGTCTCGGCATCACCAGGCTGTCGCACGCCTTGCCGAGGGTGCCGAGATTGTCGCAAAAGCCGACGACGGTATTGTTGAGGCCATGACAATCCGTGGACACTACGGCATGCAGTGGCACCCTGAGTCAGACCTCACCGGTGTTCATGTCTATCGAGCTTTTGTCGAGTCGTGCCAAAGCGCGGTATACTAGTGCTATGAAGAAGTTGTATCGATCAAAATCCGACAAGAAAATCGCTGGCGTCTGCGGCGGTCTCGGCAAATACTTCGGTATCGACCCCACGGTTATCCGTATCGGGTTTGTGTTGCTAGCGCTTCCTGGTGGTCTTCCGGGCGTTTTGCCGTATCTGCTGCTTGCGATTATTATTCCGCAAGAACCATAGGGGCTAATGTGCACGGTAGAGAGGGGTGATGTCTCAGTGCCTTCATTCTGCACTGTAAAGTGACAGTAATCCGTGCGTCGAGAGGAGTGGACTAAGACTTGATGTAAAGTACATCTTGACTTTTCATACCATTTATGCTTATATAGATAGGTATCATAAAGAAACAAACAAATGCTTCATCTCAACCACTCCCATCACCTCCACCTTCCGCACATGGCGTCGCTCCGGTCGCCGATGGCGCTCAGTCCTGTGGTGTCTGAGCCAGACGAGCTGATCCAGGATATTGAACAATCGGTTGAAAAGCCATGGGAACTTGTCGACATGCCAGATGTGCAGGGTATTGACCAATTTTGGACGGGTGTGGAGCAAGATATCGCCAAAGACCCAGAGTGGTTTACCTTTGCGAACGATTAGTTCATAATAATTCTATGGCAATCACAAAAGCAATCATTCCAGTAGCAGGCTGGGGAACCAGGCGACTGCCGATTACCAAAACGATCGAGAAATGCATGCTGCCGATCGGCGACCGGCCGCTGGTTGACTACGTAGTACAAGATTGTTTGGCGGCGGGTATCACCGAGCTGATATTTGTGGTGGGCGAGGATAGCGATCAGCTACAGAACTACTATCGGAGCAATATCAAGCTCAATGATTACCTGAAACGAAATGGCAAAGCTGACAAGCTACCGCTTGTTGCGCCACTCGCAGGGGTGAAACTGCATTTTATCACGCAACCAAGCTATGGTAAGTACGGCACAGCAGTGCCTGTGGCGCTTGCAGCTGACTTTATCGATGAGGGCGAGTCGGCAGTGGTGCTCATGGGTGATGATTTCATCTATAACTCCGATGGTTCGAGCGAAGTGAAGCGGCTTATCGAAGCGACACCTGAAGGCGACTGCGGAGTCATGGCGGTGGAGGTTTCTACCGAAGACGTGAGTCGCTACGGCGTCATTGTTAAAAGCGATGATGGTTACTACGAGCGCATGGTCGAAAAGCCGGCCCCCGAAGATGCCCCGAGCAACCTTATCAACCCGAGCAAGTATGTGCTCACCAAAGAGGTCATAGAGATGGCCAAAATAGTCGAAGCTGACAAGGGCGGCGAATATTACATTATTGACGCTATCAATGATTACGTTCAGAGGGGCGGTCGAGTTGTCGTCCATACGGCAGTTGGCCAGTACCTCGATGGTGGCAATACTGATGGCTGGCTGCATGCCAACCGAGTTGTACTCGGAGACACTTGAAAAGCAAGCCCTTATCTGTTACAATCAGTACCTGAATCAATAATTCTAAAGGAATAGTTATGAAAGCAGTCGTGAAAGTCGGTGGCAAGCAGTATCTTGTCAGCGAAAAAGAGACCCTCATGGTGGACCTCCTCCCTGAAGGCACAAAAGAGCTCGATCTCGACGCACTTCTCGTAATCGATGGCGACAAGACCACGGTCGGTGCGCCACTCGTGAAAGGTGTGAAAGTGAAAGCAAAGGTTGTCGACGAGCGTGTCGCCGGCGACAAAATCCGCGTGATTCGCTACAAGAGCAAAAAACGCGTCAACACCCAAACTGGCCATCGCCAGAAATATTCAAAGATTGAAATCGCGAGTATTAAATAAAAAAGCGCCCCGGAAGGGGCGTTTTTTATGATCATCTCTCCCAAAAACTCCTGGCAAAGCCGTTTTATATCATTGATAGTCGGCTTGCTTAGGAGTGATGTCACTGTTTGTGGTGTGTCGTGAAAAGCTCATGGTATACTATAGAAAGAACAAGAGAGGGAACAAAAAGGAACGTGGCAACAGTAATTGCAGTGACGAATCAAAAAGGCGGTGTCGGCAAGACGACAAGCTCGATTAATATTGCCTATTATTTGGCAAAAATGGGGCAGCGCACATTGCTGATCGACTTTGACCCTCAGGGAAATGCCACGAGCGGGCTTGGGATAGACAAAAATGATCTCCAAGCAACGATGACCGATGTAATTACGGGTGCTATGCCGCTTGCCAATGTTGTTATGCCAACCGAACACAAGAATTTGTCGCTCGCGCCGACTATGCCGACGCTCGCAAATACTGAGGTAGAACTGGCGCAAGCCGAGCAGCGATTTGGGCGTCTCAAGCTAGCCCTGCAGCCATTACAAGATTCCTATGATTTTGTGATTGTCGACTGCCCGCCCAGCTTGAGCCTATTGACCGTCAATGGGCTGATTGCGGCGCGCTACGTGCTCTTGCCGGTACAGGCAGAATTCTATGCGCTCGAAGGCCTTGGCCAACTACTTGAGACGATGAAACTGGTTCGCAAGAGCCTCAACCCGACGCTTGACCTCATTGGTGTATTGCCAACCATGGTCGATAGCCGCACCTCACTGAGCACACAAGTGCTTGCCGAGATTACCAAGCATTTTCCAGCTAAAGTATTTAAAACGACAATTCCGCGCAATGTGCGCTTGGCTGAAGCGCCGAGCCACGGCGTGCCAATTGGCGCCTATGATCGCTGGAGCAAGGGTGCACGGGCGTACAAGGCAGTAACCAAGGAGGTGATAGAGCGTGTCGGCTAAAAAATCAGCCAAATTAGCATTGGGGCGGGGTTTTGCTTCGCTGATTCCTACGGATATTTTAGATGAATCATTTGATCCGACTGCCGAGCAAGACGAGCATGTCAGTGACCTGCGTCATATTAAACTAAGCGAAATTTCGCCCGATCCCGACCAGCCGCGACGCAGTTTTGACGAAATGTCACTGCACGAGCTGGCCGAATCAATTCGTGAGCATGGTCTGTTGCAGCCAATCGTCGTGACGCCTCACAAGGGCAACTACATGATTGTAGCGGGAGAGCGACGCTATCGGGCAGCCGAGCTTGTTGGGCTGGACAAGATCCCGGCGCTGGTACGCACCCTGACTGACCAACACAAGCTCGAAGTCTCGCTCATCGAGAACTTGCAACGACGCGATCTCAACCCGCTCGAGACTGCTACGGCATATCTGAAACTTCGCGACCAGTTTAACCTGACACTTGATCAGATCGGTCAACGTGTCGGCGGCAAATCGGTGGCGGCTATCAGTAACACACTTCGACTTCTGCGACTGCCGCAGGCTGTTCGGCTGGCTCTAGCCGAGGGAAAATTGAGTGAAGGACAAGCCAGGCCCCTCATCAACCTAGATGAAGAGTTGATAGATAAGCTATTTCCCCGTATCATCGAGGAAGATTGGAGTGCGCGAGCCATCGAGCAGCATGTTTCGGCACTCAAACGAGCCCTGAAAAATCCGCTTGGTCACAAAGCAGAAACAGCTCTGGCCCCAAAGTACCAGCAAACGATAGACCACTTGAGTAAGCGATTTGGCACGACTGTCCAACTAAAATCCACGGCACGTGGGTCAGGGCAGATCGTTATTCGCTACAAAAACAACGCCGAGCTCGATCGTCTCAGTAAACTGCTTGGCTAAAAGACACTAAAACTAGGTATTGGCCAGATGCGAAGTGCGACAGGGCCAACGACATCGAAGTAGGGAATCGTACCAAGCCCACTACGGGAGTCATATGAATGGCCGTCAATGCGATTATCTCCACTAACGAATAGGGTGCCGTCAGGAACAGTTGTATCAAGCCCTTCGCCGCTCACTGGTGACTGCGGACCGATGCTTCCTTTGCGATAGTCATCGTCGTAGACATGACCGTCGGGGTATTGGCTGTTATAGACAGTCAATATTCCGCCATTGACGGTCACGCGTTCGCCTGGAAAGGCTATAACGCGCTTGACGATGTATTCATCGACAGTTCCGGCTACGAATCGTGGATTTTTGAAGACAATAATTTGGCCTCGTTCGGGTATGTACGATTTGTTCTTCATTTGAGCGGCAGTAATCGGCAGTCGATTCACGATCAAACGATCACCGTCACTCAAAGTCTTGTCCATGCTGTGGCCAGATACTGAGAAACTGCGAAATACAAAGGTGTTGATGAGAATCGTACCGACAAACACGATAAGTATAAAGCCAGCAAAATTTAGCCCGTCTTTGACACGAGGGTGGCGATCGAGAAAACTTGCTTCCATTTCCCTTACTATACAGGAGTAGAGGTGAAAATCATATAAAAACATGAGGATTTTGCATTTCAAAATAACCTTAAAACCGCTATAGTAGAGGGAAGTAATGGCGAAAAAACCAACGATGGACGGCTTTATTCCGAGGCGCTCGGCTAGTAACATTGGCGGGTCATTTCGTGATGGGGTGGAGCTAAAGAACGATACTTCGCCCTATGGATTGAAGCGACGAGAAACAACCGCGGCACCTGAGTCGCATGCCAGCCAAGGAACACACGGTGTGCTGCAGACAGACCACGGCTTAACACGTCATGACTCCGGCTTGCGACGTAGTGACATCGATGACTCGCTCAAAAGTATCGACACCGATGCGCCAGTTCCGCAAAAAAACCACCGACGAGGTCGACTGTTTGCCAAGCGCAAGAAATTACTGTGGATGGCAGTTCTTCTCGTCATGCTGATCGGTATTGGCATCACTGGATGGATTGGTCTCAGGACGATCATGGCAGGTAGTTCTGTGTTCAATGGCGATATTTTTGACATTATTCAGGCAAAAAAGCTCAAAGCTGATACATATGGGCGCACGAACGTTCTGATATTTGGCACATCTGAAGATGACGAAGGGGGCGAGCACCCAGGTGCATTTTTGACTGACTCAATCATGGTACTGAGTGTCAATCAGGACAAAAAAGATGCGTTCATGGTGAGCATACCGCGTGACCTGTGGGTCAAATACGGGGCAGCGTGTAACTCTGGATATGAGGGCAAAATTAATGAGCTATTTGGCTGTTATTCTGACAATGGTGACGATCAGCGAGCGGGCGAGGTAGCACTGAGCAAAAAAGTTGCCGAAGTAACCGGCCTTGATATTCAATACCAGGTACACGTCAACTATACAGTGGTGCGTCAAGCAGTCGATGCGGTGGGTGGAGTCGATGTCAAAATTGAATCATCTGATCCAAATGGTATTCTCGACCGGAACTTTGACTGGAAATGCAACTACAAGTGTTATTACGTCAAATATAAAAATGGTGAGGTCGCCCATATGGACGGGGAGCACGCGTTGGCATTTATGCGTGCCCGCAATGCCCAAGGTGGCTATGGCTTGCCCAATGGCAACTTTGACCGTGAAAAAAATCAGCAAAAAGTCATGGTAGCACTTCGCGAAAAAGCCTTGAGCGCTGGTACGCTAACAAATCCTGCAAAAATAACGGGGTTAATCGATGCTCTCGGGAACAATCTCAACACGAATTTTGAGACCAGCGAAGTCAGCACGCTCCTGACACTCGCGAACAATGTCCAGACGGGATCGATCACCTCGATCAATCTTGTCGACGACAAAGAGCCGATGATGACCACGGGCAATATCAGCGGCATTAGTATCGTGCGGCCAGTGGCGGGAATCGCAGACTATACCGATATTGCGAGCTATATTCGCAAGCAGATCAATGCCGATGCTGCCACCAAAGAAAACGCGAGCATTGTTGTGCTAAATGGCAGTGGAGTGGTAGGCGCCGCGCAGATAGCTGGTGACAAACTAGCTGGTATGGGCTTCACGATTGATGGCGTTGACAATGCGCCAGCTGGGAATTATCCGCGCCGCGCTCTCTACGCGCGCGATGCGACGAGCGCTCCAGCAACGCGCGCCAAACTAACGGCGCTGTACGGCAAACCAACTCTTGGATTGGCGCAATTTGGCGTGGCCGATGACGTACAATTCGTAGTCGTAGTGGGACAGGCTGACAGTAGCAACGAGTAGATGGTACAATAGGTACTGAACTATGGATTTGCTCAAAGCTCACAAACGCCGCTCTAAACTTAGTGAGGCGGCGTACGTTACGCTGAATGTTGGCCTCGCTGTCGCCTTGCTGGTTATTGTATTGGTTGGTCAGTCGCCGTGGCTGGCTGTGGTGGTGGTACTGATGAGCAAATGGCGAGCGCTGGCGGTTCGTCCGCGATTTTGGTTCGCCAATCTAGTGGCCAACATGGTAGACATCATCGTGGGAGTTAGTATGGTGGTGTTGCTCTATGGGGCAAATGGATCGTTGTGGCTGCAGATCGCCTTGACGGTGCTGTACATCATCTGGCTACTACTCATCAAGCCGCGTTCCAAGCGCAGTTTTGTGGCAGCACAAGCGGGTATCGCGGTTTTTCTCGGGGTGACAGCACTATCAATGATCTCGTACTCATGGGACTCGCTGTTGTTCGTGGCAGGCATGTGGGTGATTGGGTATGTGACAATTCGTCACGTGCTGGGAAGCTATGAAGAGCCACTGACGATGATGTATAGCCTCGTAGGCGGAGCGCTATTTGCTGAAATGGGCTGGATCGGATTTCACTGGATGATGGCCTATCCGTTGCCGGGATTTGGTACGATCCAACTATCGCAGCTTGCATTGTTTATGGTGTTGTTTTGCTTTGATGCCGAGCGCGCATACGCGAGTTATCATCGCCATGGAGTTGTACGACGCCAGGACATCTTGGCACCATTTGTGCTCACGGCGGGCATACTGGCGATGGTGTATGTCTTGGCTGTCATCAATGGCAGTAACGCACTTTAGTAGAGAGGAGAGGATGATGAAAGAACCAAAGCGACCGGGGTTATTTAGAACGATACGGCGGATAATACTATTGTTAATTATTCTTGGAATAGGGGCACTGATTGGTATTGGTGCATTGCTTGCGTACAACTATAGTCACACCAATCGCAGTGCGGTGACGACTCGGCAGACGTTGAGCGACGATGGCAATCTCGTCAAAACCAGCCAAGAAGATGTCATTGCTTCGGTTGCCGACAAGGTTTCGCCGAGCGTAGTTTCGATCGTGACCGATGTCACGACCCAGACGATTTTTGGCGCCGCCACACAGCAGGCAGCGGGGACGGGTATCGTTGTTAGCAAGGATGGCTATATCCTCACGAATCGTCACGTGATTAGCTCTGCCAGCAAGGTACAGGTAGTGATGGCGGATGGCACGACCCACGAGGATGTACAAGTAGTAGGCACTGATCCGCTCAATGATGTGGCGTTTCTCAAGATCGACGGCGTCAGTGATCTTCGCGCTGCCACCCTCGGTGATTCGTCAACGGTACGAATTGGTCAGGAGGTGATTGCCATCGGTAACTCACTTGGACAATATCAAAACACCGTCACCAGCGGCATTATATCAGGCAAGGGTCGCCCTGTGTCGGCAGGCGATGGCAGTGGTGGTAGCACTGAGTCGCTGACTGATCTGCTGCAGACCGATGCTGCCATTAATCCTGGTAACTCAGGTGGTCCGCTCCTCAACGTTAGCGGACAGGTGATTGGCATGAACACAGCGGTAGCCGCCAACGCCCAAGGAATTGGTTTTGCGATTCCGATCAATGCCACCAAAGGTACACTCAAATCAGTGCTGGCAGGAAAGGGTGTGCAACGCGCCTATCTTGGACTACGCTATGTACCGCTGACGGCCGCAGTTGCCAAGCAATACAACTTGTCCGTTACCGAAGGTGCCTATGTCGTCGGCGGAGAGAATAGTGCAACAGGAGTAGTGTCTGAGGGCCCAGCTGACAAAGCGGGGGTCAAAGACAAGGACATCATCACGAAAATCAACGGCCTGACTGTTGGTCGCCAAGGGGGCGTGTCGAGCTTGATCGGTGAGTACGCACCAGGCGATACGGTGGAGCTCGTGATTGTTCGTGATGGACGCGAGCTAACCGCAAAAGTCACGCTGGCGGCGTATCCGAGCGATTAAGGTGGGAAGAAGCTCTGAGTTCTGAGAAAAATACAGAATAGATTTTTGATATTAGATTCTAGAATTGAAAAATACAAAATACAAAATACAAAATACAAAATGCCATACAACACTTGTGCTGCCTGTACTGTAGCACCGATAATCAATACTAGCCCTTAGCCGAGTCGTAATACAACGCAGTAGCCCTCGGTCACCACATGTGTGTAGCCGAGGGTTGTTGCATGGACGATCAAGCCGTGGTGCTGTTCTGGGTCGGCTTCGAGTAGGAGTATGCCGCCAGTGACTAGGTAGAGCGGGGCTTCTTGTAAGAGTCGCTCGATAAGTGCTCGGCCGCCTTTGTCGGCAAATAGCGCAAGTTCAGGCTCGTAGTTTGTCTCGGGTGAGCGCTCCCAGTTATGGTCAACGTAGGGGAGATTTGCTAGGATGATGTCGATCTGCGGCGGCAGCTGCGGATTTGGCACCAGGAGGTCATTTTTGACGATTGCGATAGTAGCGCCTAGTGTTTCGGCGTTTTTCTCGGCAATGCCGAGTGCGTGGTGACTGATGTCAGTGAGGGTCACTTTCAGCTCGGGATGCTCCAACTTAGCAGTGATTCCCAGGCAGCCGCTGCCGGTACCAACATCAACAAGCGTCTTTGTCGACCCGTCACACAGGTTATCGAGCAACTCGATAATTGTCTCAGATTCTGGGCGGGGAACCAACACGCTTGGCGAAACCTTGAAAAGCCGTCCATAAAATTCTTTGTGGCCGATGATATAGGCGATCGGTGTCCGGTCGAGCCGCAGATCAAGCCGTGCACTGGCAATCTCTCTTTCACGAAGGCTCAGCTGCTCATCGCCATGTGCGTGAAGCCATGTTCGGCTCTTGCGCAATGTGTGTGCCAAAATGATCTCAGCATCAAGCAGTGCCGAAGAAATACCGACGCTCGCCAACATTTCGGCAGCATCTCGCACCCATATCTCAACAATAGTGCCTCTTGACTTTTTTATCATTCTGTTTCGGATTATATAATTTTCATGACAAAAAGTATACAGATAGATCTACGTGTTAATTTTCTGATCCCTGCGCCTTGAGCTCGCGCTCGGCAGCCTGCAGGTGATCGATGAGGTCGTCGATGTCCCCGTTCATGGCTTGCGGGATTCCAGAACGTGAATAGCCAATACGGTGGTCGGTGATGCGGTCTTGGGGGAAGTTGTAGGTGCGGATTTTTTCAGAGCGGTCGCCAGAGCCGATCAGGTTGCGGCGCTCGGCGGTGAGTTTGGCATTTTCCTCATCTATTTTCAGTTGGAGAAGTCGTGAGCGGAGGACACTCATGGCCTTTTCTTTGTTTTTGATCTGAGATTTCTCGTCTTGGTTTTGCACGACGAGACCTGTTGGGATGTGGGTAATGCGTACGGCGGAGTCGGTGGTATTGACGCTTTGCCCGCCATGTCCGCCAGCGCGGTAGACATCGACACGGAGATCATTCGCATGAATTTCCACATCGGTTTCCTGAGCTTCAGGAAGCACCGCCACAGTCACCGTACTGGTGTGGATGCGGCCTTGGCTCTCGGTCACTGGCACGCGCTGGACACGATGCACGCCCGACTCAAACTTGAGCTTAGCGTAGGGTGCGTCGCCCTTGATAGCAAAAATAACTTCTTTGTAGCCACCAGTGTCGTTCGGGCTTTCGCTCATCAATTCGGTTTTGTAACTATTCGCTTCACACCAACGGAGATACATACGGTAGAGCTCGGCGCCAAATAGTGATGCTTCGTCGCCACCAGCGCCAGCACGAATTTCCATGATAATATTTTTTTCATCATTGGGATCTTTGGGGGTGAGCATGATGAATAGCTCGTCTTCGAGCGCGGCAAGTTTTTGTTCAGTTTCGCTAATTTCCATCTTGGCGAGTTCAGCCAGTTCATCACTGCCACTCGAGAGTTCTTTTGCCTCCATGAGGTTTTTCTCGAGCTGTTCACGCTCAGAGACTTTGGCGATGACATTGTCGAGCTCGGTGAAGCGCTTGTTCTTAGTCGTAAAATCGGGGTCGCTATAAGCATCGGGTTGCGCCAAAAAATCGCCGAGCGATTGTTTCTCGGCTTTTAGCTCGTCCAGATTCAGGCTTATCTTTGGCATGCTACTTGTAGTATATCACATTCAACAGAGGTAGATATGCCTAATTTGGGTTGTTCAAAAGACCGGATGATTTTTTATTGTAGTAGACGAGCCCAATCACTATGAGTCCGGTTACTACAGGAAGTGCCAAGAGTTGCAGTAGGCTCAAGCTGATTTTAAACTAAATTGCTTCAGAGACATCGCTACGTCCAAATTGACAGTTCAAGAGAAGCGTTGAAAAGAGTGGCAGGCGGAAAACACCGACAAGTCCATAGATAAGCGACCGAATCGCTTTGGCGCGTAGGGGGCAAGCCCTATGATATCTTGAGTTGCGTGCCGTTGGTTCGCAGACAAAAGAGTAATCAATCCAAGTATCGATCCGACTGTAGCGATAAGGCAATGGGTGCTTGCTATGATTCGATCTCGACGGTATCCCGCCAAGAAAGGTATCGCAGCTCTAGAGATAACAATACTTGATGTCGCAACGCCAGATAACGGTGCGTATGCTCGATAAGAAAAGTATTTCGCCCTTAGCTATACCTTCTTGCGAGTCGCAAGCAAAATGATGCCACCAATAATACCTGGAAGCCATGTGAGGGTCGAGATCGCACCGATTAAAAATATAATGACATTGCCAATGGTATGCGCAGTAGATGGTTGAGCAAAGGCACTTTCTTGATTGGATGAAGAAAATGAGCCAATGACGAAGTTAATTATAGCGTAGCCAATGATAGTAATGATCAACAGCGCAGTCGGCGCTATTAGACAAACAAGTCCCCAAATTAGCTTTTTCTTGTTACTGCGTCTGATTGCCTCGACTTGCTCTGGCGTATAGATAGTAGGTGCTGGCTGGGCGCTAGGTTGCATGCAGGATCTCCTTATAAATCACTGTGATCAGTATAGCAAGTAACCATCCGCTTGCGCCAAAAAATCGCCGAGCGATTGCTTCTCGGATTGGAGTTCGGCAAGGTTGAGACTGATTTTTGGCATACCAGTGTTTTCTATTATAAAATATCTATCATGACAGAGGTAGCGCAGCGTTCGACAATTGATCTTTATTCTCCTGCAAGCGGTCGACTCCCCGACATGTTTTATGGTGGGCTTAGACAAGCTGTTGAACAGCGGGCACCTGATGAAACACCGCAGCAGTTTTGTCAGCGTCTCTACGGTGAAAGTTATGAGTACCGCGATGTGATTGAGCGGCTGTGGAGTCACTTCCATGAGCTCAAAATGTATCGACAAGAAGAATGGATTGATAATATCCCGCACCTTGAGCCAGAGATTCGGATTGGTCATGATGGACAAATGTTTGTAGATAAGGCGCATGCTATTGCAGTTATGTCTGAGCCTGATACGGCGTCAGGCAAGACGACGTTGTTTTATAAAGACTGGATCGTGTTGGGCGCAGAACCAAAACTAGAGGCGGTGGCAATTGGCGACGAAGATAAGCTTGGTCGTAGAAAAGTACGATTTCGAGTGACGCCAAAGGTCGATGATGACCAGCCTGGTATTATTGTGATGGCAAATCCGTTGCTGTATGTTCCTACTCCTGAAGAGGTGAAAGAGTTTCAGCGACTTATGCCAAAGGTGCTAGAGGATAGCACGTGCCAACTCGCTGTAAATCGAAAATAGTAGCGCTAGTTGATAACCAAAAACCGCTCACGAGTGCGAGCGGTTTTTTGCGATTTATTCTGCCTTGGCGGCTTTTTTGGCGTTGGCCTTCTTCGCCTTTGCGGCCAGGGCGGCCTTGCGCTCTTCAGCAGCTTTCATGCGTGCTGCAAAGCGGTCGACACGACCTTCGGTGTCGATAATCTTCTCTTCACCAGTGAAGAACGGGTGAGATTTTGATGAGATGTGTACCTTTACGAGAGGGTACTCGTTGCCATCTTCCCATTTGATCGTCTCGGTTGTCGAGGCGGTCGATTTGGTCAGAAAGCTAAAGCCTGCTAGTTCGTCGCTAAATACGACCAGGCGGTAGTTTTGTGGGTGAATACTGCTTTTCATAACTTGAATAGTTTATCAGAGGAACCTAGGAATGTCAAAAGTGTATAATAAGGTCCGTATGGCAAACAGCAATCTCACAAGCGCGAAAAAAGCAAAAAACGACGAGTTTTATACTCAGTTTCCAGACATCCAAAAGGAAATGGAAGCCTACCTAGAGTATGACCCGGACACGTTCCGCGGCAAGGTGGTGTACTGCAACTGCGACGATCCTTTCGAGAGTAATTTCTTTCGGTATTTCGTATTGAATTTTAATCGCTTGGGGCTAAAGCGGCTCATCACGACCAGCTACAAGCCCAGCCCGATTGCCAACACCCAGCTTTCGCTAATTCCTGACGTCGAGGACAAGACTGTCGAAAAAGGTAGGCCGAAACCTACCGCGAACAAACTTATTATCAACGAAGTCAGCGACTATAACAACGACGGCTCATTTAGCCTAGCGGATATCGCCGAGCAGCTAAAAGCAAATAAAAACAACGAGTGGACACCGCTTGCAGGTGATGGTGATTTCCGTAGTCAAGAATGCATCGAGTTGCTCAAACAATCCGACGTCGTGGTAACGAATCCGCCGTTCAGTCTGTTCCGTGAATACGTTTCTCAGCTCGTAGAACATGGCAAGAAATTTTCGATTATTGGCAACATGAATGCTATTACTTACAAAGAAATTTTCCCGCTTATCAAAGAAAATAAGATGTGGCTCGGCAACGGCTTTAATGCAGGCAACGCGTACTTTGCAACGCCGAATGTTCGTGATTTTGCGAGCGGTGTTTATGATGAAAAAACAGGACTGGTAAAATTCCGCAATGTGAACTGGTTTACAAATATCGACCACGGTCGCCGCCATCAGCCTCTCAGTCTCATGACGATGGCGGACAACCAGAAGTTCAACAAAAAGGTACAAAAAAGCGACACGGCGTACAAAAAATATGACAACTACGATGCCATAGAAGTACCATTCACCGATGCAATCCCTAGTGATTATAATGGAGCAATGGGCGTACCAATTAGCTTTTTAGACAAATATAACCCTGATCAATTTGAAATTTTGTGGCAAGCAAGCGGAAACTCGTATGCAAACATGCCGAAAGATATACTGCAGTCACTAAAGTTCATACCCAACGTACCTGGCGCAGAAGGAGCAGGACAAGGTGTTGGTGTAGTAGGAAGAAGGAAAGTGTATTCTAGAATTTTAATTAAACAAAAGAGGGAGGAAAAATGAGCGAAATTAGTATAAGTCTAGGGGTAGATAAAATTATTGCCGAGGCAAAAGGTAGTTATTCTAAATATAAGGAAAACAAAACTTACGATAAAGCGGCATATGACGTAGTTGTTGAAAAGAACGCAAAACTGATTGAATTAGCCGAAATGCTTCGTGACGAAATATCAAAGCTGCAAAGCCAAGAAATCACAAAAGAAAAGGTTGAGACTATGGGAGCGGCAATTGATTTGATGGGTAATCTTGATCCCGAAAAACTTGAGGCAATCATGAAGCTTGGCAAAAAATTCGGTAAAAAGTAATGATTACTAATCTCTGGACAAACACAACCGTTCGCGAAATCGTCGATGGTTTCGTGTATAACGAACTCGAAGGCAAGGGGCTGTTTGGACTGGGTGGCAAGCTGACAATCCAGCCGGAATATCAGCGCAATTACATTTACGCCGACGGCAAGCGCGACGTGGCGGTGATTGAGAGCTTGCTGCGCGGTTATCCGCTAGGTTTGATATATCTCAACTGTACGGGCGACGACACATACGAAGTGTTGGATGGCCAGCAGCGCATCACCAGCATCGGGCGGTTCGTTACGGGCAAGTTTGCCGTCAAGATCGACGGAATGGAGCAGTATTTTAGCGGGATAGCACGTGACAAGCAAGAGCTCATACTGAACAGCCGCTTGCTCATCTACGAATGCAGCGGTACCGAGAGCGAGATAAAGGATTGGTTTCGCACTATCAATATCGCCGGCGTGCCACTCAACCAACAAGAATTAATGAATGCCGTGTATAGCGGTCCGTTCGTGACGCTCGCCAAACAAGAGTTCAGCAACAGCCAAAACAGCAATATCCAAAAATGGAGCACGTACGTGAGCGGAAGTGCCAACCGCCAAGATTTCCTAGCAGTCGCGCTCGATTGGGTGAGCCGCGGCAACACGGGAGACTACATGAGCCAGCACCGCTACGACGATAACATCCGCGAGCTAAAGACGTATTTTGACACGGTGATAGAGTGGGCGAACACGGTATTTGCCGGCACTGAAAGCGAAATGCGCGGCCTCGAGTGGGGCAGGCTGTACGAAACATATCATGCACAGTCGTACAACCCGACGACGCTGTGGGCGCGCGTACAAGAACTGTATGGCGACCCGTACGTAAAAAACCGCAAGGGAATATTTGAGTTCGTACTGGCCGGGGAAGCTGACACGAAACTGCTTGACGTGCGCGTATTTGACGAAGCAACGAAAAAGTCCGTCTACACGACGCAAACCAAAAAAGCCGAGACAGAAGGAGTATCCAACTGTTCGTACTGTGCTATCGGGCACGATGCCAACAAATCTAAGGTATGGGCGCTCAAAGACATGGACGCTGACCACGTAAGCGCCTGGAGTAAAGGCGGCGGCACGGATATAGTCAACTGCGAGATGCTCTGCAAACCTCACAACCGCGCCAAGGGCAACCGATAGGCCTAACGGCCTCTTGTTATATGTCTCGAAACTTGCTATAATCACCTCTGTAACAAATTTTTAACGAAACAATCTCGCATGGATATCCTGCTATAGGATGCGAGATGAAGGGAGAAGGATATCATGGCTGTTGAAGTCGATATCAAGGCTTTGTATGAAGCCGGTGTTCATTTCGGACACAAAACAAGTCGTTGGCACCCAAAGATGGCGCCATACATTCATAGCAAACGTCAGGATGCGCATGTCATCGATCTGGCAAAGACTGTTGAGGCACTCGACAAAGCGCTACCGGTCATCACCAAAGTTGCTGCTAGCGGCAAGTCGGTACTATTTGTCGGCACCAAAAAACAAGCTAAAGACATTGTGAAAGCTGCGGCCGAAAAAGCTGGCCAGCCATACGTCACCGAACGATGGGTTGGCGGTATGCTGACGAATGTCGCAACCACCAGCGCACAGATCAAGAAGCTCAAAGACCTCGAAAAGCGTATGGCAAACGGCGACCTAGAAAAGCGCTACAACAAGCTTGAGGTACAGCGTTTTCAGGAAGAAATCGACGCATTGAACCTCAAGTATAGTGGCATCAAGGATCTCAACGGTAAGCCAGGTGTGGTGGTCGTACTCGACACGCTGGTCGACGCAAACGCCGTGCGTGAAGCCAAGAATCTCGGCGTTCCAGTCGTGGGTGTTGTGGATACAAATGCAAACCCTGATTTTGTCGACTATCCGATTCCAGGTAACGACGATGCAATCAAAGGCCTCCAGCTTATGCTAGACTATTTTGTCGCTGCAGCGGGAGAAGGAAAGAGTAAAGAGTAATTAAGAAAAAGGTAGCAGGCGGCAGGAGGGCAGAGATTTTACAGGTAGCAGGAGGCAAACATCTGCAACCTGTAACCTGATAAATTTCTGTAAAATGCAACCTGTAACCTGATAAATTTGAAAGGATTTTACATGTCTATTTCAATCGATGACATCAAGAAACTAAAAGAACTGACTGGTGTTGGCCTGACCGACGCTAAGGCAGCACTAGTCGAAGCCGATGGCAATTTCGACAAAGCGCTCGAAGCCATGCGCAAAAAAGGTCTGACAAAGGCCGAGAAAAAAGGTGATCGCGAGACCCGCGAAGGCATAATTGACAGCTACGTGCATGGTAACCGTATTGGTGTAGTTGTAGAGGTAAACTGTGAGACTGATTTTGTGGCACGCCTCCCCGAATTTAAGGAGTTTGCGCACCAGATCGCTATGCAGATTGCGGCGATGAGTCCAGTCTATAGCACCATGGAAGATATTCCGGGGGACGTTATGGAAGCCAAGAAGAAAGAGCTGCTTGAGAGTGATGACCTGAAGAAGAAGCCTGAAAGCATGCGGGAGCAAATCGTCGAGGGCCAGCTCAAGAAGCATTTTGCCGAGCAAGTATTGAGCGAGCAGGCATATATTCTCGATGACAGTAAGTCTGTCGGCGATCATATCAAAGAGCAGATCGCAAAGAGCGGCGAGAATATTCGTGTCGCGCAGTTCAAACGTATTGAGCTCGGCGTAACAGAATAGATAGCAGTCGTTCGTACAATGCCTCGTAGCTATGAACAGCTCGTGGTGGTGAGCAATCCAACTAGCAGTCGCGCCCAAGATATTCGTCGTGACGTACTCCATCCGCTCGATCATGAGCGGATTGCTCATGTTGCGGTCGAAACGCAGAGCGGAGAAGCTGACGCACTGGCCGAGCAACTCACTGCATGCGTACGGCCCGGTGATCGAGTGCTCGAAGCTGGAGGCGACGGAATGGCGGCACTGGCAGTTAATGCGCTGCAAATAGCAGGGCTGCTCTCAGAAGTTCAGGTTGGATTCATGGCGTATGGTAACCGTTCTGATAGTGCATCGATATCTGGCAAAGCCAAGCGGAATGTCCTGGCGATGGCCAATGATGACATGGGGCAAAAAGAGTTTCACCCGCTGCATGTTCGTACGATTGACAGTGCTGGAACGGCAGTTCACGACTGGCTAGCGTTATCATATCTTACGCTCGGTGAATTGACGACTGGTGCGGCGGAGCATTTTAGTGATGGTGAGGTTCGCAAGCGAATCGTTGGCAAGCGAGCTATGTTTTTGCGAAGTGCAGTCGAGATGGTCAAATACTACAATAATCACAGACCCGATCGCAATTTTCTCGGTGAACGATTTGAGATTACGTACGGAACATCGTTGGGTCAAACTGAAGCGACAGACGTAGTCTTGCTGAATGGCTCACGGATGGCCTCGGTCGTGTGGAGCCCAGAGGCGTATTGTTTCCGCGAAGAGAAGTATCATTATGCCGAGCTCAACACTGCTCGTCTCGCACTGATTGCCCAAACAGCGGTGAAGATGGTGAGCCAAGGTGGAATACCAGGTGCAGACGTTTACCGGACATGTATTGAGCATAAGCATCCTCACCGACCAATGAACGTGCAAACTGACGGAGAGTTTTATTCACTCAGAGGAGTCAGACGGCTTTTTGTCGACAAGCCCTTACGATTTGCGTTTCGGGTTTTGGCGGACAAGCAGTAGGGCGTACGACTATGACTGATGAAGGGTAACGATTTTTGCATGTATTTTTAACTCATCACGTAGATCAGTAGCGGTGATTACTGTTTGGTAGCCAGCCAGTGCTGCCATGAGTTGCTGCTCACGAGTGACATCGAGCTCCGAGAAGACATCGTCCATGAGGATGAGAGGGGTACTGCCGTAGGCTTCTTGCTGAAGTTCAATTTCGAGGAGCTTGTAGGCAAGCATGATGCTGCGCATCTCACCACGACTGGCGGTCTCGCCAGCAGCATGACCGTCGAGCTGCACGGAAAAGTCATCGCGGTGCGGGCCACTGCTTGTATAGCCGCGGTAGCTGTCGGTAATGCGCTGTGCAGTGAGGTGATTGATCAGCGATTGACGATAATTGTCGGCACCAATTGACGACACATAACTAATGGTGACATGGTGCTCGGCATCGGCGAGCACCGAATATAGCCTCCCAATGTGGGTGTTGCTGGTGACGATAAATTCGCGTCGCATCGTAGTGATGGTGGTGGCGAGCTCGGCGAGTTTAATGTCCCAGACAAATAACTGTGACTCCCAGGTCTCAGAATCTAACATTTCGCGCTGTTTGAGGAGCTCGTTGCGCTGCATGAGCACTCGCTGATAGCGAGCTAGAACGGTAGCATATTGGGGGTAGAGTCGGGTCAGAATACCGTCAAAAAACTTGCGTCGTCGTTCGGGTGAGCTGCTCAGTAGCCGTAGTTCATCAGGCTCGAAAAGCACAACTGGCTGACGGTGCTTTGAGAGCATGCGCATGGTGGTTTTGCCATCGATGATGAAAGATTTTTTGACTTTATCATCGGCGGATTGCTGGAGTGAGGCGCGGCGCTCACTCCCGTCGTCATCAATCTGCAATAGGTCGGTTCGGGTGCTGTCGTGGGCAATCATGTCGCGGTCGCGGCCACGAAAGCTGGTGCCCTGCGCCATATAGAAGAGAGCTTCGAGGAGTGTGGTTTTGCCAGTGCCGTTGTTGCCAAGAACAAGCGTGATATGCTCATCGAGCACCACGCTAAATAAATCATACGGTCGCATACCGCGCACCCGAATCTCCTTGATGGGCATGTCTTTAGTATAGGGGAGATGGGCTCCAAGGAGAATAGAGCCTGGATCATGGGAGAGTTGCAAGAGGATGATAGGTCATAGGACTGACAGGGGAGCAAGAAGATGTTTAAAATAACTTGACAAATCAAGAGAGAGTATAGTTAAAACATAAATAGCCATAAGTATTTTAAATTATAAAGTATCTCCGCTACAATGATCAAACATTATAACGCACCAAAAGCCGAAAAAGGCAAAAGCCCACGTCGCCGAGCAGCTGAAATCGCTGCAGGCCTTACTGCCGCGGCATCGACACTTGTTGGATGTTCTGTCGGTGATGAGGCTGCTCCAGCACCAACCATAACGGTAACAGCACCCGCTGAGGCTGCGCTTGGTGCAAGCTCACCAGATACTATCACTGACGAGCAGCGCCGTATCGCTGCTGATATTGCGCTTGAGAACCTCGGTACGCTTCTAGAGAAATTCGGCGGTGAGTCAAGCCAATCGTACGATAGTGAGAAGAATACGCTGTCAGTTAACGCGATGTACAACGATGACCTGATGTTTCTAGATACGCTACCCGGCACTGAGACATTTGAAAATGGTGACATGAGGCGTAACTATAGCTACGCATACGTAACAACCAAAAGAACGGTCGACGGCACTTGGGAAACGTCAATAAGCGCGAGGGATTTTTACCCGATTATCACAAAAAGCGGTGAATTGCTGGACGATAAAGACATCTCCGCCGAGGAAGGACTGTACCAATCATCAGAATCCTACGATACGGTGGTGGTGACAAGTAGCACTGAACCAAACTTGCAATCAGTACAAGCGCTGGTCGACTCACTGAAAGGCAGTGGCATCGTCTCGAGATTCTTTGTTCACCAACAACACACCGGCGACATGATCTTGGATGAAACACCCGATAATCTTCAGCAGGCTGTTGACGAGATAGCCGATCTCTAGTCGCACTTCTCAAACTACCTAAATAGTCTCGATGCACATCGAGACTATTTAGGTAGTGGGGTTCTGTACCTGCAATTTGATACAGTAACTGTATAATAGATAACAAGAAAGAGGTGATATATGTTTGATACTGATGAATATGAACTGAAAATGACCGGTGCGCTGGAGCATCTTGAAAGTGAGTTGAACAAGATACGTACTGGCCGGGCGCACCCAAGCATGCTTGATGGAATCAAGGTTGAAGCGTATGGCGTCGAGACGCCTCTGAACCAAGTGGCGAACATCACTGCGCCAGAAGCACAGCTGCTACAGATTACGCCATTTGACCCAAGCAATATCCAAAAAATCGCCGCAGCGATTCGTAATGACCCAAGTTTGGGGCTAAACCCTAGCGATGACGGTCGCGTGGTGCGAATTCCGATCCCGGCTCTCACCGAGGAGCGCCGTAAGCAGCTGGTCAAGCAGGCGAGTGAAAAGGTAGAAGAAGCGCGTATCGCGATGCGCAATATCCGCCAAGATGGGCTCAAAGATGCCAAGGCAAAGAAAGAGGCAAAGGAGCTCTCTGAAGACGAGCTGAAGATGGTTGAAAAAGAGTTCGATCGCTTGATGAGTGAGCATCAAGGCAAAATTGAAGACGCGTTTAAGGCCAAAGAAAAGGATATTTTGACAATTTGATGAGTGAGCTCCCCAGACATATCGGGTATATCGTCGACGGGAATCGTCGGTGGGCGAAAGCACGAGGCTTGTCTCCATGGGAGGGGCACTATGCCGGTGAAAAAGCGCTCGAGACGGTGTTGTTAGAGACGTTGCGAGCAGGGGTCCCCTATGCGAGTGCCTATGTATTTAGCACTGAGAACTGGAAGCGCAGTGAGACGGAAGCCTCAAAACTTATGGCACTGCTAGTTCGTGTCTTGAAGAACAAGCTCGGTACATTTCAAAAAGAAAATATACGTATCGTGGTGCTTGGGACGCGCGAGAAGCTGAGCCAGAGAGTCTGCGATGCCATCGATACTGCAACGCGTGAAACGGCAGCGAATACGGGTGGCACGCTGGTGCTCTGTTTGAATTACGGCGGCCAGCAAGAGATAGCCGATGCGTGCAAAAAAATTGTTCAATCCGGTGTGTTGCCTGAAGAAATTACTCCAGAATTGATCGAGGCACAACTGTATGCGCCAGATATTCCACCCTGTGATTTGATTGTGCGTACCAGCGGTGAGCAACGGCTTAGCAACTTTATGCTGTGGCGGAGTGCCTACAGCGAACTCCTGTTTATGGAAAAACTGTGGCCTGACATGACAAAGGCTGATGTAGTCGCTATACTAGAGGAATATAAACGCCGCGGGCGACGATTTGGAGGGTAGATGGATCTTATTTTGGGAATTATTATCGGTGTGATCGTGCTGGTGATACTTGTAGTCCTGCACGAATTGGGACACGCGCTGGTGGCAAAACGGTATGGAGTGATCGTTGAAGAGTTCGGCGTAGGATTCCCGCCAAAAGCTTGGGGCAAGAGGATTTCAGAGAGTATCCTCGGCAAGAACGTATTGTTTAGCCTCAACTGGCTACCACTAGGAGGGTTCGTCAAGCTGCAAGGTGAGCATGACGCTGCACGAAAGAAAGGTGACTATGGCGCCGCGACATTTTGGCAGAAGACGCAGATTTTGCTCGCCGGCGTTGCCATGAACTGGTTGACGGCAGCATTGCTATTGTCGATTTTGGCAGCGATTGGTATGCCGCGAATTCTTACAAATCAATTTACGGTGCCTGGCGACACGGTGTCAGTTAACCAACCAGTCGAGTTGGTTGGCGTGAGCCAGAATATGCCAGCAGCGCAGGCCGGCTTGCAGCAGGGTGATAAGATTTTGCGCGTCAACGGCGCGCCGCTCACCAGTGCTAAAGACCTGTCGGCGATTGCCACGGAGAACAAAGGTAAGTCCCTTCGTATTATTTATTCTCGCGGGAATGTCGAGCATGAAACAACAGTGGCGCTCCGTGCCAACAACGACGACCAAAAGGGTTATATGGGCGCAAGCCCAGCACAGCAAGAGCTGATTCGCGCCAGCTGGTCAGCACCAATCGTGGGCATATGTACAACCGCTCAATTGTCATGGGCAACGCTCCAGGGCCTCGGAGGGATGATAGTGGACGGCGTATCGGGGCTGTCTATGAAGCTCGTTGGCAACAGCCAGCAGAAAGCCGATGCCGACAAAAAATTGGCATCTGTTGGTGACAGTGTGGCAGGACCGGTGGGGATATTTGGCGTGATTTTTCCAGCGGCCGAAAAAGCCGGCCCAACCTACGTGCTGATGCTGGCGGCGATTATCTCACTGACACTTGCGGTTATGAATATCCTGCCGATTCCAGCACTCGATGGCGGCCGCTGGTTCGTGACGGCAGTGTTCAAGATCATGAAAAAGCCATTGACGAAAGAACTCGAGGAGAAGATACATGGAGCTGGCTTTATGATTTTGATGGGGTTGGTAGTGTTGATTACCATCGCCGATATCGGAAAGCTGCGCTAGTATGCGTAAGCTGGTGGGGGTGGTCTCCTGGCGGCGCGTGTTGATATGGGCGCTGTGGGTGACAAGTTTCGTCGCTAGTTTTGTGCTGGCTTCGCTTATCGCGACCTTGCTCGTCATGGCGGCTCGAGGCATGGGGATTGCGTGGTCAGTGGAAACTACCATGGGAAATCTCATATTTCGGTTGGTGATGTATGTCGTCATGGCGCTGCTCTTACTGGCGTTACCGTTCCTGTTTGCTAAACGCATGTCGCTTTCGCTGAAGCGACTTGGTATTGGACGCGTACTGCGTTATGGTGATATCGGTCTCGCTCTGGCCGGAGTGGTAGTGTATGGGCTGTTCACGATTGTTACGCAACTTGCATTGTCAAAAGTGCCTGGTATTGATGTCACGCAGACGCAAAATCTCGGTCTGTCGACCCATTTAGTGGGCGGCGAACTGCTTGCTGCATACATTGTATTGGTGGTCTTGACGCCACTGTTCGAGGAATTTATTTTCCGCGGGGTATTATACGGTGAGCTACGCGATCATCATATGACAAAATGGCCGGCAATTCTGATTGTTAGTGCGTTGTTTGGGGTGGCGCATGGACAGTGGAATGTTGGTCTGGATGTGTTCTGTCTCTCAGTAGTGGCATGTTATCTGCGTGATATAACCGGGACAATTTGGCCGGGCGTAGTGCTACATATCCTAAAAAACGCCGTGGCATTTTGGTTCGTATTCGTGGCATCTCAATCGATGACTGGCTAAGTCGGCGGGCTATCTGTATAGTAAAGAGTATTATGCGAGTATCAAAATTATTTACCAAAACAACCAAACAGGCGCCAGCTGACGAAGTCGCCAAGAATGCGCAACTGCTGATCCGCGCAGGCTATGTCTACAAAGAAATGGCGGGGGCGTATTCGTACTTGCCGCTCGGACTTCGTGTGCTTGACAAGATCAAGCAGATTGTACGCGAGGAAATGGACAAGATCGACAGTCAGGAGTTAATCATGACTAGCCTGCAGAACAAGGCGGTCTGGGAAAAGTCTGGCCGCTGGAGCGATGAAAAAGTTGATGTGTGGTTCAAGTCTGCGCTGCAAGACGGCACGGAAGTTGGGTTTGGCTGGACGCACGAAGAGCCGATTGTCGATATGATGCAACAGTACGTACAGAGTTACAAAGATCTTCCAATCAGCTTGTATCAATTTCAAACCAAGATGCGCAATGAGCTGCGCGCCAAGAGCGGCGTGATGCGTGGGCGCGAATTTGTCATGAAAGACATGTATTCGTTTCATGCGTCGGCCGAGGATTTGGCGGCTTACTACGACAAAACCATCGAGGCCTACAAGCATGTGTATGATCGTCTTGGTATCGGGGACGATACGTATGTCACCTTTGCGAGCGGTGGGGCGTTTACGAAGTTTAGCCACGAGTTTCAGACGATTTGCGACGCTGGTGAAGATTATGTTTATCTGCACCGCGGCAAAAATATTGCTGTTAACGAAGAAGTGCTCGATGACGCCGTCAAAGAGCTGGGTGTAAGTAAAGACGAAATGGAACGCGTCAAATCAGTTGAAGCGGGCAATATCTTTAACTTTGGTTCACAAAAAGGCGAGGAAATGGGGCTGTATTTCACTGACAAAGATGGCACTGAAAAACCCGTCTACCTTGGGTCGTATGGCATTGGTATTACGCGTGCTATGGGCGTGATTGTTGAGAAATTTGCCGATGACAAGGGGATAGTCTGGCCAGAAGCCGTCGCTCCCTACCGGGTGTATCTAGTGCAAATAGGGCAAGAATCGACCGAGCAGGCAGATGCGCTCTACCGCGAGCTGCAAGACATGGGTATCGAAGTACTGTATGATGACCGTGACGAGCGGCCAGGCAGAAAATTCGCGGACGCTGAGCTGCTGGGCATCCCATATCGTGTGACGGTGAGTGACCGGCTAATCAAAGAGAATACGTTCGAGTTCACCCCAAGGGCGATTGGAGAAACAGAGCTCTTGACGAGAGAAGAATTACTTGCTAAACTGGGCTAACTTGAGCAGTCTTGGAGGGGTAAGAAACACTAGTCAGAACACGCTAGGTCCTTCCAGAGGGCTCGGAATTAAAGAGGTACTATTATGATGAAAAAAGCATACCAAATCACTGCCGTTGGTCGCGCCGAACTTGAGGCCGAGTTAGCTGAACTCAAAAGTCGTCGTGGCGATATTGCAGACAAAATTGCAGAAGCTCGTGACTATGGAGATCTGAGTGAGAACGCCGAATACGATAGCGCTCGCGAAGAGCAGGGGCTTGTCGAGACGCGCATCGCTGAAATCGAGGACATTTTGATGAACGCCGAGGAAATCAAGGCAAAGAAATCAAGCAAAGTACAGCTCGGCAGCACTGTGGAAGTTAAAAACGGCAAGACCGTGACGTATCATATCGTCGGTCCTGTTGAGGCGGATCCGCTTAGCGGCAAAATCAGCAACGAATCGCCACTTGGTGTTGCGTTGCTCGACAAAGCTGTTGGCGACAAAGCTACGATTACTACGCCAAAAGGCGATACCACCTACACGATTGTTTCAATCAGTTAATAGCAAACATTCGTCACGGTATGAAAAGCGCCCCACCAACCCGGGGCGCTTTCCTCGTTGCGGAGGGCTAGTACCGGGCTGATGAGGGCGCAGGTGAACTTAGACCATACTGCAACGACAGGTGTTGCCGCGAGCCTGAGGTGCTTATACCTCGAGCTGTTCGGGACTCACGTCAATCATAATTGGATCGCCCGATCCTGTCATGACGGTTAGTTCACCAGGCCTATCGGGAGACGGGCCGACCACCTGTCCGTGGGGACAGCCCGCGGTTCCGGGCGGAAGGAGGACAACTTGTTCGGTACGAAATGCATGCATGATGTTCATTTCTGTCGGGGAGTCTAGTTCTATTCTAGTATACCGCATGTCGTGTGCGGCCTCTAGTATTCTGCTATAATAAAAGCAATTATGGCAACACTGAAAGAACTGCGCGACGAGCGCCTACGAAAATTGGATGAATTGACTAAGCTGGGTGTCAACGCCTATCCCGCTGATACAGCACGCACTCAAACTATTGCGGATGTAGTCGGGAATTTTGACGACCTAGAGAACCAGACAGTGACGGTGGCGGGACGTATCATGACAACCCGGAAGTTCGGCAAGTTGGCATTTCTTGTGCTGCGCGATATGAGTGGGCAAGTACAGCTGTTTCTCAAGTCTGATACCGTCGCGCCGCTGGATGCGAGCAAGTCGCAGCTCGGAATGGAGCAGCTCAATCTGCTTGACCCTGGTGATTTTGTGCAAGCTACAGGGCCTGTGATTCGCACAAAAACCGGTGAAATCTCCGTGGATGTACGTGAGCTCAAGTTGCTGACAAAGAGCTTGCGCGGCATGCCGACCGACCAAGAAGGCTTCACTAACAAGGAAGAGCGGCTGCGCCGCCGTTATGTCGATATGAATGTGAACCGAGAAGTGCGTGACCGATTTGTGCGACGGGCGAAATTCTGGAGCGCTACGAGGAAGTTCCTTGATGCGCGGGGATTTGTTGAGGTAAATACGCCGGTACTGGAACATACGACAGGCGGGGCGGATGCTAATCCATTCGTGACACACATGGATGCCCTCGACCAAGATTTTTATCTGCGTATCAGCCACGAGCTGCCGCTGAAACGCCTGATTGGGGCGGGTTTTGAGAAAGTCTACGACATCGGCCCTCGCTTTCGAAACGAGAATTATAGCGACGAGCATCTCCCCGAACACGTGGCGATGGAATGGTACTGGGCATATGCAGACTGGCAGGACGGGATTGCGTTTCAGGAAGAGTTATTTAAATTCGTCCTGCGCGAAACGTTTGGGACGTTGCAGTTCAAGCTCGGTGAATTTGATGTCAATCTTGAGGGTAACTGGGAGCGTTGGGATTATGCTGAGACAATCCAGAAGCGCTACGGGCTAAATCCTTTTGACTGCACACTCGATCAGGTGAGACAGGCACTACAGGATAACAAGCTTGAGGTCGAAAAGGCCGACAACAAGGCCCGTGGTATCGATAAACTGTGGAAGAATATCCGTAAAGACGTGACGGGACCGATTTGGCTCGTCAACACACCGACCTTCATCTCGCCGCTTTCCAAAGCGAATCCAGATCGTCCTGAGACCACCCAGCGCGCCCAGGTGGTGATTGCCGGTAGCGAGCTGTGCAATCTCTTTAGCGAGCTCAACGACCCGCAGGAGCAGTACCAGCGATTCGTCGAACAACAGAATATGCGTGATGCAGGTGATGATGAAGCAATGATGCTTGATATCGATTACGTCGAAATGCTTGAGTATGGTATGCCGCCTGCGTGTGGATTAGGCTTTAGCGAGCGAGTGTTTTGGATATTTGAAGGCGTGACGGCTCGTGAAGGTGTGCCGTTCCCGCAACTTCGTGCTGAGATCGACAGCACCACCCGTGAACTGTATCCTGAAGCAAAATTGTAGATGGCGAACTACCGAGGGCATTTGGTCGGAGGATTTGTCGGGGGACTGGCCTATACACTGCTCGTTATGTGGCTGCCACTTGCACAGATGGCTGAATACGCGCAGGTACTAAGTGGTGTAGAGCCGATTGCTCTGGTGTTCGTTATTGCCATGCTGTTTGGACTCTTCCCCGACGTCGATACGAACAGCAAAGCACAAGACTTATTCTTTTGGCTAGCGTTTCCCACTGATATTTATTTGATTTGGAAAGGGAAGCTACAGATGGCGGCGTACCTCGGGCTTATCGCTATGCTACCGGTTATCGGCCATCATCGTGGTTGGACACACGCGCGGTGGGCACCGTGGGTAGTACCGTTACCTATTCTGATTGTGCCATATCTTTACAACGACCGCATGCTACCAATGAGTGTTGTGTTCTACGGTGCGGCAGTAGTTGGCTATTATTCACATCTGCTGCTTGATGGTCTGCTGACTCGCTATATTCGGGTGCGCGGATAGCGTATAATAAGAGCTTATGAGAGGGAGCAGGCGCTAGGTGCAGATATTTCACGCTATTGTCTTGGGTATTGTCGAGGGCATAACGGAGTTTTTGCCGATTTCGAGTACCGGACACCTCACGATTGTCGAAAGCTTATTGGGGTACAAAACAGATAGTCCGGCCATTACGGCCTTTACCGCGGTGGTGCAAATTGGCGCAATTGCGGCGGCAGTGTGGTACTTCCGTTCAGATATTTTGCGCGTGGCAACTGCATGGGTGGCGGGGGTGATGAGCCCTTTGAAGCGAAGAAATACTGATTACCGTATGGGGTGGTACGTGATTATTGGCACTGTACCCGTCGCCGTCGTGGGGTTGCTGTTTAAGCATGCAATTGAGTCATCACTGCGCGGCCTTACAGTAGTTGCACTTGGACTTATTTTGTGGAGCTTTGTGTTGCTATGGGCCGACAAGAAAGCGACCGAACAGCGACAAGAAGTCTCGCTGCGCTGGCAAGACGCACTCTTCATTGGGATGATGCAATGCGTATCGCTGATCCCCGGAGTCTCGCGGTCTGGAGCGACTATTGCCGCGGGGCTGCTGCGTGGGATCGATCGAGTGACTGCCACGCGAATGTCATTTTTTCTTGGTATTCCTGCACTGCTTGCAGCCGGCACCCTACAGGCATTTACGCAGGTAAAAAACATTTCTGAGCATGTGGGATGGGGGTCAATGATTGTAGGCATAGTGGCGGCATATGTAGTTGGCTACTTGTCCATTGCATGGCTAATACGGTTTGTGTCCCACCACGATTTTACGGTATTTGTATGGTATCGAATTGGGCTTGGATTATTAATTTTACTGCTCGTTGCGGGCGGAGTAATGGGGTAGCGCAAAATGATCGAGGTGTTGCATGTCACAAAGACCTATGGAAAAAAGAAAAATGTGTTTACCGCGCTCGATGATGTGTCGTTTAGGATTCCTGATGGCGCGAGTGTGGCGATTGTTGGCAAAAGCGGAAGCGGTAAAAGCACTTTGATGCACGCGATGAGTGGCCTCGATAGGCCGGAGTCTGGGGAGATTATCATCGACGATGAAAATATCTTGACACTCAATCAAAAGGCGGTCGATGCTTTTCGTAGTGAAAAAATGTCTTTTATTTTTCAGAGTTTTTTTGTGCAGGGAAATGAAAGCTGCTACAACAATGTGAGTCTGCCGCTTGAAATTGCGCGCGTACCAATAAAGCTGCGAAAGAGGAAGGTTATGAACGCACTCAAAGCAGTTGGGTTGGAAGATAAAATAAAATCTCGAGCGCGTGACCTTTCAGGAGGCCAAAAGCAACGACTCGCAATTGCGCGTGCAATTGTCAATGAGCCGGCAATTCTCTTTGCTGATGAGCCAACAGGAAATCTTGACAGTACAACGAGCGATCAGATTGAGAAGTTGTTGTTTGGGTATAACAAACAACATCACACTACGCTAATTGTCGTGACACACGACCTTGATTTAGCAAAGAAGTGCGACATGCAGATATTGATAAAAGATGGCAAGATATCGCGTGTGGTGGGAGGGAAAATATGAGAACTCTTGATATCATGAAACGCGCCGGTCGAAATTTACGACAGGCGAAGGGTAGAACGTTCTTAACTAGTTTGGCAATTGCAGTCGGTGCATTTACTCTGACTGCAAGTCTCGCGGTGGGCGAGGGTGCAAGACAATATGCCGACAAGTTGCTGACGAGCAATATCAATCCGCAAACAATCATGATCGCGAAAGATAAATCACTCTTTGGCGAAGGTGGTCAAGCAGGGGGAGGAGGATTGAAAGAATACTCAACAAGTTCGACTCAATACGGAGGTGCTACGTTTAAGGCGCTTGATGCAAGTGACATTGCAATGATTAAGCAAGCGCCTCACGTCGAGTCCGTGGTGCCAATGTACTTGGTCAATGCGCAGTACATTCAATTTGAAGGTAGTGATAAAAAATTTGTTTCTGACATCACCATGTATGACACCAACGTACTTGCGACTACAGCAGCAGGAGCATTACCAAAACTAGGTGAGCAAATTGGTGACGACGAAGTGGTCGTACCCGAATCATTTCTTGAGCAGGCCAAGCCTGGAGCCTCACCTCAAGATTTTGTTGGCAAAAAAATTAGTTTTCATCTTGTAAAAACTGCAGCCCAGCCGACCGATGATGAGATTGCCCGCGCATTTATGACTGGTGGTCAGCAAGCGGTGGCTGACTTGGTACAAGTGGAAGCACGAGATGTATCATTTACGGTGAGGGCTATCAGCGCGAAGTCGAGCACTTCGTTCTCTGCGAGTAGCGCGCTGTTTATCTCGGAAACGCGCGCGAAGGAGTTATCCGACTACCTCACTACTGGAACATCACAGGCAAACAAGTACATTACTGCAGTTGCGAAAGTAGCTGACGGTAATGATCCGCAAGCCACCGCGAATTACTTGAATGAGCACGGGGTTACCGCCAAAACAGCGAAGGATTTGCAGGGAATGATTTTTACTATAGTCAATATACTACAAGGGATTGTCGCAGGGTTTGGGGTGCTGGCGTTGATCGCAAGTGTGTTTGGGATTATTAACACACAATATATCAGTGTGCTCGAACGGACGAGCCAGATTGGACTGATGAAAGCACTGGGAATGAGCCGCCGGCAAATCGCAAAACTCTTTCGCTACGAAGCAGCGTGGATCGGATTCATTGGTGGGGTGCTCGGGTCAGGCGCTGCGGTAGCATTGGGGCTTGCGTTAAATCCGTGGATCACAAAGACACTCACGCTGGGAGACAATACGCTGCTAATATTTGTATGGTGGCATATTGCTATCCTCATTGGATCTCTAGTGGTAGTGGCGATCGTTGCAGGGTGGTTTCCGGCACGCAAGGCTGCACGGCTTGATCCGATTGAAGCGCTACGTACAGAGTAGTCCGTGGTATACTTTTAGTATGTTAGATATCCGATTCATTAGGGAGAATCCCGACCTCGTTCAGGAGGCTGCGCGCAACAAAGGCTATGATGTAGACATCAAAGAATTGTTGAGTGCGGATGAATCGCGTCGTGAACTTCAGTCGAAGGCGGACGAGCTGCGCACTCGTCGTAACGAGATTTCTTCACAGATGAAAGGAGGTAAGCCATCTCCCGAGCTTGTTGAGCAGGGCAAGCAACTAAAAGGCGAGCTAGCGGAGATAGAGGATCATTTGCGCGTTGCTGATGAGGCATATGCACGCCAGATGCAGACAGTGCCAAATATTATCTTCGATGATGTGCCACTCGGTGGCGAAGAAAATAGTGTAGAGATCAAGCGAGTAGGCGACCAACCAACTGGCGCCAAAGATCATGTTGATTTCGCGACGGCACGCGACTGGCTTGATTTTGAGCGAGGTGCTAAAGTCGCAGGCTCAAAGTTCTATTTCCTCAAGGGTGACCTGGCGCTCCTGGAAAACGCTATTACGCAATTTGCGCTCGATTTTATCACTAAAAAAGGCTTCACGTATCTCACGGTACCGCACATGGTGAATACGCGAACGGCCGAGGGAGCAGGGTTTGCACCGCGTGGTGACAAAGAAGGCAACGAATACTTTATCGAGGGTGAAGACCTGACAATGATTGGCACAGCCGAAGCGCCACTCACTGGCTATCACGCTGATGAGATTTTGGACGAAGACAAACTACCGCTGTGTTACGTCGGCTATAGTCCTTGCTACCGCAAAGAAGCAGGTACCTACGGTAAGCATACTCGTGGATTATTTCGCGTGCACCAGTTCAACAAACTTGAAATGTACGCCTTTACCTTGCCCGAAGATTCTCTTATGATGCACGAAAAAATTCTCGCAATTGAAGAGGAGCTATGGCAAGCGATCGGTATTAATTATCACGTTATCAATATTGCAGCCGGTGATCTCGGCGCGCCAGCCGCCAAAAAGTACGATATTGAGTACTGGTCACCTGTAGACGGGGCTTACCGTGAGCTCACTAGCTGTAGTAACTGTACGGATTTCCAGACGCGAAACCTCAACATTCGCGTACGGCGCAAAGATGGTTCGATAGACACGGTTCACTCGTTAAACGGCACAGCAGTCAGCCTGGCACGATCACTGGTCGTGATTCTTGAGTCGTTCCAAAATGAGGATGGAACGCTACGAGTTCCTAAGGTATTGCAACCATATCTTGGTGGGCGTGCAGTTCTATAGAAAACAGCGTATAATATAGATACAATACGGCTAAGTACGAAAGGGGTATGCCCATGATTGCAAATGTCGACATTACTGGAGTTGGAGGGTATAGTCCCGATGACGCAACCAAAAAATATATCAAAAAGAAGATCGGTGCGCTTGAGCGCCTTGCACCACGTCATGCCCGCAAGTCTATGCGCGCTGAAGTAAAGCTCGACGAAGTAAATCGCGATAAGGGTAACAAATATGAAGTCGAGGTGTTGCTATTTGTGCCCGATAAGACAATTGCTGCCAAAGACTCAACCATGAATGTCCTCGCCGCCGTCGACATTGTCGAAGCCAAGCTGGCCGCTCAGTTACGTAAGTACAAAACTGAGAACGTGCCACATCTCGGCAAGAGAGGGATACTGAGTCGCTTCAAGCGCAGCTACGCCCGTGAGCTGTAGCCAGGAGATAATCGACCAAAAACCAAAGAGACAAGTGCTTCGAGTCGTCTCTTTTCTATCTCTCAAAAACAGAGTATAATAGTGGATAGTTTTGATTGAAAATATACCGGAGGAGACAGAGGGTTAGATATGGTTAGTCGTGATATAGCACTTACAAAAATTTTCGGTGATCCACAAAAGAGACTTTTGAAACGATTGCAAAAGAAGGTTGATCTTGTCAACGCTCTGGAGCCAAAATATAAAAAGATGACCAAAAAAGAACTGGCATCGCAAACTGACGTTTTAAAGAAAAAACTCGCAAAAAAAGGTGAGACGCTCGATAGTATTATGCCCGATGCATTTGCATTGGTGCGCGAGATGTCAAGTCGAGTGCTGGGAATGCGACATTTTGATGTACAGCTGATGGGTGGCATGGTGCTGCACGATGGAGATATTGCTGAGCTGAAGACAGGTGAGGGCAAGACGCTTATGGCCACACTATCTGCATACCTTAATGCGCTTGAGGGCAAGGGTGTGCATATCGTGACGGTCAATGACTATCTGGCGCAACGTGATGCCGGTTGGATGGGTGAGATCTACGAAGCACTCGGCGTCTCAACAGGAGTAATTGTAAACGATGCGTCATTCGTCTATGACGGCAAATACGACAATGAACACCACAGCGATCCTCGTATGAAGCGTTTGCGTCCGGTGACCCGAAAAGAAGCTTATGCGGCTGATATTACGTACGGTACCAATAATGAGTTTGGGTTTGATTACCTACGCGATAACATGGTGAACGAGGTTGATTTAGTGCGTCAGCGAACGCTTCATTTTGCGATTGTTGACGAGGCGGACTCAATTTTGATCGACGAAGCGAGAACACCGCTGATTATTAGTGCACCTGCAGCTGAAAACCCCGATAGTTACTATCAGTTTGCGAAAGTTGCTGCAAAACTCGTGCCTGAAGATTATGTACTCGATGAAAAGCGTCGAAGCGTCGCGTTGAGTGATCTTGGTGTCGAAAAAGTTCAAAAAATGCTTGGTATTAAAAACCTTTATACGCCAGACTATGTACGTAGCGTCTATCACATGGATCAGGCGTTGCGGGCGCAGACCTTGTTTCACCGCGATAAAGACTATGTCGTCACGAATGAGGGTGAGGTGATTATTGTCGATGAGCACACCGGTCGACTCAAACAAGGAAACCGTTATAACGAAGGACTTCACCAGGCTATCGAGGCTAAAGAAGGAGTGCCTGTACTTCAAGAGAGCATGACCCTAGCCACGATCTCTTTTCAGAATTATTTCCGACTGTATAAAAAATTATCAGGCATGACTGGTACGGCGTTTACAGAGGCAGAGGAGTTTCAGCAAATTTATTCGCTTGATGTGGTAGTGGTGCCGCCAAATAAAGTTTTGATCCGCAAGGACCACGAAGATTTAATCTACAAAACAGAAAAAGGCAAGCTAAAGGCGATCGCGCAGGCAATTAAGGAATATCACTCCGAAGGTCGTCCGGTGTTAGTTGGTTCGGGATCGATTGCGAAAAATGAGATGATTGCTGGCTGGCTCGAAAAAGAAGGCATTAAGTATGAGATTCTCAATGCGAAGAACAATGAACACGAAGCGGCGATTATTGAGCGCGCGGGAGAAAAAGGCGCAATTACTCTTGCTACAAATATTGCAGGACGAGGGACGGATATCAAATTGGGTGAAGGAGTGCGCGAGCTAGGCGGGCTGGTAGTGATTGGTTCCGAGCGTCATGAGTCGCGCCGAATCGATAACCAGCTGCGTGGTCGAGGTGGCCGACAGGGTGACCCGGGAGACACGCAATTTTATGTTTCGACCGAAGATGATTTAATGCGCATTTTCCAAGGTGATCGGATTGCGACGCTCATGGATCGACTCGGCGTTGATGAGGAGACTGCAATCCAGAACAAAGCGGTCAGTAAGACACTTGAAGCTGCACAAAAGCGTGTAGAAGGCTATAACTTTGATACACGAAAAAATGTTGTCCAATACGACAATGTGATCAACCGTCACCGTAAAGTAGTGTACACGATGCGGCGTAAAATTTTGGATGGCGATAATATTAAACCTGAAATTCAGCGACTTTTGAGAGAAAAAGTAAACGAATTGACACTCGTCCCGGCGAAGAATAATCCGAAATTTGCCGAAGAATTTGAAATTGTTATTCCTCTCGAAAAGAAAGTTCTCAATGAGCTTGGTGCTGAAAAGAAAGATAAGTTGCGGCGTACAAATGCGCTTGAAGCTGCGCAAAAGTTGTATTCTGCAAAAGAGAAAGAGCTGGGCACAGAGGATATCCGTAATGTTGAGCGCCAAGTGTATCTACAGGTACTCGATAGTCTTTGGATGGAGCATCTTGAGAATATGCAACACCTTCGAGAGGGTATACACTGGAGAAGTGTAGGGCAGCGAGATCCGCTGGTGGAATACCGAAGCGAGTCGCAAAAACTATTTGATGGGCTGCAGCATAATCTCCGCGATGAGGTGTTGCGGGTTATCTATCATATCCATCGTACCGATGCGATTGTAAATGCGGCTGCTGACGATGAGCACGAAACCGAACTCACTCGCTTGGCAGAGACGGCAGTTGAGCGTGGAGTAAACGAGGTGACTGGTGGTGAGGTCAATCGCGATCAAGACTTTGAAGAGAGCGTGAAGAAGGCGAGCACAGTCGGTGAGCAAAATCACAAACGAAATGTCGCACGCAAGAAAAAGAAGGCTGAGCGAAAAAATCGGAAGAAGAAGCACTAGAGAATGAAACATACCACCACAGAGGTACGATTGAAAAATGGCGCGCGCGGTCTCTTAATTGATGTTCCGGGTGCGACAGTGATGAGTTTTCAGTTTCAGTTCCGCGCAGGCAATCGTTACGTAAAACATAAAGAAATATATGAGACAGCTCACATTATGGAGCATATGGCTTTTGGTGCAAATGCCCAGTATAAAAATGAGCATGCCTATGAGGCGGAGTTTACCAAAAATGGTGCGTACCACAATGCCTACACGAGTGATCTCTCGATGGTATATATCGCCGATTGTGCAGACTTTGAGTGGGAGCGCATTCTGGAGTTGCAGCAAGTCGCAATTTGCCATCCTCGATTTAATCAGACTGAACTTGAAGCCGAAAAAGGCAATGTAAAAAGTGAGCTGACAGGGTACCTGAACAACCACAATCGTGTGCTTTGGCCAAAAATTCAACAGCTGCTCGGAGAAGATGTCTATACGTATTGGCAGCGAATTCAGACCATCTCTACCGTCACGCTCAAAGACATTCGTGAGCACCATAAACGGACACACACAAGCGACAATATGCGCTTTGTGATTGCTGGCAAGCTTGATGGTCGTAAAGCACAGATACAGAGAATGCTAGAGGCATGGGAATTGCCGCGGGGTGAACGATTTGAAGTGCCAAAGGATGAGTTGCGAAACGGCAACCCAACATTGATACGTCGCAAAGAGGCGAGTAATCTGACCTTTGGTTGGAGCATGACGCTGCCGCGTGAACTAAATGACGAAGAAGCTGAAGCAATGGCATGTCTGGACCAAATTTTAACCGGAACGATGCATTCTCGTATTTATGGGGCGGCACGAAAAAAAGGCCTTGCATACAGTGTATTCAGCGATACAAGTGTAGGGTTTCATGATTCGTCATGGGATTTTGGCGGGCAGGTGAACCTGGATACCTCAGCGGGACTGTTCGATATCATTGTTCGTGAGCTAAAAGCAGTAGTGAGCGGCAAGGTGACTGAAGAAGAGCTTGATGCGGCAAAATCATACGCACTCGGTCGACATCAGATGGGCGCGCAGACGGTTTCGCAGATTAGTGGATTTTATACGAGTCGATATTTTGGTGACGGTGTTGTGAAAGATTATGATAAAGTTCCCGATGCAATTCGCCGTATTACACGCGATCGAATGCTTGCAACCGCACGCGAGTTTATCGCGCATAATACATGGGCGCTTGCAGGCGTAAGCAGTGGCGAAAAAAACGAGATAGTTGCGCTCAATGATAAACTCGAATCAATTTTTTCACACGAAGGGTAGGATGATATGAGGATAGCGATTGCATGGTATGGCGCAGAAGGTCAATCGAGCTATCGTTATTTTCATGAAAGAGGCGACGATGTCACGATTGTGACGCCTGAAGTTTCATCGCAATTTCCGCTGCCCGAGGGAGCTAAGGCAATTGTAGGCGAACATGCGTTTGACCACCTCTCTGACTTTGATGTTGTTGTGAGAAGTGCAGCATTGAGGCCGGACCGAATAGTGACAAATGGAAAAATCTGGTCTGCAACAAATGAGTTTTTTGCGCGATGCCCAGCGCCGATTATCGGAGTGACTGGCACAAAAGGCAAAGGCACGACCAGTAGTTTTGTGGCAAGTATTCTTCGCGAAGCAGGTAAAGCCGTGCAGTTGGTTGGCAATATCGGTGTACCCCCACTCGACGTACTCTCGCTGCTTCAGCCCGACGATATTGTGGTGTTTGAGCTCAGTAGCTTTCAATTGTGGGACTTACAAAAAAGCCCGCACACTGCGGTAGTGCTTATGATTGAACCTGACCATCTTGATGTACATAAAGACATGGCAGAATACATTGCTGCAAAGAGTGGGATTGTGAAGCATCAGACAGCGCAAGATACAGTTATCTCTCACCCGTTAAATCGATACTCGGAAGAGATTGCACGGCAGTCCCCAGGTCGTCGCATGCACTTTGCTGATAGCGGCGAACATGAAGTGTATATTCGTGATGGTGCATTTTATCGTGATGAGCAGAGAATCTGCGGGACTGATGCGATGCAGCTGACAGGAGACTTTAATCTCGAAAATGCTTGTGCGGCAATCGCCGCGTCGCTTGAGTATATCGATGATTTTGCGGCGATTGAGCGAGGACTTAGGCGCTTTACCGGGTTGCCACATCGATTGAAACTGGTTCGTGAGGTGAATGGCGTAGGGTGGTATGACGACAGTATTGCGACTACACCGGGGAGCGCCATTGCCGCACTCCAGAGTTTTGCTGGCAAAAATATCGTAATATTGCTCGGTGGTTCGGACAAGGGCGCCGACTATACTCCGATTGTTCAGGAGGCGCAACGGGTTGGGGCTATAGTAGTTGCGATTGGTCACACAGGAGAGACAATCGCGAAGCTTTGTCAATCACAGCACGTTCGTGTAATCCGTGAAGCGGGCATGATGCCAGAAGTGGTAAGGGCTGCAGCAGAGATTGCGCAGCCAGATGGAGTGGTGATTCTTAGTCCAGCAAGTGCGAGTTTTGATCAGTACAAAAGTTATAGTGACCGCGGCGACCAGTTCGTTGCCGCAGTAGAAGGGATAGCGACGCATGGAACAAACTAAAGGCCAATTGGCTGTCAAACGAGCATTCTCAAGCAGCGACCTCATAGTGCTCGCGGCAACGTTTTTTGTGTTTTTTATTGTCACGAGCCTCTATTTTATCATTGGGTATTTTACAGGAGAGGATTTTGCGGCCTCACGAGGCGATGGTGTCAGTGTTGTCCTCGGTTTGCTCGGCACAATCGTCGGTAGTGTCATATTGTTTTTTGCCATTCTGGGGTTTGGGATGTTTATGGTTCGTATGCAACGCCAGTCTGTACTCGGCAACTCGTTGCAGATTGAATATAGTGATTATGCATGGTTGAGAGACTGGGCGAATACGACAGCGGCCGATTTGCAATTACCGAGGATTGAAATTTTTGTCACGCAAGATCCCGTTATGAATGCCTATGCTCTTGGGTTTGTGCGTCCGTATATCATCGTGCTCAACTCAGGAACGATCCGTTATATGACGCACAACGAAATCAAAGCGATTGTCGTTCATGAAATGGCACACATCAAGTATGGGCACACGACGGCAAGTGTATACCTCATGCCGTTCTTATCGCTGCCGATCATTAACGTTGTCGGCACCTGGATTGCCGGTTTTTGGAGTCGTCGATGTGAGCTCACAGCCGATAGGCTAGCGCTGATGTACACTGAGGACTCCGAGCTTGTCAAAGAGGCGCTCATCAAAATTCATGTCGGGCCAGACGTGGCAAAATCAATGAACGAAACAGCTCGCCAGTGGTTGCAATATACGGCAGAGCGTCCGATGAATCGATTTGCTCAGACTTTTAGCACTCATCCATTTTTGGTGAGAAGGCTCAGCCATATTGATAAGTGGAGTAAAGCAACCGACGCGCGCGTCACTCAGCCTGCCGTGCCGCCACAAGTCGTGCCACCTGCTTACTGATTGCTTTCGTCGGCTCAAGGATCTGGACATGATCAAACGCACGGTGTAGTTGCTCAGTGAGCGCAAGATAGTGCGTACAAGCGAGGACGATGGTGTCGCTTCCGTGGGCGATACTTTTCTCCACATCACCAAAATCGATCGTCTTGGGATCGCCAAACTCTATTACACTGGCCCAGTTGTCTGTCTGTGGCTCGTCGAACACAAGCGAACTGCCGTACTGTTGCTTGAGATGATGATAGCGTAGGCTTTGTAAAGTTGTAGGGGTTGCGAGCACAGTCACGCGTCGTGTGTTGCTCTCTAAGTCTGCAGTTTTGATCATTGGTTCGATACCAATAAAGTCTATTTGAGGGAAATTATGGCGCAAAGAGTCGATCGCGACCGTGGTTGCAGTGTTGCAGGCAATGACGATAATCTCACACCCGGCATCAAAGAGTGGCGCAATGGCATGGTGAGTGAGATCGATGATCTCGGCATCAGAGCGCGATCCGTAGGGGACATGAGCTCGGTCATTTACAACAATATAATCATGTTCAGGGAGAATTCTGCGCAATTCTTTTGCAACAAGTTCTCCGCCGCGCCCCGAATCAAACACACCAATTTTCATGAAGTCTAGTATAACAGGTGTATACCGTATAATAGAGTTATATGCAGTCAGCTCAAAAATTTGCCAAAGAACTACAGAAACAAGTGGATGATGCCTGTGTGTCATTGGCGATTGACCAAAAACAGAAGCAACTTGCGAGCATCGATGCGCAGCTAGCGGATCCGGATGTGTGGTCTAATAGCAGCCATGCGGAATCACTATCTCGTGAGGCGGGGGCACTGCGGACTTTTGTCGAGCCGTGGATTGCACTGCGCGCTGGAATTGAGGATAGCCTAGAGTTGCTCGCACTCGATGACCACAGTCTGCTCGGTGAAGTCGATCAGCAGCTGCATCGTCTGGAGCAGGAGTATAACCAGCGACGAAAAGATTTGCTTTTTCAGGGCGATTTTGATGATCATGCTGCCATCATCAAACTCAGTGCTGGGGCAGGAGGCACTGACGCTCAGGACTGGACAGAGATGCTAGAGCGCATGTATCTTCGCTGGGCAGAACGTGCCGGCATGAAGACTGAATTGATTGAGCGCTCGGCAGGCGAGGAAGCAGGCATCAAAAGCGTGACCTATAGTGTGAGTGGGCCATTTGCGTATGGCAAACTACACAGCGAACACGGAGTTCACCGACTTGTGCGGCTCAGCCCGTTCAATTCCGACAATCTTCGTCAAACCAGCTTTGCGCTGGTCGAGGTGATGCCAGAGATTGCCACACCCGATGAAGTCAAGCTGGACGACAAGGATCTGAAGATTGATGTCTACCGTGCCGGTGGCCATGGAGGCCAGAGTGTCAACACCACTGATTCAGCAGTACGCGTGACACACCTCCCGACCGGCATCGTCGTGGCAATCCAGAATGAGCGATCCCAGCTACAAAACAAAGAAACAGCTTTGAAAATCCTGCGCAGCAAATTAGTGCAGATGCAGCTCGATCAACACGCCGAGACGTTCGCCGACCTGCGAACGGGCGAATCGGCCAGCTGGGGTGCGCAGATCCGAAATTATGTGTTGCACCCGTACACTATGGTGAAGGACACGCGCACCAAGCACGAAGAGCGCAACGCCCAGGGCGTGCTCGATGGCGATCTTGAGCCATTTGTTGAAGCATACTTGACGCATTCCACCACAGCGTAGTTCTGCTATACTGAGAGTCAGATACATTAAGGAGGCATGGTATGAAAAGTAAATGGTTAGTCCCAGGAATTATCGTGGCCGTTATCGCGGTGCTTGGTTTGTGGATCGGCGGTACCTACAATAGCTTGGTGCAGCAGCGCGAGACAGTCGTGACGTCGTTTGGTAATTTGCAAACACAATATCAGCGACGTGCTGATCTGATTCCAAATCTCGTCAACACCGTCAAGGGTTCATCGAACTTTGAGCAAGAGACCCTCAATCAGGTGGTTTCAGCTCGTGCCAAAGCCACCGGTATTTCTGTCGACGCTAGCACGGCAACACCAGAGCAGATGCAAAGCTATATCGATGCACAAAACGGCGTCACAAGCTCACTCAGCAAGCTGCTTGCAGTAGTAGAAAGCTATCCAGACATCAAGTCAACGGCTGCCTACCAGGACCTCATGAGTCAGCTCGAGGGCACGGAAAATCGTATCCAGGTAGCTCGCTCTGATTTCAACAACACCGCTCGGCCCTATAACGCACGTCTACAAACGTTCCCAACCAATCTCATAGCTGGTTTGTTTGGCTTTACGCAGCGACCATACTTCCAGGCAGTTGCCGGATCGGAAGCTGCACCGACAGTTCAGTTCGACAACACAACGACGGCACAATAGGCTGCCTCGCATGAAGCTAGGCAGGTATATTGGCGCTATTCTCATCGCTGTAGCTACAGTGGTATGCCTGACTGTCGTGCCGGCCCATGCACTTGCGGTACCGTCGGCACCAAGCCTAGCGACGCCTATCATTGACCAGACGAACACGTTGTCTCAAGAGGACATTACACGCCTCGCCGCGCAAATTGCCACGAGCCGCGAGACAAAATCATACCAAATAGGCATTCTGATGATTCCAACACTCGGTACAGACGAATATCTTGAGGGCTACTCACTAAAAGTAGCGCGTGCTTGGGGAATTGGCGAACAAGGCAAAGACAACGGCGCGTTGATCTTGGTTGTCAAAAATGATCGTAAGATGCGCATCGAAGTAGGGCGAGGGCTTGAAGGTGACCTGACTGACGTCCGTGCGTCACGCATTATCCGCGATGTTCTCACCCCGGCATTTCGAAAAGGTGATTTCGCCGGGGGCCTAGAGGAGGCGGTCGATAGTATTCAAAAGGCCATCTCTGCTCAAGCCGATCCGAAACTTGAGGCGGCGGCAAGCACCGATAAAACCGCGTTCAGCTCATGGGCGGAGCTTGGATTCTTTATTCTAGTGGGCGCTCTCTCTATCCTGTCATGGGTAGCCTCTATGCTGGGGCGTAGCAAAAGCTGGTGGGCAGGCGGCATTATCGGTCTGGGATTGGGACTGGTTGTCGCGCTGTTATTCTCGTGGGCATTTTGGACAATACTCCTCGCTGTCGGCATCACGCTCTTTGGGTTCCTGTTTGATTTTCTGGTATCGCGCGACTACGCCCGGCACAAGTCTCAGGGGACGCTCCCATCATGGTGGGCTGGCGGAGGCTCAATCGGTGGTGGAGATGGCGGTTGGTCATCAGGCGGCGGAGGCTCCTTCGGCGGTGGTGATTTCTCAGGCGGTGGTAGTAGTGGTAGCTGGTAGCGCGTTAAGCGTTATTTAAGCGATGGTTATGGTATACTGAGAAGTAGATGATTTTGTTAGATAGGGTGACAAAAGCGTATGGCAAAGACTCTAGTCCGGCTCTCAATCGGATTAGTTTGCATATCGAACCCAATGAGTTTGTGATTCTCGTTGGGACATCCGGTGCTGGTAAATCAACCCTGCTAAAACTCCTAACTCGCGAAGAAAAGCCTACCAGCGGCAAGATTGTCGTGGGAGGAATTGACTACGATACACTCAAAGACAAACACATTCCGTTGTTGCGTCGCAAGATCGGCGTGGTGTTTCAGGATTTCAAATTACTGCCACAGCGCACTGTCTTTGAAAATGTGGCATTTGCACTAGAAATAGCTGGTATGACTAGCCGCGAGATCAAAAGCACGGTACCGAAAGTTATCGACCTCGTCGGGTTGACAGGCAAGGAAAAAAACTTTCCGCACCAACTCTCTGGTGGTGAACGTCAGCGGGTAGCGATTGCCCGTGCTGTAGTGCGTCAGCCAAAAATCTTAATTGCCGATGAGCCAACAGGCAATCTCGACCCAAAGCATAGTTGGGACATTGTGCGCCTGCTCGAAAAGATTAATAAATACGGCACCACTGTATTGCTCACCACGCACAATGTAGAGATCGTTAACAAGCTCAAGCGGCGGGTGATTACGATTGACCATGGGAAGATTACCAGTGATCAAGCGCAAGGGAGCTATAGACAATGATTGATACACGCCACATTGCACCGTTAGTAACTCCAGTGCTCGCGCGCTGTACCTCTTATGTACAACTTGCTCCGCGCTTCATGACTACCTCGCACTGCAACGCGTCTGAATCATTGCCCGTATCGGCTCGGCTACAGGAGAATTTGTATGCCTAAGCATGCCAATAACGCCAAAGCACTTGCTGGACAGCGGCGACATCGTCGTCAATGGCTGACATTTTTGCGCATGTGCCGCTACGGTGTCAATAATTTTACCCGTAATGCCTGGCTCACCGTGGCTGCAACTGCTGTGATGACCATTACACTTCTGGTTGTTTTTACGACAGTGGTTGCTCAAAATGTCCTTGCTGATACGGCAGCGCAGGTAGGCAAACGAATTGACCGCTCTATTTACCTCAAGACAGGCACTACCGAGAAAGAAGCAGGCAACATCATGTCTGACCTGCGCGGACTTTCCAATGTCGAGTCAGTAACATTTGTTAGCACCGAGGAAGGCCGTGCAGAGTTTGCTGAGAAAAACAAATCAAGTGCTGGCACGCTCGACGCGCTTAACCAAGCCATCAACAAAATCCCCGCTACCATTCGGATTACGCTCAAGAATGTCAATGACACTAGTCAACTCGTCACCTACGTCAAGACCAGCAGTGAGCTCAAAAAATACATTGAACCATCACGCCAGCCGACTTTTATGAGCGAGCGCAAATCCGCCACCGATACTATTGCAACCTGGACGCGCACGGCGCAGCAGCTTGGTATTGGCGCAAGTATCTTGTTCACTAGCATATCGATGTTGATTATTTTCAATACCATCCGTATGGCGATTTTCAACCGCAAGGAAGAGATTCAGATGATGAAGCTGATCGGCGCTGATCGCAGTTTTATTCGCGGCCCGTTTGTGGTCGAGGCGATTGTGTATGGATTTATCGCGGCGATTATTGCTACGGCGCTCGGCATCGGACTGCTCTACGGCATGCGAGACAAACTTGCTAGTTGGGGAGTGGCAATTGGCCCGACGCTCGACTACATCCTCATGTACATTGGATTTGTGCTGCTAGGAATGATTGCTCTCGGTGGATTGGTCGGCACAATCTCGTCATTAATGGCTACGCGCCGCTACCTCAAAATCTAAATATTGTTGTCCGCGGAGTGTTGACAATGCGTATTGCTTATGCTAATCTGAAACTAATGAAACGGTCCACCACATCGATTTCAAAAGGGTTAGTCACCAAATCAGCTTTGGTGGCAGGCGCTGTATTGATGGCAATGAGCGGGCCGCTTACTTTTGGCAACCATGCATTTGCTGATCGTTTCGACGATCAAATTCGGGCGATTGAAGCCGAAGTGGCAGGGTACCAAAACGAAGCTGCAAAGCTCGGCGCACAGGCTGACACCCTCCAGAACGAACTGGCAAACCTGGCGGCCCAAAAGGCAACCATCCAGGGTCAATTAGACCTGAGCCAGGCAAAATACGACAAACTCGTCAATCAAATTGCCAAGACCGAGAAGGATATCGCCGACAACAAAGAGGCGCTTGGCCTAATTATTGCCGATATGTATGTCGACGGCTCGATCACGCCACTCGAGATGCTGGCGAGCGCAAACGATATCAGCGACTATGTCGACCAAGAGAACATGCGCGCTTCAGTGCAAGACAATCTTAGCAATACTATTGATCAAATCAACGCACTAAAGAAGCAACTTGAGCAACAGCGAGTCGATGTGGAGCGTGTATTGGCTGACCAAAAATCACAGCGGGATGCCCTGGCTAGCAAAGAAGCCGAGCAGGCCAAACTTTTGGCTGATACGCAAGGTCAAGAAGCCGCGTACCAGCAGCTATCATCAGAACGAAACTCACAGATTGCTGGTCTCCGCCAGCAACAAGCCGCCGCAATGGCTGCGGCAGCTGCTGCGAGCGGTGCGAGCAATATCGGTGGCGGCTCAGTTGGCGGCGGCGGATATCCTGGCGTGTGGGCCTATGCTGAGCAAGATACGTTGGTTGACTCTTGGGGCCTGTATAACCGCGAGTGTGTCAGCTATACGGCATGGAAAGTAGCTAGCACTGGCCGTTTCGTTCCGCACTTTGGCGGCTATGGTAACGCAAACCAATGGCCATCGACTACTGCCCGCTATGGTATCTCGAGTGGGTCGACTCCAAAAGCAGGGTCAGTAGCAATTTGGTATGTTGGTATTTATGGACACTCGATGTATGTTGAGTCGGTCAACGGCGACGGTACAATCACCGTCAGCGACTATAACAACAATGCCGATGGCGGTGGATGGGGACGATACCACTATTACACCCGTTCGGCTAGCGGCCTGACGTACATCTATTTTTAGCTCAGATACCACGATCGGAGCAATCAGCTATAGCGCACACCTCACGGAGTGCGCTATAATTAATGCTTAAGCTAGAGAGACAAAAAAGGAGACAACCGGTGACAGATGCCCAACCCCCAATGCAAGAGAGCCAAGATTATCGTCCACGACGTCGCATGGGTGTGTCAAAGAATTTCTATTTCGTATCGATGGCTATTGTTGCACTGGCGGGCTTTGTTGTCGGTACAAGGCAATCAGAGCTTGCTGCCACCATGGCTCCGTTGATCGGTGTAAAAACCTCGACAGAATCGCTTGACCTTGCGGTTGTCCAAAAGGCCTATCGTGAGCTGAAGGCAAATTACGATGGTACGGTCGATTCGAGTGTGCTCGCTGATGGCGCGGCGCGCGGTATGGTGGCTGCGGTCGGCGATCGCTATACCATCTTCATGGACAAAACAGAGGCCGAGCAGTTCAGTAAAGAGCTGAGTGGAGAGGTGACAGGAATCGGTTGTGAACTTGGTGTTCGCAATGACGCGGCTACCGTCGTTCGCGTGCTTGAGAATTCGCCAGCGGCACAAGCTGGTCTGCTAGCAGGTGACCAGTTCATATCAGTGAACGATAGCTCTGTCGAAGGTCTCGACTCATCAGAAGTCGCGTCAAAGATTCGCGGGCCAGAAGGTACGACGGTCAAAGTAGCAGTCAAACGCGGTGAAGAGACAAAGAACTTTTCGATCACCCGTGCAAAATTAAGCGATCCGAGCGTTCGTAGTTCGGTCGAAAACGGCATCGGCACGCTCACTATCACCCGGTTCGATGCCAATACGGCCGCACAAGCTCGGAAGGCGGCACAAGGCTTCGTGTCTCAGGGAGTGAAGGGGGTGATTCTTGATCTGCGCGATGACGGTGGCGGGTATCTCGATGCCGCCCAAGACGTAGCAAGCTTGTGGCTACGTGATAAGGTGATTGTCACCGAAAAGACCAATAATACTGTCAAGAATACCATTCGCACCAAAGGTGAGCCAGTGCTGGAGAACATAAAAACTGTCGTATTGGTAAACGGCGGAAGTGCCAGCGCCAGTGAAATCGTGGCGGGTGCCCTGCAGGATCACAAGGCAGCCACCCTAATCGGTGAAAAAACCTATGGCAAGGGCACCGTCCAGAAGCTGATCGATCTGCCCGACGGCCGCCAGCTGAAGGTGACAATTGCGCGGTGGTTCACGCCAAATGGCAAAAACATCACCAAAGAGGGTATTGCCCCTGATACCGTCGTTCAGCTCACGTCCGATGATCGCAATGCTGGTCGTGACCCTCAGCTTGAGGCGGCTCGCAAAATTTTCTAACTCTCCTGCTTGTGCTTTTTTCAGCGCTCAGGTACTATAAACATATATGGACACAAAGAAAAAAATTCTCCTCGTGGAAGACGACACCGCACTTGCGAGTGTATACCGCTCACGATTGGAGCTCGAAGGATTTGATATTCACGAAGTCAACAATGGGGAAGACGCGTTGTCAGCAGCTATTTCTTTCAAGCCAGACCTCATCTTGCTCGATGCCATGATGCCAAAAATCAGTGGCTTTGACGTGCTCGATATTTTGCGCAACACCCCTGACACCACCAATGTCCGTGTGATTATGCTCACTGCACTCAGTCAACCAAAGGACAAAGAGCGTGCCGAACAACTTGGCGTCGATGATTATCTCGTGAAATCTCAAGTCGTGATTGGCGACGTCGTGGCCCGCATCAAGCACCACCTTGGTATGGACGTAGCTCCTGCTCCATCTTCTCCACAAGACTAGTAAGATAGTTAAGCAAAAGCGTATTGACTTTTAGTCAATTTTTTGCTATAGTAATAATATATGAAAAATCCAGAAAATAAAAAGCATATTGTCACCGCAGAAATAACCGAAGAAGCAGTCAACAGTATTAATGCGGGTATCGGTGATTTTGAAGGTGAAGCTCGTTCAGAAGAACTCAGTCGCCGCATGCGAAAGACATTGGGCGATAGGGCATTCTTTGCAGCAACGCTTTCCGGCGACCAGCCATATGCTGTAGTCACGGGTGTAGACGAAGAAGGCAATGAGGTTACTCGTCTAACACCCCTTAACGATGAATTTGGTACTACTGTAGGCACAGGTGCACGCAGCAGGTTCGATTTACCTGAGCCCGAAGCTGCTCTCAACACCTTTCGCTCTGAGCAGGCTGAAAAATTAGCAGCCCGTGAAAAAGAAAAAGCATTATTTGAGGCGACACAACCTGTAATGACACTCTTGGGTGATATCGACAGTATTGCTCGACGAGGTGGTTCGAGAGAGGTCGATAATCGTATCGGGGCTTTTGTGCAGTATGATTGGAAATCGAATAAATTTGCCAAGCTACCTAGCCATACGCAAAAAGCTATGGAATATATGGCGATTGGCGGATTTAACAACGGGGACGATGCAATAAGCCTGTGCGAGCAGGTCGTAGCTAATGATAGCGATCTAACGGACGAAGAAAAACAGCTGATTCGAAGTATGATCGGCGAAGCAGTTAACAGGCGAACAGTACCCGGTATGAGTGATCAAGCAGTCGACTCTTTGTTGCGAACTGCTCGGACCCCTTCGGATCGTATGAGCGAAAAAGCTCGGCAGCGCGTGGAGGCACTTGCACTTGGCCTTGCCGCATCTACTAGGTCTTTGCAGACAGGCTATATTGCTGATAGTTTCAAAAAACGGCTGCGAGAGTCGGTTATGGTAGATATGGGTCTCTAGGTTATGCCGATCCAACTAATTAGATAAATAATAATAGCTCCTCTGTCTGAGGAGCTATTATTAACTACAGAAAAATTAAGAATTTACTCAACGCACACCTGAGTGCGGGGGTGAGTGCGGCCGGTGAAGGCAGCTTTTTTGACCTTTTTGAAGGTGACGACACCTGCTTGTTTAGCATGGATGGTGAAGTTGCGGCTGATATAAGTGCCAGGGCCAGCGATTTTAGTTGCGCCAGTTTGGCGGACGAGCACTTCGCCGGCAGAGACTTTTTGGCCACCAAAGCGCTTGACGCCTAGGCGAGCACCGGCGTTGTTGTGGATGTTCTTACTTGAACCGCCTGCTTTAACGTGTGACATAGGACTCCTTTAAACGTTGTATAAACAATCTGTACCATTGTACTCCAACAGGGGCATTTCGTCAACTCTTTTTAAGGATCAGTAGCTCGCGGGCGACGATTTGATTCTCGCGGTAGTAGAGGAGTTGACTTGCTTTGACGTGAGTGAGAGCGACTTGCGCGTACCCAAGCTTGTCGAGCGCATGAATGAATGGCAAATGCGTGAATTGACCGGCGCTATCGCGCCAGGCGGGAACGGCGATGCAGAGGGGAGCACCGGGAGCGAGTTGCGATCCGATGTTTTTCAAAAATTCTGAGATGATATGATTACAATTGCCGCGAACTTCGGTGAGTTTGGCAGAGGACGGAGGAGCTGAGAAAGGCTGGCCGAGGTAGGTTTCGGCAACAACAGCAACAGGAGTTCTGAATTCTGAGTTCTGAGCACTGAGGAGTGGCCAGGTGTGGGTCATGGCGTCGCCTTGTTCGATGGTGATATCAACTGACAGGCCATACTTTTCGACGAGCCAATTGAGATTCTGCCTGGAGTAGTCGACCATCTTCTCGGACAGGTCAGTTCCGTAGGTGTTGTAGCCGAGAAGCGCCGCTTCTTGCAGGACGACGCCCGTGCCGCAAAACGGGTCGAGGACGGTCAAGTTTTGAGTAGCAGACGATTTAACTAGATCGTAAGAGTTAGATTCTAGAATGTCATCGCCTACAGCGAGATTCACCATCATACGAGCGAGTTTTGGCGGGAGCATGCCGACAAACGCATCGGTCTTTGGGCGGGCTTGGTCGCGTGCAGCGAGGGCAGTGATATTTTGGGCACCCAGGCTTTCGGCCACGATAATAGTGCCGTTGCCAGCGCGTACGACGAGCAGTTCGACATGATTGTCGCTGAGACCCAGCTTGTTGTGATGACTGGCGGCGGTGTTGAGGGCAGGCTCGGCGTTTGGGATGAGGCGCACGCTCACGCCGTGGGTTTTTAGTTTTTGTTTCAAGACGATACCGGTTTTTTGGACATCTCTCGCGGTGGTGCGAAAGCCGTAGGCGCTGATACCAAGCGTAATTTTGCCCTGATGGCTACTCCATGCATCGGTATAAGCCTTGACGATTTGCATACTGGCTTGCCGCCAGTCGCCATGCAGCTCAGCTACCACTCGACCGGCTTTTTGGCTGCCGCCAAGGCGTTCAAAATCAAAGCGAGAATCATCAACAAGTGCACTCTCGTCCGAGAACCATCTGGTGTGCTCGCTGCCATAGAGCGATTCGAGCTCAGCCATACCGAGGGCTGGCTGTCTGCCTAATATAGCGATGTACATAGGGTCAGTATAGCGTAATTCATGCGCAATCGCCATTTCGCGTAGTATAATAAGCCTTGAGATGAAGGTGTCGTTTAAAACAATACTGAGCGTCGTAACGCTCGTGATGGTCGTGCTGATCTTGTTTTTCTCGCGCCACCAACTTGAACATGCCTGGCATCTATTGTCGCAGGTGAACTTATGGATGTTAGGCGCCGTGGCGCTCTGTACGGTGCTGAGCTACCTGTTCTCAGGGGAGATGATGTTTTCGTACCTGCGCCAAAAACACGCTATCAAAGAAGTAAGCCTGTTGACACTGATGCGGGTGTCGCTGGAATTAAATTTCGTAAATCACATCTTGCCGAGCGGAGGAGTGAGCGGGGTGTCCTATGCCAACTGGCGTCTTGGCAAGCTCGGTGTTACGACTGCAAAATCGATGATGTCGCAGGCGGTGCGGTACGCAGCGGGGTTTGCCGCAACGATCGTACTGCTGATGATCTCGCTTGTAGTAGTGACGATCGATGGAAATGTGAATCGATGGATTATTTTGATGAGTGCATTGCTAGTGATTGGAATGAGTGGGGCAGTCAGCTTATTTGTCTATGTGGTCAAAAGTCGATCACGGATTCATCGGTTCGGTGACTGGCTCCAGCGTACGACAAATCGATTAGCACGAGTTGCCACAAGAGGGCGAAAGCGCAAGATCATCAAAGCAGACAATATTGTGAAGCTGTTTGACGACCTCCACCGCGACTATATCGAGCTCAATCGTGACAAATCGGTACTAGCCCAGCCGTTCATCTGGGCGCTGCTTTTTATCGCGTCAGATATCGCAATTTTCTTTCTGACGTTTTTGGCGCTGGGGGCTGTAGTGAACCCTGCAGCGATTTTGATCGCCTACAGTCTGGCTAGCTTGGCTGGTTTTGCAATTGTGACACCAGGAGGTGCTGGTGCCTACGAAGCGTTGATGGTGATGGTGCTGGTAACAGCAGGGATGCAGCAAGGGGAGGCGATTGCTGGCGTTGTGCTGGCGCGAGTCATTATTTTGCTCATCACAATAGGGATTGGATACATTTTTTATCAGCTAACGCTCAACAAGTATGGCAAACGAGCTGCCGATCTTTAATGTCAGCGACTTGCTGGCAAGCCTCAACCAAACGCTTGAGTACGCGTATCCGGCGGTCGATGTAGAGGGTGAAGTAGCCAGCTTTAAGGTAAACCAAGGTAAGTTCGTATTTTTTGATCTCAAAGACGCCAGCGGTAGCGTTGGTTGCTTTATGACAGTATGGCAGCTGCGCATGCCAATCGAGGATGGCATGAAAGTGATTGTACGCGCCACGCCGAAACTGACGGCATGGGGCAAGTTTAGCCTGACGATTCAGTCGATACGGCCCAGCGGAGAAGGGAGTATTAAAAAAAGTTATGAGCTGCTCAAAGCCAAGCTCGATAGTGAGGGACTATTTAGTCCAGATCGTAAACGCACACTGCCTCCATTGCCTGCGCATATTGCGGTGATTAGCAGTACGCAAGCTGCAGGGTATGCTGATTTCATAACAATTATCAACGAGCGGTGGGGTGGATTGACAATCGAAGTCGCACACACCCAAGTGCAGGGAGATGGTGCTGCTGATCAGATGATTCGTGCGCTCGAATATTTCAATTCCCAGCAATCGCTGCCAGAAGTGATCGTGTTAATTCGCGGCGGTGGTAGCGCCGATGATCTCGCGGCGTTTAATGACGAGACGTTGGTTCGCGCTATTGCTGCTAGTCGTGTGCCGACAGTGGTAGGAGTGGGGCATGAGATTGACGAGACGCTAGCAGATTTTGTGGCGGATGTTCGGGCGGCAACTCCTAGTAATGCGGCGCAGATTATCGTTCCTGACAAGCGTGAGCTTGTGCAGCAAGCCCGACATGCGGTGCGGCTAGTTGCAATCAAGGCCGAACAGGCGGTCGACGAGTCGACCCTGCTGGCAAGACAACATATGGAGCGCGCGTTTCGCCGTATGAGTGAGCGACACCTGCTACATGAGCAACAGTTGGGGACAAGTCGCGGCAAGTTGTCGGCGTACGATCCGACAGCGGTTCTTAGGCGAGGATATGCGATCGTCCGCGGGTCTGCTGAGATAGGTGGACTGCTGACAATTGATCGTGCAAAAGACATACTAACAGCGGAGGTAACCCATGTCGAAACAAGATAAAACGATTCAAGAAAAAATGCGCGAACTTGATGCGCTCGTGGCGTGGTTTGATGGTGAAGAATTCAACCTAGAAGAAGCCATGGGGGTCTACAAAAAAGCCGAGGCACTGGCTGAATCAATCGAAAAAGAGTTGGCTGAGTACAAAAACGAGATTATTGTGCTGAAGAAGAAATTTGATCAGGTATAGGGTGACCGGTATCACATGTGGTTGTTGATCGGTAGTGGCATTATTTTATTCTTTGGTTTCATGGCTTTTACGGGTGCACCGTATGTTCCGTCAAAACGCCGCGATGTGCGTCAAGCCTTGAGTGATCTTTATCGGCTTGATAAGAAAGATACGCTGGTTGATATCGGTGCAGGCGATGGCATTGTACTGCGTGAAGCGAGCCAGCGAGGCGCGCGAGCAGTCGGCTATGAAATAAACCCGATCATTGCATGGATTGCGATGTGGTTGTCACGCAAGGATCCGCGTGTTACCGTCAAGATCGGAAATTTTTGGCGGGAGTCACTGCCCGATTCGACTACAGTCGTCTATACCTTTGGGGATGATCGTGATATCAAAAAAATGTATGCAAAGGTAGAGCGAGAGGCGACCCGCCTGCAGCGAACGCTGGTATTTATCAGTTATGGATTTGCTGTCAAGGGAGTCGTAGCGAAGCGGCAGCTGGGTGCATACTTCCGCTACGATATTACACCTTTACAGGGGAAAGATTGCACCGTATAATCATAAGCATGAAACAACACTATCGTTCACATGAGCAAGGGGCAGCGATCGGTACTATCATTGCGATTGTCGCACTGGTGATTTTGGTGGTTGTCTTTGGCGGATTTAGCGTATGGGCCTACACGCAGTATATCGACCAAAAAGACAATGTCGACACAAAAGTCTCTGATGCTGTAGCGAAAGCCAAGCTAGATGCCTCGAGCAAAATGGAGGAAGACTTCGCAAAACGAGAGAAGGAGCCGAAACGTCAATTCGTTGGCCCATCTGACTACGGACGTTTGACATTTGATTACCCAAAAACATGGAGTGCGGCCCAGGCGACAGATGTCAGCAAGGGTGGTGGCGTAACGTATCAAGCCTACCTCAATCCAATCTTGGTGCCACCAGTGACTGCGACACAGAAATTTGCCTTGCGTATCACGATTGAACAAAAGACCTATGATAAGTCGCTCGAACAGTATGCCGATCTCATCAAGAAGGGCAGCCTCAAGTCGAGCCCCTATTCTGAAGCCGGACTGAGCGGCACGACAATTACAGGTAATTTCACGAAAGATATGGTTTCGACGGCAGTGTTGATCAAGATGCGTGATCGCACCCTGACGCTACGGACCGATGGCGATGTATTCAAGGAAGATTTTGCGGCCATCCTCAAGACAGTGAAGTTTAACGAATAAGTTCTAAGATTCATGACACACCCGACATGCTACACTAGTAGTAGTGTCTATGGAGGGGAAAGAGCTGAATACGACCGATGATAGTGGGGTTTTTGTACATACCCCATTGTTTGTGGCAGCGGCTCATGAGCTAAAATCACCGCTCGCACTGGTGCGCCAGCTAGCGCTGGAACTCGAATCGTCGGATACTATGCCGCAGTCGGCACGCCAGATTGCGAACCAAATCTCCCTGACGAGTGAGCGCGCCTTGCGGTTGACAACCGATCTGACAAAACACGCACGGCTCGAAGATAGCCTATTCACCCTAGAGCCTCTTAACCCTGTTTCGCTCTGTGATGAGGTAGTCGAAGAACTGCGGCCGTTGTATCGAGCGAAAGGTCGCGAGTTGCGTGTGCGACAGCGTCGTGGGTCGCTGCTGGGCCTTGCCAACAAGGATTTGCTACGAAGAATTATGCTGAGTTTTGCAGACAATGCTTTGCACTATGGCGACAACCAGCACCCGGTCGAGATCAGTGTTCATGCGACGGAGGGAGGACAATACCTTCGCTTGGGTGTACGTGATTTCGGCCCAGCAGTTCCTGTGGCTATGCATAGGCGGGTCGACGGCGCCATCGGGAAAGCCGCTTCGACGATGAGTACTCGGCCTGCTTCGAGCGGTCTTGGAGTATACATTGCACGACAATTTGCCGACGCCATGCAGGCGCGGATTGGTACTACTCGTCACCGCGACGGGGCGACATTTTATGTTGATATTCACGCTTCATCGCAGTTGAGGCTGCTGTGAGTGCAAAAAAGCCTATGGTGGTAGTAGTTGAAGACGACATTTGGATGGCCGGCCAGCTGATACGTCAACTCGAACGCGGAGGTTTTGCTACTGCTCATGTTACTAATGGGCTCGAGGCAATGGATGTGATTGACAATACACATCCTGATGCGATAATACTCGATATTTTTTTGCCTGGGCCGAATGGAGTAGTATTGCTGCACGAGTTGCGCTCGCACAGTGACCTGGCGCGCATTCCAATTGTTGTATGCACAACAACGGCTGCAGATATACCAAAAGGAAGCCTGGGCGCCTACGGCGTACGCGCTGTCCTTGACAAAACAACTATGGGTGTAGAAGATGCCGTGGCGGCAGTGCGGAGAATAGTGGCATGAGCGTAGAGCGTACCAGGGCAATTGTGCTGCGCCGTACAAATTATGGAGAGGCTGACCGAATTTTGCGTATGATCACGCCGCTTGGGCAGCGAACGGCAATTGCAAAGGGTGTGAGGCGCGAAAAGAGCAAGCTGGCGGGTGGCATCGAGCTATTTGGCATCAGCGATATTGTCGTTACTAGTGGCCGGGGCGAGATGGGAATTCTAACCAGTGCCCGGCTGGTGCAGTTTTATCGACATATTTTGGAAGACTACGACCGTCTACAATTTGGTTACGAAGCAGTCAACGTGGTAGCAAAAGCTAGCGCTGATCTCGATGAACCGGAATGGTATGGAGTGCTGAGCGAGGTATTCATGGCGCTCGATCTGGCCACAATACCACTACAGCTCATCCAGGCATGGTTTTATATCCACTATGCCGAGCTGGTGGGGTATGAACTAAACCTAGAACTTGATGTCGGTGGCCAGCCGCTGGATGCCGAAAAAACGTATATGTACGATCAAGCAGAGCGCGGGCTCAGGGTGGCTGAGCAGGGTGATATCGATGCGCACCATATCAAATTCCTGCGGATTTTGGCGAGCAAACCGATTCAAACTATCATGCAAATTGGCGGAACTGCCGCAGTGCTGCCGAATTGTTGGGTAGTGGCGAGGCAACAGGCGGCAATCGATTAACACTAGTCGATGTATGATATACTACAGATAGTAATTCTTTAAGCATGTTGCCAACATGCAGAAGTGGAGAAAAACATGTCAGATATCAAACTAGATGACATCGTCAGTCTTGCAAAGCGGCGCGGATTTATTTATCAGGGGAGCGATGTCTATGGCGGTCTCAGCGGTACATGGGACTATGGCCCGCTTGGGGTCGCGCTAAAGCGTAATATCTTGAACCTATGGTGGCATATGTTTGTGGATAGCAGGGATGACATGTACGGGGTTGATGCGGCAATTCTCATGAATCAAAAGGCATGGCAAGCGAGCGGACATGTCGATACATTCACTGATCCACTAGTCGAGTGTAGTGAGTGTAAGGGGCGTTTTCGTGCAGACAAGCTGGACAACCCAAACAAGTGTCCTAATTGCGGCAAAGAGGGCACGTTTGGCGAAGCGCGACCGTTTAATATGATGTTTAAGACCATGGTTGGGCCAGTTGAGAGCGACGCAGCAGTGAGCTATCTTCGCCCCGAGACTGCTCAGGGAATTTTTACGAATTACAAAAATGTGCTCGATAGTTTTTATCCTGATCTGCCGTTTGGTCTGGCGCAGCAGGGCAAGGCCTTTCGCAACGAAATTAGTCCACGCGATTTTATCTTTCGCTCGCGTGAGTTTGAGCAGATGGAGATCGAATGGTTTGTCGACCCGGCCAACTGGGAAGCGGAATTTGAGAGATGGCGACTACTTGGTCACGAGTGGTGCAGAGCGCTAGGACTGCCAGCTGAGAACGTCCATGAGCTGGAAGTGCCAGCCGAAGAATTGGCGCACTATAGCAAGCGCACGATTGACTTCGAATATGATTTTCCAATTGGCCGCGAGGAATTGTTTGGACTAGCGTATCGTACTGACTTTGACCTGAGCAACGTGGCACGGGTCAGCGGCAAAAACATGGAATATACCATCAAAGGCACGAACACAAAATTTGTTCCACATGTGATCGAGCCGAGCTTTGGCGTCGAGCGGGCTCTGATGGCAGTGCTGTCGGCGGCCTACCGTGAAGACGAGCAAGGCGGCGAAAAGCGCATTTATTTGGCACTTCCCGAGCACCTCGCGCCGGTGAAATATTGCGTGAGCCCGCTCCTAAAGAATAAGCCAGAGCTTGTCGCCAAGGCTCGTGAAGTCTATGAGGCACTCAAGAAAAAGCACGGCGCCGTCATGTGGGACGACAACGGTAATATCGGCAAGCGCTACCGCCGCCAAGACGAAATCGGTACGCCGAAGTGCATCGTGATCGACTTCCAAACCCTCGAAGACAACACCGTGACGGTGCGTGATCGGGATACAACGGAGCAGGCACGAGTAGATATAGCTAAACTACAGTAGGGCACGTGGAGATATTATTTCTAGACATATCAGGAAGGCATGAGTGATGAACATAGCGATTAGTGGCTTGCGTTCGCAGATAGCGAGAATATTGCAAAAGAATTTAACTTCTGAGCAGGCTGCCGTAGTAGCAGACTACTTTGTATGGGCGGAGATGACTGGTAATACTACTCAAGGTATCGTCAAGATGATGGGCACAGAGCCGATCCAGGATATCGTACCGCAGGGCGAAGTAGCTATAATGAAGGATACAAAACTTTCGCAAATAATCGATGCGAAGCGTAATCCTGCGCCGTTCGTATCTCAAATTGCAACAGAGGTCGCAATCCAGAAGGCAAGTGAGTATGGCTTTGCGATTATAGGGGTGAGGAATGCCTTTTCGAGTAACGGTGCCCAAGGCTACTACGTGGAGCAAATTGCGGACGCAGGCCTTATCGGCATTATGTGTAGCCGCTCGCCCGCATCGGCTGCGGCATTTGGTGGCATAGACCCTGTGTTTGGCACAAACCCAATTGGTTTCGGGTTCCCGACGCTCGACAAGCCAATTGTATTTGATGCAGCAACGTCGGCCATGACGTTTTACGGTTTGGTGCTCGCCAAAGCACGTGGTGAGGAAATTCCTGAAAACATGGCGATTGATAGTGAAGGCAATCCAACTATTGACCCGGCTGCTGCGATGGATGGTGCCCTGCTTCCGTTTGACCGGAGCTACAAAGGGTCTGGGTTTGCAATGGCAATAGAAACTTTAGCAGGGCCGCTGCTTGGTGGGGCTTGGGTTGACAACAAGACTTTTGAGGAGGAATGGGGCACGGTCGTTATCGCTATTGATCCCGAGCTGACAGTAGGCAGAGATGAATTGAAAGCTAATGTATCTGATATGCTCGACAAAATCAGAGTTGCCCGCACAAGAGATGGCGGTGAAATTCGTTTGCCAAGTGAGCACGCTAGAAGGCGATATGCTGCAGCGAAGGAGAGGGGTTATATTGAGATTGATGACGCAGTAGCTCGAGAGCTTGGTATCGCAGCCTGATGACGTACGATACAGGGCTAGAGTCGCGAATTGATGAGGAGACCGGACTCTGGGACTTCGAGGTGACGAAGCGCAAGATGTTTGGTGGGCTGGGGTATTTTATCAATGGCAATATGGCGTTTGGGGTGAAGGGCGATAAATTGATTGTCAAGCCAACGCCGGAACGTGCCGAAGCTTTGCTGGCAGAGCCAGGTATGAAGCCCTTTGAATTTGGTGGCAAGTCGATGCGGGCATGGTGCTTGGCAGAACCTGACGTACTTGATGAAGAGAACCTGCCGCGATTACTTGACTTGTGTCGACAGTATGCGCTGGGACAGCCACCAAAACTGAAAGACAAAACGTGATGACGCGGCAAGTGTTGAAATCAAAGCCACAACACCACCCAGAAGACTATGGGCTCGATGTGATGACTAGTGAGGATGATTTGTTTCGGTGGTTTTTGCTGGCATATCTGCTCGGCAAGCCGATACAGTCGACTGTGGCAGTAAATACCTGGAAGTTATTTATCGAGCAGGGCATTGATACGCCGTGGGCGATTATGAGCACAAAAGAGCGCAAGCTTGCGCACCTGCTGGTGGAGGGGAAATACACTCGCTATAATCACGTCATGGCAAAGGCGCTACTGACGATGAGCAAGCAGCTGATAGATAGGTACGACGGCTCGCTCATGCTAATGATCAGCCTCAGTGAAACCGAAACGGAATTTGGCAAGCGCTTGCAAGAGCTCTATGGCATCGGCCCGAAGACCGCCGAAATTATCATGCGAGAAACTGAAGAGTACTTTGCGAGCCGAGTTGAGTAGCGCTCACATGGTAGACTAAAGACATAAGATCAACGAGGGAGGAAGGTATGGCTTGGTTTAGAAAGAAAACGGTAGTCAATACGAAGCGACGCATCATCGCAGCGGTAGCGTTTGTGGTCATGCTGGTGCTCAATGGCTTGGCGGGCAGCACGACACTGCTCAACGGCCAGAATACCGCAGCGATCTCTGACAAAAACGTCAACTTATTTACTCCCGCGGGCTATACCTTTACGATCTGGGGAATTATCTACCTGATGCTTGGCGTGTATGTGGTCTATCAGCTGGGCTGGATGGGCAAGAGCAGGCAAAAGAAGCTTAAGCCAGAGACAATAGAGGCGATGACGCCGTATTTCATCGCAACGTCGGTGCTTAACTGTGTGTGGATTTTGGCATGGCAGTACGAAGTACTGTGGCTTAGCGTACTTCTCATCATTGGTATGCTCTACAGCCTGGTGAAGATTGAGGAAACTCTGAAGGACAAGGACATGACAGTGGGCGAGCGTATGATGGTGCGAAATCCGTTTAGCTTGTATTTTGGTTGGATCACGGTGGCGACGATAGCAAACATCTGCACCTGGCTCGTTTCTATCAAATGGGATGGCCTCGGATTGTCTCCGGTATTGTGGACAGGCAGTTTGCTCATCATTGGTGCGCTAGTAGGGCTGGCGGGAATGATTCGCAATGTCAACTGTCTGTACGGTGCAGTGTTTGTCTGGGCATATCTCGGTATATTGACGAAGCATGTATCAGAAACCGGCTGGAACGACCAGTATCCCATTGTCATCGGTGTACTGTGGGCACTACTAGCAATACTGGCAGTGCAGCTCGGGCTGACATTTCGCAAGGTGTATTTACAGATAAGCAAATAGGAGGAATATGAAATACGAAGGTACAAAATTGCCAAACTTTGAGCCGAGAGAAAAGGTGTCAGAGCTAGAGATTATCGATACAGAAGTTGGCACAGGGGAAGAAGTAAGGCCTGGTGCGACGATTACTGCGCATTACACGGGTGCACTGGTAAAAAACGGCATCATCTTTCAGAGCTCGCATGATTTTGGCAAGGCCATCACGTTTGGGCTCGATCAAGTAATCGCTGGCTGGACGCAGGGCGTACCAGGTATGAAGGTTGGCGGCACGCGTCGTCTGATCATTCCTGCGGATCAGGCATATGGCGAGCGTAGCCCTTCTTCGAATATTCCGGCGAATAGCCATTTGGTATTTGACATTGAACTGATAGAAATTCCAAAAAATGGTAACTAAAGGGGGAGAGAAATGAAGAAACTATACACTGCAGCACTGAGCTATATGGTGCTTGGACTGGCCGCTGGGCTATTCGTGCGGATCTATGTCGACCAAATTAAGCATTTTGAGGGCGAGACGATGCTAAGTCTGTTGCACTTCCATCTGCTCGTGCTGGGTATGGTGATGTTTCTGCTCGTCATGGTGCTCGAAAAGAGCTTTGGCCTCAGCAAGACAAAGTGGTTCAATCTATTCTTTTGGCACTACAACGGCGGCCTACTGTTGACCGCTGGTATGATGGCGGTCCATGGGGTGATGCAAGTCAACGGCGTACCTGATAGTGCTGCAGTGGCTGGTATCGCGGGCCTTGGGCACATCCTCTTGACGGTCGGGCTGGGCTTATTGTTTGCAGCTATCAAGTCGCAGATTGCTCAGCAGCGCACAACATAGAGCGAATTGATCAGCAAAAAGAGCTCGGACTTAGCGAGCTCTTTTTGGTTGCTAACAGTAGTCTAGTGTAGGTGAGACTGTCCACGGGATTTTTCCACGTGACTCGAACGCTATATATGGGCACGCTACATGTAGCGTGACAGCCATGCTTAACAGATAAGGTATAAAAAAGCGTGTGAGTAACTTTGACTATAGAGCACATGATGCATCCGCACGGCCTTTAGTGACGGCCACGCAGCTATCCCCTTCGGATAAGAAATATTTTTAGTGATGGTCGCGTTTTTCGTGGCGCTATCGATTATTGATGGCATATTGATTACTGGTATTCTCGATCGCGGTTGCATGCGTCTTTCTTCGCTTACTCCTATGCTGGTTGTCAATGCAATTATCATCGCTGCAATGTTTGGTGTGTATGTATAGCAGAAAATGCACATCGCAAAAGGTCAGTGGCTGCTAAGGTTCGCCGAGAAAAATGGCCTAGAGATGTTATACGGTGCATGAGGCGGAGCCAGCTGAGAAAGCCGAGCAAGATCGAGCTCTGGGCGTGCTTGGTCCGATACTTCAGCGGCACGCTGACCGATATTCATTTGAAATCTACAAAAATCAGCTCTACGTTTATAAGTGCGGAGCTGATAATCTGTCGAACGAGCAAAAGTTGCCAGAGTGGCTGTCGCTCGCCAGTGAACTCACAAGTCAGCTCGGCTAAGTATTACATATTGTTGTGGCCGAACAGCCTGTCTTTTGTGTCGCGCATCGTGTCTTGAATGTGACTACTTGCATCTTTCATGGTGGTGCCTGCGTGTTCAGCAGCTGACTTTAGGTCGTCGATACTGAGCTTGTCGTCGCTATTGTGGTCGATTTTCGACTTGAGGTCTTCGACCATGTTGCTATCGACACCATGCTCATCAGCGAGGGATCGTACATCGTCGATGCTTAACTTGCCGTCACCATTTGCATCAGCTCGTGCTTGTGCTTCTGCAAGTAGATTTTGTAGATTTATCATGATATCCCTCCATTACAGTTATATGATGCCAATTATAGAAGCAGAGAGCATCGGTGGATGTGAAAAACATCACTATCAGAAGATCTCTATGTGGTACGATAGGGGTATCTAACTGAGGAGTTATAGAGGTGAAGCCGAGACTAGTTATTCAGCAGAAAATCACAGCCTTTGTCAACAAGTACAAGATTTATTCTTCTGCGCCGACCGGCGAGTCGGATGCGCTTATGGCGCTTGCGCAGCAAAAGCGTCTGGCATTTAAGGAAAAAGTCATGTTCTATGCGGACGAAAAGCGAGACAAGTTGAGCTTCACCTTTCGGGCAGAGAAGGTGATGGATGTGCACGGCCGGTATTTTGTCGAAGATGCGTCCGGAAAAACGCTTGGAATGTTCAAGAAAGAGTTTATGAAGTCGCTCGTGAATAGTACGTGGAAAGTGTTTGATGCTGATGGTAGCGAACGATTTGAAGTAAAAGAAAGCAATCAAATCTTGGCTATCGTCAGAAGGTTTGGTGGCGAGCTGCCTATTATCGGCCTGTTTGTCGAGATTGCGACGGCATTTTTCAAGTATCATTTTGTGTTTATTGATAGCTCTTCTGGGCAGGTGGTCGGCGCGTATCGCAAAACCACACTTCTGCGCGACCACTATGTACTAGAGATTGACGATACCGCATGGGAGAGTTTGGACTGGCGCGTATTTGCAGGATTTGGCGTGGCGCTTGATGCGCTACAGTCGCGTTAAGGGATTTTGCTGATAACACTGTATAATTTAAAGCAATTGTAAGGGAGAAACTACCATGGCAAAGACGAAAATACGTCGAATTACAGCAAAAGAAGCAACTGCAAAGACCGCAGAGGTGCGAACGACTGAGTCGCAAGCTCGCGTGACGGGCCCCGCATGGGCAGTATGGATTTTGTCACGATTCCCAGGCGTACGATATCACTACCAGGGATGGGGGACGACTCGTCGTGTATTAACGGCAATCGTGCTCTATCTTGTGGCGCTTCCTATTATCCCTATTGTCATCGCAGCAGTATGGTACGCGAAAGACCCCGAAGGCTTCAAGAAGAGCCCGCTGATGCCAGTGCTGGTCGCGGTGATCGCGGCGTGGCTTGGTGGATTTGGTTGGGTAGCGAACCAAACACCAATTACTGACGGCACACCGATGGCAAGTGTCAAGTCTAGTGCTGACGGCGAGACCAGCACGGCAAATAGTGATCCGGCTGCGACGGCGACGCAGGCTTCTAAGGACAAGATCGCGACACAACAAAAGAGCAATGCCACGAATGGTCGTCATTTTGAAAACTGTACTGCTGCGTTTGATGCCGGTGTCTTCGATATCGCGCGCAATAATGCATCCTACGAGCGTCGGCTTGATCGCGACAACGATGGTATCGCCTGCGAAAAGTAACTGATAGAGGGGTGCTGACATGGGATGGCTCGTAGATGCATTGTTTGGCAAAGCACAACCCGGGAATCTGTCATCGGGAAGTTTGCCGAAGGCGGTTGAACAATGGCAGCGCACCGAACCGTCAGCGGATGTAACGAGTCAGGCGGATTCGACTGCTCAACAGGCTGGTTCTCGGCGGCAAGTGGTAATGCCGGTGGAGGAGCCGACCAAGGGCGATCCTTTTCACGACCAATCAGGACGAAAGATTGTACCTGAAGTCGAGATTGAGCATATTGACGCGCACGAGAGTGGTGACTTAAAGCATTTGGAGTTATGGGCTCATCTCAAAAACCACTCTGTTTTTGAGGTGGAAGTGACGCGAGTAAACTGCTTGCGACAGCATATCGAGCCAAAGAGGTTCATGCGCCCTGGTGAAGTCCACGAAGTGCGTATTTATCAAGGTGGCATGCCCAAAAATGACGCAGAGCATAAATGCGAGGTGCAATACAAGCTATGCGACAATGGTGATTATTTCCAAGCCGATCACGAAATTCGCTACCACTACGAACGCGACGATGAGGGTGAGTACTATATACCAGAGCGGATTGAGTTGATACGACCGATTCGTGACATTTGATTGAACTCGCTGCAGTAGCGCGGTATGATAAGAGGCAATGACACGCGTATTTTTTACTGATGGGAGTGCAAGTCCAAATCCCGGTCCGGGTGGATTTGCGGTAATTGAGAATGGCAAGCCGGTTGCGCTGGGAAGTGAGGAAGGCGAGACAACTAATATTCGGATGGAAGGCTTTGCGCTTGTCGCGGCGCTTGAAGTCGCCGGTGGTGAAGACTGCGAAATCCATACTGATAGTGAATTTTGGATAAATGTCATCACCAAATGGGCACCGGGATGGGCGGCAAAAGGCTGGCGCAAGAGCGGTGGTCCGATTAAGAACCTCGAACTTGTGCAGAAGCTGTATGAAGCCTACTATTCATATGCTGGTGAGGTGAAACTAGTTTGGGTGCGGGGGCATGTTGGGCATGAAGGCAACGAGCTTGCGGACGAATGGGCGAATAAGGCTCGTGAGGGCGCGCGACTGTGAGCAGGCGAAAGATTATTCTCATTGGCGGAATGCCAACTGTGGGTAAGTCGACGATAGCGGCACGCGTCGCAAAGCGGCTTGATTTGCCGTGGATTTCAACAGATCAAATCCGCACGTTAATGATGACGACTGCGAATAAACAAGACTATCCACTGCTGTTTAACGCTGATGGACACACAGCTGAGAGCTATCTGACTACCTATACGGCAGATGAAATAGCTACACAAGAAATACAGCAAGCAGACGAGATATGGTCGACGATACGGCATTTTATTGATAGCGACTGGGTGTGGAGGGACGGTTTTGTGCTTGAAGGTATTAATATTACGCCCTCATTGGTAGCGGAGACGTATGGTGGCAACGAAGATATCAAAGCAGTCTTTTTGTCAGACTCAGATACCGAGCGCACTCGCACGGTCGTTTATACGCGAGGTTTGTTTGGACCGCCTCACGAGACACCAGATGCGCTCAAGGAGAAAGAAATAGAGTGGACGCATCTCTTTGATCGTACAATTCGTGAACAGATTGAGAAAACGGGCTTGCCACTTGTTGAAATCGAAAAAACGGAACGGGATGTCGATAGGGTGCTTATCGCTCTTGGGTATAGTTGATGAACCAGGGGTTAGCACTCGAAATTTTACTTGCGGGCGAGAGCGCGCTGCTCACCGGCCCGGCGGGTACGGGCAAGACATTTGTACTCAATCAGTTTATCCGCCTCAGCAAATATGAGGGCAAGCATGTCTCGGTAACGGCGACGACCGGTTTGGCGGCGACGCATTTGGGCGGTACGACGATTCATGCATGGGCGGGGATTGGCGTTAGTGACATGCTACCGGGCGGGTTTGTCGATCATATGGCCAAAGGTCGCAGGGAAATTATCGAAAAAACCGACGTGCTCATCATCGATGAGGTGTCGATGTTGCATGATTTTCGGCTCGATATGGTCGACGAAGTGTGCCGCCTGGTACGCAAAAAACCCGATACGCCGTTTGGTGGTATTCAGGTGGTGATGAGTGGTGACTTTTTCCAGCTGCCACCGATCAATCGCGAGGGAAGTAGGGCGGGCAACTTTATTGTCGAGAGCCAAGCTTGGCGCGAGCTCGACCCAGTAATTCTCTACCTCGACGAGCAGTTTCGTCAGGCGGAGGGCGATGACTTGCTCGATATCCTCACGAGCCTGCGCGCCAATGACTTGCGTCGACACCATGCCGAGAAGCTACTAGCACGTACGAATGCCGAACCACCCGTCGATACGGTGCTGACGGAGCTCCATACTGTCAATGTTGACGTCGATCGCATCAATGACCAGCAGTTAGCGCAGCTCGGTGGCGATGAACTGATCTATCAGCAGCATTCAACAGGCAGTGCTAATTACGTTGAGAACTTGCAGCGGAGTGTATTGGCGCCAGCGGTACTGACACTAAAGCAGGGCGCGTTCGTTATGGCGGTCAAAAACGATCCAACGAGAAGATATGCAAACGGGAGTATCGGAACGGTGACGGATTTTGAGCCGGGAACCGACTATCCGGTAGTTGAATTTATGAATGGAAAAATTGTCACGATGATGCCCGACACGTGGGAGCTGCGTGATGGCGAAAAGAAGCGAGCTTCGATTAGCCAGATTCCGCTGCGGCTAGCGTGGGCTATCACTGTTCACAAGAGTCAGGGCATGACGCTCGATGCAGCACGGATCGACCTGCGCAAGGCCTTTGTGCCAGGGATGGGCTATGTGGCGCTGAGCCGAGTGAAGAACATCAATAATCTATACCTGACTGGGATTAACCGTATGGCGCTGACCATGAGCGAAGAGGCGCATGAGATCGACGTGCAGTTGCGCCGGCGAGCGGCGGCAGATGCCAAGCGTTTTGCGCATCTCGCCGCGCAAGCAGAAAAGCGCGTGCTGGAGTTGCCGAGCAAAAAGAAAAAAACCACTGGAAGTAGCGGCTGGGCGGAAAAAATCGCCAAGATGCGCGAAACACACCCAAATGCCTACATGCCGTGGACGGACGCTGATGATACGGTGCTCAAGCAAGAATTTCAGCAGGGGAAGAGCGTGAAAGAGCTGAGTAAGAAGCTCGGGCGACATGAAGGAAGTATCGAGATGCGGTTGCAGAAGCATTTTGGGGAAGATGTTATCCAGTAGGGTCGAGTTTGATTGCACGTTTTGCCCGCGCTCTTGTTGGGTCGACGAGCCAAGCCTCACCTTCGATGTAGAGGATAGTGGATAGGTGGTACTCATTTGCATCATGGTCATAGCTACGCTCGATTGATACTGTACATTCTTCGGGAAGTTGATTTGTCTGTTTTGCATACTCGATTGCCGCAGCAGTGAGCAGGGCCTGCTGAGAGCAGATGCCGATACTCAAACGAATAAAGTCACCGAGCGGACGGGGTACAATGTGCTGTGCGTGTCGATCACGCTGATACAGTTCCGTAACGGCTTCGTTATTGTACGGTACGAGCCGTGAGATAGCAGATGCGAGCCCGACTAAACCTTCCTGGCGCATTGAATCACTTGCAATACGTTTATAGGCTGGCGCGAACTGTTTAAGTAATTTCTGCAGGTAGGGGTCATGCTCCCGGTCAATGATGATCGCAGTATTTCCACCGATATCCATATAAGCACCACCATCTATGGGTGTATTAGGTCCAACTAAAGGGAAGGGGTCACAATCTACTGCGATACATTCTCTCACTCCTTCTATTTCTGGAGCTAGCAACCCACGAGCCCCGAGTGTCGATATGAGTCGCTGGTGGCGCTCTCGACTTTCTTGTTTATCTTTGAGCAGATCACGTTGCATTTTATAATACTTTAGCATAAGAATGATAAAAAGTCAATCATCTAAGCATGACTATTGGAAAGTGTGAAAATTCCCCGCACCTTTGGGAGCGGGGCTCGACGAGGAGAGATAAAAAATAGTACACTGGAATAATGACGACAGACACTACCGACACCAAAGAAGCACCAACACAAACCGATATCTTCCACTGGGCGAACCAAGCCGACCGCGATAAGGACCAACTTGAGATTGACCTCTTTCTCTTTACCAAAGGCTACACAGTCTATGCGACGAATTATGCCAAAGAGCTAAAGAATCAGCTGAAAGTGCTGTTTCTCTACGACATGATTAGCACCGTGCAAACAGGTGCCGCGACGGGAATGATAGTACGTGATTTTGAGGCAGCAGCTGCAGAAGATAATGTGCTTGAACGCACCGAACTCGACAAGGTAGAGCATGCTCAGGAAGTAATTGAGCAGATTATGTACGGCGAAGAAGGACTCGAGGTCTTTCGTGAGGGCGACCATGAATTTAAAAAGGTGAAAGGCATTATCGCGCGGTTTAGCCGCAAAGACGGCGAGCCGTTTTTTGTGGCCAAACTCTTGCCGCAATCACAAGTGCTGAAAGGCGCAACTGCGTGGATGTATGATGGTGACTCGTTCCAGCCGTTTGCAGCAGATGCGGGGCTTCGCATCACGCCCGATAACCAGGTGCTCATCACTAGTGGAGACGTATTTGCATTTAGCGAAACGAAGTTTATCCGTATGTTTGGCTACGACGCCAAACAGTTTGCTATCGCTGAAGAAAAAATCGCTGAGATCGAGAAGCACTTCAAGCTAAAGTTTCCCGAGGGCATGACATTTGATGCGCTTGTGCGCGACACAAAGTCGCTTGTCAGTAAACTCCAGAAAGTTGAAGTCGGCATGGTGACGCAGGAGCAGGTCGTCAATCTTTCTGATGAAATGGGGCTTGAACTCATGACGGATGACGCGGCAGGTGCAATTATCATTATGGATGCCAAAGACGCTGCGAAATTCGTCAATCTCTTGAATGATGACTACGCAACGAGCGAAATGACAGGTATCAAGTACGAGCTAAAGGGAAAGAAAGAGCTGCGTGAGGCAGCAAGCTCGAGCTTGGACGCCGCATAGAACATGTGGCTGCTATAATAGGCATATATGCCGACGCGACCAACAATAGCATTTCCAAAGAACTTTTTGTGGGGGGCTGCTACGAGCGCGCACCAAGTCGAGGGTGGGCTCAACAACCAATGGACTGTTTGGGAGCTTGAGAACGCCAAGGCGTTGGCGACACAGGCGCCCTATCAGTTTGGAGATTTGCCCAATTGGAGTGAGATCAGGCATGAGGCACGTATGCCAGAGAATTATGTGTCTGGCAAAGCGGTCGATCATTACCGACTCTACCAACACGACATTGCGCTACTCAAAAAGCTTCACCTAAATACCTATCGATGTAGTATCGAATGGTCTAGCATCCAGCCGGAGGAAGGGGTGTGGAATGCGAGCGAGGTTGAGCACTACCGGGGAGTGCTTACGGAGCTGAAGAAGCAAGGGATCGTACCGGTGGTGACATTATTCCATTTTACCCTCCCGGTGTGGTTCGCAAAGATGGGTGGGTTTGAAAAACGCAGTAATAATCGTCATTTTCTTGAATACGTCGATCGATTGACGGACGAGCTCGGCGATTTGCTCGGAATGATTATTACCATTAATGAGCCGGAAGTATATGCGGCGATGAGCTACCTAGAGGCTCGGTGGCCACCACAGCAGCACAATCGCTTACTGGCGCTGCGCGTTCTCAATAACCTTATTCGCGTTCACAACCAAACAGCCGCGTTGCTTCACAAAAAAAGCCCCCAATACGAAGTTTCAGTTGCGAAAAATAGCGTATGGGTGCACCCAGGTGATGATGCATGGCTGACGATTCGTTCGGCTGGTTTCATGCAGTATCTTCAGGATGACTATGTGCTAAAGCGTGTCGTTAAAACCTGTGATTTTATCGGCGTGAATTATTATTTCAGCGATAGGGTGTATGGGTACCGAAAACACAATCCTAATCAACGCCTGAGCGACCTCGGCTGGGATATGCAGCCGGGTGACCTCGAGCATGCACTGGTCCGATTGCACGAAAAGTACAAAAAACCGATTCTGATTACCGAGAATGGCTTGGCGGATGCCGACGATTCCGACCGGAAGTGGTGGATCATGCAGACCATCGTCGCTATGCAGCGCGCGCTTGAGAAAGATGTCCACCTCATCGGGTACATTCATTGGAGCTTGCTCGACAATTTTGAATGGGACAAAGGCTTTTGGCCAAAGTTTGGTCTCGTCGAGGTCGATCGCCGCAACATGAAGCGAGCAATGCGGCCGAGTGCGATTTGGTTTGGCAAAGTAATCAGGCGACTGAGAGGATAGAGAGGGTGAGCGAGTATAAATTATTTGGTGAAGATGAGCTGAAGATCACCCTTATCGGAGGCGGAACTGGGAGCTTTACGTTGCTATCTGCTCTCAAAACTAAGACAACGCAAATAGCAGCGCTGGTAAATATGGCAGATGACGGAGGCAGCACGGGTGTTCTTCGAGACGAGCTAGGTGCGTTGCCGCCGGGTGATGTGCGTCAGTGCTTGGTGGCGCTTAGTGATTCGCCTGAGCTGCGTGATTTGTTTACCTATCGATTTGAGGAGGGTACGCTAAAAGGTCATGCATTTGGAAATCTGTTCTTGACCGCATGCGAAAAGATGACGGGTAATTTCGCGCACGGGGTGGAGCTCGCCAGTGAGGTTCTCAATATCACCGGTATTGTCGAACCAATTACGCACACCAATGTGCGGCTTGCGATGCGTGACGACAGTGGCGAAGTGACGCGTGATCAATTTCATATTGCGCACAAGAAGTTTGATGGCGATAATCCGGAGTTCTGGCTAGAGCCAGAGGCTGAAGCCAGCCCCAAAGCTATTGCGGCAATCATGCAAGCGGATATCGTCGTCATTGCGCCAGGCAACCTGTATGGTAGTTTAGCGCCCGCCCTCATCGTGCCCGGTATCGGCAAGGCGCTCGCCAAGACAAAGGCGCTGTGTGTATATGTCTGCAATCTGGTAACGAAGCCGGGTCAAACAGACGACTATCAAGTGCATGATTTCGCAGCAGAGATCGAGCGGCTGGCGGGTGCAAAGTTTCTCGATGGCGTGATATTCAACACTGAGTCACCAAGTGATGAGCTGCTCAAGAAGTATGCCAAAGATGGTGAGTTGGCAGTAGGCTATGACGAAGATATTCTTGAGAAGCAGCACTATATTGCAGCTGGTGCTCCTTTACTTTCTAATAAAATCTGGTATAATAAATATAACAGTGATCCCATCGCCACTGCTCGAACGCTAATTCGCCACGATCCAGCGGCGGTGACGGACGCGATTGTTGAATGGTATGAATACACGACTACATCCCACGTGGCAACACATCACAAATAGCGAAGGCGTGCCGAGTCTCATTATTCCTGTTGGGTCAAGCCTCGACTATGATGGGTGTCACGGGAATACAGATGAGGTGATGGAAATTGTTGAACAAGTATCAGCCGAAAACACCCATCTTACAATAACCCAGATTCGCAACGCTCGGCGCGAAATAGAGAGTGCCCACAAACCGTTCAGTACAGTCGAATTTATTGAAAACGAACTCATAAAAGCCGATGAGGGTAAGACATGGCAGCGCGATCTCAGGCCATACATCATTGAAAGGGCCGCACAGGAGCCGCACAGGAGCAAGCTTCTCACGGCGGGTTCTGCCGCAGTGATTGCTGCTGCAAGAGAGTATGGCATGTATAATTTTGTGACTACACATGGTGCTGTTGCAGATCCGAAAGGTGAGAGGCAAAAATGGTCGGCTAAAGAATGGCAAGACCTCAAGGTGAGCATCACTCCTCAGTTGCGCGATCTCCCTCGCTATGTGTCACTCGGATATGCAAAGGGAGCGTTGTTTGAGAGCTGGTATGTTGAAGAGATGAAGGCTTTTCTTTTGCCGGAGTCGATGTGGATAACGCCAGATGTACCGCTCTATGTTCGTTCACTGATACACACCGATGACAAGATAACGGCTATGTCGGGGTGGCCTGTGCACCTCCCTGCATATCCGATACACGTATTGCCCGAAAACAAAGATAAGTGGAGAGAAACTCAGCTCAAGGGTGTTCCTCCATTGAACATGCGTACAGCGATAGGGATGAGGGCGACAGTCTTATGCTATGGCAGCCTGAGAGAGAATGAGCTCGATAGGTTTTATCCTACTACTCCTTAGCTTTTATTTGGGCTAATAGACGGTATGCGATCGCATTTCACACATCGCACCAGTGCAATAAATACCACAGTCGTCACTATGGCCTGTGGTATTTTCTTATCTGTTGGGGAGTTGATTTATCCACAAAATTGTGGATAAATTCAGACATATTGATGAAAAAAGTCAAAAATAGTATTGCCAGTGGGTAAGAGTGGGTAGTATTATGAGTCCAGTGGAAAAAAGTGGGTAACCTTCAACAAAGAAGAGCCTACGACATAAACACCACAAACAAACATACATTAAAATCTACCGCTTAACGCTTCATAAAGGAGCAGGGACAAACAACGCTATGGTGGATTCATTTGAACGAAAGCTTGATGACAAGCGTCGGTTGACAATACCGACTGAGCTTCGTAATGAATTTGCAAGCGGTATCGTCCTGACCAGAGGTTTTGGCACCTACCTCCATATGTATCCACAGCACGTGTGGGACAGGGAAGTTGAGCCAGCGCTTTCGGGCAGCATCCTCGATGAGCAGGTAGCAGACCTCAATGTTCGCTTTCGCCGCGGCAAATCGGCGCAAGAGCTGGACACCAAGCAGGGTCGAGTCGTGGTTGAGCAATCACTTCTAGACTATGCGCGAATTGACAGGCAGGTCGAAGCAGTACGGGTTGGCGCATATTGGCGCGTCGGTGCACCCGAGCATATTCAATAGTTTACTTTCTGATTAATTTTAGTACATTAACAACCAAACGATATCCTCGAGATCAACAATCTGGTAGTGAGTAGTGGTTACTCGGCCCACATGAAAAATAGTCGAATGTACCTTCCTTAACACAACACCTCCCAAAAAACTCCACCTCACACATAAGTCTCTCAAGATTACTAAAATAGGGTTATGATCTACACTGTAGACCCCTCGGCTAGTAATCGATTCTTATACAAAAACAAACATTCTATGCGAAAACAAACATATTTCTCACTACCAGTTTGGTGATCTCGATCTTTTGAACGTCGCGTCGTCGACATCTGCCGTCTGGCGCAGCCAGCCGCCTATGTCGACTTTTCAGTCACTTGCCATGTTTCTACTGCGAGTCTGGAAGAGCAGTGCCATTGCACCGCTCTTCTCGATTATCGTCCAGAACACGACAGTTGCCTTGAAACGCGTTCGTTCAAAAGAGCTCTACATATCGGTAGATTGAGTTGAAATCTTTTCGCTCATGATACGATAGTAGAGTCATGAGTATCAAAGAACATCCACCACTTCATGTTCCCGTTTTGTTGGAGGATTGTCTGCGTGAGCTAGCGCCCAAACCAGGTGAGAGATATCTCGACCTGACGGCTGGGTATGGAGGTCATGCATCGGCAATGCTGCAGCGAACGGATAATTACTCTGGGTCCGTCCTGGTTGATCGCGATACCAACGCGATTTTGACGCTAGGACAGTTTTCTGAAAAGGGAACAAGGCTCATGCAGGTTGACTTTGCCGAAGCTGCCAAGCAGCTTGTAGCGGACGACCAGCAATTTGATGTAATCTTACTTGACTTGGGGGTGTCATCACCACAGCTCGATATTTCGAGCAGAGGCTTCTCCTTTATGAAGGACGGGCCATTAGACATGAGGATGGATAATCGTCAAGACCTCACGGCCGAGACGATCGTTAACACCGCAAAACGCAGTGAATTATCCAGAATCATCCATGAATATGGCGAGGAACCGCAACGGGTAGCTACCCGCTATGCCAATGCAATCATCGCCGCTCGGCCGGTTCAAACGACCGGACAACTCGCTGAAGTAATTCGGCAGGCACATGTCGGCAAGTGGCAGAAAATCCACCCAGCGACACGCACCTTTCAGGCCATTAGGATCCAGGTCAACGATGAACTCCGCCAGGTGAGTGAGACGCTACCACTGCTCCCAAAGCTCCTTAAAAAGGACGGAAGGGTCGGTGTTATCAGCTTTCACAGCCTGGAGGATCGCATCGTCAAGCGCTACTTTGCAGAGCAAAAGAACGCAGGGTACGAAGCTGAGCTTCGCATTCAGACCAAGCATCCTATCGACGGGGCCACCCACGATGTTCACAATCCGCGATCACGTAGCGCAAAACTGCGTGTCGCTGTGAAAATATAACACAAAAAGAAAGGGGGAGTGACATGCCAGTTCACATCCCAGTCCAAAACGCTTCAGAGGAATTCAAGGTAGAAGTTCGCATCAAGTAATTGATTCGAGATAACTTCTCCCAACGATAACAACAAAGCGCGCTAAGAGGTGCCGTCGGTACTGCGGGCATTTCACTCGCAGGCCGACCACTGCCTCTGCTCAGTACTTCGTTTTGTAACGAGCACAATAAAAATAATATAAACACAAAAAGACCACCACTATGTCATACACACGAACAGTACAATTTAACAGTAGACGCGGCGGTAATTGGAACCGAAACCAGAATACGGTTGCCTTTGCTTCTGCTGTCAAGCTCGGACCAATTACACACACGGTGATCGTTGCGCTAATGATCACAGTACTTGGTTTGATATACCTCACCCAAGCAACCAGGGCCTCTGGCTATGATTATGCTGCCAGCGAAACGACCGACAAAATCTCTGCGCTGACTGATGAAAAGAAAGATCTCGAAGTTGAGAATGCTCGTTTGACGGCGCTTCAAGCAGTCAAGACCAGCAGTGTCGCCAAAAACATGACGACGCCAACCGACGTTCAGCACGTCAGCGAGTAGAGTTATTGTTCATGGAACTGCATTTCACAAAAGGGAGTCGAGCACGATTACTCGCCATGGCTATGGTGGCATTCATGGCCCTTTTTGTGTTTCGGCTGTTTTATTTGCAGGTGATCCAACATGACTATTATGTATCTCAGGCCGACAGCGAACAGATGAAGCGGTTCGTCCTGCATGCAAAACGTGGTGAAATTTACACCATGGATGCCGGTACGCCAAATAAGCTTGTGATGAATGAAAAAGTGTATACCGTATGGGCGGATCCATCGGTAGTGACAGACAGAAATGCCGTTGTGAGCGCTCTCAATGATATTGCTGGTGGCAACACGCGCAAAAATTTCTCACAGTACCTTGATCGAACCAAGACGCGGTATCAGGTGCTCGCCACGAAAGTCAGCCGTACTCAAGCTGAAATGCTCAAGACCAAGAAACTAGCTGGTATAGGATTTGACGAGGTGAGTCAGCGTGTGTATCCAGAAGGTTCGCTTGCCAGTCAGCTGCTTGGGTTTGTCGATGCTGAAGGTAACGGAAAGTATGGCTTTGAACAGGCGAATGACGAACAGCTTAAAGGCAAGAATGGGGTACTAAACACGGTGACTGATGTGCGTGATGTACCACTTACTGTTGGCGATAAGAATGTGAAAGTTGCCCCAAAGAACGGGAGCGATATTGTCCTGACTATCGATCGAAATATCCAGAGTCAAACTGAAAAGGCATTGGCTGAAGGCATCGCACGTTCGGGAGCAACGCATGCTAGTGCTATTGTGATGGATCCAGCAAGCGGCCAGGTGCTAGCGATGGCAAATGTCCCGACCTATAACCCGGCCGAATTGAATCAAGTAACCGACGCCGCACTGTTTAATAATGATGCAATTAGTGTCCCGTATGAACCAGGCTCGGATATCAAGATCTTCACGGTTGCGACGGGTGTTGATAAGGGGGTGATTAGCCCAGACTCAACTTATAACAATACCGACTATATAACAGTTGATGACATTACGATTTCTAATGCATCGAAGGGTCATACTGGGACAATTACCATGCAATATGCACTTAATTGGTCGCTTAACACTGGTATGGTGACAGTGGCACAGCGACTGGGGAATGGCACGCAGATCACGAGAACCGCTCGTGACGCCATGTATGAGTACTTTCACAATCGGTTCCGATTAGGTGAGCGAACTGGTATCGAGCTTGCTAATGAGGCGAAAGGGACGATCGTCCCACCTGAAGAAGCCGAGGGCAATGCTGTGCGGTATAGCAATATGGCATTTGGTCAAGGAATGGATGCCACAATGATGCAAGTCGCCAGTGGATTTTGCGCGATTGTCAATGGCGGTATTTACCATACGCCGACGGTGATTGCGGGTACGGTGAGCGAATCAGGAGAGTTTAAAGCAGCGGCCCTTAAGCAGCAGTTCCCGGGAGTAGTGAGTGCTGCGACGTCCGCAACCGTGCGTGAGATGGTGCATCAATCACACTATGCTACCTATAAGCCGCAGGGCACACCAGAGGGCTACTATATTGGCGGCAAAACCGGTACGTCGCAGACGATTGAGAAAGGAAAGTATGTCAATGACCAAACCATTGGAACCTACCTAGGGTTCGGTGGAGAGGTTGGCAAGACGCCGCGTTATGTCATCATGATCGACATCTCGGCAAAGGGTAAGGCGCTCGGTGGCGGTGCCGATGCCAAGCCGATTTTTAATGATATTTCTAACTGGCTGATCGATTATTTGCGCCTAACGCCGAGTGCGACATAACAGAGGAAGTGGTATATAATACAGCTATGAACGTTCACATTTTCTCCAGCGACCTCAATGCAGTATTTATGTTGAGCGTGGGCGCTTTTTTGCTGTCGATGGCACTGACGCCGGTTTATACGTACTTTGCGTACCGTTACAAGTTTTGGAAGAAGCAACGCACTACTAGTACGCTTGGTGAGAAGCTTGAGGTATTTACGAAGCTTCATGCTAGCAAATTTGACCGGTCTATCCCGACCATGGCAGGGATAGTGAGTCTCGTGGCAATTGCAGTCATCACATATTGTTTCAACTGGAGTCGTGCCGAGACATGGTTGCCGCTGGCAGCGCTAATTGGTGGCGGTGCGGTCGGGTTGCTAGACGATGTGATCAATATCCGTGGCAAGGGAAGCGGGGTAGCGGGCTTGCGCTCAAGCCTCAAGTTTGCCATGATTACGGTACTCGCTCTTGCGCTCGGGTGGTTCTTCTTTGTCAAGTTGGGGTATAACAGCGTGCAGATTCCGTTTGTTGGAGTATGGCAGCTAGGCATGTGGATTGTACCACTGTTTGTGCTGGCAGTAGTCTCAACAAGCAACGCCGTTAATATTAGCGATGGGCTGGATGGACTCGCTGGCGGACTGTTGTCAATTAGCTATTCGGTATTTGGAATCATCGCTCTGTTACAAAACCATCTGATGATCGCTGGGTTTTGTTTCACTGTCGTCGGTGCACTGCTCAGTTATCTTTGGTTCAATATCTATCCGGCACGGTTTTTTATGGGGGATGTTGGTAGTTTTGCGTTCGGCACGAGCCTCGGAGTAATCGCAATGCTGACCAACACGCTATTTCTACTGCCGGTTATCGGTGTATTGTTTGTAGCCGAAGCGGGGTCAAGTCTGATTCAGATTCTCAGTAAACGATTTTTTGGACGGAAGGTATTTATTTCTGCCCCCGTGCACCATCATTTCGAAGCAATCGGTTGGCCTGAGACGAAGGTAACGATGCGCTTCTGGGTGATTGGCTGCGTGGCGGGATTCATTGGCTTGCTACTGGCGCTCAAGGGAGGACACATCTAGTGAGCGAGGCGGCGCGACGCTTGGCTAGCCAGCCAAGGCGGGCACTGGCAGCACTTGGCGCACAGCGTCGCCACCGTCCTGACTACCAGTTGGTGTTGTTTGTTGGGCTACTAATGCTGCTGGGACTGATTATTATGTATGCAATCGGTCCACAGCGAGCGAACGTTCTCAACAACGTACACGGCACGAATTTTTATACGGACACATACTTTGTCATCAAGCAGCTCGTCAGTTTAGCGGTGTCTATCGGTGCGTTTGCGGCGTTGGCGCTGTTGCCATTTACTTTTTTGAAGAAGTACGCGGAGAAATTGGTGTGGGTTGGACTCGGCCTCTGTGCGATATTGTTTTTGACAGGGAATGTGTTGCATCTTTCGCAAATCGCGCAGTGTAGTCTGGGTGCATGTCGCTGGTTTGAGCTAGGACCTTTGGGGGGCTTTCAGCCGGCTGAGTTTTTGAAGTTTGCGATGCTATTATACCTCGCACGGTTTTTGGGAATTCGCGCTGACCAGGGGAAAATCAATGATACATCGCTTACTGTTTTGCCGGTACTTGGTGTTTCTCTTGTTGCTCTGTTTTTTGTAGTGGTGCTGCAAAAAGATTTAGGCACGGGACTTGCGCTAAGCTCAATCATTTTGTCGATGCTTATTGTGAGCGGAATGAAGTGGCAGCTGTTAGGGAAGATTATTGGTGGGGCGGCCGTTCTCGGAGTGCTCATGGTGTTGCTATTTCCTCACCGCATGGAGCGAATCACGACGTTTATCCAGGGCGATAACTCGACGGCGGCAAATGCCGATGATGCTAATTATCACATCAAGAATGCAAAGATCGCGCTGGGTACCGGTGGGTTTTTGGGGCTCGGTATTGGCAATAGTATCCAAGCAACAGGATATCTGCCAGAGGCGATCAATGACTCGGTCTTTGCGATCATCGGTGAAACATTTGGGTTTGTTGGAGTGAGCGTAGTGTTGATTATATTTTCCGCGTTGTTGCTGAGACTTCTGCGGATCACGGATCATCTGGCAGACAGCTCGATGCGACTGGCGGTGGCAGGGATATGGGGGTGGCTTGTGGCGCATGTGGTGCTTAATGTAGCATCCATGATCGGAATCTTTCCGTTGACAGGCATCACACTTCCGCTTCTTAGTTTTGGCGGGACGAGTATGGTGTTTATCGCTGCTGCTCTTGGTTTGGCATTTCAGTTGTCGCGCTATACGGCGCATGGTTCAGTGGTAATAAAGGAGTCAGGATATGAGGATTCTCGCAGCCGGCGGGGGCTCGGGCGGACACGTTTCTCCCGTCGTCGCAGTTATTAATGAAATAGCCAAGCAGGAGTCAGAGCATGAATTCTTGTTTGTTTGCGACAGAGCGTTTGCCGTGCAGGCACGAGGCCTCATGCTGCAGGGGACTGAAGTGCCGGTGACAGTAAAAACGATTACCTCTGGGAAGTTTCGTCGTTACAGTCACCTAACAATGGGCCGACAACTGCTCATGCCACGGATTGTGCTTGCGAATCTGCGTGATATGTTCAAGGTAGGGATAGGAGTTATCCAAAGTCTTTGGCTGGTATGGCAATTTCGTCCAGATGTATTTTTTGCAAAAGGTGGATTCGTGTGCCTACCGGTTGGTGTTGCTGCGCGGCTGCTTGGTGTGCCGATTGTCGTGCACGACTCTGACACGCGACCCGGGCTGACCAATCGTGTACTTGGGCGCTGGGCTTCGGCAATTGCGACAGGGTCGCCACTAGAGAATTACGACTATCCTCACAAGATCAGTGCGTTTGTGGGGGTGCCAATTGCTGAAGAGTTTCATCCTATTGACGAAGAAACACAGCGTGGTCTCAAACGGAAGCTAGGGTTTGATCCGTCATTGCCGCTGATTGTGGCAACCGGCGGGGGCTTGGGTGCCGCCAGCATCAATACCTCGCTACTTCAGGCAGGGCCACGACTGCTGGCCGATAACGTGCAGCTATATCATGTAACCGGGCGGAAGCATTTTGACGAGGTGAATGCGTTGGCGGCAAGGCACGATAAGAACAAGGTGGTGCCGTTTGTCTATGAAGGAATGGCAGATGTTTTGGGGGCTGCTGATATCGTGATATCTCGAGCGAGCGCGACGTTTATCCAGGAGCTTGCAGGGCTGCGAAAAGCTGCTGTGCTCGTGCCAGCGCGGGCACTGGGTGATCAACAGAAAAATGCCGAAGTATATCGAAAAGCAGATGCAGCGGTTATCCTGACTGACGACCAAATTGCCGAGGCGAACGTACTGTATGATGCACTTTCTACGCTGTTGGCAGCGAAAGGTCGACGTGAGGCGCTCGCACGTCGGCTACACGCCTTTGCACGGCCAAATGCTGCTCGCGATGTCGCGGTGATTGTCCTACGCGAAGGTCGTAGGTAGCAACGGCTTGTCTGATATAATACCAGTAGCATTATGAAACTGTTTCGTTCTAAGCAATCAGCCTCACCGGCACGAAGGCGGTCTTCTTCTCGCGCTGCAACCAATGGCGACCAAGAGCTCGAGCAACGCTATAACTTTCGCCGTAATCGAACGCTGACTGGCAGCCTATCCTCCGACGTCGTGAGTGCTAACGTTCATAATATGGAGCTTCGATCGCCTCGGGTGCATGGCCATGATTTGCGCTCCCATCGGCGTCGACTCATGACGGTATTGATGCTTGTTCTGGGAGCGATGGGGCTGCTGGGGTTCTTGATTTATCAGTCAGTTGCCAGTCCACGTGCAGTAGCTTCAACGCCAATACCAATTGATGCAGCGCGCTACGAGAAAGAGATGAATGAGTATTTTGCAGGACATATTTTTCAGCGTCTGAGGACGACGGTAGATACACGTGCTATGACTGCATATCTCCAAGAGAATGGCGCTCCGGAAGTCGCATCGATTGATAGTACGTCGCAATTTGCTGGCATTGGTCAAAGTAGATTTACGCTTACCATGAGACAGCCGGTGGTGATGTGGCGCACGGGACAGCAGGTGTTTTATGTTGATGGGCTCGGTAATGCATTTGAGCGCAATTACTACCCCGAACCTTCAGTTGAGGTTGTTGACCAAACCGGTATCGAGACAAGCGGCAATCAAGTGTTGGCGAGCAATCGACTGCTTGGGTTTATCGGTAAAATTATTGGACGCATGAAAGGGCAGGGGTATACGGTGAATAAGGTTATCTTGCCCGCCAACACTACAAGGCAAGTTGAAGTGCAGCTTGATGGAGTGGCCTATCCGATCAAATGCAATGTTGATCGTTCGGCAGGGGAGCAGGCAGAGGATGCAGTGCGAGCTATTAAGCATCTCAGTGCGAACGGTGCGACTCCACAATATCTAGATGTTCGGGTGAGTGGCAAAGCGTACTATTTATAGTTTGTTGTGAGAGAAGGGTGTCTCTCCTCACCAATCGAATAGTGTTCTAGTTTTGTTCTATTTCATATATATACAAAAAACATATACTACCATACAAAAATAGGGTAATTGCAAATACTTGTAAAATAGGGAAAAAGGATAGGGGGGTAATAAATTTTAGAAAAAAGCAAATCAATACAACATGCTGCGTGAAAATTCAAATACCGTGTGGAAAACTACAACGGCAGCTGAAGCATTCTCGGTATCCGGCTGTGCCTCTGGGAATGATCATCTGTGTACTATACGCGGAGCTGTAACAGTTTAATCAGACATAGAATATAGCTGTACCATTCGAAAGAGAGTAAAACTCCCCTGACGAGAGATATATAGCTAATTTAGCACTCATAGAGGAGGTATGCTGATTCGTCTTTGTTCATTATTGGTAATGTCGTAAAAGATATATTGTGCGACGTTTGATTATATTCTGCTTTTGATATGAATGGCTATTGCCCGCTTTCTATTCTGGCTGTTTTGTTTATCTTTGTTTGCCTGCCAGTTTGCAGTTCCCTTGCTTGCTGGCTGTAATCTCAATTATTCTGCGCGTATGTTCGCTTTGGCTTGTTGGCTCACAGTTACTTTCTATGGCTCGGCTTTAATTGCTCGGTATTTTTTAGTAAAAATTTAAGTTCTATTTTTGTTCGCATCCTGCTATCCTTGTAATGTTGTGAGAGACTCATGGTAGAGAAAGGGGCTCGGCACTGATGTGGAAGAGGTGAGGTTTCGTTGCATAGGAGAATCTTGCTATGATAAACATAGCCCAGGAGGGGGATGTCCGGTGTATACTGGCGTCTATGCCTGGGCTGCCAAGGCCGTGAGGATTATCGATCGTGAAGGCTGAGGAGCGTGGGGTCTGCAGTCGGGAGCTGAGGAGACTCGCTGTTCGAGCGACGAGATTCGCTTGACGGATCCCCTGCTTGACTGCTAGCTGATTTGCGCTTACGAGTACGTGAGCGTTTTTTCTTTGGTTTTTCTTCGGGATTGTTTGAACCAAAGGCAGTAGCAGCAGGGTGATAGGCCTCGGATTTTGCAAGAACACTCCCCTGCTTTGCTGTCTGCAACGCAGTATTTACTTCGTCGGGTGTGACATTGCTGATGGGCCAGGTTTTACCCTGAGCGGTCATCTGCTGCTCGCGAGCCAGACGATCGGCTTCACGTTGCTCATCGCTCTTAGGGGGAGTATAGGCAGGGCCAGGGCGTTTCACGGTGAGATGATCAGGGGGGAGAATGCGCTCGCTGATCTCTCGCTCGATTTCAGTGCGAGGCCTGCTGAAGTTTTCGCGCGTCCACTGAATGATACGACCGGTGTTGTCATCCTGAGAGGGCGGGAGATTAAGAGTCTTGGCACTAAAGGCTGGCGCTTTCTCGCCGTTGATCACCATATTGATGATGAAATTTCGGTTGTGCATCTGCAGGAGATCGTTTGGTTCAAACTGGGGCTCGAATTGTTTGGCCAAAATCGGACTGTCATCGGCCGAGACGCGAAATGAAATCATGGTACCAACGTTTCCAAAAACTGCATCGCGAACAGTGTCGCCCATCTGGGAGATATATTGGTTTGCAACGGTCAGATTGAGGCCGTACTTGCGCGCTTCAGAGAGGATGGTAGCGAACGAATCAGTTGCGAAATTTTGGAACTCGTCGACATAGAGATAGAATGGCCGTCGATCCTTGATATCAGGGGTGTCGCTGCGGCTCATGGCTGCAAGCTGGATCTTTGTCACCAAGAATGAACCGAGAATCGCTGCGTTATCCTCGCCAATCAGCCCCTTGCTGAGGTTTACGACCAAGATTTTTCCTTCGTCCATCATCTGGCGAATGTTAAAGGTGCTTTTCGGTTGGCCGATGATGTTGCGGATCACCGGGTTGGCAGTAAATGCCCCTACCTTGTTAAGAACCGGAGCAATTGCCTCTGCCTGGAATTTGTCAGTCCAGCTGGCAAATTCGACGTTCCAGAACTGCAGAACGACAGTGTCAGTACAGTAGCTCAAGGTATCTTTGCGAAATTTTTTGTCCGTCAGCATACGGGTGATGTCGAGCATCGTCGTCTCCGGGCGATCTAGAAGGGCGAGAATGGTGTAGCGAAGGATATATTCGAGACGCGGGCCCCATGAGTCGCCAAACATGCGCTTTAGTACGCCGATGACTTCTGAACTGATGTTAGTCTTTTGCTCTGGATTCGTGACCTCGAGCGGGTTGAACCCAAGCGGGTACTGGGTGTCGGCAGGATTAAAGTAGACGACATCCTTGAGCCGCGAACCAGGAATAAAACGCATATTGTTGATAGCAAAGTCGCCGTGCGGGTCAATAACCGCATAGCCCTGTCCATGGAAGATATCGCTGAGCGCAAACAGCTCGAGAAGCCCCGACTTTCCTGCCCCGGTTTGTCCGATGATATAGACATGGCGAGAGCGGTCATAGCGAAGCATGCCGAATTGGTGGTTGATGCCGCGGAAATTGGTCATGCCAAAGGCTGAGATGTTTTCGTCGATAACGGGGTTGCCGGTCAGTACCGGGAGTTTAGCGGGCGGTTCGGCGGTCTTCGTGCTCGCCCAGACGATGTTTGGTGTTTCAACATTGGTGTGGGGCAAGTGGAAGACACTGGCGACTTCTTCGATATTCATCAGGTAGCCGCGGTCAGCAAAGAGGCGCGCTTTGTATTTGGCGAGAGATTCTTTCGCGAAACTGTCGTTGGCAATCTTGAAGCCGTTGAGGTTGGTGCTATTAAACTGTTTGAATGTTCCAACGATGCCCTGCATGCGCAGCTTGGCATTCGAGGCGCTCTCCCCCAGGTAGGCGATGCGGATTTTGACTTGGTAGCCGAGCTTGGTCGCTTTTTTCTCGGCCTCTGTGATGCGAGTTTTGTCTCGTTCGGAGACTTCCTTGGCTGTACCTGCGCCTACTCCCTGTTCAGGTGGCGACCAGAGTGCTTCAAACAGCCCGGCGAACCACTTGGCTGCTCCCCCGCTTCCGCCACTAAACAAGCTAAGATTGCCGTTTTTGACGGATTTTATCCAAGCATCTGCCGCTTTGTGCCAATCGTCGCGAACTGGCCTAACAAGGATTTGGATCCAAATCTCCTCGTCGGTGTCTTCGAGCTTGGCGAGAGTGCCAGTGATACCTGCCAAGGGGTCGACTTCAAAGCTTTGGAAAGTCTTGATTGGTAGAAACTCTTTCTCAGTGAGAACGATCTCTGAGGTGTAGACGACGCTATGCTGGCGTTCATGAGTGACGTAATCTTCGTCAGCGGCATGAATCTGCACCTGGGGGTACTGGGCGTAAATCTGCCCTTCGACAAAACTCTGGAGGGATTTCGGTGTCCACACGTAGAACTGAATACGCCCTCCTACCGAGGCAATTTCAAAGCTGAGGTGTTCTTGGTAGCCGCTGTTGGCTTTGAGCTCCTTGGCGTCTCGTAGGATACCGTGAAGACTGGCAAACATCTGTTCGGCAGCCAGCTCGCTTTTGTCATTTGCCTTTGGGATCTCGAGCATCAAGAGCACGCTCTCGATGTCTTTGACGATGTCAACTCGCTGGTAATTGCGCCATGTCAAGTAGCCGAGAATTGCGACGATGGGTAGCCAGGCGTACCACTGGAGTAATAAATTGATAAATGCGAGAATAAATGACATAACGTGTTTCAGTTCATTATACCACACCTCTGTGAAATTTGCAAGAGTAAGCGGGATTTTGATTTTGAAAAAACAACGAGAAGAGTCCAGGAGGTCTTGGTTATTAGTCCTAAGTTCTAGGTGTACACTCTAAGTTGTAAGAAAGTCCCACATAGAAAAATCATCTTTTCTTTTTGCGAAGAAGCTTACTTAGCCGCTGGCTCGGCAAGCGTGTAGGTCGCTTTAGCAACACGCTTGAACTCCGGCTTGCTCTGGAGGTTCAGGAGGATAGTCGTTTCCTTTACCTGGCGGCTTTTGAGTACACGTTTGACGATTTCGTCCCGATGGAGTGGTTCCCCTGCCTTCTTCAAAACTTTCGTAATGATATCGGAGACGGTACCCTTGCTATAGCCCCATTGATCGAGGGCGTAGATGCCGCGACCAATCAGTACGAAGCGCTTGTCTTTGATCAGCTCGTTATGGATCGCCTGTGTGGTTACATCTTTACGCTTGAAATCACTGTCTTTGATGTGTCCCGCGATGTCACTAAAGTGCATCGGCTTGCCATTGTCTGCCAAGATGACATAAATTTTGTCGCGAATGTTCTTTGGGTTAACGGTTGGCCATTTGGCGAGACCCCAGACGTCTTTGAGATGTGCCAGGGCTTTACTGAGGCTAGCGGTAGCGCGAACCTGGCTGGGGCTTTCAAAGCTCAGCATGTCATGCAGCGCCTCGATATCGATTGGCTCGCCATGTTTTTTGATGGTTTTGACGATTTCGTCGACCTGTGAGCGAACTTTTTTCTCGTCGCCGTTCTCTGCGAGACCAACACCGTGGTGGTAGTTATCGTTCTCATTGACGACAGTAAGCTTTGGAGACAGCTCGGCAACAAATGCTACATGTGCTTTTGTTTCTGCAGTTGGGCTCTTGACAGCAGTCATGCGGGCGGCGATATCTTGGACTCGACCAACCCTGCCATTCTCTGACAGATCGCGGACGATCAAGCGCTCAGTTGCTTGGACTGCGGGAATTTTGTCCTCGCTAGCAGCAATCTTCAGACGGATGAGGATGGCTTTTTCGAGCTGACGGACGCGCTCACGGGTGATGCCAAGAAGTTCGCCGATTTGTTCAAGCGTTTCGCGACGATCAAACAAACCAAAACGTCGCGTGATGATTTCACGCTCGCGCTCTTGATCGATTGATTTCAGGATCTCCTGAACGGCCGTATTCAGGGTTGCTGCAGTATCTTTTTGTGCAGACTCGCTCATGTTGTGGTTCTCTCCGTCTCCCCCGCCTCACCTCAGGAAATAATTATCGTTACTATACAATTCATGTTTGATTATAGAACAAAATTTTAAATATGTCAAACATCAAATCTTCTATATTTATTGTACCACAATGTCGACGCTTATGGTAAATGCTTTTTTGGGACTTTTTTTGTGAAGAAAGTATGGTTAGCCTGTTCATAAATAATCTAAGCGTCAACCTTCACCCCTGTTGATGTAATAAAAAATCCACAGTACGATGTGGAAAATAGTACACCATAGTTGAGAGTGACGCCCAGGAGTACTCCATTGTACTCCTGGGCGTCTTGTCGCTCACCGGTCCTAGACGCCACCGCCCAGCCCGCCACAGATGATGGCCGGATTGGTGTCCGGTAGTGGCTTGAAGTGGTCGGACACTGGTATCCGTACGGGCGTAGGCGGCCCGAGACCCATGCTGCTGTGCGTGGGCACCTGGTTGACAACGTCCAGCCAGTCGGCTTCCTGCTGTGGGGAGAGGTCGGCATTGCGCCGCGACAGTGTGCTTTTGACGAGCACGACTTACTTCGTTTCGGTTGATTGAACGACAGTAATGATATCGAAGCACAAAAGCGTGGATTCGACAAGTATGAGCGTTTTGCATCGGAACATCAATGCTTCAGTACCCCGGGGCACAACAGTCCAGGTAACTTCTACTACTTGTTCCGAGCTTTACCGCGAGTGGTGCGGCGGAGCTTGCCTTTGGCGGGTGCCTCGGCGAGCAGCTTTTTAGCAGTGGCTTCGGTAATCGTTGTTGGATCAGTGTCTTTTGGAATTTTGACATTTTTCTTGCCATCGGTAATGTAGGGGCCAAAGCGGCCATTGAGCACTTTGATGGTGCCGAAAACGGCGATATTTTTCTCAGCTTCAGCCTGAAGCTTGGCGGCATAGAGTTCGCGGGCGCGTGTCTCGGTGATATCATGAGGGTCGTCTTCTTTGAGGCTGACGTAGAGCGGCTTGGTGGTCTTTGTCTTGGTGCCAATCTGGATAAATGGGCCAAACCGGCCAATTGCTGCTTTAATCACCTGCCCGTCCTCTGTTGTGCCAATTGTACGAGGTAGTTTGAACGCTTCGAGAGCTTGTTCGAGCGTGACGGTCTCGATCTTGGCGCCACGTGGCATAGGGGCGAATTCTGGTTTGTCGTCGCTTTCGGTGGCACCGAGCTGAAGCATGGGGCCAAAGCGTCCAAATCGTGCCAAAATCGGCTTGCCAGACTTTGGATCGATACCGACTTCGCGACTATTGCCTACTTTGCTGCGGTCGATGTCGCCAGATTTTTCGATAAGCTCGTGGAATGGTGTATAGAAATCTTGTAGCATCGTATTGCGCTCGAGTTTGCTGTCAGCGATGTCATCGAAATGCTCTTCCACACTGGCGGTGAACCCATAGTCGACAACTTGTTCGAAATGATTACTGAGGAAGTCGCTGATCAGTTCGCCAGACGGTGTTGGGACAAGTTTGCCCCGGTTGCTCCCGGTTTTTTCCTGGACAACTTCGCGGACGATAGTTTCTGTCTGGTCTTGAGACGATCGGTCCGCTTCGCTGCCATAGCGCGTGAGTACGATAACGTAACGCGGCTGGCCTTCGTCCTCGCCTTTCTCGGCATACCCACGAGTCTGGACGGTGTTGATGATGGTTGCGTAGGTACTTGGGCGGCCGATGCCAAGTTCTTCAAGCTTCTTGACCAACATGCCTTCGGAGTAACGAGCTGGTGGGCGTGCAAAGACTTGCTTGGCTTCGATGCTATGCGCTGTAAGCGTGTCACCACTACTGACCTTTGGTAGAAGTGCGTCTTCTTTGCCGCCACCATAGACGCGCAGAAATCCGTCAAAGATTACGACTTGACCCTTTGCTTCAAATACAGGAGGGGTATGCCCCTCCGCTTGTGTTTTGGAAGTAAATTCCAAAACGCGCTCCTCCCCTTGAAGCCGATGCGAGGAATCGTTGCTAGCGCCAGAGATGGCGATAGTAATGGTCGTGTTTTCGAGCTTGGCAGGCGCCATTTGGCTGGCAAGCGTACGGCGCCGGATGAGGTCGTAGAGCTTTTGGTCGTACTCGGAGCCGCTGACTGACTCGCGGGACATGTCGGTAGGGCGAATCGCTTCGTGGGCTTCTTGGGCACCAGCTGATTTGGTCTTAAACTTACGGACTTGGCTGTATTCGACCCCATAGAGTCGTTTGATGAAATCGGTCGCAGCAGCAATCGCCTGCCCGCTGAGATTGACGCTGTCCGTACGCATGTAGGTGATGCGCCCCTCTTGGTAGAGTTTCTGGGCAGCTGTCATGGTTGCCTTGCTACTGTAGCCGAGCTTGCTGTTGGCTTCTTGCTGCAAGGTACTGGTCGTAAATGGTGCTGCTGGATTTCGTGTGCTCGGGCTTTTTGTGACACCGGTGACCGTATAAGTAGAGCTATCGAGAGATGCGAGAAAGTCGTGTGCTTCCTGCTCGGTGCCAAAGCGCTGCTTCAGCTCGGCCTTTACTTCCTCGCCGTTATGCACGAAGATAGCGGTGACTTTGAACTCAGAGCTGCCTTCAAAAGCTGTGATTTCGCGCTCGCGCTCGACAAGCAGGCGTACCGCCGGACTCTGGACGCGTCCTGCGGATTTGCCGCCAGGGACTTTTTGCCAGACGACAGGACTGAGTTCGAAGCCGACGATGCGGTCGAGAATCTGTCGTGCTTGCTGTGCTTCGACAAGCTTCATGTCGACGGTTCGGGGGTTTTTGATCGCCTCTTCGATAGCGGACTTCGTAATCTCATGAAAGACGATGCGCTTAGTGGTCTTTGGGTCGAGTCCGAGCACTTCGCAAAGATGCCAGGCGATCGCTTCTCCTTCGCGGTCTTCATCGGTTGCGAGCCAGACATTGGCAGCGCCGACGGTTTTTACCTGCTTTTTAAGCTCGGTGATAACTTTCTTTTTCTCAGGGTCAACTTCGTAGACCGTTTTGAAGCCGTTTGCGGTATCGATAGGTGGTGTGCCGTCTTTTGTCTTCTTGGCGATAGAGCGAATATGCCCAATACTACTCAGCACGGTAAAGTCTTTACCGAGGTATTTTTCTATGGTTTTGCCCTTGCTCGGGCTCTCTACGATGACGAGGTTTTTTGACATATGCTTCCAGACTACTATATATAACTTTTGGCTGATGGCCAAATACAGTGGCTTATAGTACGTTAGCTGTATGTGAAAGTCAAATAAAGCCTCATGACTTTACTGATATCAGTAGAGTCATGAGGCTTGCGGCCAACCCCACCCTCTTTGTGGGAGAGTGCGGTGCCTCCATAGAATCTTTTATGATTATGCAATAAAGGATTGACTATAGATAGCTCAAGGGGTATAACAGATACAATACATTCAACAAAGCAAACACTAATTGTTGAGAAAGGAAGCGTTATGGCACTAGTTTCAGCGGAAAAGTTTGGTGTACATCAAGTAATACAATATACGGCGAACCACTCCTTGCGAGTGATGGAAATGGAGATTTGTTAGACGAAGCTATAGAAGCGTCAGTGGCTTCGGCGTATGAGACGGATGTTTCGGCAGATGAACTTGCACGACTTATCTACCATGGAGCAAGCAAGGATATCGCTACAGGCCAGATTAGTCGACCGCCAAAGGTAGAGAGGACACTAGAGCTCGCACAGAGCTTCTATGATACCTACCTGTTTGATACCTCAGTTGATCGAGTCGAAGTAGTGAGTCGTTATGCCGCCGCCCTTATAGAACAACTAGAGGCTTTACCTGAACTAGAAGTGCCGATGAACGAGGAGTATGTCAAGCAGTATGTCGGCAGTATCCACGACCTAGCTCTTGCTGCTTAGCGGAGCGTCCACTGATTTGCGCCGAGCGCGCGAATCGAGCCGTTCACCTCGAGCATGGTGAGAGCCACACTCAAGTCGGTAGCGCTACAGCCGACAGTGGTTTGAATCTCATCGCCATCACGGATGCCAGATTGCAGACACTGGACGACTGCTGTTTCGAGCGGTGTATTGCCGAGAGCGAGCCGCTGCTCCTGCCCTCTTAGAAGCTCTGGTGCAATCACCTCTAAGATATCTTCTGCCATCGTCGCGACACGCGCCCCTTGCTTGAGGAGCTGGTTGCACCCTGCGCTCATCGGGCTCGATATATTTCCTGGCACCACGAACACTTCCTTGCCTTGATCAAGTGCACGTGCAGCAGTGTTGAGCGTTCCGCTACGCTGCGCAGCTTCGGTGATGATGATGGCGTCGGCAAGTCCTGCGACGATACGATTGCGCTCGAGGAAACTCCACGATCCAAATGCGCTGTCATCGCTGTGTTCGCAGATGATAGCGCCTCCCTCGCGGACGATGCGCTCACCGAGGTTACGATTTGTGCTCGGTTGGATAGCGGGCAAGGCATTTGCGAGCACAGCGATGGTCGTGCCGCCCGCATCGAGTGTGGCGTTGTGGGCAATGGCATCGACCCCAAGTGCGAGGCCGCTGACCACGACGACCCCCCTCTTTGCGAGGTTATTTGCCAGCGTTTCGGTGACCTCGCGGCCGTAGGCGGTGGGCTTGCGTGTGCCCACGATAGCGACCGTCGGTTTGCGGTCTTTTGGTAGGTTTCCTATAAAGTATAAGCTTTTTGGTGGTTTGGCAATATGTGTCAACACCTTAGTATAGACGCTGTCTTGAGGAGAGATTTTATTGATTTTCATATGATTTATGATAAAAAGTATTGACTATTTGTCAAGTGTATGCTAATATCGAAAATGATTGATGAGTCATAAAGGCTCCATCAAGCACCTTATACCCCCTATTCTAACGAAATTTATCCATTCGTGGGTAAATCTCAATGTTAGGTTGCGCACACGGGTGCATGTCAGTAATCTACCCTCCACTGGCCCGCCGCTAGAAAGCTCGAGTGCGTATACTAATCCCTTTGTCCGGCGGACCTCCATATGTTGTGAGGTGGGTCACGCTATGCCCTTCCAGGGTGGGATGAAGGGTTGTATGGTGCCAGGTGATGCCCACCCTTACCTGGTACCTTACGATGAGTACGATAAAACGACCAACTTCGCGTTGGTCGTTTTCGTTTGTTATGAGACAAAACAGAGTTTTTTCTATAGCTTCACGCAGAGGAAACTATTCTTGAATGCTGGTTTTCTCTGGTTCGGCATATAAACTTGCTGACCGCTCGTTTATCATCGCGCCGCGTGCGGAATAAATCCGCCACTCGGGCTGCTCTTTTTCAGGAAGTTACAACAAAAAGACCGGAGTGAATCCGGATTTTTTTATCTGTTTATTATGAACCGAGCCCCGACCGTGGTGGTCGGGGCTCGGAGCTTGAACGAGTCTTGCTAGCGACTGAGGAAAAGGTGCATCTCTGCAAGACTCTGTTGAGTTGCCCTCAGGAACCACAATGGCTTCCTGTTGAGTTTGACGACCCGGTGTTTTCCCCAATCGTCGCTCACATAGAATTTTCCATTAGTGGCGAGCCAGAGGCATGACTTTAGCTGCTCACCACTGGCCGATGGCTGCCCCAAGTTGATTGCGCGTATCCATCTATCACCCAATATTGCTGCGCCCAAACTCCAGGGGTCCCGACGTGGTATTGTGGATGAGAATTGCCATCCGCCTGCACTGAGTTGGGCCAGTACATCAGTGCGCAACTGGGCAAGTTGCGTAAGGGTGTCATCATAACTGTTTGGCATCCGAGTACCATCCTCTTTCAAGCTCCGATTTCGGAGCCGCTGGTAGGAATTCGTCGGGCTCGACGAAATTATACTTACTCTACCACTGAAATATATATACGTCAATCTGATACAATGACAGTAATGAGCACATTCTTTTTGATGATACTGGTTATCTTGATCGGTAGCGCCGTGTCGCTGATCGGGGGGAGCGCGATATTCCTCACCAAGAACCGTCGCGACAAGGCTATTTTGATTGCCCTGCCCTTTGGCGCTGGTGCGTTGCTGGCGGCGGCATTTCTCGACCTCTTGCCAGAGAGTTTTGAGCTGGCTGAACCAAGTGAGCTGCTACTCTGGGCGCTTGGTGGCTTTGTGGCATTTTTCCTCCTCGAGCGGCTGGCGAGCTGGTTTCACCACCATCATGAGCATGGCATTCATGAGCACCGCAAAGGCACCCAAAACACCATGCTGATGATCGGCGACCTGCTGCACAATGCCATCGACGGTATCGCGATTGCATCGGCGTTTCTTGCCAATCCTGCGACCGGCGTCGTGACCACCTTGGCGGTGAGTGCGCACGAGATCCCCAAAGAGCTGGGGACGTTCGGTATGCTCATTAGCCGCGGGTGGCGTGACAAACGAGTATTACTTGCAAATGCGCTGACAGCTATTGGCACGCTGCTTGCCGCCTCGCTGACGTATTGGCTTGGGAGCGCGTTGCATTTGCCGGTGGCGCAACTTCTGGCTGTGACCGCCGGGTTCTTCGTCTATGTAGCAGCGAGTGACATCATCCCTGATATTCATGAGCAGCCACGAAAAATCGGTACACTCCAAGCGCTTGTGTTACTAGGTGGCTTGGTGTTTGTCGGGACTATCGTCCAGTTGCTCGGTGTCTAATTTATTTGACAATATTAATATAGTATGATACAATAAAAATATCTACTGCTATTTCACGATAGCTCACTTGATACGACCGTCGTATTGGTGATTTGAGGTAGAACAGGAGGCTCACGATGAGCCAGCACATTTCGGAAAGGGCTCCTCTCAACCTCGTCGCCGAGGTCGCGAGGCGTCTCGCTAGCGGCGACCTTAGCGCCGCAGAGGTCCAGGCACTGCTCGAGAAGCAGCCGGTGAGCGAAAGCTCGCTCGGTAGCAAGGTCATCGGCGAGTGGGAGGGCGCCACCTTCACCGAGTATCAGATCGCGAATGACCGGCTTGTCTACCTCGGCCAGGTACTGCGTCGCCACCGCAACGGTGGCGGCTGGGTGCCGCTCGAGCAGGATAAATACGACCGGTCGAAGCCGTTTGTGGCCGAGTCGGCCTATGTTGGCCCTTTTGCCATGGTCTTTGGCAACGCTCGGGTCTACGGCAACGCTCGGGTCTCTGGCGGCGCTCTGGTCTTTGGCAACGCTCGGGTCTACGGCAACGCTCGGGTCTCTGGCGGCGCTCTGGTCTACGACAACGCTCGGGTCTACGGCAACGCTCGGGTCTCTGGCGGCGCTCTGGTCTTTGGCAACGCTCGGGTCTTCGACAACCAGACTTTGTCGTCCGGAAGTTGTTACACCGGTCGCGAAAGCTAGGCGCCCACTCGCGACAATCACTTCAGTATGGGTGCTTCCACATACGAACCGAGTGACCGTCACTCGTCCCCACCTCCTTATCGAGGTGGGGTTATTTTTATGTGGAAGCGCGGTGGGTTGTTGACTCGAAGTCGCCAGTGGCAAATTGTTCGATAATCTTCGCTGCTTTTGGTAGCTGTGCGTCGAGCGTCGCTTGCTCGTCTTTGCTAATCTTCCCTAGTACTACTGACACCTTGTCGGTAGCATGATGCGCGTCCGTCCAGACACCAACCCGCAGGCGTGCCGTCTCGGTGCCAATGTGTAGAGCCAATGATTTGAGGCCGTTATTGCCACCATCGCTACCGCCCACACGGGTACGAATAGTGCCAAGTGGGAGCGCTAGGTCGTCGTGGACGATAAGCACATCTGCTAGTGTCAGTTTGTAAAAATCCATAATAGCGCGAGCAGACTCACCGACGAGGTTGTAAAACGTCGTGGGCTTGACCAGGGTGATCTTTTCCCCTGCTATCGAAAGTTCGGCGGTAGAGGCTTTGAACTTGGTGGATTGTTTCCAGATAGCACGATGGGTTGATGCAAAGTGATCAAGCACCGCAAAGCCCACGTTGTGACGTGTACCAGTGTAGCGAGCTTCTGGGTTACCGAGGCCAATGATTATTTTCATGTCTCTAGTATAAAACACTTGAATAAATATGTAAAATATGATACAGTATAGGAATGAGCACACCGTGTGCTCGCTCCTGATAACGGAGGTGAACAATGGCAGTACAAGACAACCCTCGTACTGGGAGGCGCAAGACCACGCGTGGCTACCAGACCGGTGCCATACAGTATGGCTCGACCACCTCAGGTGGGTGTCTCGTAGCGATGGCCTCGCTACTCCTCCCCTGGAACATCGCCAGGCTGACCGTCTCGGCGATGAAGCGGCCTGGGAGGCGGTGACATGCCGCCTACCAAGAAGATCGCTGCATGGGCTGCTGTAGTGCTCCTCATCTACGCCGTCTTGACCTCCCCTGATGACACGGCAGGCAAGGTCGGCCCGGTGCTGGACTTTGCGTTCAACGGGGTGAAGAATGTCTTCGTATTCTTCAATGCCCTACTCACCCGCAATTGATGGCAAGAACCCTCTTGTCGTCACCTCAGATCCGAAAGGAGAAGATACCCCGGCTTTCCTAGGAAGGCCGGGGTAAAAAATGCTCTAAATTATCTATTGCTGTTCGGCGTTTTTGCGCTGCTTGTAAGCTTTTGTGACTGGTTCGAGTCCTTTTGCTACACGTTCTTTGTTCATCTTAATCTGTTTTTCGTCGCGGTAGCTGAACTTGATTGGGGTGCCAGAGTAGTCGTAAGTTTCGCGCACCAGTCGCTCGAGATAGCGCTTGTAGCTCCAGTGGACATATTTCAAATTTGATCCGTAAATCACGAACCATGGAGGAGTGTCATCAGTTTGGACCATGTAGCGAAGTTTCGGGTGGGAATTCTTGAGACCAGCTGGCGGATGCTTGGCGACTGCTTTTTGTAGCAAGTCATTTAGCACGCGTGTCTTTGTCGGCTGCTGGCGACGTTTCATGATGTCAAGCGCGAGGTCGTAGAGCTTCGTGACATTTTGACCAGTCACGCTGCTGGTGAAAATCAGCGGCGCCCACGGCACAAAGTCAAAGTTGTAGGCAATCTTTGGTGCCAAGGCGTCGCGGGTATAGGCGTCTTTGCCCTCTACGCTGTCCCATTTGCTGACGACAAGTACAAGGCCCTTGCCTGCTTCGCTGATGATGCCCGCAAGCCGCTGGTCGAGTGAGACGTTGAGTTCGTTGACGTCCATCAGGAGGAAGCAGATGTTAGCTTCTTCGATGGCCTGAAGAGTGCGCAGGACGGAGAATTTCTCGATGCCGACTTCTTGCTTGCCTTGGCGGCGAACGCCGGCGGTGTCTATGAGTTCGATAGTTTGGCCGTGGTAATTTACTTGCACGCGGTTTAGATCGCGGGTTGTGCCGGCGACATTGGCAACGATGGCTTGTTGTTTGCCAGCCAGGCGGTTGAAAAGATTACTTTTGCCAACATTTGGACGGCCAATCAGCGCGATACGTAAGACGTCGTCGGGCTCAGACTCGACAGCCGGTGGTAGCAGTTCGGCCAGCCGGTTTAGGATGTCACTGACGCCACTATTGTGCTCGGCACTGGTACGGATAATATCTTTTATACCGAGACGGCGGAATTCGTCGTCGGGCAGGCTGTCGCGCAAATCGGCTTTGTTGGTGACGAGGATGACGGGCTTTTTGCTCTTTAACGCCTTTTTAGCGACGGTACGATCTTCGTCGCTTGGGTACTGAGTGGTATCGACAACAACCAAGATCACATCGGCGGCGTCGGCGGCTTCTTCGATTTGGTGCTGGATAGTGGCTTCAAATTCATCATCAGGATCCTTAAGGCCTGCAGTATCAACCAACCAAAATTCAGAATTTACTCCGCCGTGCTTCTTGCCGCTCCTGTCGTCTTCAAAAATTCTTTCAGAGCGTTCACGTAGGTCGCTAGACGCGGGTTCGGCTCTAGACTTCTCCCCATCCTCGAAATCACCTTTGGTGATTATCTCAGCGGGAGCCCCCCCTTCTGGGCCACCCGCTTGCGCCTTGCTCCTTCGATAGGCAACCTTCCCGATCACATTATCGCGGGTGGTACCGGCTTCGCGCGCGACGATGGCCTGTTGCGAGCGCACCATACGATTAAACAGCGAGCTTTTGCCCGCGTTGGCGCGTCCGATAATAGCAACGGTAGGAAGTTTGGTGGCCATGATGAGCTAAGTATATCAGATAATCACCTCTGATGCGAGCATAGGCATAATTGACTTTGTAAGAATATTATGCTATAATCAAATTAGCGTTGCTGCACCGTGCAGCGATGAGAGACGAAAGGAGGCGGTGTCTGATGGCAGACATCGTGATTTTCACAAAGGAAGACGCCAGAAGGTATCGCCGGTGGTCGTGGATGAAGAAGCGCCCGGTGTTGCTGGATGAGGCTGATTGCGGCCGGCGACTGCAGATCGACCTGCTGCCGCACTCGGCACTCGACCTGCTCGGGGACTTCGAGTCCAAGCAGGACGAGGTCTTCGTCGCTGGAGGACATGTCATCATCGTGGCGACCGGTCGTGAGCTCCCAGAGGTGGAGCGCGACCTGATCGACTACACGCTCCTTCAGGGTGTGGCGGTGACCATGTTCCATGAGCAGCGGCTTGAGCCCGCCGACATGTTCATGCGTCGTTAGGACGACAACTCTGGCGATGAGATGTTGCGTCCCTGGGGGTGACTACCTTCTCGTCGGCACGTTGAGCGGGGGCTGCGCGCGTAATGCGCGTGGCTCCCGCTCTTATCTTTTTTCGGTGAGTTTGTACTCGCCTTTTTTTGTATCTCCAAGACTATACGGTCCGAAGTTGGTGCGTTGAAGTCGCACTACTTTGTAACCAAGAGCAGCAAAGGTGCGTCGAATTTGACGATTGCGCCCCTCACTCATAGTAATTTGCCATTCTTGACGGTTGGTATCACTGAGCCGCATCAGTTGCAACTGGCTGCGACCATCTTCGAGATCAACACCGAACTCACCGATCATCTGCTGGTGGAGTGGTTCGAGATCGTGGTCGAGGCGAACCTTGTATACCTTGACTTTGTGGAATTTTGGATGCGTCATATGAAAAGCAAATTCGCCATCGTTGGTCAGCAGCAAAATACCCGAACTGTTGGCGTCGAGGCGACCAACGGGCTTGAGGGCGTGGTAGTTAGGCGGAATTAGTGCGTAAATTGTCGGGATATCCCCCTGTGAGCGCCGCGAGCAGACATAGCCTGTGGGTTTGTTTATTATCATGTAGATGTAATCTGGTTGGCCCTGTGGCAGCGTGGTGCCCGCCACCTCGATGGTGTCGGTCGGCGTGACACGACTGCCCAATTCGGCCGGCGAGGCATTGATTGTGACGAGATTACTTTCAATGAGATTGTCGGCTTCACGACGAGAAATGCCCAACTTTAATGCTAGATATTTGTTGAGACGAGTTGCATCGTCGGACATAGGATACAATCAGGCGGCGCCTGAAGTAGTTGGTGACTGAGATGATGTAGCGCTCGGACTAGCCGGTGGCATCGGGAGAGGTGTTTCCTCAAATTGTACACCCGTAGGCATGGCAGATGGAGGGGTGGGAGGAGGAGTAGTTGCGCTGGGTTGCCTGTCACTAGCTGGCACCGGGGCGGCCTGCGACAACTCTTGGCTCATGAGATTTCCAAAATCAGGGGAACTCTGCCCGGTTGGTGGTAGTGGCTCAATAACGCGACTTGCGAGTGTCTGCTTGGGAGCGGCGGGTGTGAAGCTTTCGGTCGGTGTAACAGATGGAGGAACTGGTGGAACGGAACCGGTGATAGGTGCGGTAGGTGTCGGTAGTACAGTTGGAGCGACCGCAGGAGGTGGCGTTAGATTCGGCCCAGGCTGGGGTGCTGTAACGGGCAATGGCGTGGTGGGCGCTACTGGCGAGGGTGATGACGCAGAAGCGGCAGAAGCAGAGGTATTTGCAGGTGATGACGGTACAGACGGAGTGAGGGTAGGAGAAGCTTGTCGTGGCGGTACCGTGGCCGCAGGAGCAGACGGGCTGCTGCTGACGGGGGCATCAGCAAGAACCTCATGGACAGCGCGCACAACATCTTCGATGCCGACTTGTGATTTGACAAGGTAACGATCGGCTCCGAGGGCCACCCCGCGCTGGCGCTGCTCTTCACTGCTAAGTGCCGTCATCATGATAACTTTTATGGTCTTTGTCTCTGTCGTGCTGCGCAAAATATCGAGCATATCAAACCCGCTGATTTTTGGCATCATGACATCGCTCAAGATGAGATCTGGACGATCTTTAATGGCCATTGCAAGCGCCTCTTCCCCATCCCCTGCTGAGACAATATCATAGCCTTCAGCCAAGAGTCGGACTCCATAGATCTCACGGAGACTTTTGTCGTCCTCAACTAGCAGTATCTTTGTCATATATGTCCATAATTATAGATGGTGTTTGTAAAAAATACCATAGCACTTATGTTTACTGTCGTGGCGGTACCGAAATACCCGGTTGCGGCGACCTGGTAAACTGGCCAGGGTTTGCTTCTATCGCGCTAATCGGCGTGTTAACAGGCGCTGGGGTGGCGTGCGGGTAAGCGACGGGCCCCTGCGGGTTGGTAGACGGCGCGGGAAGCGGGGGTGCTGGAATAACAGGTGTTACTACTGAGGCAATCGGTGCGGACGCTGTCTCGACGACAACCGCAGCCGATGGTGCAGGTTCGGGCATACTCGGTATTGTAAACGATAGATCTGAGAGCTGCTGCTCTACGGCACTCATCTGCGCATCGGTTGCGGCAATTGCTTGCTCGGCACTCATCTGTTTTTCTGCGTCAACACTCGCCTGTTCGATCATGCGGGTTGCCTCATCATGCGCCAGACGAGGAAGCTCGATAAAAAACGTGCTACCTTTTTTGTATTCACTCTCGACCCAGATGCGCCCTCCCATCGCCTCGGCGAGACGGCGGCAGAGGTATAATCCCAAACCAGTACCACCAATTTCACGGGTGTCTCTGTTGTCCACGCGATAAAACTTTTGAAATAAATGCGCTTGATCTTCCCGCGGAATACCAATACCTGTGTCAGCGATACTGAGAACAACCTTGCTGTTGTCTCCTGTGACATCGATGATCACATCGCCTTTTGGCGTATATTTGATGGCATTTTCGATGAGATTGTCGGCTATTTCCCGGAGGTGGTCGTTGTCGACATTGACATAGTAGACAGGGTTAAGGCGTCGTCCTTCATCTTTGCCTGTCTCGGGCATCGGCTTGTAGAGAATGCGCAGACCCTTGTCGTTGGCTTTTGGCGTGAGCCCCTCGACGATACCCTGAATAAACGGCACGATATCGATTACGGATGGATCATTTTTGAGACGGCTGTCGTCAGCTTTGCTGACATCAAGCAAATCCTGAAAGAGTCGGCCAAGGTGCTGAGCAGCTTCGTGGGCTTTGGTGATAAAGTCGCGCGCCTTTGCATCAATAGTCGCCGTAGCGGGATTGAGTGCGAGACCAAGATATCCCTCGATGCTAGCAACTGGCGTGCGCATTTCATGACTGGCGGTACTGATAAACTCAGCACGCTGACGCTCGTCGGATTTCTCGCTCGTGATATCGCGAAATACTATGATCACCCCGCTCCCCGGCTGTCCTACTGGTGAAACAGAAATGGCAGCCAAAAATGACTTTCCAGAGTTTGTTTGCAAGCTAAATGAATCGTTTTTGACGACTTGATTTTTGAACTGCGCTTGGGTAATCGGATCATTATTGTCTGCGACTGGCTGATTTTTTGTGTCAAGAATTTTGATGATCGATCGATACGCAAGTCCCATTGCATCTTGTTTGGTCCACCCAAGCAGCTGTTGAGCTGCGGGATTGATGAGCTGGATATTCCCCTTTCCATCAAGAGCGATCACTCCGTCATTGATGGCGTTAATCACCACTTCCGATTTGCCAGCGATCTGGCTTAGCTCACTCGCAAGTTCACGGTATGACTGACCTGAATGGCCAATATGAGGAGTGCGCGACAGCCATAGTATTGCTCCGGACAGCACAAAACCACTGAGGGCAACGCCACCAGGAATGAGAGGGATAGAAACTTTGTAAAGAGCGGCAGTTTGAGGGTGTAAATAGGTGGCGACAGCCAGTCCTGTGAGGAGTGCGCACAGCAAAAATAAGGCAACGACCAGCAATCGAAGTACCGACGAACGATGAATCTGCTGTAGTTGCGCGATAGTGCCCCCTATGACTGCTTATGCTTTGTCTCTAGTATACGGTGCACGGTATCTGCTGGCAATGCTTTTAGGAGTGAAGATCGCGTCGGAGAAAACTCCAAATGCCAAATGCGAGGAAGACTGACGCAAGCACAAAATATGCCCACACATACTGCGGTTTGAGCGACGCAGTATGTATGATGTCAGCAGCATCAAAGGCTTTAAATACTGAAAGATCGCGCAACCAACTGTACTGAGTTGTTGACGACACGAGTGCGACGGCGTAGCTGCTAAATACCGCCCCTGCCACTAGCCGACTTGGTAGCTGGGCTGAACGGCTGAAAGCCGCCACCGCAACACCAAAGGCAAATAAAGTGAGTTGAATAATCGCGGCAGCGGCCATGAAGACAAGCAATAAATGGCGAAATCCATCCATGTTGGCATACAACTCGATACTGAGGTATGAAGTAAGGATGGTGATGCTCCACAAGATAAATAGGTGTACTATTCCCGCAGCGAGTTTCGCATGAAGAATTTGCCATCGACCCAAGGGTCGCGTATATAGAAACTCGGTTGTTCTCGTAAGCGGCTCTACCGTCAAGAGGTTGCTGCCCAAAAGACCGGCATGGACAGCCAGCATGATGGCGACGAACAAAAAGCAAATTCCAAAGTAGCCTGGCAGCGTAACGGCGTCGAGTCCATTCATACCAAACACTGCCTTGATGGTATCGGGCATTGTCTTGAGTAGCTGACTAGTGGAGGCAGGATCGACCGTAAGAGTTTGGTATTTGACCATGCTCGTCCAGACGAACACTGCCATACTCACTGACCATGCCAGCAACCCGATGCGTCGTGAGCGCAGTTCGTGCCAAAAAATATTCATGAGATTTACGCCGCCTCCACATCGCGATGGGCGTACAGGAGCCAGCCGAGTGCGGTGCCAACAATAATGACCGCCACTCCCACAATAAGGTGTGGTATGTCGTAGGTGTGTTCTTGGACTACCTTCAGAAGATCAATGTATTTATATGGTGTCAGATAACGAATTGTTTCGTCGCCAACCACTGAACTGAACATCGCGAGTACAAATAGTCCAAAGCACAGTGCAATGCTGACGCCGATACTGTTGCGAATACGGCCAGCAATTTGGGCAATGGCGACGCCAACCGCCAAGAACCAGCACTGCACAAACGTGAATGCCGCCATTACCATTAAGTAGGTGCTGGACGAGAAACTGTCGGCATTTATGAGTCGAGAGCCGAGATAGATACCTCCAATCAGGGCGGCACTAGTCGCCATCAGCAAGATTAAATTGGCAAAGAGCTTTTGCCAAAAGATGCGGCTGCGACCGAGCGGTTTGCTGAGCAAAAAATCGCTGGTGCCGGCAATTCGGTCGCGATTTGTCATACTAATGCCTAAGTTGGCTGCCTGGATGCCCCCAGCGAGCATAAAAATTGGCAGCACATTCGCGAAGAATCCAGGAAAGTTAAGCAGCTGAAATCCGCCGGTGCCCATGGCATTTTTGACGGCTTGTGGGAGTTTTGCAAATGTCTCGGTAACAACCTTTGCGTCGCTTGCAAAGGCTGGATATACCGATACGTATACGGCGGCTAGGCAGAGCACGGCGAGCGTCCACACCAACCACGAACCGCGTTGCATTTTAATTTCTTGACGGAAGACCCCGAGCATCAGTTGTTGTCCGTTTTGTAGTAGTGCATGAAGATTTCTTCTAGCTCGGGTTCTTCGATCCAGACATTTGTGAGTGGAAGCTTCGCGATAAGCTTGGTGATGGCGTTGACATCACCTCGATAAAGGAATGACACATTTTTGCCTGCTGCGGCCATATTGCTAATTCCAGCGAGCTTGAAGGATGATTTGGCGGCTGGCGCGGCCAGTTCCAACCTGATTTTGGCGTAGCTACTTGCGCGTAGCGTCTTCATCGACTCAACTTTGACAAGTTTGCCGTCTTTGATGATGGCCACTCGGTCGCAAAGTTTTTGAACTTCGCTGAGAATATGACTACTGAAGAGAATGGTCGCGCCACGCTTGTTTTCGCTCCGGAGCAGATCAAAAAATGTCTGTTGCATCAGCGGATCGAGTCCGCCAGTTGGCTCGTCAAGAATGATCAGATCAGGGCTATGCTGGAGGCCTTGGACAATGCCCACTTTCTTTTTGTTGCCATAGCTTAGATCGTCGATTTTTTTGTTGAGGTCGAGATCGAGAAGCTTGGCGAGTTGGTACATGCGGTTTTCTATCTCTTTTTTTGGCTTGTCGTAAAAGCTGGCGCTGTATCTGAGCAAATCACTGACCTTCATATTGTCGTAGTAGAAGACTTCGCTCGGCAGATAGCCGATGCGCTGACGCAAACGAGGACCATTGGTCGCGATATCTTCGCCGAAGAGCGAAGCACTGCCACTGGTCGGTTTGATGAGCCCAAGCAAAGTGCGGATGGTAGTCGATTTGCCGGCCCCATTTGGGCCAATAAATCCAAAGATTTCTCCCTCATTAATCTCGAGATTGAGTTTTTCAATCCCTCGTGATTTTCCATAACGTTTTGTCAAATCGTGTGTCGTGATAGCAGCTGTCATACTGTATCTAGTATACGCGTTTTAAAGCCGAGTTGAACCCACGTATATGGAAAGAGGCGGCACCTATGAAGTGCCGCCTCAATCCCGCGACGGAGTGTCAGTCGCCCGGCGCGTAGCCAGTGACCGCGACGAAGCCGAGGCCTACGAGCTGGTTGGCGTAAGGGTTGGCTTTGTCGAGTCCCAAAACCGCCTCCGGTGTCAGTAGCCGCCACCACCCCAGCATGAGGCCGACGGCGAAAAGCACGAAAGCCATCTCCTGGCTATCGAGCACTGCGCCAACGGTGATGTAGCTTAATTCCTCGCCGAGAGCCGGGACAGGCTGGCCCCACGACTCGTCAGGCCACTCCTTGAGGAGATCAACCATCTCGTCCTGGTGTTCGCTGACCGCCTTGATGTTGAGACAGACCGAAACCCATACATCAATCGTATGGGAGTCGTGGTCGCTCGGGTTGCCGAGGCATTTCACCAGGATTTCGTTGATGCGTTGGACATTCATGAGAAGGACGACCTTTCGTAGGCGGGATTGTCTCTTTATTATATCATACAACTCGAAAAAGTGCAATATTCCAAACTGTGAATTTTCAAATCATCACCGTTTACACTGTAATGCGACTGCAGCTTTCACATTTCTATATGAGGCAGAAGAATAGAATCGGCGGGGCTTGAGAATATGTAATGGAATAAAAGTGTGATATAAATCTCAGGAAGCTCACTATTTTTCGCTATAATTACAATATGACTCAGATTTTGAAAACCACACTCCTTATGGGAGGATTGACCGGGCTCTTCATGTTCGTCGGTTATTTATTAGGTGGGCAAAGTGGCATGTTGATGGCGCTAGGGTTTGCCTCGCTGACAAATATCGGTATGTATTGGTTTAGTGATTCGCTGGTACTTAAGATGCAAGGTGCGCAGCCACTCAACGACCAATACCCAGAGGTGAAGCGCATCGTCACCGACCTTGCGCAGCGGGAAAATATGCCCATGCCAGCACTCTACTACGTTGATACCCCTATCCCAAATGCCTTTGCAACTGGCCGCTCTCCACGGCATGCTGCTGTGGCGGTGACGAGTGGTATCATGGAAATCTTGGACGAGCGTGAGTTAAGGGCGGTGCTTGCACACGAACTTGGCCACGTTAAAAATCGCGATATGTTGGTCTCGACGATCGCTGCGTGCTTGGCAGGGGCGATAAGTTATATCGCACAGTTTGCCTTTATGTTTGGTGGCGGTGACCGAGAAAATGGCGGCAATCCTATCGCCGCGATCGCTGCTGCACTTCTTGCCCCTTTTGCGGCCATGATAATCCAAATGGCAATTAGCCGTAGTCGTGAATTCTTGGCCGACCAACACAGTGCGGAATTGCTGCACGACGGCGACGCGTTGGCAGGTGCGCTCATGAAGCTCGATAGCTGGAAACAGCAAGTACCGCCGATCCAGCCGACGCCAAACGAGCAAGCGCTTTCACCGCTCATGTTTGCGAACATGTTTTCTGCCCAGGGCCTAGCCAGTCTCTTTAGCACGCACCCGTCGACCGAAGCTCGGGTCGCACGGTTAAAGCAGCTTCGATAACCCCTATTGCTTGACATTTTGCTCATGATTTGCTATACTAAAAAGAGTGGAACATCCACTGGATGAATACTCGATTCGTAATTACTTGAAACACCAATAATTCTTTCTCGCTGTTCATCGTCTAACTAACAGCATGGAAGGATTATTTTTTTATGCAACAAACACGCCAATTTAATGGTGGCCGACGCCGCTTCTCTCCTAGTGACCGCCCTCGCTCAGCGCATTTTTCGCCGGGTCGCGGACGGAGTAACCGTGGGCCGAAGCAGCCAAAGCTCATTGCTCCGCACAAGTTTGTCAACCGCGCCGTCGAGCGTGTCGAGGAGGCGTATGTGCCGACTCATACGTTTAACGACTTCGCACTGAGCGACAAGACGAAAGCGACGCTCGAATTCCTCGGATTTACCACACCGAGTGCTATCCAGGATCAGGCTATCACTCCAGCGCTAGAAGGCCGCGACGTTATCGGCCTGGCAAACACGGGTACTGGCAAGACGGCTGCATTCTTGCTGCCTATCATCGAGAAGCTACTCAAGACGCCGACACGAAATTTGGTGCTGATTCTCTCGCCTACTCGTGAGTTGGCGCAGCAGATCGACGCTGAGTTCAAGCGATTTGCCGCTGGGCAAAAGCTATTCTCTGCTGTCTGTGTGGGTGGTGCAAATATCGGTCGCCAGATACGTGATTTGCAGCGCAATCCTCATGTCATCATCGCGACGCCAGGTCGACTCAAGGACCTTTTGGAGCGACGCATCGCGGTTCTCGGTGAAGTCGATACTTTTGTGCTCGACGAGGCTGACCGTATGCTCGATATGGGATTTGTGCACGACATTCGTCACGTAGCGACATTGTTGCCGACGAATCGCCAGACAATGTGCTTTAGCGCCACGATGACACCAGAAGTGAAAGTCATCATGGATGAATTTATGAACGACCCTGTCATTGTATCGGTTCGCCGTGGCGAGACGAGCGACCATATCGACCAAGATATCGTCGAGGCCTATGACAAAGAAGACAAAATCGAGAAGCTGACCGCTCTATTGCACAAAGACGAGCTCGAAAAGACCATCGTCTTCTGTGACACGAAGTTTGGTGCACAACGATTGGCTGACCGCCTGAGCAAAGATGGTCTGCCTGCGGTTGCTATCCATGGCAACAAAAGCCAGAGCCAGCGCGAGCGAGCACTCAAGGCATTTAAGACAAATGCTGTGAATATCATGGTGGCGACTGATGTGGCGGCGCGTGGACTCGACATTCCAAATGTCAGTCATGTTATCAACTTTGATCAGCCGAAAGTCTACGAAGACTATGTTCACCGTATTGGCCGAACGGGCCGTGCGGGCAATACTGGCAAAGCGCTCACTTTTGTCCAGGGTGGCTCACGGGGTGACTCGCCTCGAGGCCCTCGTCCACCACGTGAGAATCGTGATGAGGCTCGCCCACCGCGTGCAGAGTTTCGCAAGAAGCCTAGTCTGTCGATGCCAATGCATCCGCAGCCAAATCGCCGCAAGAAAATGCCATCTTCTAAGATTGCCGAAGCACGATTGGTGAATTTGATCGAAGGATCGTAAGGATACGAAAGTATTAAACAACACCTCAGCAGGCTGATGTGTTGTTTAATGAAGGTGGTTTTATTGACCGTAAACTAACGCACAAATTTTTTCACCAGCTCATCAACTTTCTGTGTAATCTCCTGGTAAATTTCTTCTTCATAGGATTCACGATTATCTGTGTCGGTTCTATGCTCTTCGCCTATGTCAACAATATTCCATTTTTGTATAGTGTCAGGCAGTGTAACTATGGTAGATGCCTCAACGATAACGCGTTGGTTCATAAACACAACAATGTCGTGATGAGCGTCAATGCGCTGCTGGGTTAACTGAGTGGGTACATCTTTTGCAAATTGTTTAATGCCGTGCCTCTGCAATACGGCTAGCGTATTGTTAAAATATTCTTTCTCCTGCTGATCGCCCCAGTTTACGTTGGTTCCACTAGATATAGCATGTATATTTTTTAGTTCAAGTGATTTCAAGTATGATTCTGCTATGATACTGCGAAGCACGTTGCCACGGCATATAAAGTGTATGTTCATTGTTTCGCATTATACCAAACTTGACCTCTTATTGCTGGTAATGTTTAAGGCATAATACACTGTTGCTTTGCTGTGTCGCAAAGGCCAAGAGTCTGCGAGTACTCCGACCGGGAAGGCGGTCGTTCCACTCCCTATTTCCGCTTGCTTGCAAGATGAGCAGGCTCATCTTGCTGCACTTCGCTTCACGAACCCTGCGGGATCTAGCTCTGGAAGAGGGCTTACCAAAGTAAATACCCCTCCATAAAAGAGGGGTATTTACTTTGGTGACCTTTATTGAATCGAATTGGAACCACATCCTTATGGAATTCACAAGACTCGCTTCTCTTATGAAGGGATTATCTCTAGCATAGGACATCCGCTTTAGGAATGGAACACAAGTTATCAGATAGCTTATAGAAACAAAATAGAAGCACCCTCATTCGAGGGGCTCCTACTTGAGCTCTCCTCTCTTGAGGGTGTTGGATGTGGTTCAGGCCTGGGTGACCAGGTTGCGAACCTTGGCCGGATCGAGCTTGCTCCCGTCAAGCGGGAACAGCACCGTGGTCTCGCCCGTGATGTACGAGCTGAGGCAGATGCGACCGTCACCGATGTCGGACACCGAGTAGATCAGCAGGCTGACCGTGTAGGGGTCGGGTTCCGACCCGTGCCACTCGCCGTCCTCGTGCATCTCGGCGAACCAGTTGAACCTGACCGTGAGACGAGCAGCTGAGTGGTCACCCGTGACCTCCAGCGACGCGATCTCACCTCGATAGAGGTAGCCCTCGTTCCGGTTCTGTACTTCCAGCTGGCCACCGACAAAGCGGTCGACCATGTGTTGATAAAGCTCCATGTCACCATCTTTCTTGTAGCTGGATAGAAGCTAACCATTATAATAATATACTTTATATAGTTTGTAAATACGATAGGTTTTGGTGATCGAACTATTTAACAGATGGATAAAAATAGAGACTTACTTTTTCAAGCAACTCTCTATCTGTTATTCAAATTTGGTGATCTCACCGGGAATCGAACCCGGATTGCCAGGATGAGAACCTGGTGTCCTAACCGTTAGACGATGAGACCATTTGGATAAATTGTAACCGATTTGGTTTAATTCCGCGACCGACAGAGCACTCGCGCCCGCAAACGGGGTTTTACCATTCTCGCTCAGGTGATATGACCAAGCAACGTCTGATAGTGTAGCAAAATACCACCGAAATGTCCATATACACTAGAGAAGGTCTTGGAGGCGGTTAATGATTTGAATGCTGGCCGGGTCGGTATAGGTGCAAGGGATGATTTCGCGGTCAGTACCGGCAAGCTTCCATACTACATCAGTTCCGTCGGCATATGAGGCGCAGTCACCTTGAGCTTGGCTGTTGACTGCGGTCTGCGTGTTTGAGAGTGTGACAAGGTCGATAGTGATTCTCCGTACATCGTCGGCTGAAAGTGCTGAATGCCCTTCGTAGCTGCCGTTTTCGTAAAGAGTTAATTGAGGGTGTTCACATGGGCCATTTGCGCACATTCCTCCGCGTGCGGTTACGAGTACCGCAGGCCTACTCGTGTAGCGTGCAATCAAATTGGGCCGCGTGAAGAAAAATCCTCCAATACTGAGTAGCAGTAATATACTCGTTCCGATCCAAATCAGTTTACGGGGTGATTTGCGTGAGGGCATCGTTGTCCATATTGTGAATAATTTCAAGTAATTTTCGCGGAGTAATTTCGGCTTTGATAAGATAGGCGTCGACGTTGTGTTCTATCATCGTGCGCGACTCTTCGTCTTGGTCAAAATTTGTTAAGACAATAATCTTGCTATTGGGCACGAGATCCTTGTCGCCGCCACGTAGGGTTCGGAGTATTTCGGTACCTTTCTTTTCGGGCAGCATAATGTCGAGAAGTATCAGATCATATGGCCTGTTGATCGCCGCAATGAGCCCATCGTTGCCTCCAACCATCCAGTCAACATCGTAGCCTTGGTGCTTGAGGGTGCGAACATACATTTCACCGATGAAGCGGTCATCTTCGATGATGAGAATCGATCTAATCATATGCTTAGTATAACACCTGAAGCCAAGCAAAGTGACGACAAGTTTTCGCTTTTGAGACGCCGACGTGTCACATCAATTTGATAAAATTGGTATACCATTGGAAATTCTAAGTTTTACGCGCGCTACTTAGCTCTTGAAGCGCGAATGATTTTTGATCCAGCCTTCGCTCGAAGAGATAAGTCCGGCGTTGGTGCGGTCATTGGCTTGGAGCTTGTCGGCTACCGATGCATAGACGGGCACCGTGAAAGAGAACGTTGAGCCTTCGCCCTCGCGACTTGTCACCTCGATTGAGCCACCGTGACTTTCAACGATGGCTTTGCTGATGTAGAGACCGATGCCGCTGCCGGCAAATGTTTCGCGTGAACGGTGAGAGCGATAAAATTTCTGGAACAGGTTACCGACGACATTGCTGGGCATACCAATGCCGTGGTCAGTGACGGAGACTCGCACGAACGATCCTTCGGTGGTGGCGTTGACCGCGATCGATCCGCCTTCGTTGCTGTATTTGATGGCATTGTCGATGAGGTTGGCGATCACCTCGCCCAGACTGGTGCGATCGGCGGCAATCGAAGGAAGATCGGCTGGGAACGTCACAGCAAGCAAGCGGCTTTGAGAGGAGGCGCGTAGTTCCATGTCATCTTTGATAGAGTCGTATACCCCGGTCACCGTTTCTTCACTGAGGTGAATGCGGAGGTGGCGACGATCATACTTGCTGGCATTAAGAATATTGTTAACATAGCCAGTGAGGCGGTTTGCACTGACAATCAACCGCTGAATCAGCTGCTGTTGATCGGGTGCGAGTGTGCCCTCTAGCTCAATATCGAGTACATCCAGATAGCCGCGTATCACGGTAATTGGCCCGCGCAGTTCGTGGGCGGCAAACGCAATAAAATCGAGATCGTCGTCCTCTGGCTGATACTTGTCGGTTGCATCGAAGGTAACGAGAACAACTTCGGCAGCGCTTCCCTTTTCGTAATTTGCACTCACGTTGAAGATGCGGCGCTCTGTATCACCCACAATGCGATTTGCCACCCGATACCAGGTTTTTTCGGCATGGACGGCGGTATTACGGCAGTGATCTAGCCAGTCAGAGAGCAAGCCTTCGGGATTGAACATCAGCTCTAGTTCCGGCTGCTCGTTGATGTCCAGGCGCACTGGCGCATTCTTGTTTGCGAACACGACGCGTCCGTCTTTTGCATTCATCACGATAACCCCTGCTCTCGTATTTTTTAGGGCGGCTGCTAGCAGCTCGTTTGGTGAATCGGCTGAGTCCTTGCTGGGCGCGTCTTTTGTGGCGCTGCCGTCGTAAATATACTGCAAGAACCTGCCAAATCCGTCGCTTTCGTAGCGAGGAGTGTTTGGATTGGCGAGCGGCAGTCTTGGCTTTTCGCCGGCGGCATTGGTAATGGTGTTTGTCAGATCGCGCAGTGGAACGAGAAGCTGCATGGTGAGGTAGAGGTTGAGTGGAACCGACGCGAGCGTTGTGGCGCAGACAGTGATCCAAAACAACATACTTGCCGGTTTTGCTCCACCGATGATAAGCGCCATCGCCACAATGCAGATGATGGTCAGTTGCATGAGACAGACAGAGACGATAACGATCGCACGGTAGCGCGACCAATAATCTCGCATTTGAAGTACCGGCTTTTGAGACTGCTTAACAGGCTGATTGGGTGTTGGGGTTACTTCCATACGACGCTTCCTGAGCCATTCGGAACGGCTGCAATCCAGGTTTGTCCACGGTTGAGGGCGATGGGGTTGCCGCCGGCATCGACAAATGCAAGCTGCTCAGTTCGGCTATTTTTGCGCCATGTTGCCTCTATGGCGGTACCATTTTGGAAAATCGTCGCGGCTCCTGTCCCGCTAGTCGTAATGTTTTCGCGCCAGCCGTCTTCGAAGATTTTGTTCATGTCGACTTTCATTGCGATGACGACGTTGGGTGCGAGCCTGCCTTCTTCGCGGTCGTTGCTCGGTGCTCCGGCGATGCTTCGCAGGTAGGTATTGCTCGCGGCGTCGTAGTCATAGTGAGGATTGTACAGCGGGCTCGAGATGGCGATGTCGATACTAGTTGCTGTTGGGGTAGTCGCTGGCTTACCGTCAACACGGGGGAAGCCTGTAAAACTACTGGTGGTGTAGCTTTTGCTTCCATTGAGCGCGTCGAGTTTTTCAAAACTGGTATAGACGTTGTGTGGCGCGTAGCGGTCGCTGGCGCGCCAGTAGTACGATGCATTAAAGAACTGATCGATATCGCGGTAATTTCCATTTCTGACCTCGGCAAGCGCAGCCGCGCTACCGCCAATGTGCGCGATGCTGGCGTTGTACGGTGCGGCCCAGTCGATATAATACATACGAACACTACGTACTGGGCCAATCAGCTGTGGCTTTGCTTCTTGATAGATAGCCAAAAACCGCGTGATGCCGCCCTCCGCAATTGCTTCGTAGACTACGCCAGCTTGTTTGAGGCCGCTTTGTGGGCGAGCATCGGGGCTGTTCTCGATCATAATGGCAGTTACGGCCTGGGTTGTGGCTGCGGAGTCTTTAACTTCCCTGCCTGTGAGCGGTGAGTAGAATTTTGGTGCTTGTGGCGTGGGCTTTTTGATGGTTTTCGCAGGGCTAGGAGCAACTTTTTGCTGTGGCTGGAGCGCATAAACAATACCAATAGTGGCAAAAACGAGAATCAATACACCGGCAAAAGCCGCGGCAAGAAAGCGTCGCGGGTGACGGCGCTTCCATAGCGTAATCGTTTGAAACCGATGTTTGTTTGGAGCTTTCTGCTCTTTCATGATGGTTATGATTATACCATGAATTGAGACTGAGCATTACCCTTAGATACTCATTTTCTACCCCTTGTTATATTGTCGCCCCTGCCATCAGTAGGTGGCTAGTCGACGGAGTGTCGTTTCTTTCCCGAGAAGTGCCAGCGTGTCATCTAGCTGGGGGCTGAACGGTGCCCAGGTCGTGACAATACGGATGAGGCTGAAAAGAATTCCGGGTTTTTGGCCGGTGATTTCGAGGAGCTGATTCAGGCAGTCTTGGATTGATTCTGGCGTCCAGGTCTCCAGTGATTCAAACTTAGTTTTAACTATTTCTAGTAGATGCGATATTTCTTCTGGGGAGAGTTTTTTAAGCTGTTTGTTGGTGGCAAAGAGTGAGTCATCGCGGGCCGGTTCTTCGAAGAAAAAGCCTGTGAGGCCTGGGAGATCTCTGAGTGTTTTTAGCCGGTCTTGCGCTAGTGCGAGGATTTGTTTTCTGTAAGATTCAGGAGCTTTTTTTGCCGCCTCGGGCCAGAAGAATTCGACACGATCGTATAGTTCTTCAAGCGATAATTCGCGAATGAAATGCCCATTCATCCACAGAAGGCGTTTTTCGTCGAAGCGCGCACCACTTCGCTGGATGCGGTTGAGGCTAAATTTTTCGATCAGCTCTTGTTTGGTAAAAATCTCTTGCTCGGTACCGTCATTCCAGCCGAGGGTAGCGATGAAGCTCATCAAGGTTTCGGGTAGATAGCCGTCGCGAATATAATCGAGCACGTCTTTGGCGCCGTCGCGTTTGCCAAGTTTCTTGTTGCCCTGCTCATTCATAATGTGCGGCATATGGGCGAACACCGGAAGAGGGAGTAGCCCCTCTGCTTGATCGTGAAGTGAGTTCACGACCGGCGCTTTGCCCCCTAAAGTAGCCACGGTGTGCCCGTGCCTACCCTTGCCTTGCTCAGTCTGCTTGTGCGCAGTGCGTGGGGTCATGTCGAACCCTAGAGCTTCATAGATCGCGAGGAAGTTCGGCATGCTACTGATAAACTCTTGACCGCGAATCACGTGAGTGATGTGCATCTCGGCATCGTCAACAATATGGGCAAAGTTGTAGGTCGGGTAGCCATCAGATTTGATGAGGATAATATCGTCGATCACGTCGGAGCTAGTAGTGATATCCCCCATCACCTCATCATGGTAAGTGTAGCTCTTTGGCGTTGATTTGAAACGCAGTGGCTGGGTGCCGTCCCATGCCGGAGGATTCTCGGGGCGGTGATTTCGGTAGAGAAAAGCTTTTTTGTTCGCTTGCGCTTCATCTCGAAAGGCCTGCATTTGCTCGGGCGTGTAGGGGTCGGCATAAGCGAGGCCCTTGTCAATGAGCTTTTGAGCCCACTTGCGGTAACGATCGAGTCGCTCGCTTTGTATATAGGGGCCGCAGGGGCCGCCGATGTCGGGACCTTCGTCGTAGTCGATACCGATAGTCTTGAGACTGGCAATCAGGTGCTCTTTGCTGCCGGGCACAAGTCGCTTGCGGTCAGTATCTTCGAGTCGCAGCACAAACACTCCTTCGGCAGCTTGGCGTGCCACCAAAAAAGCAAATAACGCGGTGCGAATACCGCCAACATGCAAAAAACCAGTCGGACTAGGGGCGAAACGAGTGCGAATCATACTCTCCAGTATACACTACGCCTCTAGTATCGACTGCGTGACAGAGCAACTGCGGTCCAAGGACCGGCTTGGAGGACAACTAGAGAGACGAAGGTGTCGACGAGATTGCCCGTCTGACCATATATCGCGACAAATGCGATCGCTGCAATAAAGTACAGCAACATTTCTTCATAGAGCCATCCAGCGCCAGAAGTATCTACTCGTGTGTCTGAAGAAAACAGGGGTAACCACCCGGTAGCAGAATCAATAATAGGCAGGCCAATGCTCGCGCCCAGTGCAAAAAATAGTTGCCACCACCACTGTGAACTGCCTGAAGCAATGAAGGCGTCGTCGGCGCCACCAAGGATAATCAAGACAGCGCCACAATTGATGATCGTTAAGAAGATGAAGAAGATAACCTAATGAGCGGGGTGAACTCGTTTATGCTTCTAGCTCATGCTAGATACTCGTTGCGATGTGTTCGATTTGTTCAGTTGAGAGCGGCGCGTTGCCGGTAATAGTGTAGAGGATACCTTTGTTTACCCAGGCGGCGTTGCCTTGGTAAGTATAGATAGTAAGGCCATCGACCGAGTTGGTCGTGTAGTTGTCGCCAACTTTTGGTGCAATGTAGTTCTCTCGTACTGCAGACGAATCCCAGCCTGATTTGCTTTGACTGATCGTAAAGCTTTGCGGGCCAGCATTTGCGGCAAATTTCATGCTGACGTTGCCCTGCTGGTAGGCCACGGGCCCGCTCAGACTGTAGCCCGATGGTTGATAGGCGGGGTATCCAGCATTAATTCCCGCTTGCGATGCAGCCACACGAGTGCTGAGTGACGGCATATTGAGATAGGTAAAATAGCCGCCGAGAAGTATCAGCGCGAGTCCCGCAGATGCGATGCTCAGCGAACGACGGCGTGGACTGGTATGCTTCTGCTTGACGTCTTTGGCCCGGGTAGCAGGCATGGCAGCGGTGGCTTGGTGAAGGGCCTCTTTTTTGAGGATATGCGAGGGCTTGATCTCACGAGTGACGGGTTTTGGCAGGTGTTGCTCGGCTTTTTTCACCAGGTGGTGTGCAACAGGTGCAATGTCTTGCATCACCGGTTTGTGAGAGGGTTGTGCAATAGGTCGCTTCACCTGAATACGGTGGACATCGGGATGTTTGGTAGCCATTGCAGCGGGTGCGATCTTTTTGTGAGCGGAAATCATTGCGGTGGCAGCTGGAGCATGCTGAGGAGTAGTCGGCTGTTTCTTCTCGAGGTGAACGTATTTGCGGTGGAGCGTGCGAGATTTTTGCAGTGGCGAGTGAACAGCATGTGCTGTTTTTGCGCGACTCAAAGTTGTTGCGCGGTCTATGCGAACCGGTAGACCAGTCCGACGGTCGTATACCATACCATTGATCACCACTGTTTTTTCGGTCATGTTGTCCCTCAATTATGGAGCTACTCTGCTCGTGCTTACCTATTATCATAGTGGACACGCTTATTCTTGGCAAGGCCCCTGTCGCCAAAGGAGAGGCGCGTGTATAATATAAAACGTATGCACCGCAAGACAAGCAAACGGCGCCAGCGCGCACAACTCACCTTTGTGTACATGGTAATGACTTTTGCCGTGGTAGCTTCGGTAGCGACACTGATGATGATAGTGCTCGGATATCGATTTAATCGGTATGACGGGAAAGTTGAGCAGGGTGGTCTCGTGCAGTTTGATTCCCGTCCATCGGGTGCCGAGGTGACACTCGACACCGTTCATCTTGCCAACAAGACGGCAAGCAAGATTACTGCTACGGCTGGTGCTCACACGGTAACGATGACAAAGCCGGGGTATACGACGTGGCGCAAAGATGTCACGGTCAAGCCGGGTTCAGTCCTATGGCTCAATTATGCACGCTTGCTACCAACCAACCTTCAGCCTTCCACTGTGCTCAGCGGAGCGACGGTTTCGAGTAGTGTGCCATCGCCAGACAACAAGTGGTTGCTCGTTAGTTTTGTGGCGCATGAGCCAGTTCTCACTTTGGTGGGACTTGATAATGACACACCATCGCCAGTGAAGATAACCCTGTCTGCTACCAGTTATACGCAGGCGACCGATCCGACTACGCAGCGATTTGATGTGCTCTCATGGGATCAGGATAACCGGTATGCACTCGTCAAGCACAGCTATGATTCGACTGTCGAATATCTGTGGATTGACACTCATGCCGAAGATGGCGCGGTGCGCAACGTCACAAACCTGCTTGGGGTGGCGATTCAACAAGTGGCTTTTGTGCTGGGCGATAGCCAGAGCGTCTATATCGTGACCGATACACATGAATTGCGGCGCGGCGACCTGAATGCCCGTACTCTTAGCGGCCCGCTGATGACAAATGTCGCCAACTTTGATCAGTTCGACCGGTCTACCGTGACATTCGTCACCTTACCAGACGCCACACAAGTGCGAAGTGCTGGATATCTGACAGAAGACGCAAAAAGTCCGCGGATTGTGAGTTCAAAGACCGACGATGGGACAGCCCCCTATGCCTTTATGCTCGGTCGGTACTACAACAATAACTACGCGGTGCTTTCCTATGGTGCGCAGGCAGAAATCCTCAAGGGAGATTTGCCGGCTAGCGACTCGACGGCCAAACTAGACTGGAAACGAATAACGACTCTTGATGTCCCCGGCGGGGCGCAACGAGTCGGGTTCTCGGTGGGTGAAAATAGATTTGTATTTGTACAAACCAGCACGGCAATGAAGACGTATGATCTCGAACTGCACGGGACAGCGACGATTACAGGCATGACATCGACTGAACTTGAACCGATATGGATCGATGGCTATCACTTGGCGACCGTCGCAGGAGGCGTGGCAACAATTACTGATTTTGACGGTACGAATCGGCAAATTTACGTAGCAAAAAACGCCATAGGTTTGCGGCCAGTCTTTAGTAATAACGGTAAGTATCTGTACCAGTTTGTGCGCACAGCAGATGGCGTAGCCCTACACCGTTTCAAGCTCTCGATTGATTAGCCACCAAAGCCAAAGATTCGCTGGAGGAATGTCGGTGAGTTGCTGGGCATTGTAGTTGCTTCTGTAGCTGCTGTGTCGGCGGTAGTCTCTGGTGCGGCTGTCGGGTCCGGGCTGACTTGATCGGCAAACACTAACAGACGGTTGAGGGCGGTGCCAAGAGGCGTGCAGGTGACAAGCGTGAGGTGCGGCTTGTCGCTTTTGCCGATAAGGGCGGAGACATCGGTTGGTTTGACGACTTGTGTGGCCGTGACAGTGTAAGTGTAGCGCTTACTCTGGTAATTGACATAGATGGTGTCACCTTCTTGGATTTGCTCGAGGCGCGCAAAAATGAATTTGTAATTGCCGCCATCCATCCAGTCGTTACTGCTATGGCCTGAGAGGACGAAGTTGCCTTTTTCGCCTGGTTTGGCATTTGCGCCAGGGATATTGAACCACGCTACCCCATTATCCATAGCGGCGTTAAGCGAATTTTGGTCGCTCGCGACGGCATCCCAGACAATCGGTACTTGTACTGTGATCTTTGGGATGATTAGCTTTGCCTCAGGCCCGACATCAACCGATGCTGATGGATCAACAATCAGTGTTGAGGGATCCATATTGCCCGGACTAACATAGGCAGCGACGTTGGCAAAGATGACGCGGTTATACTGCAAAAATAAAAATAGCACCATGACACAAATCGCCGCCACGGCTGGGACAAAATGTCGACTCTTGCGCACTGTGGTGGCTTTTGTTTCGATTTGCTGGCGAAGTTTGTTGCGTAGGTCGTACATCGCTTCATCTGGTGATGTCGACTGCTCTTCGGCGCGGTTTTTCTGCCGCTCATTCTCAAGAGACTGCTTGACTTGATGCACTTCTCCCGCATAGTAGCGTTCATAGTATTGTTGGTAGTAACTTTGCCATGCGCTGTGGTACTTTTCCCATGCGCTTGGTTGGATGGTGTGCTCTTTTTCGTTGTGAGTTCGCGCGTACGGGTTCGCTGACGAGGCTTGCTGGTGGTCGTATTGGATATTGCCAGTGTCAGCGGTTGAGGCAACTGTGGGGCTGTGCGGGGCTGTTGTTGTCTCAGTCTCGACAGCCTGCGTTGCGTTGTCGTCCTGGTGATAAATGCTATCAATCTGGCTCCGCACCACGTCGGCCGCAACCGCCTGGGCTGTATCATGATCGCTCGCACGAAAAGCCGTCGACTGGCGCGGCGGTACCACTATTGACGCTGGTTGTCGGTTATCTTCTGGGCGCATGATAAATTCTCACCCTAGTATACAGGAGTAAAGGCATATCGGCTATGGCTTAAGCGAGCTCTCCGTCTTCGCAGTGAACACGGTCTGGCAATCACTCCTATAGTGCCGCGAACTGGAAGTGAACCGTCACAGACCATTGCTCACCAGATTTATGTGAAGTGTTACATCAGTAAGAGCCGGTGCGTTTAAAACCTATATTGGTGGGCCGGGCGGGACTTGAACCCGCACGAGCTATTGCTCACCAGATTTTGAGTCTAGCGCGTCTACCAATTCCGCCACCAGCCCATCAATATAGATTTTACATCGCTGCCGTAGGTGGTCGACTAATTAGACTACCATCGCACAAAACAGATTTCGATTTTATTAAGGTAACAGATGAAATTATATCACAAATCCAGCTACCCGTTTGCAAATGTTTTCGGTATGGGTTGGTATATTGAATAATATATAATTTTATGATATAATGTAAATAACAACCGTTAAAACTAAGAGGGCAATCTTCGTACCGTTATGATTGAGGTGTGCGGGGTTATTCGGTATCATGACGTGACCATTTCGTAACTTGTCCGTGGACTTTGCGTATGTGAGAGCGGAGGATTTTGTAGGTATCCAGGTCAAAAGGACTCATGAGTTCTGTATAGGTGTCGAACTCATGGTCGACGATGGCGACGGGAACCCATTGGTCGATGACAATTGACCGTGTAGCACTGATCGGCGCGGACACGGCGCTATCGTAAGGCCAAGACTCAATCTTGCTCCGTTCGAGTGCTGTTTCGACGCGCGCATTATAGGGTGAAGGTGGCTCTGTGCCAACACACGCGCCACGACAAAGGCCGAGCTGTCGACGGAAGCACGCTCCTTTTGTCTTTTCCAGCCCGAGAAGCTTTGGGCATAGCTGGTAGGTCCGTACTGCGCTTTCGAGCGCTTGCTTGGCTTGATTTTTCGAGGTGTATACCCCATACACGTTCGATAGTGTATGGTAGTCAGACAAGTTGTGGCTTTCGACTCGAATCGTGGCATACCCGTCTGCGGCGCGGTCTTTGACCAGAATATGCTGAGTTTTCGTCTGTCGAAGCTTGCGATTGAACACTGGCTGTAGTTCCTTGACTTTTGCCGACTCGAGAAGCAACGCCTCGAGCTCTGTTTGGGTCTGAATGTATGTCACATTATGGCTCTGCAACGACAATTTCATCTCCTTTGCGATAGAAGTAGCAGTGGCAAAGTGCGACCGCACGCGAGCGCGAATATTAATGCTTTTTCCAACGTATAGCGGGGCGCCGCTGTCGTCCTCGAAGATGTAAATCCCTGCCGTTTCAGGCAGTGATACTATCACGGACTCGTCGACGTTGGAGGGTAAGGACTTGGTTTTTAATTGCAGTGCAATATTTTTCCTGAGCAACGTCTCACCTTTTTGCTCCAATGCGAGCTGAGTGAAGTGAACGATTGCAAGTGCGTCATCGTAGGCGCGATGACGGTGCTGAGTGAGAAGGCCATGTCGCTGAATGATTTTCTCGAGGCTATGACCGCGATGCTCTGGGTAGAGTGCGCGCGACATTTTCACGGTGCAAAATAATTTTGGATTATACCGATACCCTGCGGCTGCAAGTTCGCGCTTGATAAAGGAATAATCAAATAGCACATTGTGTGCGACAAACACACTGTCACTGAGAAACTCATAGACCTGGGTAGCGATGTCTTCAAAATACGGCGCTTCAGCAAGATCGCCTGGCTGAATACCGGTCAAGGTTGTAATCCAGCGAGGGATGCCGCTGCCAGGGTTCACCAGTGTCTGAAATGACTCGATCACCTCGCCATACTGTACTTTAATGGCGGCAATCTCAATAATTCGCCCTCGCTCTCCGCTGCCGCCGTTTGTCTCGATATCGACAAATACAAATGGTGTTTCGAACATCTCTTTACTATACCGCGTGTCGAGCTATCTCGCTTGACTCACCAGACTTGCCGTCAATGCCTCGAGCGGCTGAGCTGGCGTCCACATCAAGTAACTGGCGGCACGGGCTGCCGTTTGGCCGCGCCAGACCGCCATCGGGTTTTCCCATTTGGTAGTGGTGACTTCGCCGCCATGGGCGACGACAAGTGTTTCTCGGTGAAGCACTACAATAGTGACAGGGTAAGTAATGGTAAATTTATGCACTGCTTCGACCAGCTGCATGAGTTGCATGCTAAACGTCAAGATCTTAGGGTAATGCACACTTTGAAATAATTTCTGTAACTGCGCAAAACTAAGCACCAGGACTGTCCTTGGACGATTAACAAGCAGTTCACTATCGTTCTTGATGAGATCGATGGCATCACGCGAGATTACCAGTAGCCCTGTGTGGTTTCGCAGTATATCGCTGTAGAGAATCGCCGTCTCGCTGTTGCGCCCGGCGTCACCCGCCATCAGCAGGCAGCTCGACCAGTAGCCGAGCGCTGCTGCTTCGGGCAGTGCGTCTTTGGCAAGGCTACCGCTGGGGTTGCTCTCGCCAAATTTGACGTCGGTCATACTAGCAGGAATTTGCTTGCGCAAACTATCGGGTAGCAGCACACGCACTTCGCCTGCGCCGGTTTGCAATGCTGTTCGGTAGCTTTCGGCAACGCCGGCAAATCCGAGCTTGTTGCCACCGATGATCCCAAGTTTGCCGCGTGCACTGCGCTGTTCGGGCTTGCTCCACTCGATATCAGGAAACAACGGTTTCGCAGGATCTTGAGTGCGCCAATACGAGTGCTCCATAGCTATTCTTCGCTGAGAATTTCTTCGACTCTGGCTGGGATGTCAAGAGTCGGTTGGTCGGCGCCGTTGATCGTCACGTCATGAGATGTCATGCGGTAGTCGCCATCAAATTCAAAGTTACCAGTCACTTTATCGCCAGCGAGCACTTGCGGCAACCAGTAGGTATCGTCTTCCCACATTGTTTCATACGGGATAGCAGTAATATCAAACCAAGTCAGATCGGACAATTCGTCGCTATTTACAGGCTCACCTTCCCATTCTCTACAGAGGTACACATAGGTCGTGATAGACGAATATTCATCGATAGTCGGCTGTTGGGTGAAGTACAGTACCGCAACCGGCTCTAGGTGCATGGCGGCGACACCAAGTTCTTCTCTCGCCTCGCGCCGCGCCGCCGCCTCTGGCCATTCGTGGGGTTTGCATTTTCCCCCCGCGCCGTTCCACTTGCCTTTACCGTGCCCACGTTGCTTTTTGCCAAGCAAAATCTGACCGTCTTTTTGGAGGAAGACGAGGGTGGTTTGCAGTGTTGTTTGTGCGACTGTCATAAACCTAGTATATCAGCTGTGAGACGAGGAGTATGCCAGAGGGCATCATGGTCTCCAGGTAGCGCAACTATAGCATTTGCCGCCCTGTTGGTGACGACTGTGTCGTGCCACGCTGGATCGCTCGCCTCAAATAAATGAACATGTTTCTGTCGCAATAATGATGAGATATCTTTGCTGCGATAATTTTCCAACATCTCGATCCAATAAGGAAGTTTGGTGATAAAATACCACAGATTATAACTTCGTCGTAACAAATAACCCGGGTATTGCAAAGGCCGCAAGTGACGAAGGTCGTACTGTATGCGCCGAACACTCTTTGTGAGCACCGACTGCGTGGTCCGATAGGCCGGATCAATCAGCAGAATGCGTTTGTCTGTCGGGTACTTGTCCATCATGAGCCAGGCGCCAGAGTGCAATATCAGATAATCAGCATTCTTTATACCGACAATTGAGTGGCCACGCTGACGTAGCTCTTTGCGTAGTATTCGACCGCACAGTGGTCCTTCAAAGAGTCCGTAAGCAATTGCAATCTTCATGCTACAGGACTTCAAGCCTAGTGAGACTAACGCTCATTTTTTTGGCAAGCAAGAGCGCGATGTGCTCAAGATTCTTGTTTATGGTTGCGATTTCTATTGAGCAAGGAGTGGTCATTGTTGTGATTATATCAGATTTCGATGCTCACTGGACAGTGGTCGCTCCCCATCGCATCAGGGTGAATTTGTGGATTTTTTACTTGTCCGGCGATGGATTTGCTCGCGAACCAATAGTCGATGCGCCACCCGACGTTGTTGGCACGGGCATTACCCCAGTGAGTCCACCAGGTGTAGGCGCCGAGAGTGTCGGGGTGAGCGGCACGAAAGGTGTCGACAAATCCCGCGTCAATGACATTTGTGATACCCTCACGCTCTTCGTCGGTAAAGCCCGCACTTTTGCGGTTTTCTTTTGGGCGTGCCAGGTCAATCTCGGTATGCGCGGCATTTAGGTCGCCGCAAAACAGTACTGGCTTTGTCTCTTCGAGTCGCTGCATATAGGCCAGAAATGCTTTGTCCCAGTGTTGGTGGCGGACACTGAGACGGCTTAGATCGCGCTTGCTATTGGGAGTGTAGACGGTTACCACCCAGAATTCATCAAATTCAGCAGCGATGACCCGTCCTTCGGCATTCGGATCGCCGTAGGTGTCGCCCGTTACCTTGTACTTGTCGATGATATCTTGAGGAAAACCATCGATATACTGCAAAGCTGGAGTTTTAGTGAAGATCGCCGTGCCGCTGTAGCCTTTTTTCATTGCCGAGAAAAAGTGCTCCTCGTACTGCGGAAAGTCGATTTCAAACTGTCCTCGCTCGGCCTTTGTCTCTTGCAAACACAGCACGTCCGGGTCGTGCTCTTCGATAAATTTCTGCAACATGCCTTTATTTAGCACGGCACGGATGCCGTTGACGTTCCAGGAGTATAATTTCATAGAGCTAGTATACCACCTCTTTGGTCTTCAAACCCTGATTATTGACTTTACATGTGTAATATGATAAAATAGAATAGTACGCTATCGGCACCTACCAAACTCCCAGGAGGGATTGTGACATTTGACCCGATCGCAATATACAGCGAGGTGGAGGCCAAGAGGGCTCTAGACACGTTCCTCGAGGAACACGCTTGAGCCTAGTGGCCAGCGAAGACTCGCAGCGACTTATCGATACGCTGAACGCCGTCAGCGATATACGCATCGGAGGCAAGAATCACCGCCCATCCATGCAATGCGTTGACGATCTATCCATCCAGATCTACCCATGGCAGGCTGGCAAGTACGAGGTGGACCCCGTTACACACGATGTCGTTTGTCACGAGCTGATCTCCGTCCACCTCACGGCGGGCTTCACGGTCGTTAGGCGTGACGGTAAGCTCTACGCTGAGACACTCAGTGGCAGTCGGCTTGGGTTCGACCGCCGCACAGCGCCGACAAGGCGATGGATGGTGCTTCAGGAGACACTCCCCAGCTTCCGACCACCGAGTGGCCGGGCTGCGGGCATGCGAATCATGGGCCGTGGCCCCGACCGCAGCCACTCCCGCTGAGCGTACATGCCGCCCGCCCTTCCTTGACTGGAAGCGCGGGCGGCTGTTCGTTTTGCAAGAGAATCTCTCTAACGAGAGGTGCGGGTAACCATGTACCTCTGGTGATTATTGACAAAATATACTTTCTTTGTTATAATAAAATATAGGCTGTCCAATTTTATTTGGACGCTAGATCATCACAATTTGCATCAAATCAACCTCTACAGAAGGGATTCAGAAATGGTATCCGACCGCAAGCGTACGATCATCGCGTGGAGTGCTGGTATCACCGCACTTCTCGCCATCTGCTACGCCGTCTTTGGGTGGTACTCCGACAGCGAGTAGAGTCTGTGGCAAGCGATTCACTGGGGCCTCTGGCGCCAGTATTTTGCTGCTCACGGCATGAATCCGGTCGGGGCTACCCCGCTCGGCCTCTTGCTCATCGCTGGCCTGATAGCCGGTCTGAGCTACTTCTACCTAAATGGGAGAGTAGCTCGAGCAAACACTGCCGCCTTCGTGGCGGCGGCGCTTGTGGCCACCTTCGGCATCGTCAGTTGGTTCACCAACATCGGTGCTGGATCGGCGTCATTTGCCGGCAATACCACAGTGCACGTCGAGAACGCCGACGCCATGCCCACCAGCCTGAAGCAGCTCGTTGACACGAGTAGCCGCAGCAACGGAGAGTGTGTGTATGTCGGCAACAACCTCGGCGTCCAGTCCTGCATCAGCGAGAAGAAGTTCGCGATGTCGTGGGAGGCACGCATGGCGTCCGCCCAGGGCGCCAAGACCGTGCTCAAGCGTGCCAGCGAGAGCGATCAGCTCTCGTACATCATGGAGGACAGCCTCGCGTATATCGAGTATGCCTCGGGTGCGGTTTGGTCTGCCATTCGTGACGGACAGAAGCGCCAGCCCATCGTGGGTGTCGCTGAGTGGGATGGCTCTGGCCGGACCAGCATGTGCACGTTCGATGGCGACTACGAGCTGGACATGGCCTTCGACGGCAGATTCGGGCATAACTTGGCGAACTTGATCGCCGACGAGTACCCGGACAATCTGTACAGCAACTCCGACATGTGGGGGTACTGCAAGCAGACCTCCAAGTCTGGCGTCAAGGAGCCGGTCATCGTCATCCCGACCTGGAAGCAGAGCGGGTACGAGCACGTCACTACCGATCGTTTCGGGGGGCTCATCATCATCACGGGTTCACCTTCGGGCGCACCAAAAATGGAGCTCGTCGAGAAGGTCGAGACTGGCGCGTTGCCTGGTCCGGTTTATCCGGCTAGCTTGGCGAAGCAGCAGCGAGAGAGCTTCGGCTACTCAGCTGGCTGGGTTAACAAGTGGTTGCGTGACTTCGGGTACGACACCATCAGCGATGTGCCGAGCCAATGGGCCAACCCGTCTGAGTACTTGTTGACTGCTTCTGATGGTCGGCGCTATTGGGTCACTCCAATGCGCCCTGGCTCTACGCAGAGTCAGCAAGTGGTGGCGTATTCGGTCGTTCCGGCCGATGAAGCTGTCATGGGTGAGCTCAATCGACATGATCTGTATGTGCTGAATGCCAACGACGGAAGCGTCGTTGACATGCAGCGCCTCTACAACCGTGTTGTCGACGCCGTCAACCAGCGTCAGCCCGCGTTCTTCACGGGTGAAGAATCCTCCATGGGAAAGCTGACAGAGTTCTTGCCGGTGGGTCAGACCACCTGGCAGATCTATGCAGAACGTGGCGGTAATGTCGTGTACAGGGTGGAGATCGACATCAACGATTCCATCAGCCCCAATGTTGTGTCGCTTTCGAGCAGCACTCCCGCGGAGCCTTCAACGACCACGCCGAGTTCAGACGTAACTGTGATCGGATGCGACGCACCCGAGAAACTTACGCCGGAACAGCTACGAGACTGCATTGGCAAGCTTGTCGACGAATTGGGTAAACGCGCCCAGAAGTGAGGTGATGCAAGAATTGTGAGTGGTGGGGCTTGGCGAACGCTGAGCCCCACCACAAACAACATAGAATTCATTCGTACGACCACAGGATCGTTTTTTATTGTCTTCGCATTTTATTGGCCATGAGCCGGTTCTTTAGTTTCTTTACTAATCGTATGAAACGTCCACAGGGCGAGTCCGGTCGTGATGAGGCCTGAAGCAGCTACCCCTGCTGAGCCGGCGTAGCTCGCACCTGTTATGGCTTGCAGGCCTAAGCTAGTGGCGTAGACGGCGCTGGACGCGGCGTCGCCCCAGACGTGCAACTTGAGGTCGTGACTGGCAGAATGGTCGGCATGGTGGTCATCGCCATCGTCGATATGGGCGTGAGTGCGCCGAGCTATCTCGAACGTTGCAGCAGCAGTTGCTACAGCAGTTGCGAGTGCAAGCGCGCCAGCGTCCTCGCTCTTGTCGTTGGCGAGTTGGTCAGCTCCGGTATAGAGCCCGAAGAGTCCACCAGACAGGAATAGTCCTGCTGCCCCAATTCGCAGTCGTTGACGAAGCTTCTTGCGCTTGGGCGTATCGTGCGACTCTGTTTCGATTGCCTTTGCTTTGGCAGCGAGTGAAATCACATCACCCATATCGTGGCCAGCATCGACAATAAATCCGTCATTGCCCGTCGCCCACCAGGCGCCAGCACGGGCAGCGAGTAGCCCTGCATTGGCAGCAGCAGCACGGTAGCCAGCGGCTTCTTGTGATTTCCCACGGAGTCTCATCTATCTCTAGCCTACCCTCTTGCAGTCGTAGTCTCAAGCATAACGGCTTTGCCTTAATTGTTTAAAATCGAGCGACATGTCGTATAGTAAAGAGTAATGCAATACCCACTTCCCAAGCTCGTAACCTTCGATGGGCAGGCGCGCAGCGGTAAAGGCACGATTGTCAGTCTCGTCAAAGATTATCTGCGCGACGAACTTGGCCACAAAGTCATGTTGATTGATGCGGGTCAAGTCTTTCGTGTGCTGGTGCTCGTTATGACCGAAGACGGTATCGACCTTGATAATCCAACTGCTATCGACGCATACTTGTCCGATGAGGCGCGTGCCGAACAGTGTGTGCAGCGTGTCAAAGAAGTCTATCACATGACCAAGCAGCAGCGGGACGCGTTGCTCTACAGTCCTGAAATTAGTACCAATAGCGCTAAAATTGGTGCTCGACCTCTCAGCCAGAGTTTCAAGGACGACCTGCTGCGCAAATGGCTGCGCGATGCACGCATGGAAGGATTCGATACAGTGCTACTCGACGGCCGCGCGCTCGAAGAAGTCGGTGCCATGCTGGCGCGTGAAGGGTTGTGTGAGTATGTACTCGGGCTATTTTTTGTCTGTGACCCGATCGTCAGTGCGCAGCGTACACTTGGTTTTATGCCAAAGCCGTATGAAGAACTTGATGTTGAAACGAAGCAAGCTGTCGACGAGCTGGTGCGTAGTATCGAAGCTCGCAATAAGGCAGATGGTGAGCGCGCTGTTCAGCCCGTCGTGCCACCAGTATCAGCCAAAAAATACTTAGTCTCTGATCTACCCGGCGAACTGCCCTTTGCCACTCCCTGTCCTAGTGTGATTGTAGATCGAAGTATTGAGCTGCCATTTGATACCATGGCTCTCCCAGTGATTCGGTTGATCAAGCGATATTTGACAAACTAGGTATCGCTGCCTCTGTTTGATATTGCTAATTTGAACAAAGTATGATATAATCTAGATAAGTAGCACCGTGCTACAACGGACGTACAGCGTTCGCGATCTTTAAGGTAGGTGATTGAGGTGATCAAGGTCATTTCACTCGTGGTTGTGGCGCTGATCCTGTTGGCTCTCATCGACGGACTGAGCCGTCAGCTGATGCCGACTGGTGCGACCGTGCGGAGCAAGCTTGCGGAGAACAACCGCAAGCTGGCTGTGCTGTACGCCGGCTTGATGGGCGACGTCGACACGCAGTTCGGCGCAGTTGCCGATTGGTATCGCAACAACGGGTATGACCTCCTGTTCGTCAAGGCGACTGGGTTGTATTGCCCTGGGTGTGTCGCACGGAAGGCCGCAGAGGCAATCGAGACGGCCATCCGCGCGAACCACTACACTGACGTCGTCTTCGACGGCTTGTCGCTCGGCGCACGAGGAGCAGTCGACACATTGCTGCTTCTCGAGAAACGAGGTGTGAGTCTGCCGAGCAGTACTCTCCTGCTCGAAGGCGCACCCATGACGTACAGGGCGATCTTCGGACCGCTCAAGTACGTCTCGCGGAGTATCGCGCACATCCCCTTCGGTTCGGTTTTTGGCTTGTTGCCTGCTGGTCAGATACTGGCTGGTGCTCCCAAGCCGGAGAACATCGAAGCGGGGGCCCACCGGACCTTCATCGACGAGTCAGTGGCGGCTGCCAAGCGGACCCCGCTCTGGCGCGTTGCGTCGGAGTTGAAGAGTTTTGCGGGCCGTGGTCCGTATGCTTCTCGCTCGCTCTACCAGCTGGCTAACCGTGTCGTCTTCATGTGGTTTGGCAAGGACTACGAGACGGTTGATCAGCCAGTTGCGGTGAAGGAGTGGAAGGGTGCTTTTGGTCCCCAGGAGATCGAAGTCGCCTACGTCAACAGCACCCATGTCGGCATCGCCGAGGCTCCTCGAGCCAACGTCGACGCCCACAAGCTGGTGCTCGGCAACTAACCATCCCTACTACCTACGCGGTGCTACTGGCCCAGGATTCGTCCTGGGCCTTTAGCTTTTGTGCGTGATAGCGTTCATCATTTCGGCAGCTTTGTTGGCGGAGTTTGTCCAGCTGTAGCGGGCGGCATTTTCATGACCAAGAGTGACATACTTTTGATTTGTGGCTTTGTCGGCGAGGCTGCGAATATGCTTGGCGGCTTGCTCTGGCGAATCAGGGTCAAAAAACAACACACTCTCCTGCCCGACTTCGCGGAAAATTCGTGTATCCGCGGCGACGAACGGGACGCCGAATTGCTGGGCTTCCAGTAGCGGTAATCCAAACCCTTCGAGACGACTAGCCGAGATAGCGCAGCGTGCTTGCGCCAGCGCTTCTTTGTATTCTTCATCAGTTGTGCCGTCATAAATCACGACACGATTTGCAATGTCATGCTTGGCGATACGCGCTTCGATAGCCGGTCTGCGCGCTGGCGGTAATTTACCGCAAAGATGCAGCGTGACATCCGGTACGAGCGCGACAGCATCGATAACGCACTCGACATTTTTGTACGGGGTGAATGCCCCCATATACACTACGCCGTCCATAGCGCTATGGTCTCGTTTCACCGTGTCTCTGAAGTTGTCACTGACGGCATTTGCAACCGTTACGATAGCTCGCTTGGTCGCATGAGCATCCAGAAGCTCTTGGCGAGCTGTGTCGCTGACGGTCGCCACTGCATCGGCGCGGTTGAGTTGCCAGCGCATTGGCCAGTAGGTCAAGTGAAACAGTCTCCAGCCGAGGCGTACATGCCATGGTAGCCACTGTGGTGGTGTGCGATGGGTAAAATAGATCATGTCATGTATCGTCAGCACGAGCTTATAGCGCTTGCCGAGCGTTCCCATGACAAAAAATGGCGAATACACGGCATCGGCTCCCGCTTTGTTGAGCGTACGAGCGAGAAATAGCTCTCGAAATCCATCGTTCGGGTTGTTGGCGTAGATCGCTGGACGAGATGGAAGTTTGGCGAGCTGGCGCTCGTCGTAGATCAGCCACGTGATGTCAAGGTCGTCGCGTTTGGCGAGCTCTTTTGCGAGCTCAAGACTATAACGACTGACTCCATCAAATCGATTATCTACCAGTATCCACCGTGCATCGTAAATTATTTTCATGCTGCTATGCATTATACCTCGAACGCAGCAATACGATATTTCACGAGCGATACTCGCATTTCCAGTTGTGTCGACAATGCTATAATAGACATAATGAAAATTCTGATCACGTCCGATCTTTACCCTCCGGTTATTAATGGCGTCGCAACATTTAGCCAAAACCTTGCTCGTGGTCTGGTTGCAGCGGGTCATGAAGTGCTGGTCATCGCACCAAGCCAAGACGGCAAACGCAGTGTGGAGTACGATGGCGACATTCCCATTCATCGAGTTCGTTCGGTGATATTTCCGTTTTATCAAAACATTCGTATCTGTGTGGCGCCGCAGCTTGAAGTGCGCAATATCTTGCAGGAGTTTAAGCCAGATATCATCCATAACCAGATGCCGCTGGCGATCGGTCAAGCCACAACAATGATCGCTCGCCGTCATGACACACCCATTGTGTCGACGAGCCACGCGATGCCAGAGAACCTCATGGATAATCTGTCGAAACTTTCAGCGTTTTCAAAGCCATTTAACTACATGCTGGCAGACTTTGGCCGACGCTACCACTCGAAGTCTGATGCGGTGACATCACCGACAAAATCAGGTATCGATGGCTTTGCTAAATTTACCTCAAAGCTCGATGCCCCACTATATGTGATTTCAAATGGTATCAATCTTAACGAGTATTCTCCGGGCGAGGTGCGAGAAGAATTGTATGATACGTATCATTTGCCTACCGATAAGCCCATCATCACCTATCTCGGTCGACTTGATGCCGAAAAGCATGTATGGGTGTTGCTAAGGGCAATGAAAAAGATTCTCGAGACCCATGATGTCCATATGATGATTGTGGGAAGTGGTGTCGACCTGGAAAATTCTCAACAACTCGCCGAGGAGCTTGGTATTGATGAACACGTGACGTTTACAGGACGAGTACCTGAAGAGGACAAGGCTGAGCTGCATCGTATCGGTACATTGTTTGCTGTCGCCTCGCCTGCTGAGCTACAGTGTATCGCCGCGCTCGAAGCGATGGCGAGCGGCCAGCCAGTTGTGGCGGTCGATGCGGGGGCGTTATCTGAGCTATGCCACGATGGAGAGAACGGGTATTTATTCGATCTCGACGACTATGATATGGCGGCCGAAAAAATTATTGCCGTGCTCGACGACGACTCGCTACGCGAAGAATTTTCTCAAGAAAGTTTAGCGATTGCACGCAGCCATAATCTTGACTTCACTATCGAGCAGTTCGTAGCATTGTACGAAGCGGTAATCGAGAAAAAGGCTGAAGAAATTACCGCTCGACCAAGTGGTTGGCGCGATAGAATTTTGGAAAGTGAATTTGTAGAGTACATTCGTGCAGTTCGCTCAAGTGACGACGAAGAGCTTAGTGCGATGACTGACGAGGAGATAAAAAAGCTTTAATCGCTTCGGCGGCCTCGGCCGCTTTCTCATAGTGAATTAGGTGTCCGACTCCTGAAATAACAGTAAACTGCGCTGGCTCGATAGCAGCAGCAAGTTTTTTTTCTTCGTCAAGAGGTGTGACGATATCATCATCTCCGACGATAAGCGCAACGCGTTTTTTCTTGAGAATGTCTGCATAATCGATAGCACCTTGACGATTGATATCCTGATGGAGCGCATAGTAAAACGCGCTACTACTAATTCTTTCTAGATTGTCGAAGTGGTGCTGCTGGATGTCTTTTTTGCGTGCGCTGTCAAAAGTCTTTGTCATCACACTAGTCGTGACTGCTGATATTGTGCGACTCTTCACTAGTTTTTCCCCAGATTTACCGAGTCTAGAGCCGAGTTTGTAATGTAGCCCACCGAGAGTGGCTCCTATGTAGCGACTATCTCGTTTTGTGACGCGGGTTGGTACCGGGCTTATCAAAATGATATCACTAAAAAGCCCAGGACTTTGCGCTACCATAGCGCTCACCACTAATCCTCCCATAGAATGACCGAGGATAATGGGCGGTTCGGTAAGCTCGAGCTTTGCTATGAACTCGTTCGTCAGTCGCGCCAGGTCTTCAATAGACCACTCGCTACTAACTGGAAGATCGCTCTCGCCGAACCCTGGGAGGTCGGGAATAATTAACCGGTACGTATCAAGCAGTGGCTCGATATACTGAAAGCCTTCGTGGTTTCCTGTAATGCCGTGAATCATAACAATCGTTGCTTTTAGCTCAGAACGATGTGTCCAGTAATGAACAGTGGTGCCAGTCGAAAGAGAAAGCGTTTGTTGCATAAAATATAGTATAGCACTGCTACTTTTCGACAGCACCGATGGCCTTTTGTATATAGTCGGGTGTGCTGGATGGCAGCGTATCTATAGGCAACCACTTTGCTCGAAAAATCTCCATACTAAGACGGAGAAAAGGCTGAGTATGGAGCATTGCCTGCGTGCAGTCATAGCGCCACGTCACGCCATGAATACGTTCGCGGTAGTGGCCAATAAACGTATATTCATTGACAGCAATGTCGATAGCAAGCTCTTCTCTGACTTCGCGAGCGCTACATTCGCTGGCAGTTTCGTTCGTGTTGTATCCACCGCCGGGGAGCGTCCATTGCCACGGTGACGTGATGTTTGACACCATGAGGATTTTATCGTCGTGTCGTATGAGCACCCGAGTGCGCGGTGTCGGTCGTCGCCATACCAGCGCGAGCAGTAGCTTGAGCGAAATTCCAGCAGGTATCAGAAAGATTGTCTTCCAAAATGGCTGACGGATATACTCTTTAGGCATGAAATTTGGTGGATTTTTTGTATTCGCGGTCGAGGTCACGTCGCTTTATAGTCTCACGCTTGTCCCATGACTTCTTGCCTTTTCCGAGTGCGATGACAAGCTTGATGAACTTACCTTTTGTCAGTAGCTTTGTCGGCACGATCGTCATGCCGGACTTTTTTTGCAGTGCCAGCTGTGTAATCTGCTTGCGACTTGCGAGTAACTTGCGGGCTTCGGTGTCGACGGTACGGGCTCCTGCTTTGCCACGCTCGTTGAGTTTCAGGCTAAAGCTGGCGTTGTTGAGCCAGAGCTCATCATTTTTGATTGTCACATAGCTCCCCTTGAGCTGGATGTGTCCATCGCGGGCAGCACGAACTTCTGGACCAGTCAGCACTACTCCGGCGACAATCTCGTCGCCAAGTTCATAATCAAATTTCGCCCGGCGATTAATGATGGGCGCAGTAGATTTCGATTTCGTGGGCTTTTTGCCTTTCATAACACTAGTATAACAGAGGGAGATAAGTGTCTGTAGCGAATAATACAATTTTGAATTGCCGGTGGCTGTGCCACAATAGAAATATATGGCAAGACGCGAGAAGACTCCTGCGCAGGTGGAGGTGCAGCAGGAGATTGGGGAATTTGGTCAACAGACAGAATGGATACCCAGGAGTGCTATTCATGTGCTGCCGCAGATTCGCACTGTCTTCGACCCTATTAAGTTACAAGAACTAGCGAGTAGTATCAAGCAAATTGACACTGAGCTAGAACATGGTGGCAATCCTCGCTATGACCTGTTAGAGCCTCTCACCGAAGGCCGCCATGACGAAATGAGTGCACAACGGTACCTGCGACAGTATAACCAGATTAACGGTACCTCATTTAGACTGGCTGACTTTACCCCCACAGAGACTCCTCGCGGCCCGCGCTGGTATTTCCATATTGCTGGTGAGCGACGCTACCTTGCGGGCGGCATTATCATTGAGCGCGACAACCTCTCGCCGGACTCATTATTCCAGTGTGCGATCAAAGAAAATATCGAATATACCGAGGCATTGCCACTCCAGTTTGTTGAAAATAATGCACGAGTTAATCCCCCGCCGCAAGATGAAGCGGCTGCAATCCGTAAATACTACGATGCTATGAAAAAACTGATGGAGCGGCAGACCGATGAAAAAGGCAGACCGCGACGATTTACGCACACTCAATGTGCCGAAGCGTTTAGTGTCAGTCCCGACAAAATTAGTGATGCGATCACTTTTACGGATTACCCCCCTGCCATGCAGAAACTACTGGATCGCTATCCTTACTCGACCCTGGTGGCTGCAAAAGATTTGTATTTAGCATGGGTAAAGCATCATACGGATGCCCAAAAAAACCTGTCCGAAGAAGAGCGGGATGGTTTTATTTCTCTGACGGGAAGGATCGACTTCAAATCAGTTGAAGAGGTAGCAGCTTATGAGGTCGAAACGTGCTTTATTCGTATCAAGGCCGAAAAGTTAAAAAAGCGTCGCGATCCATCGTATATCATGCCAGATATTAGCTTGCCGGCGCTCGTAGACCATGTGAAAGCTTTGGGCATGCAAGGAGAGCTATTTAGTCTTGCTATCAGTGATGAGGATGATAAAGAAGCGGCCTATCTCAAGCGAAGGAAACTCGCGGTCGCATCGCTTTTTCACGCTGCTGTTGAAGCATTGTCGCTGCTGGACCGCGCTAACTTGCTAACGAATGATATGCGCCAGCGTATCGGTGTGCTTGCGACAGTAGATTCGGTGTTTGATGAGCAGCTGGCTAGTGTTGCCACGCAATAAGTAGCGACTGTCCTCGCGACATGTTTCGGGCGGCATTCCCGCGCCTCGTGTTAGTTGCTAGTGTGACCACTTCCAAATGCATGGGGTTACAACAGGCGTGCGCGCGGCAAATATGATCCAGGTGCTCCTCGGTGGCGAGCGAACCGAGGAGTCGGCGCACCACGAAGCGGTGGGCCAGCTCACCTTTGGCGTCAAATTCTTTGCTGGATAGCTTCGCATAGCGGGCGCGACCTTTGTCATCGTGCTCGTATGGTATTGGCAGCGCCCAGCAGCCCTGTGCCTCGTCGATAGTAATCTTTGGCATGAGCCACGCGAGGGCTTCGCTCGCGTCGGCACTCTCCTGGAGTAGCGCCAGAGATAGATCAGGATGCGGCACGTCATTGCCCCAGTCTAGTTGTACGAGAAAATCAGCACGAAGGCCTATCGAGCGTAGTCGCTGCAGGCGAACTGCGGTCGGCTCAAATTCATCCAACGTCGGACGGAGTTCCTTTGCAGCTCGTCGCCGAAACCGCTCAACGGTCGATGCTGGAATCTCATATGCCATAGAGTATCTACTATGTACCCTGCTCCTTCTCTATGCAATCATAACCACTACCTTGCCATCGGGTCGTCCCCGACAGCAATGATTAATCGAAAAGATCGAAAAGGTTGAACCTTTTAAGAGATAAACTAGTATTTTTTATAGTACGGTGATATATTCTTGACATGCCTGCTAAAAATGTAATTAAACATTATGATGCTCCTGCTTACTATCACTTATACAACAGGGGCGCCGCTGGGCGACAGCTGTTCTTCAACGACCATGATCGAGAAAAGTTCCTTAGTCTTCACGAAAGACACATTGTTGGACCAGGCGACGGGGTGCGGCTGGATTTACTGCCACGGTTATTGACAATGAGCTCGCGGCTATGAGTGGCCTTGCCAATTAAGCAGCGCAATTTGCCCCTCTGTCATACTGCGCGCGTATCGGCCGCGTCGGACATTTGTCGTATGAGTCACCACCTCAAGGTGCATCGGATTGCAGCAGGCATGGGCGCGGCAGATATGGTCGAGGTGCTCCTCGGTGGCAAGCGAGCCGAGGAGGCGCCGGACGACAAAGCGATGTGCAAGCTCCCCTTTTGCTCCGAATTCCTTGCGCGTTAAGCTCGGGTACCGCGCACGATCCTTATCATCGTGCTCAACCGGCAGTGGCAACGCCCAGCAGCCATCGGTTTCATCGATCGTGATTTTGGCTGAGAGCCAATTGATAGCTGCATTCGTATCGCTCGCCGTCTCGAGCAGCGTCTGTGATATCTTCGGATGAGGCAATACATTACCCCAGCGCAGATGAACCAAAAAACCAGCCTTGATACCAAGCTCGCGGAGCCGCGTTAACCGTACACTCGTGGGTTCAAACTCATTAAGTTGCGGCCGCAGTTCAAGCGCAGCACCTCCACGAAACCTCTCGACAATTGATGGATAAATAGACTCTGCCATATCTATCAATTGTGGCGGTAAAAAATAACAAACACAAGCACAACCATAATCTTGCTGTCGGGCACTTCCCAATTGCAAGAAAATAAAAATACCGCCCCTGGTGGGGCCGCTCGGATGTAAATCCGGAGCGGCCCCACTGGGACGGTTCAGTCGCACCCACCATTGCAGTAGATGCTGCAACACTTCGGGCATTGCAGCACACGGCGCAGTCGAACGATCATGTTCTCACCTCCTGTCTGCTTGGTTCCTGGGTGTTGGTCAGAGAAGGCGATCGATGCTCGCCGTCACGCCGCGCGAGTTGAGGCGGGTCGCGAAGTGCTTGTTGATGATCACGAACACTCCGACGACCCCGTTGTAGGTGATGTCGCAGGTCTGCCGTGCACCTGAGAGCTGCAAGGCGATCGCGACCGCATCGATGTCCCTGAGCTTGTAGGGCATCTCGGTGAGCGGTACGAAGATCCCGCCAGACCAGTGCTTCGTGTTGATAATCGTCTCGAGGCGCGCGGCGCACTCCACGAGCTGTCTGATGTCGGTCTGTGCGGTCATGGTGAAAATCTTTCTGCTTCGATGAGCCGGATGCCCATGTGTCATTCTATTATAACAAATAACAATATAAATGTCAACTAAAAACAGAGGTATGCTACACTAAATAGCGATGATTGCTGATATTTCTATCACTGAAAAATCGTTTGGCCCCAAAATCCTGATGACCGGGGTGAAGTTCAGCGTGGACGATGGCGAAAAGGTCGGCGTAGTGGGGCGAAACGGTGTCGGCAAATCGACACTCTTTGGCATCGTAGCAGGGACTGACACCGACTATACCGGTGAAGTAATTTTCAAGCGTGGCACAACAGTGGTAGCTACGGCTCAAGAGCACCATGTGAGCAACGACCAGACGGTGCTACAGTATGTCCTAGCTGGGCTGCCAGAATACGCCGAGCTGAGCCGTATTATCGAGACCTACCCCGAAACGATGGGTGACAATATGCGCCTCATCAACGAATATAGCGAGGCACTGGAGCGGTTCGAGCAAAAAGGTTATTACCAGATAGAGAGCGATATCGAGCAAGAGCTGGAGAACTTTCAGCTGAGCGGTGTGGCGCACCGTCCCCTTTCCTCACTTAGCGGCGGGCAAAAGCGCCTAGTTGAAGTGGTGAAGGTCATGCATAGCGATGCGCATCTGGCGCTGCTCGATGAACCAACCAACCATATGGATTATGTTGCGAAGAAACAATTTATTGATTGGCTTTCGGGCGCGCGCGAGGCGATGTTGATCATCACCCACGACCGTGATGTACTCAAACATGTCGACCGAATTATCGAGCTTAAAGACGGTGGTTGTGCTAGCTACAAGGGTAACTACGATGCCTATCTCAAACAAAACGCTGTCCATACTGGCACTGCCATGAATGAATTTGAGATGATCGAGAAACGAATCGCTAACCTTAAAGTAAAGGTGCTTGACTACCAGCGGCTCAAGGAAAAGGCGCGAAATCCGGCTACAATTCAGAAATTCAAACGACTCGAAACCATCAGTCGCAAAGAATTGGCTGAGCTCGAGGCGAAAGAAAAGCCGACATTTTGGATTGACAAAGATTCGGTCGAGAACCTCAACTACAAAGTCGCTGGCCAGTATGAAAAGTTCAAAGCGCGCAATATTCGCATGAAGTTAAAGAGCGACCAATCGCGCAGCAACCACGTATTGGTCGAGGCCAAAGATGTAGCTCTTGGCTACGGAGACGCACCGCTATTTGAAGGCGTTAATATCGACCTGCGTGAGGGCGAAGCGATGGAGCTGCGTGGGCGCAATGGTGCGGGCAAGACGACGCTCATCAAGGCACTGCTCGGCGACAGGATTGGCGTGGGTGATCCCAAGGTGTTTGCGGGTACTCTCAAGCTTGATTCGCATGTCCGCATCGGTATCTATGAGCAGGAAGTGAGCGGAGAGTATTTTGAGTTGTCGCTCTTTGAAGCGATCGAACGGATGTATCTCGACAAGGGTCTGTCAATATCGACGACGAAGGTGCGTAGTCTGCTCGCCGACTATCTCTTTACCGAGAGTGACGGCAAAGTGCCACTCAGCCGTCTCAGCGGTGGCCAGAAGGCACGTTTCCAGCTGATTAGCATGTTGGCAAATGATCCGCAGCTACTCATCCTTGACGAGCCGACCAACCACCTTGATCTGCCGAGTATCGAAGAGCTTGAGACCGCGCTCGAAAAGTATTCGGGTGCGATCCTTTACGTCAGCCACGACAACTATTTCCGCGACAAAATTGGCGGCGAGATAGTACAGATAGGGCCTAAATAGCCTACGCAGTCTTCTCTCTTTGGAGCCGAAGTACGATTGGCTCAAGCAAGGCATAGTCGACGGATGTATCGACGCCAGTCTCACGGAAGATGCCGTAGGCTTGTCGCCGTGCCGCGGCAAGGGCAAATTCAATATCCGCACCGGTGAGGCCGCTTGAAATGGTAGCAAGTTTGATAGGATTAACATCAGCGGCATAGATACTGAATGGCACCGCTACAGAAGGATTGTCGCTCGGCGCATCCCATGTTGTAGGTAGCGACCGACTCGACTCGGTGATGATGGTGCCCCAGACTTCTACCAGCTCATATTCGGTCGGGCATGGTACTGGAATAGGCTCAAGCATTCCGGATCGAATTAACGCCCGATCAAGTCTGCTCATGTCTGAATTCGTCGCTGCTGCTATGGTGATATGAGAGTGGTCTTTCTCAATCTTCGTCACATACTCTTGAAAAACACGCTTCACCTGGGAGTGCTCATTGGTTCCATGTGCATCACTGGCAATTGAGTCGAATTCATCAAAAAAGAGGATGATAGAACCATCGGCATAATTGATTGCTTTTTCAAAAACTTCGCGGAGATGCTTGCCGGACTGCCCCACCCACATGTCGATAATATCGGTTGATCGGATGACTTCGAGCTTGGCTCCGGCTTCTCCCGCGAGCGCTTTGACGAGACTCGTCTTTCCTGTGCCCGGGGGCCCGTGTAGGACAAAGTGTGTCGGGGCAATACCATATCGTGCCGTGCCTTCAGGGTCTTTTATGCAGTTTGCGACAGCCTTTAGTCGGCTTTTTGGTTCGTGAAGACCACCTAGACTGTCGAATGTTAATTGGTTAGGATCAATGTCGTCGTAGCCAGGCATAATGACAGCCGTGGGGGCTTCAGGTGTTTCTGATGCCTTGACGACCCCGCGCCCAACACGACGTTGACGGACTCGTGTTGGCTTGAGTTGAAGATTGAGATATGTTTCATCATGCTCTTCTTTAAAGTATTCGATGGTCTCTGACAGGCATAGCGCAAAGATTTGGGCTGTTGATTCAAGCACTGCTACTCTGTCTGGCCTGTATAGCTCTGGCTCATCATATGCCATGCTTTCGATAACATGACCGAGGTGATCAATCGACATGATGTCAAGAATCACTGAACACTCGTCGGTGCTCGCACCTGTGACAATACGGGCTGCGTGATAATTTCCAACTTCGACGTAGACGGCAGTATCTTCATGTCGCGTATGATGCGTTTGGCAGCCCTCACTGATAAGTGCATCTTCGATCGTGTCGATGAGGTCACGCTGCCAGTTATCAAGTTTGCTGGCTATGGTGTAGTGGGGGTTAAGTCCGATCGTGCCATAAAAGCTCGGTATTTTTGGGTGAACTTTGTTGTCGCCAGAACGATACCCAAACTCAATCTCATCAACTGAAATTGGAAGCGCATCAGCTTCCACCAGATGTAAAAAGGCGTGTTCAGAATGGTCGGTCGTAGAAGCGCACTCATTGAGAAGGTGCTTCGGGCCGAGATCAATTTGAACGTACCCGTGCGATACATGGCTGTTTCGTTCATGATTGTTTGACGGAGCCGGATCGTATTGTGACATAGGGGTACTATACCCCTGGACTATGTCTCAATCAAGCGTAAATACTATACGTATTGATTATTTTTCGACAAGGCCTTTTTCTTCAAGAGCAGCATCGATCTTGATGCGATCAAAGCCGCGAATAATTGTGCCGTCGATGTCGGTGACAGGTACACTACTGGTTTCGCCGCCGACCTTTGCCAGTAGTTCTGCCATAGCTCCGTCGTCTTCTTCGATGTCGCGTACCACAAATGGTACACCGAGATGATCAAGGTATTGTTTTTCAGTTTTGCAAAATGCACACCACGGCGCACTGTAGAGAATGACTTGACTCATACGCGATCCTTTATTGATTAGACTCTATATATAGCGTCTATGATAACAACATAAGCACTATGGGTCAAGTAGCTGGATGAAACTACTTATGCTACACTAGACATATGTTGCGCAGAACATTACGCGCTGGATTTGCTCTCCCGACAGTTGTGATTGTGGGGACGGTCCTTTTTGCGGTTATGGTGGTCACTCTCGGTAGTGCGGCGTCAGTACGAACCGTACTCGACACGCAGTACTACGAAGCGTTGGCGCGTGATGCCGCAGAAAGCGGCATCAAACACGCCGAGGCGTGTCTTGACGACGCTACATTCAAAGGTGGGGCCGTCAGCATCACTCCCGCTACGAATTGCGCAGGCGTCGTACAATCAGGGGCGTCTGCCTATATTATCAACCAATCATCAGGGGCACCGCTCTACAGAACTACCTACACCGCGAGGATGACCCAAGCGACGGCGGAGTCTAAGATTGTAGTAGTCGACGGCACGACACAGCTTGTCCAAACCTCGACAGGAGTATCGTGGAAAGACTATACGAAGCGGTCTCATCTTCAGGCCACAAACAAGATCGACCCTGTGGGTGACCGTGCGAGCAAACGAAACTGGTATTTTGGTAATAACGGGAGACTTGACTTCGGGGCGAATGGCAACGCAATGCCTGTTGCGCTGGCTCCTCCCGGCGGTATGGCATTTAGTATAGAAGAGGGATCGACCGTAGTAAACGACATGTATGGTAACTTGCAATTCTTCTCCAATGGCCTTACCGTTTGGGACAAGACCGGAGCAGTAATGGCCGATCAAACTGGCGACCCTAATCCTATGAAAGGTGCAAGTAGTGCGACTCAGGGCGCGGCAGTCTTTCCTCTCGATGTCAAGCGCACGCGCTATGCGGTAATAAGCAACACCGGACAAGCGCAGACTGGCCTCGGTGAACTCTATCTCAACATTATCGACATGACAAGAAACAGTGGCAACGGAGCGGTAATCTCAAAGAACATTATGCTCGGTACGGGTAAAGGGTTGGGAATTCCAAACAGTTATAATGGCAATAACCCCGACAAGAGTTATTCCGCCGAGGCGCTCGGAGCGGTTCCAAAGGTGGGCGGTGGCGGGTATTATGTGTATACCTATAGTCCGACCCCCGGTAGAGAAAAAATAATTGGGTTTCTTGTTAAAACCGATGGCTCAATTGACCCGACGCCGACTACCTGGGCGCTAAACCCGCTGCCAAGAAGGTGCCAACTAGGAACGGGTCTCAACGTGCCGACAAATCACGGTACTTACGGTTTTGGTTCCATCAATTTCTCGGGCGACTACACGAAGATGCTGGTGCTGGTCGGCGCGTTTGCTTGCAGCAAATCGAGTACCACTCCAAGTGGAACGATATACTACATGAACCTTGATCCTACTACGGGCGCGGTCAGCCTTAACGTATCGTGGGAGACCGCCACCGTGGCGACCACTGGAGATCATGATGGATATACGGCAGATCTTTCCCCTGCCGAGCGATATGTGTATGTGACGCACAAGTTTCCGGGCAGTCTGGTACGATATGATCTCAACGCGGGATCATCCTCAGGCATAAAAGCCACCCAGTCGATTGTTAGTACCATTATGACAAATCGCACCTCCCCAAGCGTCAGTTTAGCCAATGATCGTAGTGGTGGTCAGGTTCGCCGTGGTCCAGATGGTAGGATGTATATCGCGGACAACGCCTACCTAGCAGATGAGGATGGAAGCACCTATCCACAGCTAGGTACAGCAGGCTATATCAGTTATATTGCGAATCCAGACGCAGCAGGAGCTACTCCAGCGGCGATCGGCCTGGTGATTGATGGCATCCAGCTTGCGCCAGGCTCTTTCTCGGGACAAGGCATGCCTCAGATGGCGACGGTGTACAATCAGCAGTACTCGATCTATTAGTAGGGCTGACCTAAAGCTCTGTTGCAGTAGTCAAGTACCATCCCCCATCGACAGGTGACTGGTAGATGTCGAGCTGCAGATCAAGATGGTATTTGGAAAGTTCTACGACGGCACGCGCTGCAGCCTGTTTACTCGCAAAACGCTTTTTGAGCGGTGCCGCGGCAGTGGTCGGCTGGTAAGGCTGGTGTTTGGGAGTGCGGTTGCGCCGTGGCATCTTGAACCTCTTTCTTTCTACTGATATAGTATAGAGGTACATGGTGATAAAGCCAACTAACGATGGCGCGCGCTCAGCCGACCCGTCACCTACGATGGTTGTCCTGGCGACAATCGGTGACACAACCTGGCGTATGTTCGTTCCCGTTCTTGGCGGTGCGATCATCGGTTATGGTATCGATAAATTAGTCGCGAGCCGCCCTGTGGGCGTGCTGGCGGGCACCTTTATCGGTAGTATCATGGCCGTTGTCCTCGTATATATGCAGTACAAAGCAGCCACAAAGGCCTCTAATAATAAGGAACATTCGTGAATCAATCACTGACACAATTTGCTGCGGCCAGTCCGCATATCAACATCAAGGCTGATGTGTTGTTTCACCTCGGAACGATTCCAGTCACAAACTCGATGTTGCTAGGGTTAATCGGCTATGCGTTGGTGATTTGGGCATTGTTTTCGACGGCGCGTGCGGCAAAGACGGGGCGTGGCAATGTGGTGACTAAACTCGTGATGATGATCTATGAAATGCTGCTCGGTACGGTAGAGCAGGTCTTGGGAGACAAAACACTCGCACGGCGGATAGCTCCTCTGTCGATTAGCTTGTTTTTCATCATCATCGTCAACTATTGGCTGGGTATCTTACCCTTTGTCGGCCCTGTGACGGTTGGCGGCGTGCCACTATTTCGCGGCTTGGTGGCTGATATGAATGTCACCTTCGCGATGGCAATCATCAGTATGGTAGTGGTGCAGATTTATGCCATTAAAACACACGGCTTTTTTGGCAATCTCGGCCGGTATTTCCGCAATCCCATCACCGATCCGGCGGGCGCATTTGAGGGTATTCTCGAGCTGATTGCCGAGATTTCGCGTCTGCTTGCCCTGTCGCTTCGTTTATTTGGTAATGTCTTTGCGGGTGAGGTTCTCATCATCATGGTGGGCTTCATGACCCAATACCTGGCGGGCATCGCGCTGTTGCCGTTTATGATTTTTGAGCTATTTATCGGCTCGATCCAAGCCTATGTGTTCTTTATGCTTACGACAGTGTTTATCGGGCTCGGTATGGTGAGCCACGGCGAGCACTCGGACGATACCCACGCTGACAAGCAGGTGGTGTCGACGGCATAACAATCGTGCTCGTGACCGTAAGAAATTAAGTAATTAACTAAAGGAGAAATAATAATGGAATCACTCGCATTTGGTCTCACTTATGCAATTGCAGCACTCGGTGCTGGTATCGGCGCTGGCTTGGTCGGCATGGGCGCCCTAAACGCCGCTGGCCGCAACCCAGAGAAGATCGGTGACCTGCGGGGCCTGATGATCCTGGCCGTGTCTTTTGTCGATGCACTCGCGATCATTGGTTTCGTGGTGGCTATTCTCGTAAAGTTCTTGAAATAATCAAGGAGCCCGAGAACTATGCCAACAGCATTAACCTATGTCGCCAACACTTCTGCCGAGAATTCGGGGCTGTTTGAGTCGCTGGGGATTGATTGGAAGCTTTTGGTACTGCAGTCGATCGCATTCTTGCTGCTTTTGTGGCTGCTTTCGAAGTTTGTCTACCCTGTGCTCAACAAAATGATCGATACGCGAGAGGCCGAGCTCGAAGCAGGCCAAAAAGCCGCCAAAGAAGCTCAGGATGAAGCGGCCAGGGCCGAAGAGAAAATTAAATCACTCATGCGTGACGCACAAAAAGAAGCCAGTGACATCGTGATGACCGCTAAAACAGAGGCGACAAACATGATTGCGGCTTCTGAAGAGAAAGCCAAGTCAAGTGCTGAGAGGATCGTGGCCGAGGCCCAAGAATCAATCGCAAAGGATGTATTGGCAGCCAAAAAAGCGCTCCACAACGAGACGATTGATCTCGTGGCGCTCGCGACTGAAAAAGTCGTTGGTAAGACCATCAATGCGAAGGTTGATAAAACCTTGATCAAGGAAGCGCTCAACTAATGGACAAACTGTCGCGCCGCAAGCTCGCTCTGTATGCTGCAAACCAGGTGGTTGATGGAGCGATCTCAGCGACCGTTATTGCCGAGATTGCCGCCTATCTGACAGAATCTGGTCGCGTTCGAGAAGCAGAGCTGGTAGTGCGGGCAATCGAAGATGAGCTCGCTGCACGGAGCGTGGTAGTGGCAGATGTTACCACTGCCTATGCCCTGACTGACGCAGAAAAAGCAGATATCCGAACATTGATTGGTAGCAACAGCGTGTATTTCAGAGAAACGGTTGATCAGCAGATTATCGGTGGCGTACGCGTGAAAACGCCCGGCAAAATGCTCGATGCGACAGTAAGAACTAAACTACAGGCCCTCAAGCGGGCAAAGCTATAAGGAAAGGACTTTTGATGGCTGATATAGCAGTAACAGATTTGTCAAAAAGCCTGCGTGATGCGATTGCGAAGCTCGACACGAGCGACCAACTTGAGTCACGAGGCATTGTAACGCGCGTCGGAGATGGCGTGGCCTGGATTCACGGATTGTCGAGTGCTGGCTACAGCGAGGTGCTACAGATAGAGACCGCGAGCGGTGTGGTTGAAGCGTTTGCTCTTAACTTGATGGAAGATGAGATTGGTGCGGTGTTGCTGGGGAGTGACCAAGGTGTCTCGGCTGGGGATAGCGTAAAGCTCAAAGGCGAGGTGCTATCTGTTCCAGTCGGTCCAGAGCTGCTTGGCCGTGTAGTAAGCCCGCTCGGTGAAGCGCTCGATGGCGGCCCTGCGATTACTACCAAAGAGCGCGGCGCAGTGGAGCGCGAAGCAATTGGTGTCCTCGGCCGTAAGCATGTGCACGAGCCGATGATGACCGGTATTATGGCGATCGATGCCATGTTCCCTATCGGTCGTGGTCAGCGCGAGCTTATCATTGGTGACCGCCAGACAGGCAAAACTGCTATTGCCCTTGACACCATGATTAACCAAGCCAAGCAAAAGACAGGGGTAGTGAACGTCTATGTCGCGATTGGCCAGAAGCTCTCAAAGGTTGCGCGGCTCGTCGAGCGCCTCAAGCAAGAAGGCGTGATGGATCAAACGATTGTGGTGGCCACCGGTCCATCTGACCCAGCCTCTCTGCTCTACTTGGCTCCCTATGCTGGTACAGCGATGGGTGAATATTTCCGCGACAACAAAGGCCATGCATTGATGATTTATGATGACCTAACAAAGCACGCGGTGGCGTATCGGCAGATGTCTCTGCTGCTCCGTCGCCCGCCAGGCCGCGAAGCCTTTCCTGGTGATGTGTTTTACCTGCACTCTCGCTTGCTTGAGCGTTCGAGCAAGTTGAGCGATGAGCTTGGTGCTGGCAGCCTGACGGCGCTACCTATTATCGAGACCCAAGCGGGAGATATCTCGGCGTATATTCCTACCAACGTAATTTCGATCACCGATGGCCAGATTTTCATGGAGACAGACCTCTTTTACCAAGGGATTCGCCCGGCAATTTCGGCTGGTCTCTCGGTCAGTCGCGTAGGTGGCGATGCCCAGACAAAGGCAGTTAAGAGCGTTTCTGGCCACTTGAAGCTTGGACTTTCACAGTTCCGCGAGCTCGCCAGCTTTGCACAATTTGGCAGTGATCTCGACGATGCCACCAAGGCGCAGATCGAGCGTGGTCAGCGCCTGACAGAACTTCTCAAGCAACCGCAATACCAGCCAATGAGCATCTGGGAGCAAGTTGCCAGCATCTTTGCGGTCAGCGAAGGCTTGTTCGACAAAGTTCCTGCCAGCAAGATCAAAGATGCTCAAAAAGCCTACCTGACTCGCCTCTGGACTGATCACAAAGAAGCCATGCGCGCCCTCAACAAGGGTGATAAGAAGCTTGACGATCAAGCAGAAGTCGAAAAAGCACTAAAAGAAGTCGGCAAATCAGTCGCGAAAGGGTTTGAGGGCTAATGGCCTCAACGCAGCAATTAAAATCCCGCATCCGCTCGGTGAAATCAACCAAGCAGATTACCAAGGCCATGCAGATGGTCGCGGCAAGCAAAATGCGCCGAGCGCAGGATGCTACCAAGGCCTCAGCGCCCTATGAGCGCGCCGCCAACGAACTGCTGAGCTATCTCAATAGCCAGGGTGTGACTACGTACCACAAATGGTTTGAGGAGCGCCCCATCAAATCGCGCATGATTATCGTCATTGCCAGCGACAAGGGTTTGGCGGGTGCATTCAATGCCAATGTCCTCAAGGCCTATGTGTCGAACTTGAAATCCGATGATACTGACAAGGTGGCGAACAAGACAATCGCCGTCGGGCGCAAGGCCTCGGCCTTTGTGACGCGCATCAAAGACACCGAGGTGGTGGGAACCTATGAAGACCTACCCGACCACCCCGAGGGTTCGCAGTTTCATGCGATTCTCAACACCGCCAAAGATGCGTTTGAAGCTCACGAAGTAGATGCAGTCGACGTGATTTATACAAAATTCGTCAGTAGTATCACCCAAGAAGCGAGGGTGGCTCGCCTATTTCCCGCTGGATTTTCAGAGGTGCCAGTATCGAGTTTTGTGCGTGACGCCGTATACGAGCCGAGTGTCGAAGCCGTGCTCGACGATGTCGCCTATCGCCTGATAGGCTCGCGTCTGTTTCAAGCTTTGCTGGATAGCCGCGCCAGCGAACACAGCATGCGCATGCTGGCCATGAAAAACGCCACCGACAACGCGACTGACCTGGTCGACGACTTGACACTGGAGATGAACAAAGCCCGCCAGGGTGCAATTACCCAAGAGCTAGCCGAGATTAGCGGTGGTGCGGAGGCGATGAAATGACCGAGATAGCCCAGCGAATTGTACCCCCATACATACGTGAGCGCATAGACGAATGGCCAGAACGAAAAGCATTACTGGAAAGAATGAGACGGAATATGGGTGAATTGGCCAGAAAACGAGCTGAACTAGAAGAGGAGAAACAAGATGACTAAAGGAACGGGAAAAATTATCCAAATCGTTGGTGTGGTGGTTGACGTCGAGTTTAAAGACAGCAACGCGAAATTGCCAGCGATCTATGATGCGTTGCACGTCAAGCATGATGACCGCACGCTGACCCTCGAGGTTGCGCAGCACCTCGATGAACACACGGTGCGTGCGATTGCGCTGCAGAGCACTGATGGACTAAAGCGCGGCGCAGAAGTAGTTGCCACAGGCACGCCAATTAGTGTACCGGTTGGCGCCGAGACCCAGGGGCGCATGTTTAACGTGGTCGGTGAGCCGATTGACGGACTAGCTGCGCCAAAGGGCAAGACCGCAAGCATCCACCGCGAACCACCTGCCCTTTCAGAGCAAACAAACAAGACGGAGATCCTGGAGACGGGTATCAAGGTGATCGATCTTATCGCGCCAATTGCCAAGGGTGGCAAGGTCGGCCTCTTCGGTGGTGCAGGCGTCGGCAAGACCGTGCTCATTCAGGAGTTGATCAACAACATCGCGAAATTCCATAGCGGTAACTCTGTCTTTGCTGGTGTTGGTGAGCGTACCCGCGAAGGCAACGACCTGTATTTTGAAATGAAAGAAGCTGGCGTGCTGGACAAAACCTCGCTTGTCTTCGGCCAGATGAACGAACCACCAGGAGCACGTTTGCGTGTGGCGTTGGCGGGACTGGCTATGGCCGAGGCCTTTCGTGATGAAGGCAAAGACGTGTTGCTGTTCGTTGACAATATCTTCCGTTTCACCCAAGCTGGTGCGGAGGTATCTGCCCTGCTTGGTCGCTTGCCGAGTGCCGTGGGCTACCAGCCAAACTTGCAGCAGGAAATGGGTGCCCTCCAAGAGCGAATTACCAGTACCAAAAAAGGCTCAATCACCTCTGTCCAGGCTGTCTACGTGCCAGCTGACGACTTGACTGACCCGGCACCAGCAACGACCTTCGCCCACCTCGACTCGACCATCGTCTTGAACCGTGGTCTGACCGAAATCGGCATCTACCCTGCGGTCGACCCACTGGACAGTAATTCAACGATTCTCGACCCCGAAGTAGTCGGCGAGGAACACTACCAAGTGGCGCGAGAAGCCCAGCGAATTTTGCAGCAATACAAAGAATTGCAAGATATCATCGCCATCCTTGGTATGGAAGAGCTGTCTGATGACCAGAAACAGACGGTACAGCGCGCTCGGCGCTTGCAGCGCTTCCTGGCCCAGCCATTCTTCGTGGCGACGCAGTTTACGGGCAACGACGGCGCATATATCAAGGTGTCTGACACCGTCAAAGACGTGAAAGACATTCTGGCCGGCAAATACGACAGCAAGCCAGAGAGCTGGTTCTACATGGCTGGCGGCCCCTTGAGCGAAAAGAAAGACTAGCCTCTCCCTTTGCGGTGACGAAATACAAGTGCGATCAGGGCGCACTTGTATTTTTTTGTTAAGTATGGTATAATGATGATTGATACCTGATTACTTCAGGTCGAACCTATCGTAAGGAGTTTGAGATGGAGCATCGTCCCGACCCGTTCACTGTCACCGAGCGTACGCACCTGTACGTGGAAGATGAGGACGAGAAGATTGACCTTGTCATCCCGATCATCGCCACCCTGGTGGGTATCCTGATGACCATCTTCGCGGCGGCCATCGGTGGCTTCTGGTGGGGGCTGGGGGCGTATCTGTTGTTCGGTGCTGTCCAGTGCGGTAGCTGGGCCATTCACTTGGGCCGTTATTTCTGGCTCGGGTTGATCGGCAGTGTGCTGCTGTGGGGCATCTTCGCCGCCATGCTGGTGTATGGCTTCCACGGCTTCTAGCACCAGCAGATGCATGGGGGCTGTGCGCGGTGACATCCGTCATCTGTGCACAGCCCCCCGCCGCCCCTGTCTCACTCCTTTTCGTACCCCTCGCTCGCCGAGGGGTTTTCTGCTATCATAGAACTATATGGATCTTGAGCTTATCACCCTGTCCGGGACAAAAATCAATGAAAATGTCTACGAAGTTATGTTGCCAACCAAAGACGGTGAAATTTCGATATTTCCTGGTCACGAAGATCTCGTAACCGTGGCGAAACCGGGAGTCGTCATGGTGCGGCGGAACAAGCAAGATAGCGATAGCCAGCTAGAGTTGTTTGCAATTAGTGGAGGTATCGTCGAGATCAACAGCTCACGCGTGCGCGTGCTAGTCAATGAAGCGGAGCACGGCGAAGACATTGTCGAGGCTGAGACCCAGGCGGCACTCGACCGTGCCCTACAACTGCGCGATGCCGCCAGTGATCAAGTAGAGCTCGAGAAGGCCCATCAACTGGTGGATCGTCACGCCGTCCGCCTCAAGGTAGCTGATTTGCAACGACGACACCGCCGTCGCTAACGCGCGTACCTCACAGCGTACCTATCGAGCCTGTCGAAATTATTTACATTATCAAGACCATCTTTGCTCTCTTATAGGAACTACATCATGCCACAATTTGTATCACTTTTTGTGATGGCCGTCATAGAAAATTGTACATAACATTGATCTGGATCGATCAATCGGCGGAGGGTAGGACAAATGGATGAGTAGTGGATGGATGGCAGGGTGTATGTCAGAGCTAACGATGGTTACTGAGGATGCGGCGAACTTCGTTGGTGCTTGTGCAGTGCATCAGTTGGTCGCGGAGGTCGCTGGCGCCATCGAAGTCTCTGATATAGATTTTGAAAAAGCGCTTGAGCGTTTCAAATGGCCGACCCATCTGCGGCTGATAATAATCAAATTGATCGAGGTGGAAATGAAGCAGATCGATAAGTTGCCTTTTATGGCTAACTGACTCAGCACTGTCACTAACATCTTTTTCAGTGGATTCTGTATGCCGAGAGTCTTGTTTGTCACTTTCGTTGGGCGTTGCGTGACTTGCTCCGCTCAGGCGGTACTCGCTTCGTAATGAAAACGCCTCACTCATCTCGCGGGTTTGAGCAGATGCTTCAATAGAGTGAGCGACAGGTCGAGGTTTCGACTGTATAAAAGGATGTCGTTGAGTTTTTTCCTTTGTCGCATGCTGCATCTCTCTTTTTGCATTCTGCGTAAAGCAAAATGGATTAGCAAAAACGCCCCGGCCGATCATCACGCCATCGATACCGTGCTGTGCCGCTAAATCTTCGCCATGCGCGCGGTCGACAATATCGCCGTTGACGATAAGCGGTGTCCCCGGCGAGATTTCGTCGCGAAGAGCTTTGATGTCGTCGATCAATTCAAAATGCGCAGGTACTTTGCTCATTTCTTTTTTGGTACGGAGGTGGATAGTCAGTGCGGCGATGTCTTGGCGGAGCAGAAATGTCAGCCACTCACGCCACTCGTGAACGTAGGTGTAGCCAAGCCGAGTTTTGACACTGACGGGTAGACCGCTGGTTTTGGCAGCCGCAATGATGGCAGCGGCGCGATCAGGATTGCGGATCATATCGGCTCCCCCACCGCCCTTGATTGCGGATTGATCGGGGCAACCCATGTTGATGTCGATACCGTCATAGCCAAGCTCGGCGCAGTGTTGGCTGAGCGCGGCCATCGCCTCGGGGTCGCTGCCCCACAGTTGCGCAACGATGAGGCTCTCGTCATCAGTCTTGACGAGTCTCCCCCCGATAGCTTTGTTGCCGGCGCGGAACCACCCGGTAGCATTGGTAAATTCGGTGAAATAGACATCTGGTCGCCCGGCCTGCGCGACGACATGGCGAAATACAACATCAGTGACGGCTTCCATAGGGGCGAGCACGAAGAAAGGGTTTGGGAGGTCGAGCCAGAAGTTTGACATAACCTGCCTATTATATCGCACAATGGTTCTAAGTTCTAAGTTTTGTTAATGGTACGATAGCTTTAGCCTTTAGTGCCAGGGTTCTGAATAGGAAAAGCCCTCGTCACGCATGTGTACACACGAGACGAGGGCGGGTGGCTGTGGCGATGATCAAAGTCACACCTTCAGCTTGGCACGCTGATACGCTGTCCACTGTGCCATACAGCCTTTGACGATTTCGTGGCTCGTCAGGCCAGAAAAGAGAGTGCAGAGGCGTCGAGCGCGCCTGTTTCAACCAGCAGTTCTTTGGGGAGTCTGCCAGGTGCTGCTCTCTTCAGGTAGGATCTTGGGCGCGCGGGCAACACCTCCTCTACCTTCACCGCTCACCTCTCATGAAAGGTACTCGAGAACGGGGCTTTTTTTGTATCTACCGATACAGCGGGTCTAGGCGTAGAGGGTGCCCTACAGCTCTGCCAACTTAGCTATATCATAGCAGATTCTGCTGCAGTCACAAGCATGAGAACAATGACAATTGAATAAGCCGCCTCAATGAAGAGACGGCTATAAGGGTGAGGTGTTCCTCGAAGCGCTGGTGGGAGCGCCAAGTACTGGCCTAGGGTGTGTTGTTGGGCCACCCCGCTGCCGAGCGACTGGAGCGCTGGCAGCGGGGTGCTGGGAGCCTGCCAATGGGGGACACGGCAGCTCTCCAGAAGTGCAGGGGCCCTGCCCTCGATGCACTTGCCCCCTTCTCCCGGACCACATGGGGGTGTGTTGGCCCAGGAGAAGATTGGTTGGGATGTAGGGGTTGTACCCTCCGTGCGTCCACGTGCCGGCTACTGCCGCATCCCGAGCTTTCGTACGGTTGCCTCACGGCAATCGTGGCCGCCTCAGTACCTCCGCTGGCCGGGTGTTCCCTTCGCTTCGTTCTCGCGAGCGGCGGCTGCATCGAGGGCCGCCTTCAGCTGCTTCGTGTCCTCGGACGCGCCTCTCGGGTCGCTCTCCAAGGCGGCCTTGTAGGCATCGTGAGCCCTCTGTCGGGCTTCGCCTTCGTTACCTCCATGTGCCAATGTGCTCACCCTTTCGAGGTGTTCGTTGCTAGGGTAATTCCCTCGCGACTAAATGATATCATAGTCTTAATAACCGTATTTGTCAATAAGATCTGCTTCAAATTGCAACATTCCCTTGAAGGTTGGGTCATAGTCACTGATATCGGGAAAATCAAGTTTCATGATGGATTGCCAGACGGCACCAAGCAGTTTTGCAAAATCAACTAGTTCTTCGCGGGTGAAGCTGGCATCGAGTGCGTGGATGCGCCCTGCGGCATCGGGTTCGACAAACTGCAAGACTCCGCGCTGGAAATCGTATTTGCTATAATCTCTCGAATGCTCAGTCAAAAGCTGGTAAAACATCAATTGTTGACGATATTTGTGGAGCTTTATCTTCTCCCAGTCGGTCTTTCCCTGCCAGTCGCGGGACGGTTTGCCTGTTTTGTAGTCTGTTACCACTATCTCTTGCCCCTCAAGCGTCACGACGTCAAGTGCCCCAGTCAGTCTTGCCTCGTTGATCACGACACCTTGATTTGCAAAATTCAGCTCTGTTTTTTGTCCAGGGAGAAAGCCGTCGTAGCAATTACGTAGAAATACGTTGAGACTATCGGCGCCGCGCTTGGCATAGAGAAGCTCGTCGTCGCGAGAGAGGTGTTGGTCGTGGAGTTCGGCGACAAAATCTCCCAGCACGTCTTCAACCGGGCGACGTTCACCCGTTGCGCTTAGATGATTGTGGGCTTTTTGAAGTGTACGATGAATTACCGTACCATAGGCCGCATTGGCGCTTTTTGCCTGAGGAAAACGCAAAAGATTACTGAGAAGAAAGTGAGTTGGACCACCACGCGAAATATCGATAAAGTTATTTAGATGAGTGATTGATAATTTGTAAGTATCGAGAATTGGCCGTACTAAATCGTTCATAGAAGAAGTCGGATGTGCGGTTAGTCGGTCATGCCATGCAATTTCTTGATCTCGAACCAACTCGCGTGTTGTTTTTGTGTGCACCTCCTTGATTGGGTGAAGTCCGGTATCGGTCAAAAAGCTTGCAAGCAGTTGCGTCCTCTCCAGGTCATCGGCTGCACTGTAGGTCACTGTCAGACTCTGTTTTGCCCGAGTCATTGCAACATAGAACAATCGCAGGCGCTCATCGTAGCTGCCTCCGCTTGGGGCAAGTGGGAGGTTCGCAGGATAGCCAATGAGGCGGCTACGACTTCGAACTCGTTCTCCCCAGGCGCTATCAATTGCACCGATCACGTAGATATGGTCAAACTCAAGTCCTTTTGACTTGTGAGCGGTCATGAGTTGTACCGCGGCATCGGCTGTGTTTATGCGCTGAACACTGGTAATTCGCGTGCCTAACTGTCGATGTGCGTCAATGAAATCAAGCAGATCTGTCAACAAAAGCAGTTGATCTGGCTTGTATTCACGTAAATGGTCGCGCATTGTACGAAGAGATTCGAGCGCTTCAATGTAGTGCTGAGCATGAGTGTTCTTTGATTCTTCACCAAAATAGTAGTGATAAAACGGTGAACGAAAGCCAACAACTTCATTACCTACGGTATCGCTTGGAAGCCCAATCAATCGGTCGATTACTAGTTCGAGCGGTTCACGAGCAATCGACGCCGCCTGAGTGATGAGCCATTCAGAAAATGGCTTAAATTCTGTACTTGCTATCATTGTCTCAAGCCAACTTAGGTGATTGCGCGCACTTGTAATACTAAGGCGCCAGATTGATTCGGGCGTAAACCCATACATTGGGTGAGCGAGGAGCTCGGGTAATTGAGAGTTAGTCTCGCTATGGTTACTTTCGGCGATCGCGACAACTACCCGTGCAATAAGTTCAAGTGTCTGAACCACTGGAGAATCAAGAATATTTTCACGACGCTCATAGCGGATCGGGATGCCCGCATCGACAAGATAAGGGGCGAGCGCAATAAGTTCTTGGTGGCGTCTTGCCAGTATCGCAATTGAGTCTGGAGCGGTGCCAGCAGCGATACGTTCTTTGATTTTTTTGGCAATCCAGCTTCTTTCATTGCTGGTATGGCTCAGTTCGTGCAAGCAGACAAAAGGATTGTCTGGACTAGCATGAGCAGTGAGCTTTTTGTTAAGCCCCATTGTTTGCTCTAGTCGGTCACCTCCCTGCGTTATGACAGTACGTGCAGATTCAAGAATTGTGCTCGCTGAACGATAATTGTCGGTCAGCACTATACTATGAAACCCTGGGTATTGTGCGGCGAAGCGATGAATATTATTGACATCTGCCCCTTGAAAGCTGTAAATCGCCTGGTCGTCATCGCCGACAGCCATGATATTTGGCGCATCACCCGTCACGCTGCTGGTCAGGTCAAATAGAATACGTAGCTGTGCCAAGTTGGTGTCTTGAAATTCATCCACCAGAATATAGTGATACTTTTCCTGCAAGTTATAGGACAGGTCTTTGTGTAGCTCCATGGCATGGATAACGTTCAAGATCATGTCGTCGTAATCGTACAGTCCGGCTTGCTCCATGCGAGTGAGGTACGAGTAGTACACGTGGCTCATGGCACGCAGCTTTATGTAGCGCTTGCGATCCTTGAATACAAATTCACCTGATTCATTTTTTTCCATCCATTGGTTGCGCCAAGCGGTAAGTGCGTTGGTCTTGCCGGTTTCGACCGCTGCGTCAAAGGCGTGCGCCATGCTGAGTGCCAGGACATTTGCCAGCGGCGTGATGCCGGGCGGCAGATTTGGTTGCACCAGCGCGGCGACTTTTTGGGCCAGCGGCACCAGATGTGTCAGCATGGTAGTGCTGATTTTTTCAGCAAAAATACGCATCAGGTCTGGCTCGACGGCATCGAGCACAGTTTCGTTGGCCTGAATAATCGCCAGTAGCTCGTCACTCGTCAGCCCAGCTTGCTTCAGCTCGCTGATAATCCGTGCAGCATCACGTCGGTGAGTGTATTCGTCGCCCAGCTTGCTGGCCAATGGGTTGGTATAGTCTAGTTCGTCGAAGATACTAGTCAAGATTTCGTACTGCGCCAACTCGTCGGCTGGCTTGAAGTTGGCGCCTTGGTAAAAGTACTGGTTGTTTTGGTTGATGACTTCTGTGCCAAAGCTGTGGAAGGTGTGGATGGCGACTTTGTAGGCAGCCGGGCCGATGATTTGACTGAGACGCTCTCGCATGGCGGTCGCGCCGCTATCCGTAAAGGTCAAGCACAAGATATTTTCCGGTAGTGTGTCGGTCTTTTGCAATATGTTGGCCGTACGCATGCTAAGCAATTCTGTCTTGCCTGTCCCGGGCCCAGCAATCACCAGTAGCGGCCCATCAATAGTGTCGACTGCTTGTTTTTGAGCGGCATTCAGGTTTTTGTAGCGTGAAGAAAAGTTGGTCATTGCAGTTTATTATACCCCGAATCTTCACCCATAAGTTTGGTATCTATTGGCAATAGACGCTGTGGCATGAGAAATTCCAGGCCGCAAGCCTAGATTCTCTCATGTCACACGACCATACGAAACTTATGGGTGAATATTCTCCGATCGACTTTTTAGCCAACAAAAAACACCCTGGAAAGGGTGTGAAATGAAAAAGGCCTGGAGGCCGGGCACGTCGCCTTGCGGCGATGTGTTGTTCCCGGCCCCCAGGGGGCACTGCTATGTGGATCGAACCGCACGACTGGCCATTTCTTTGTGAAAAGTAGTGCCCTCCTTCTCACTGGCCTAGAGGGGCGATAGTTGCACCGAGACGTTCCCGGTGAGCCGTATCGCGCCCTAACGCAGGTGCCCATTCCTGCTTGAACCCCCGTAGGGGTGACGGCCAAGGGCCGCGCAATGGAGCGGGTACTCCATGCCTACTTGAGCCAAGTACTGCAAGTGCCGCTCACACTTCTTGTCTCTTTCGCTTGCTAGAGCGGAGCCGCAGGCTATCCACGTTTATGAGCCGAAGCCCAATAGGTACGACAACAGCCTGTAAGCTGTCGTACCCCGTGCCCACAAACTCCGTGGAGTCGTGGGGGAATCGGCATGTAACTGCGTGTACCGCCCTCTTGCGAGGGTATTTAACATTATATATCATTATTACAAAAATGTCAATGATTTTTATCAATAATCTCAAAAAACTGCTATACTACCCCTATGAATACTGGCGATATGTTCGATGATTTCACCATCGAGCGCGAGATAAAGGAAAAATTCGGCGTGCCGATTGATGTTGACAAGGCAATCGTGCGCGATATTGCTGTGGGTCAGTCGGCCAAAGCCACGGTCTTCCTTAGCCGCAAGAAGCAGCTCTACTGCTACATCTACGGGCCTGCCAAGCTGCTTCTGAGTGATGTCAAGAAAATCGTGGCACGAATCGGGTTAAAAGCCGAGATGTATATACCGCCAAAGGGCCGCCCGCGTTATTTTGACGAAGTAGGCGAAGCAAAGTTTAAAGAAGTCTATCCTGGTCGCAAGGACATCCACGACAGCGACTTGGTGTTTTATCGCACACTTGCTCCGTATACACCCGCGCTCATCCTGGTCGAAGAAGTGCGAGACGGGACGCTCTACCAGGCCGACCACGATGCCCGCGGCGGCTGGCGTCCTGCAGCGAAATTCACTTACCGACGCATTAAGACGAGCTAGAGACTACAGACATTGCCCCACCCGCCATACCATGTCGCAGACATGTTTCGGCCGGTCTTACATGCCAAAAGCACCTCGTAGTTCACGAAAATACCGTATGAGTCGCTAGGAGTGCCCCGGACGTAGGTGTACGGCTGATTGTTGGGTTGGTCAGGAACAGATGAGGTGTAGGTGGGCACGAGAATGGGAGTAAGATACTGCGACGCCGAGCATTCGCTGTTGGGCCCGCCCGGACAAACAGGATACTCACCATTGTCGTTGTAATATCGGTCAAGCGCGGTCTTGAGGGCGGTGACTTGTACCGTGCGCATATCATCGCGAGAACGCTTTTGGACTTGATTGAAACTGACGATGACAATTGATGCCAATAGCGCAATAACCGTTACGACAACAGCAATTTCGATGAGGGTAAAGCCGCGGCTTCTTTGCATGTTTTTAGTGTAGCACACGGTGCTTATGCTATGGAATGCACGAGGTCGCTAGGCGAGGTTATTTCTTATCGAGAATAACAAGATGTTCAATATGGGGTGTGCGTGGGAAAAAATTGTAGCCTCTATGTGCACGGATGCCATATTTTTCAGACAAAAGCGCGACGTCACGGGCCTGGGTGACGGGATTGCAGCTGAGGTAGATAATACTTGGCGGCGCTGTCTCGAGAAGCTTGTCGATTACCGCCTGGTGCATGCCAGCGCGTGGCGGGTCAACGATAACGACCTGCTCGCTGGTGATGTAGTCGAGGGCTTTTTCGCTAGCCGCATGCACTGCGGTGGCGCCACTTGCCTGCTCCTTTATATTGCGCTTCATCTCGCGCACAGCGTTATCATCGATCTCTATCAAGGTGCAAGCATCGCCTCCAATGGTCAGTCCAATCGATCCCACACCCGAATAAAGATCTACTATTGGCGCTTCTGACTTGGTCCACTGTTTCATATCACTGAGCGCTTGCTCATATACGGGGATATTTACTTGGAAAAAGCTCTCAGTAGCGTAGCGAAACGGCACGCCGAGGATAATGTCGGTCAGTACGACATTTCCGACCGATAGCAAGCGTTTGGTGATGCGACTGGCAGGGCTACGTGGATCGCTGTAGATGACTTCTCCTCCCTGCGCCTTGAAGCCTGCTGCCTCGTGCTCACTCATAAAGCCACATACCTCTTCTTTGATGTAGAGTTGCCAAACGCAGTTGCCTTGCTGGTCGCAGCGAATTAAGAGAGTTTTAAGCTGTCGCGCAGTGACTTGGACACTTTCGAGGTATGCGCAGATATCTAGAGCAAGATCCATCATTGGCGCTGGGAGTAATGAGCAGTTTGCTACTGGAATCTTTCCTTTGCCACCGCGCTGGAAAAACGCTAGCTTGAGGTATTCGTAGTTACTTTCTGTATCTTCAAATCCAAAAAAACTAAATTCTACTTTGTTTCTATAATGGCTAACTCGGCCATCAGTAGATACCTCGATTGGATCGGGCAGCACAATATCATGAAGTTCAAATGCTTCCTCGATCAGGGCGGCCTTGTAGTGTTGCTCGGCTTCAAAGCTCATGATCTGCCACGGGCTGGTGCTGAGATAGCTTTCAGGATCGAGCGGTTCGGTACGTTCCGGCGACGCTTGCAAGACTTCTGTTACGATACCTTCGACAAAATGAGATTTTTTCTTGGTAACACGAATCGTCACCTCCTCGCCGGGCAAGCCACCCCATACAAACGCCTTGCGGCCGTTCTCTAGCGTGCCGAGAGCTTGCCCGCCGCCGACGATTTTTTCGAGAACAAGTGTCTCAAATTGTGGTGTTTTCTTCATTTATCCTATTTTATCACTGATGGAGTAGTGCTAGGGCTGGAATACTGACCAGCCTAGCACGATGGTCGCAATACCCATCAATGCAAAAGCGGCAAGTACGCCAGCGTTGCTCCAGCGGGAGTTCTTGTAGATACCCATGATGTCGGGGTTGTTGCCGACACGGTAGATCATGAATAGTAGTGGTACGCTGGCGACGGCGTTGAAAACGGCGGTAAAGATGAGGGCTTGGATCGGGTCGATGTGCAGAAAATTGATACCCAACCCTGCCAGCGTTGCCAGGATGATGATGCCATAAAACCCATGTGCTTTGTTGAAGGTGCGATAGAAGCCTTCTTTGAGGCCAAGCGCTTCGCTGACGGCATAGCTCGACGAGCCAGCCAGAACGGGTACGGCCAGTAGTCCGATACCGATGATACCGACGCTAAAGAGTAGTTTGGCAATCAGGCCGGCATGCGGAAAACCTTGGACGAGCGGTTCGAGCGCGGCCGCGGCATCTTGGGCGTTCTCGATCTGAGTGATGCCGTGGGCGTTGAGGGTAGAGGCACAGGCGATGACGATAAACCATGCCGAAACGCTGGCCAACGTCATGCCCGCTAGGTTGTCGAGACGGATTTTGCGGATGAAGCTTTTGCTGATGCGAGGCACGCCAGTTCCAGAAGAGGCTTTGATGCGCCGTTCCTCGACTTCGTCCTCGACGACCTCGCTGGTATTCCAGAAGAAGAGGTACGGGCTGATAGTTGTACCCAGAATGCCAACGATGATATATACCATTTCTTTGTTGAGTGTAATGTTGGGGACAAAGGTACGTGCTAGCACTTCACCCCAAGGCTGACCGACCAGAAATGCCGTGATCGGGTAAGCAAACAGCGCGATAGCCAGCCATTTGAGGACTTTTGCATAGGTCTTGTACGGCACAAACACCTGCATGACGACACAGACAACCGCAAAAAAGATTGCCAAGCCGACAGACGGCAATTCGGGCAGCAAAAGCTGGGTGGTAGCGGCCATCGCAGCTAGGTCGGCGCCTATATTGACGGTATTTGCCACTACGACAAGAGTTACGGCGGCATAGAGTACTTTGCGGCTGTAATGTTTTTTGAGAATTGCCGCCAGGCCATCCCCCGTCACTGCGCCGATACGCGCACAGCTCTCCTGAACTGCTAGTAGTAGCGGAAACATGATAGGAAACAGCCACAGCAGCCCGTAACCGTAGATAGCGCCCGCTTGACTATAGGTAGCGATACCGCTGGGGTCGTCATCGGCGGCACCGGTGACGACACCTGGCCCAAGCACGCGGACAAAGCGGCCAAAACGCGAATAGCGCTTGTGTGCTTGTTTGAGATTTTGTTCGCGCTGCTCGGCAGCGGAATTTTGTTTGTGTCCGCCGATAAGATCGTGGAGCCAGCTGTACAAATTTGGCATGGACTATTCCGTTTAAGCTAATCTATGACGTATTGTATCACAGTGCAGAATATGAAAAATCGCCCCTGGCCGGGGCCGCTCCGAGACGAATCTCAGTGCGGCCCCGCGGGGCGATGGCAGGACGACCGGACAATCAGCCGTCCGTGGTCCCTCCAGTGGCGCCGCCAGGCGACGCGGAGGCGCTTTCGCATCGCAGCCACATCGAGCGGGCTGCAGTGCGGGGCTATTTCAACATACTCCTTCCAGAGCTCTATGAATGCCAACACAGACTTTGCCGCATCGGTTCCGGGGGGGTATTTCACAAAGGAAAGCTTCTCGGTCACAATTCTCCAAAGTTATTGTAGCGACTAGTGATGTCAGCAAGCCTAAATTCTATTATAGCACAAACATCATGAATATGCAATACCTCGTGGTATACTTGAAGCAAGTATGAAAGAAATAACCTATCGCTACCCCACTCCAGAAGATGCCGAGGCAATGCACTCACTTCTTACTCGTGATTATGAGCGGCTCGGTATCACGCTCCCCCATCTTGACGAACGTGTCGAGCGCGGCGTCCGGTTGACCCGATTTACGGCGAGCTACGATTGTGGCGTCGAACGCCGCGGCAATAAGCATACGGTTCTTCCGTTCATACGGAAGCTGATTGCTTGGTGCGTCGAGCGATTTCGAGTGCTTCATGGGCAGGAATGACAACGATGGGTTTTGACCGAGCGATTTGAGAGATGTTGGTGAATTGTTGTGGTGAGGTGCACTCGTCATTGAGCACGCCGTCGAGGACGAAGTCGCAGAACTCCAAATGAGCCACGATACGTTTTCGCAACACTGCTGAGCGTTCGCCAACAGTGCCAGTAAAGACCAATAGATCGCAGCCATTCATGGCAACTAGCATGCTGCCGATGGCTTTGTGGATGGTGTGAATAAGCGTGGTGAGCGCCAAGTGTGCGGCATGATCACCGTCGGCTTCTCGCTTCAGGAGCTCGCGAATGTCGTCGCTCTCCGCCATACCCGCGAGGCCAGCGTGTGTATTGAGATACTCGACCAACCCGGCGTCGTCTAACTGGAGCTGGCTGCGCAGAGCGTGGCTAGCATCTGGGCTGATGGAGCCGCTCCGGGTCGCCATGATCACCCCTTCGTTTGGCGTGAACCCCATCGTCGTATCGATGCTTCGGCCATGGAAGACACCGGTCACTGATGACCCGCTACCAAGATGGCAGACGATGACTTTTGGTGGCAGCTTGCCGCGATTCCACAGCTCGTCGACGACGCTGCTAACGGAGATACCGTGATACCCGAATCGTTTGATATCCAGTCGATCGGCGTCATGAATATTGATGCCGTAGTTCCAGGCATAATTTGGTTTGGTGCGATGAAAGGCGCTATCGCTGACGCCGACAATTGGCGTATCTGGGTAGTGAGCCCGAAGTAGCTGGAGCTCGCCTAAGGTTGCCCCGATATGCAGCGGTGCTAGGTGTTTGATTGACTCCAGCCGGGTGACCACCTCATCGGTGATGACGTGATCCTGCATGAAAAACGCGCTGGGCGCGACGACACGCAGGCCGATAGCAAGGATCGGCTGATTCTCAGTGAGGAGGTGTTCGGCGACAAGGGTTGAAATCACATGAGAGCACGACTCGTCCAGTACACTAAAATCTGCGGGTGCTGTCACCGCAGTTTTCCCGGGCGACTCGATAGTGTAGACAATTCCATCGTGAGCGTGCTCGTAGTGAATCTCGGCATGGAGCGCTAGCCCATCAGCCTCGTAGAGTGCATACTTGCGGCTGCTGCTACCCGGGTTTGCTACCAAAATGAGATTCATTGATATCCCCTCACTTCTGTTAGTTGGCATCGCTTACCTGACATACTAGTTTGTCTGTCCGTGCCATTCTTCTTCTTTGACGCGCTCCATACCTCGTGCCGCAGGCCACACCCATGCGTCAAGCTCGGGGCGGTCGATACCATAGGTTTTGATATAGTCGGTATTTTCGTCAATCTTGTGGCGATATTTTGCAGCTAAGTGCTCTGCCTCTTCAAAAGGAATTATTTCGTCGTGGCCAAGTTGCTTAAATGCAGCGATCGCTAAATCGTAGCGGCTGGTCTCATTGCGAACATGCATATCAAAGGGTGTCGTGGTACTGCCGATTTCTTTGTAGCCGCGAACGTCAAATCGAGTACTGTCGACCGCATAATTAAAGAGCACGCTTTTGACCGTCTGAGGATAGCCGTGGAAATTAAATATCACTGGCTTATCCTCGGTAAAGATATGATCAAAGAATTTTTGATCAGCCGTATTATTAAGTGTGCCAAAGCCCATCGTAGTTAGGCTCGACACATTTACACAGCGAATCTTTACCTCAGGACGTTCGGTTTTGATAATATCAATTGCTGCCATGGTCTCTTTGGTTGGGTAATCCCCTGCCGCAGCCATTACCAAATCAGGGTTATCGTCGGTTGCAAAGTCCCAGATCATCAGTCCTGCTTCGATTTGTTTGCGAGCCATGTTAGGCGTGAGCCAGCGAGGCTCTACAGTCTTGCCAGCAACAATTGCGTTGATTTGACGCACACTGGTGAGCATTTTTTCGAGAGCCACAAGAGTGCAGTTACCATCAGCAGGAAAAAATACGTTGCTAAAGTTACTTTGACGACGCAATAGATCATCGATGAAGCCAGGATTTTGGTGGCTGAACCCATTGTGGTCTTGGCGCCAGCCGCTGCTTGTCAGAATGTAGTTGATACTGGGGATCGTACCTCGCCATTCGACGCCTCGACTTTGGGTGAGAAACTTTGCGTATTGGTCGACCATGCTGCTTACTACTTGCAGAAATGCTTCGTAGCTTGCAAACATCGCATGCCGACCAGTTAAGACGTAGCCTTGCATGAGACCTTGCATATTGTGCTCGGAAAGCATTTCCATGACACGGCCATCTTGTGTCATGTCTTTATCCCATTCCATGAGAGGCCATTGCCAGCTACGAGAAGTAGCTTTGAAAATGTCGTCAAGCTTGTTGCTGTAGGTCTCGTCTGGGCTCATCATACGAAAGTTTTTGGTCTCAGCGTTGAGACGAAACACTTCTTCAAGATATAGTCCGGTGCGGCGCATGCTGCTGCTTCCCATGGTGCCAGGGGCTGTCGCGTCCTCAGCAAACTGCTCAACAGAAGGGAGTTTTAGGGGTTGATACACGGCTGGACCGCCATGTGCATGCTTGCTCATGCCGAGGCGTTTTTCGGGCTTTTCTGGGATGATATCTTCGACGTACGAGCCAAAACCGTTTGTCTCCGAAAAAAGCTCGCTAAACTTGTAGCTGCCGAGCCACTCGTTGAGAAGCTGTAGCTCACGTTCATCAGTTTTGGCCTCATTGAGCACCACCTGATGGCTGAGACAGTTGCCCTCGATTTTGTTGCCATCGAGTTCTTTGACGCCAGTCCAGCCCTTGAGTGTACGCATGATGATCATGGGTAGGCGGGGCGCGACCGTGTCTTTGCTGGCACGGAGTTCGGCGATGGTCGCGTGAGCCCAGTCTAGTGCCTCTGCCATAGCATCGTGGGGGTTAACACCGTCTTTGGTGGTGTCTACGATGCGTGGCTCGTAGCCGTAGCCGCTAAACAGCGTCATCAGTTCGTAGTTGCTCATGCGACCAAAAATCGTCGGCTGGCTTATTTTGTAGCCATTAAGATGGAGAATCGGCAAGACAATACCGTCTTTTCTTGGATTCACGAGTTTGTTGAGGTGCCATGCGCCGGCAGTCGGGCCGGTCTCGGCCTCTCCATCGCCGACCAGACAGGCTACCATGAGGTCGGGATTGTCCATGACTGCTCCAAAACTGGTGCTGAGGGCGTAGCCGAGCTCACCTCCCTCGAGGATAACTCCTGGTGTTTCGGGGTTTGAGTGGCTTGGGTAGCCGTAGGGCCAGCTAAATCCGCGGCAAAGCCGTTGGATACCCGACATATCAATCTTGAGCGAAGCGTCGAAATGGCTCAGTGTTCCCTCGAGAAAGAGGTTGGCTTGGAGCGCCGGAAAGCCGTGTCCTGGACCGAGCACAAACATCATGTCTTGATCGTATTTCTTGGCAAATCGAGAAAGATGGGCATAGGCAAAATTGATACCAGGCCCACTACCCCAGTGTCCCAGCAAGCGACTTTTAACATCATCGAATGTCACCGGACGCTTCATGAGATAGTTGTCTGCTAAAAAGATTTGTGCAGCGGTAAGATAGTTGACCGCACGCAAATACTGGCCCATTGAGTGTTTTTCGTGGTTATTCATGCTAATGCTTAGTATATACCCGTTAAATACAAGATGCAAAACGTGCGGTCCAGGACTATGACGCGAGGTATCAGTGAGGGGCCGCGCGAGAGTATTAGAATGCAGAGTAAGGGTGCTATACTAGAGCTACCATCAATGGGAGGTACAAGAGTATGACGAGTATCAAAGAAATTGAAGGAATTGGCCCTACATACGCCAGTCAACTGGCTGAGGCGGGAGTGCGAACGATTGAGCAGCTGCGTGAAGTCGGCGCAACTGCGACAGGCCGCATGCGTCTTGCGGACGAAGCTAGACTTGCGGAGGAACAGATTTTGCAATGGACCCACCAAGCAGATCTGATTCGAATCAAAGGCATAGGTGAAGAATTTGCCGAACTTTTGGTCAAGGCGGGAGTCGCCACCGTACCAAAACTTGCCTATCGGAACGCACAGAATTTATATATGGACCTTACATTACTTAACCAGCGGCTTAAGTTAGTGCGTCGTCTTCCCACAGTGGTCGAGCTCGAGCGCATGATATCACAGGCAAAGAAATTACCAAAACTAATTCGCCACTAATAAGAGGAAGAGGTAGCGCAATGGACATCACATCAGTATTGACCGAAGTGATTAAGGGGGATGTTTCGGAAAAGATTGGCCAAGCGACCGGCACCGACAAAAGCACGGTAGAGAGTGTGATTGCTGCAGGACTGCCTGTCATTCTTGGGCAAATGGCAAATAACACCGGTGATGAAAAAGGCGCACAAGCGCTAGACGCAGCCGTTGAAAAAGATCACACAAGCGGGTCCCTACTTGAAAGTTTGGGAGGGCTGTTTGCGGGGGGTGACAGCAATAACGATGGTGGCAAAATTATTGAGCATGTCTTGGGAGAGAAACAGTCTTCTGCAAATGAAACGATTGCAAATAAGACGGGCATCGACGTGGCAACGGTTGCCAAAATATTGACGTTTCTTGCCCCGCTTGTTATGGCATATCTCGGCAAGAAAAAGTCGAGCGATAATCTCGATGCGGGTGGCCTGTCAGACCTTCTGAAGCAACAAAAAACAGATAATGGCGGGTTGCTTAGCGATCTCGCAACGGCCGTTCTCGATAAAAACAAAGACGGCAGCATGTTGGACGACGTTATCGGCGGGCTGTTTGGCAACCGTTCGAGCTAATTGAAATCGTATGAGGCGATACTACCGATCTCGTAAATGCAAACCATGTTAGTGTTGAGTCCTGAAGTAGGAGCGCCATATGACCGGTTGTATTCGCTGATTTTTGCTGGACATGTTTGCCCGCGATCCAGAGCGAGGACAATTTGTGCAGTAGTGCCATTAATATTGTAGGTGATGCCTCGATACCATGAGGTTGTGCTATTTGCGGCGGTCACCATGGCAGGTGCGGGTGAGCCGGCCATATATGGCTGCATGGCAGCAGTAAAGGCGGGGTTTGTGACGACACCGACGCTTGACGATGTCTGCTGGCACTGCGCAACGGTCGAAGCTCCTTGTTCGTTGTAATCATATTTGTACCCTGCGCCGAGGCAGCTACTCATTGACGGGAGGCTGCCATTGCGCGCTTTGTATATCATCAGACCTTTGATCCATTGTTCAGCGGTGGTGATTGTCTGAGCAGTTCGGGCGCGCTGCTGGATACCGGTATAGGCAACAAGGGTAATACTAGCCAAGATGGCGATCACAATGACAGCAATCAAGAGCTCGACGATTGTGAAACCGCTTGTGTTTTTTCTCATAGACCTAGTATAGCCCAGCAGTTGCTATACTAAAAGTATGAAGCGTCTCGTTCCTAGTCATGGTCAACATTTTTTGCGCAGTTCTGCGTTTATCGCCGAGCTTATCGGGCATAGCAACATTCGCAAAAACGACTTGGTAGTCGATCTTGGTGCGGGCAGTGGTGCGATTACAGCGGTGCTGGGCCGCCGTGCTGCACGGGTAATTGCCATCGAGAACGAGCCTGTTGCCTATGCCAAACTCCAGCAAAATCTTGGTCACAATCCAAAAGTGACCATCGTGCACGGTGACATGCGGCAGGTTGAGCTACCGCGGGAACCGTATAAAGTGTTTGCAAATATCCCTTTTCGACTCAGCTCGCAGATAGTGCGTCGTTTGACGACGGATGGTCACCCGCCCAAGGCAGTGTATTTGATTGTGCAGCGGCAATTTGCTCAAAAGCTCATCATTTCGGGCGATCATTTCCATGGCGCACTTGGCATGATGATTGCGCCGTGGTGGCAGGCGCGGATCCGCCGGCCATTACGTAAGACCGACTTTACTCCCCCGCCTGCGGTCGATACGGTGCTGCTAGAGATCACACCGCGCCTCGAGGAACTGCTGCCATCCGAACAGCAGGCATCATATATGCAGTTTGTTGAGAAATGCTACGCTGAGCCACGATATTATACCAGAGTGGGTGGTAGCAAAGAGTTCAAGCCTTCACAGTTGACAATTGAGGAGTGGGTGGTGCTGTATAGTCGTCAGGCACACTCATTCTTATGATTGATCCGCATGTTTGAACCTCCGACTAAACTGAGAAAAAATGTCGTAATCACGAGGATTACGACATTCTTTCTTGGCTGGGGTGGAGAGGATCGAACTCCCGAATGCATGGACCAAAACCATGTGCCTTACCACTTGGCGACACCCCAATAGTGTGTGATTACGGTTACGAAAGGTACGGCTATAATCGGGAAGTGAAACTTCATGTGCCTTGCCACTCGTCGATTGTCTCCGACAATCGCTCGTAGCCTCGCCTCAAACTACTTGAAGCAGAGCTTCAAATCGGTTTCCGGCCTTGCAAACTGCCCCAGGCAGTTCTCATACTTGGCGACACCCCAATGTGCTTAAAAAGTATACCATACACCAGGGCAACTTGTCATCGAGAGTGAGTTGGACTATGCTAGGTGCAAGAAACCACGAAGGAGGAACCATGGCTCACAAAGCATTGCACGAAAAACACGTACAGAAAACTGGTAACATACTACGATCAGTGCTGATTTGGGCAGGATTTTTGTTGGCTGCGGCGGCAGGACTCACTCTTCTTCTCACGAGCGGCTATGAGCGAGTCGAGCTTGCGTTGGTCATCGGTGCCGTGCTCTGCTATGGCTTTGCACTTCGAGATTTTGATATCGATGATGATGACTGAATCTGGGTAGATGTAGAATGCCGCTTGTGGTCGCATTTGGACCGATCACGCTGGTTATTTGGTTAGCCGAGAATGTCGCAACCTACACCAAGGTATGGCTCTACCCAAATCAGTCGGCGAGCTGGCATATGGTTGGAATCGAGAAGATTGGTTCGTGGTTACTCCTGATGATAATTAGCTTTATTATGATTGAGTTACTGAATAGGTGGCGCCAGCGGCAGTCACTTGACGCCTCTTCTTGTCGCGACTAGTATGAGTGCAGTATGCACAAGCTATTTCGCTGGGGATTTGCCGGCTATAAAACAAAATATATCAAATCGGATCTGATGGCCGCACTGGTCGTGACGGCGATCGCCATCCCGGAGTCTCTCGGATTTGCTGTTATCGTCGGCCTGCCGCCGGTAACTGGCCTCTATAGTGCGCTGTTTGCGCCGATGGTATTTGGCGTGCTTGCTCACACTAAGCGCCTAGTGATTGGTGCGGATTCGGCCACAGCCGCGCTGGTGGCTTCTGGGGCGTTGTTGGTGGCACAAGCTGGATCGCCGGAGTACGCCAATGCAATTGGACTGCTCGGCCTGCTAACCGCAGGTGTCCTGTTGCTGATGGGCGTTTCAGGACTGGGCTTTTTAGCAGATCTGATATCGCGGCCGGTGCTGGTTGGCTTTTTGGCAGGCGTTGGCGTACAACTTATGACTCATAAGCTTCCAGAAATGCTCGGGATATCTGCTAGCGGAAGTTTGTGGCAACACGTGGTGGCGGTGGCACAAGGCTTGACAGCGGTAAATGGCATGACAGTGACAATCTCTGTACTTGTAGTGGGTATTGTAGTGATCACGCGACGCACACGTATCCCAGGGGAGCTCATCGGCTTGCTCGCGGCAGTTGGGTTTGCGCTGGTGTTTCATGTTGGGGACTATGGCGTGCAGTTTGTCGGTGCGCTGCCACAAGGCTTGCCGCAGTTCGTCCACCCCAGCTTGTCAGCGGGTGACGTGGTCACACTGTTGCCGGCAGCGCTCTCTATCGCGATCGTAATCTTGGCGCAAAGCTCCGCAGTGATCAGAAGCCAGGCTAATGAGCATGATGAAAAAGTTCGTCTCAACCAAGATCTGATGGCGCTTGGCGTTGCCAATGCCGTCTCAGCACTTACGAGGGGATTCGCTGTCAACGGTAGCCCGCCGCGCACACTTGCTGCCGACATGGCGGGGGCCCGCTCTCAGCTCGTCAACATTATAATGGGAGTGATCATTGGGATACTTCTACTGTTTGGCGGCGAACTATTTCGCTCTATGCCTTCGGCGGCCTTGGCCGCAATTGTGTTCATGATCGGACTTCACCTCATCCGCTTTTCCGAACTCAGGTATCTTTGGCGCACTCACAAAACTGAGTTTCTGGTGGCGATGGTTGCACTCGTGGGTACGGCGCTTTTTGGCGTGCGGCAAGGGGTATTGATTGCGGTCGTCGTGTCGCTCATGGAGCGTCTCAGTCGCCAATACCACCCGAAAGATGCAGTCTTGTTGCGCGATGGGGCATTGTCTGACTGGGCTACAGAGCGACTCGACCCGCACCACCGACACACCTCGCGGCCGCACGGACTGCTCGTTTACAGCTTTGATGGGTCATTGTTTTTCGAGAATATCAACTATTTCGTCGCTCGCCTCAAACGAGCGATTGAGGCGGCAAGTGAACCAGTGCATTATGTTGTGGTTGATGCGGGAGCAATTGATAATATTGACTACACTGCGGTCGAGAATCTCAAGATGCTAGTTCGCCAGCTTAGCTCGGACGGTATCCGGCTTGGTTTCGCTCACGTCTCCCCTGCCTTACGCCAGCAGTTTGACAATTACGGTGTGGTGGGGTTGGTCGGAAAAGATAATATTTTTCCGACCCTCAACGCCGCCATCAAGGCTCGTCCTGACAGTCGGCGATCGTCGCTTGAAATGATCCAGCGGCTCAAGTTGCCAGCCGAAAGCTATGTCGTAATTGGAGGTGCGGTACTCGAGGCGCTTGACCTACGCCAAACGCATGATGTCGATGTGGTGGTGAGTGACAACGTGTACCGTGAATATCGTGACGAGCACCACTGGCAGGAGTATGTACAAGACAACGGCAAAAAAATCTTATCGCACAATGGCTATAATCTTATGCACACCTGGATGGGAAAGAATCTCAAATACCTGAAAAAGTCTGCATTTGTCGTTGACGGCATTTCACTCATGAGCGTAGATGATTTGATCGATGCCAAGCGGCGTCTCGGACGCAAAAAAGATATCTCAGACATTGCACTTTTGACCGACTATCGGCACACGCAGTCGACTAGTGGCAAAAGATGATACCTATACAGGTCATGTTGTGCGCGAGTTTTTCGCTTGATGTAACGGTGATGGCAGAGGCTACTACGCAAATCTCCTGTTCGTAGGTGCCGGCGCGACGAATGGCGAGACTAAGCTGCTCTCGCTCGGTATCAGTGAGGGTACAGTGCTGCAGAAGGGTTTCATCGCCGGCTGCATAGAGCTTGAAGTGCCGCCCGTGATGCCACTCATTCCAAGAGAAATAGGCGGTCGTACCACTGTTGATCGGTCGTGAACGTACAGTAGGCAGGTTGTGAAGTGTCGAGAGCACCTCTCCTACAGTTTTGTGTTCACAAGTCTCCAATATATGTGTTGCCGCTTCGAGCAAGGAGGAACTGTTTCCATCAACAAGACGGACACTAACAAGTGTTTTGTCGAGATAACTCATATGGCCTCTAGTATACCATAAGCGGGTTGCAATCTTGAGGCATCAAATGTAGACTAGTGGTATGGTAAAAACTGTAGCGAAGACAGCTAAGACAAAGAAAGTTGTTAAGAAATCCACGGCATCACGAGCACGTGCCTCAAAGCAGTCGACGAAGGTAGATTATTACCCCAACCGTATGACGGTAGCAATCTCTGCACTTGCTGGAACACTATTGGTGCTCCTGGCACTGATTGCTGTTCTCGGCTCACGCTAAATCAAGTAGCTCAACAGCCGTGAGCAGTGTATACTAGTGTCATGAAAGTACGTATTGAAATTGACACAAAGACATTTGTTCGGTTCTGGCTAGTAGTGATTGGGTTCGGGTTCGTTATTCTTGCGTTGTATAGTGCGCGCACGGCTCTCATTATTCTTGCGGCAGCGCTGTTTTTTGCGCTCGCTCTCAATGGGCCAGTCAGTCGTCTGGCAAACTACCTACCCGGTAGGAGTCGTGTACTTAGTACGGCACTGGCGTTTGTTGTGGTAGTGGCAGTACTGGCGGCAATTGCCTTTCTCGTCGTGCCACCTATTGTGCAGCAAACCATAAAGTTTATCGATAGCGCACCAGAGGCAGTGCGAACGGTTTCTGAGCAGTGGAAAGGTGTCGGTAATCTCATCGATAAGTACCATCTGCAGCCGCAAATTGATCAAGCAATCAAATCCTTGCAGACCGATGCCGGAAGCTGGGCAACCGGGTTTGGCAAGAACTTCTTGAATGGTGTTGGCTCGGCACTCTCAGCCTTTTTGTCCGGTATGCTCATGCTGGTGCTGACATTCCTTATGCTTGTCGAGGGACCAGCGTGGGTAGCGCGAATCGCCACACTGTATCGCAACACTGATCGTCGTGACAGCCACCTGCGCTTGATTCGCCGAATGCACGCTGTCGTCTCAAACTATGTGACGGGGCAAATCACCATTTCTGGCATCGACGGTCTGATGGCGGGCCTGGCGGTATTTTTGATCACTTTGTTCTTCCCTGCGGTGCCTTCAAGCCTCGCGATGGTAGCAATCGCCACTTGCTTTGTGCTGTCACTGATCCCGATGTTTGGTGCCACAATCGCCGGGGTGATTGTGACGGTACTATTGGCATTCAACAGTCTGCCGGCTGCATTTATATTCGCAGTCTATTTCATGATTTATCAGCAGGTTGAAAACAACGTGATTTCACCTGCCGTGCAGTCACGAACCATATCACTCAGTCCTTTGGCAATCTTGGTAGCGGTTACTATTGGTATATATGTCTTTGGTATTGCTGGTGGTATCATTTCCATTCCGATTGCAGGCTGTATCAAAATCTTGATTGAGGAGTATCTCAAAAATGCCCACAAAGAGCGCGAGGAAAACGCCAAGCCACTGACAAAATTGGTCAAGAAATTGACTGGTGAAGACGCGTAGCCCAGTTGTTTAATTGGGCGCGTACGTCCAGATCACACCAGAGGGACTATCTTTTACCTCGATTCCTTTCTCAAGAAGTTGATCGCGTAGTGCATCAGATTTGTTCCAGTCTTTTGCTTCACGGGCGCGTTGGCGTTCGAGGATAATTCGCTTGGCGTCATCATCGACATCAGGTGTACTAGCTATGAGTTGAAGGCCAAGTAGTTCATCGATTGCAGTGAGAAGTTCGATAAGACCGTGGCGATGAATAGTGCCAAGTGGCTGACGGTCGAGCTGGCTAAACGAAGCATCAACGATACGCATCATCTCTGGTGTATTGAGATTGTTTAGGAGCGCTTCACGGAGTGCGCCAGCAGATGCTTGCAGTGACGGGTACTTCTCATCATCGTTCTTGGTGTCGTCATCACTGAGCGAATCGTGTGTTTGGTGGCGAAGTACAGCGTAGTTTCGCCAGTTATCACGCCGATTTTTTGCTGCCTGAAGATTGTCAAACGTAAAGTTACCTTCTGTCATGAATTGGCTTTGCAGTACAAACATTCGCAGATCCATCGGCAAAAATCCTTCATCTGCTAGGTCTTGGAGAGTATGGCCATTGCCAAGACTTTTGCTAATCTTGCCGCCATCGATTTTGAGATGGTTATTGTGAAGCCATAAATTGGCAAATTTTTTGCCGCTAGCGGCTTCGCTTTGGGCAATCTCGTTGGTATGATGCACCGGAATGTGATCGATCCCTCCGGTATGAATGTCGATCGTCGGGCCGAGAATGCTCATAGCCATAGCCGAGCATTCTAGATGCCACCCAGGAAAGCCCATAACTCTGGAAGAGTTCTGAGTTCTGAGCTCTGAGTTTTGCGAGCCATGCGTTTCTAGAGGGGTGGTTTGAGGGGGTGCCTGGCCTGACGCTGCTTTAATCGAATCGCCTGCAACTGGTGACGACACAAGCGGCGAATTTGGAGGAAGGTCAAGCAGGTCATCCGGTGTGGCCCATTCCATGTCACGTTTTTCACCGATAGGAGTAAACTTCCATAGTGCAAAATCCCATGGTTGGCGCTTTTCGTCGTTGGCTTCTACTCGCGCACCTGCTTTTTGAGCGGCGAGGTCAAGATGAGCGAAGTCAGCATAGCTTGGGAACTTGCTGGTATCAAAATAAATGCCATCGTGCGTCTGGTAGGTGAAACCTTTTTCTTTGAGTATGCGCACAAGGTCAAGTTGTTGATCAATAAAATCTGTTGCTTTGACAAGATGTTCCGGCGGTATGAGGCCAAGCTTCTCCATTCCGGCCACAAAATCCTCAGCATAAAATTCGGCAATTTCCCATGCAGTTTTGCCTTCGCGCCGGGCGCCTTTTTCGAGTTTATCCTCGCCCTCATCGGCATCACTCACTAGGTGCCCAACATCAGTAATGTTCATGACGCGCTCGACATGATAGCCAGCACTCAATAGTGCGCGAACCAAGCTGTCCCAGTAGATATACGCTGACCAGTTACCCACAGTCAGATGATCATACACGGTAGGGCCACACGTGTAGAGCGTGACTCGCTTATCGTTGAGTGGCGTGAGCTCCTCGACGGATTTCGTCGCAGTGTTATACAGTTTGAGCGGCATGAAATTCCTTCAGTGCTTTATCGGTTGCAGTAATAAGTTCTGCAATGGCCGCGTCGTAGCCTTCAAATATCTTGAATCCAGCAGCGTAGCTGTGCCCGCCACCACCGAAGTACCCGGCAATAGTTGCGCCAACCGGCGTGTTGCAACGCAATTTGCCTGTCAGCTTGCCATCAGGATAGGTTTTTATGGCGCACGCGACTTCAACACCGTCTACCAGGCGCATTTCGTCAAGGACCAAAACGCTCGGGTTGTAGCGGTCGGAATACGCCTGAATATCCTCCCAGGGAATATGTACGACAGCGAGCTTGCCATCGAGTAAGTATTCAATCCTACCGATCAGTTCTCCCTTGTAGGCCAAAATATCGGCGGGTTTGCGCATATATTCACGGCGAAGCGACTCGATCTCGTAGGGTTTTGCGCCATATTTCACCAAGTCAGCGACCGTTTGAAATGTCTCCGGTGTCGTCGCCTCGGTAGAGAGGCCAAGTGTATCTGAGGCGATTGAGATATACAGGCTACGAGCGGCTTCTGCAGTCACAGGCCACTTCGCTTCCTTTGCCAGCTCGTAGATGAGCTCACCCGTTGCGGGTGCTGTGCTGCTCATGACAAACTCGTGGCGGAATGACAGGTCATTCTGCGATGTTTCGTCGTCGTTCTCTCCGTGGTGGTCAAGCACGATAACGGGATGGGACTCCAGAAACTGCCGGACGCCTGGACTGGAGAGGGCTTTTTCAAGTAGTGTTTCTGCTGCTGTGTCGACGATAATAGCTAAGTCGGCTGACAACGGAAAATCATTGACCACTCTATCCCAGCCGGTGACATACCGGAGGTACTTTGGCATGTCAATCGCGCAGTACATGGTGACAGTCTTGCCCTGCTCGCTCAGCAACTCTTCGAGCGCCAGTGAGCTGCCCAAAGAATCGCCATCTGGGTTTTCACCTTGGACTACGACAACGGTTATCGCGTTATCAATCATGTCGATCGCGTTTGAAAACATATCTACCAGTATACCTTGCGTAAGGCTATTGACACAAACGCATAAACTGTGCTATAATATAATTCCAATCTACTCCAGATGGAAGGCTATCCATGTCAGATTCTCGAAAAGTCGAGGCCCTCGAAGTACGGGCACGCAATGCCCAGTCGTACTACATCGAGGCGACGATCAACCACTATTGCCTTCAGGCGAGATTGGCGATTGCATTGTCGGAGCAGAGTGGTATCGTCGTGTTCTCGCCGGCGGTTGTTGAGCAGCTGAAGTTGGCTCTCAACTGTCCCCAGCGGAGTGATGAGGAGATACTTCACATCATCCAAGGCATGGCCCATGCCAGCGGCCACGAGGAGCTTCACCTGCAGCTTCGACCCAGCCGCACGCATGGTGTCGGCGCGGCAATCATCGCCGCCTGATCAAAGCCCCGAACCCGCACAGTAAGAGCCCCGCTCCTGTGCAGGATCGGGGCTCTTACTTTTGGTTACTCCTCTACAGCGTCCGTCTACCTTCGAGCGCGTGACCGAGGGTGATTTGATCGGCATACTCCAGATCAACTCCCACTGGAATCCCGCGCGCGAGGCGCGAAAGCTTGACGTCGATCTTAGCATCTTGGATTTGTCGCTGGATAAACAGCGCGGTCGACTCACCCTCGACTGAAGCATTGGTGGCGATGATCAGTTCTTCTACCTCATCTGCTTTGAGGCGTTTAAGTAGTTCAGGAATGTGCAATTGTTCTGGCCCAATACCATCAAGCGGACTAATCGCCCCGCCAAGCACGTGGTATGTGCCCTTGAACTGACCGGTGCGCTCAAGTGCCACAATATCGAGTGGTTCCTCGACGACAGCGACGAGCTGCTTATTGCGGTTTCTGTCGCTATAAAGTGGAGAGATGTTTTCGTCTGCATTAATTAATGCGTACGTTACAGGGCAAGTGTTCACCTCGTCGTGCAATTCAGCCAGCCGTTTTGCAAGGCTAGTACTTTGTCGTTTGTCGGCGCGGAGCAAATAGTATGCGTAGCGCTCAGCGGTGCGTGCACCAACACCAGGTAGGCGCCCAAGCTCCTCGATGACTGCAGTGAGCGCCTTTGGTAATAGCTCAGACACGGATACTAAAGTCCAAGGTTGCCAAGGCCGCCCATCAATGGTTTCATCTTTTCAGCGGCGATTTCTTGAGCCTTGGCCATGCCGTCTCGGATGGCAATTTCAATCCAGTGCTCAAGTTCGTGGATGTCTTCGAGGTCGACGTACTCTGGGTCAATTTTCACTGATTTTACTTTTAACTCTCCCGTAATCTGCACGACAACCGCACCGTCGCCAGCCTCTACTTCAACAATTTCATTTGCGAGTGCTTTTTGCGCTTTGCGCAGGTCGTTTAGCATCTTCATTTGGTCAAATGCCATAGGTATTTCCTCCTTGTTGTTCTACTCTCTCCAGTATAGCGTATCTTGATGCAAAATGAGGCGACGAGCCGCTATTTGACAGAGCGATATATGTAGAATCGATCGGCATTTTTGCTGAATCGATTGGTAATAATCATAGTGGGCTCACCGCTTGGTTTTTGAATGCGGTATGCCTGATGTGTCACGATGGCAACAGGAGCGGGATTTTCTTGGCTGGTCGAAATCGTAAAGCGGCCATCGTAATGTGCCACCATACTATAGAACGCCTCCTCTTGAGGGCTGGTAATAAGGCGCGTGGTAGATTTTGTCGCTTTTTCGTACCTTAGCTGATCTTCCAGTAGCCCAAGATCCGAAGAGTAATCCTTTAGCACGTTAGCATTGTACTCGTAATTATTCATGTAGCGCATCACACCTGACAAAACGATACCGCCAACGAGAATGGCCAGCGGGATCAGTCCGGCGACACGCGCATAGGGGTTGCGTGGAAATAGTTTGTACCAGTCAGTGATGAGCGTAGCAATGCCAAGTGCAATCATGAGTACGGCAAGTGGATACAGTGCGCTAACATGAACCGGGTTCAAAAGCACAAGGGGGACCATTAGCAAACCAAGAGAAAGCGTAATATAGCTGCGCGCAGTATACTTGTAGGTCATGAGTTTGTACACGCCAATCATCATCAGCAACATTAGTCCCAGCGAATATACCGGACGCAACAAGTAGCCATTTGCGGGGACAAAGAACCCGAAGAGGCTATACGCGACTTCTCTGAGATTTTGCTGCATAGAAATGGCAGTCTCAGGAAAGCCGAGCAATGAGAGCGCAACGCGAGGGTCGATCGTAGAAGCATACACTAACGGCACGATCGAAACGATACCGAGAGCAATTGCAATGACAAGCCGTGGGCGCGCAAAGTGCGTAACGATATGACGGATGTGAGGGTGGAAAAACATCGTGGTGAGGACGGCGACAACAAGGTATATACCGAGCGGTGTATATAGCGCGGCGGCCATCAACACGCCAGTAAGTACTTTCCAGAGGGTGCTAAAGGTTTTTTTCCGTGTCACGTACGTAGCAGCAAACAATGTCCAGATGGTTAGGAAGCTAAACATAATGTTCGGGGTGCCGTCTTGGACGAGAAAAAGAAACTGCGTGCAGGTCGTGGCGAGAATAGTGGTGAGGACGGCGACATTGCGGCGGAACCACGTACGAATCAGCAGAAAGATCCCGAGCGATGTCAGGACACCAAGCACGATGGACGGCAATTTGATGCTCAGCGTTGTTACGCCAAAAGCAAGAAACGACAATCGCTGCAAGATGTGATACGGCAAGTCGATAACCATGTGAGGATCAATAGATTTCATCGAGAGACGGCCGCTGGCGAGTGCGGCATCAATTTCGCCCTGACGCAGCGCGCCCGGGACGTAGAGGCTGGCGATGACGAGTACGATACCGATTGCGACAATAATCGCGGTATACCCAATCAAATAACGCCAACGATAGAGCCAAAAGTCTGTAACACGCGTTTTCATTTGCTTTGTATTATACCATTGCGGGGGCGAAAGACGCTATTGGTTGTGAGAGAGGCCAATGCAGAAATACGCAAATGCAAAATAGACACTTGGTTCTAGATTTAAGAATAAATTACACTGTCATTAGAACTTACTCATGCCGTTTGTCGAGCGACATAAAGCGCAGGCGTTCAGGGTGGAAGTAGAGCTGAACTTTGCCAACCGGCCCGTTTCGGTGCTTGGCGATGATAAGGTCCGTGATGTTCTGCACCTCAGGATTATCCGGTTCATAGTAGCCGGGACGATAAATAAACGACACAATGTCGGCATCCTGCTCAATCGAACCCGACTCACGCAGATCGGACAGCTGCGGGATGGGTGGCGTGCGGCTTTCGACTGAACGACTAAGCTGCGACAGCGCGATGAGTGGGACATTTAGCTCACGCGCGATCAGTTTGAGGCCACGGCTAATCTCGCTCACCTCCTGGACGCGGTTGCCATTGTGGTTGCCGTTCGACTGCATGAGCTGCAGGTAGTCGACAATAATGAGCCCGAGTGGCTGATCATGGGCGGCACGGCGCGCTTTGGTTCGCATTTCTAGTACGCTAAGCCCTGGGGTGTCGTCGATAAAGATTGGCGCTTCTGCCATTTCGCCCATCGCCTCACTAATCTTGCTAAAGTCTTCGTCGCTCAAATTTCCAGTACGAATATTCCAGCTATCCACCCCTGAGGCGTCGGCGAGCATACGATCGATCAGCTGCTCCTTGCTCATCTCGAGGCTAAAGAACAGCACCGGTAGCTTGGCAATCGTGGCTACGTTATAAGCCAGGTTCGTCACGAGAGTGGTCTTACCCATTGCAGGTCGTGCAGCAAGAATGATAAGGTCGCTGCGCTGCAAGCCGGCGGTCATATTGTCCAAATCTCGGTAGCCGGTACGAATGCCGCGTAATTGACCTTTGTTGCGGTGCAGCTCTTCGATACGGTCAAAGCTCTCGGTCAAAATACTTTCGATACTGACGAGATCTTGTTTGAGTGATTGGTCAGAGACACTAAACAATTCTGCTTCGGCTTTTTCGAGCAGCTCCTGGGCAGTCGTCTCTTCGTCGTACCCAAGCTCGGAGATGTCAGCGCTAGCTTTGATGAGACGACGGCGAATCGCTTTTTGTTCAACCAGCTCCGCGTAGGCGTCGGCGTGGGCGGCAGTAGGGACATAGTTGGTGAGCTCGGTCAAAAACGCCGATCCGCCGATGGCTTCTAGTTCGGACTTTTTCTTTAGTTCTTCGGTGAGTGTCAGTAGATCAACTGGCTTGTGTCGCTCGTATAGACGCGTCATGGCGGCAAAAATTATCTGGTGGCGTTTGTCATAAAAGTCATGTGAGCGAACGATCTCGCTGACATCGGCCAGCACCTCTTCATCGATCAACACCGCACCAAGAAGAGACATCTCGGCGTCGAGACTTTGCGGCGGTACTCTGCCAGCAGTGACGGTTTTTTTCTCAGCCATATTACAAACTCACCTCTTCTCCTCCGCCCATGATATCAAGAACAGCTGCTGCTTGGCTATTAGATGGGGGCGCCGGCTCTGGCACAACTTCCAGTGATCCCGTAAAACCTGTCGATTGCAGCGCAGCGTAGAGGGCGGGTGCCGCTTTGTCGAGCTGCGTCTTGGCGAACTTTTTGCCGGCATATATCGTCAGTTGATCGTTTTGGCAGTCATAGCCACACTTTGCGAGCAATGCCGCCGCGCCTGGTGCAGAGGCACGCACGGTAGACAAAAAGTCATCCCACACGAATACCGTTGACGACGTGAGCGGTGTGGCTGGAGGCTGAGTGTCGGATGGCTGCGGGTCTGCTGCGGCTACAGTTGCAGCAGCTTTTGCCGTGTTGTCCGTAGGAGCGGCTGCCTTGTTAGTCGGTGTTGGGGCTGTCGATTGAATAGGTTCAGCGGGTTTGTCGAGTGCAGGTTTCTTAGCTGGTGCAACAGAACCGAGCGCGGTTAGCAATTTTACTTGCGGCCAGGCACTTTTGCTGACTTCCAGAAGCTGGTCGAGCAGCGGCAGCAATGCAGGCCGCTGCAATACCTGACTGCTCACATAGTGGATGAGCTGCCCGGTTAGGATGATCGCTGACATGCCGCGCTTTTCGCTGTCATCGAGGATCTGAACCAGCGTCTTCAGGTCGCCGGCCATCGCGGCATCGATTAACCCAGCAAGACGCTCGTGATCGGCTAGGCCAAGTACTTGTTCGACCAGCGTTTGGTCGATCGCACCGTCGCTAAGATGCTGCAATTGGTCGAGCAAGCTGATGCTATCGCGGAAGCTGCCGTTGCCATGGCGTGCGATTAGCGCCAGCGCTGCATCGTCGATATCGATCCGCTCTGCATTAGCGATGGTACGCAAGTGGCGTGTGGCATCATTGGGGTGAATGGTACGAAAGTTATAGCGCTGCAAACGGCTGATGATTGTGGCTGGGAGTTTGTCGACATCAGTTGTTGCCAGGATAAATACCACATGCTCTGGCGGCTCCTCGAGCGTTTTGAGGAGCGCATTGAACGCCGGCTTAGACAGCATATGAACTTCATCGATGATGTAGACTTTTTTGCGAGCACTGGTCGGGGCGATCTGCACGCGCTCTCTCAGGTCACGGATGTCCTCCACCGAGTTGTTGCTCGCGGCATCGATTTCGATAATATCAAGGTGAACTGATTCGTCGCTGTATGGTAACTGATTGATTTCGTGCGCCAATATTCGAGCGATTGACGTTTTGCCAACTCCCCTCGGCCCGGTTAGTAGGTAGGCGTGGGCGATTTTGTCGGCTTTGATCGCACGACGCAGCATATCGGTAATATGCGACTGCCCGACGATCTCGTCGAGCGATTTGCTCCGATATTTCCTATATAACGCCTGCCCCATTGCTCTCATTATAGCTGCTTTGGTGACGGCTGTCTGTTGTAGATTTGGTCGATACGTTCGCACGCAAATTGAAACCCCGCCTCATGCAGCGGGAGACGGGGTCTCAACCGCTAGAGGCGGGGTGGTTCAGTCGTTCCGGCGAAGGGACAGCCCGAGCTTGCTAAGTTCGGACTCCACCTTCTTGAGCGCCTCTTCACCGAAGTTGCGCATCGTGATCAGGTCAATCTCATCGCACTTGATGAGGTCGCCGATCGTGTGGATGTTGTTCACGTGCATCGGGTTGGTGATGCGCGTCGGCAGACCGAGCGTGTCGATGCTCTTTGCGAGCAGCTCGGAGCTCGGCTTTTTCGAGGCACTCTTGCCGGGGTCGACACGAGCTCCCCAGGCCTTGCCGATGCGGCCGGCGATCTGTTCGAACTGACGCGACGCATCGACGTAACCCTCGCGGTAGCAAGCGTGCGGCTGCGCCGTGCGCGCCTCCGCTATGCGGAGCATGGCCTCGAGGTTACCGATCTGCCGCTCGAGACGAAGGACGTAGTCCATGATGCCCTCGAGTGACTCGATAACACTGGTGTTTCCCATCGGGGGTCTCTTCTCTACTTGATAGGTGCGGACTATCCGCACAGCTGAGTGGTGGATAATTCAATATTTATTATAGCAAAAAATTATCGTAATGTCAAGGTTTTACGCTCTAGACCTCAAAACCTCTCCGACACACCGTAAAGCGACTGCAGCCCTGGTGTCTCTGTAAGAGATATCAGGCGCGTAGGGGGGTGTGGAGTGGGAGGTTTTGAGACTCAGGCTCTACATCCTATATCTAAAAACCTCCTCTCTTCACACTCCCTTTCACGCCGAGCCACTTTGTGTCTCGGGTTGCAGTCGCTGTACGGCGTGAAGAGAGGAGGTTTTAAGATATAGGCGCACACTCCAGCGGCGGACAGACGTTACAATTGCGGGCGTTCGTCTTTGATTTGGAGAGAAGGATTAAAGCTGTACAGATACGGGTTACCGGTGCTGTGCGTTTGCTCAGCATTTCGAGGCTCTGAACGGACAACGGCATCGAAGGGATTACCAGATACTTGAGCAAGATAGCCGAGATATTGTGAGAGTCGTATCGCCGCGACATTATAAAATCGATGATACTGGTTGAACCCATACCTTTCATTCCGTAACTCGCGTTCGATATCTTCCCATGCAAACGATGCTTCGCGCCCCTGCTGCTCGGTGAGTGTTTGCAGGGCGTTAAAGATCATAATGCTCGGCGACCCAAGCCGGCACAGTGCCTGCCCCAGCTTGAGTTCGCGCTGTCCCGAGACGGCAAGCTCAGTAGGGTCTGAAGATTCGCTGGTACGCAGGATATCGGGCGCAGGCCAAATATAGCGACTCCCCAGCGGCTCACTCGACAAATCAACGACGTTGTCATGAGCTTTCATGTGATTAATTATGAACTACGGAAAAACCAGTGTCAAATCTTCATGCCCTCCGTTTCGAAAGCATCCCGTTATTTTCGTCTCAGGGTAGAAAAAACGATGTCAGAATTTACTTCTGCATCGTTTTTATAACCGTTAGGAAAGAGTAGCTCGAGAATAACGGAATGTTATTCTCGGCGCGATGAGGGAAGCTATCTTGGCTCCCTCATTGGCTTGCTACTACAGCGCCGCCTCTACTGCTGCCCACACTGCCTCAGGATTGTCCTCTGGCACGATGATAGTGACTTGGTCACCGATATTGATACGGAAATAGGTCACACTGGCGAGGAGAATCCTGTATTCGCGCCCGCTGGCCTCTACATAGTAGGCACCGTCGTGTTGCACCAGAGTACCGATAATCTGTTTGCGTGGGACTGGGCCAATCTGCTTGTAGATAAAGCCGCCGTCATCGGCGATGGTGAGTTTCAAAATGTCGCCTTCGACTAGCTTGCTCTTGCTCGCATAGTTGGCAGGCACTGGATAGCTCTTGCCGTCGGGGCCAATCATGACTTGGCCATCGAAGACACCTTCGATCACCTTGCCGCTGACTTCTTCGCGGCTATTGGTTGGGGTGATAGCATGGCCATCGTCGCCCATGATGCTCATCAGTAGTTCTTTGGCAGCGGCTAGGTTGGTCTCCGCCTCTTGAATCAGCGATTTGAGTCGCTTGACTTGTTTTTCTGGTAATTCAGACATATTAGTTCTCGCAATCTTTGTCTGTGTTTGGTAATACCCTCATTATATACCGCTCGGGGGCGTGAAAGTCAAGGGCTTTTTTCTCCACAGTGAGATATGAGGTGAAGAGAAAATCGTTGTAAAAATATACACAAATAGAAAGCGGCCCGCTTCCTGCACTGAGTGCAAGAAACGGGCCGCAAGTTTCGCCCTAGGCGCAGGGCGAACGCTGCTCCTCGTCCTCCGGGCACCGCAGGTGCTTCGGGAGCTCCAAGGTGACCCTGGCCGGCTGCGGGCGCACACGGATGTGTGACGGCAGCAGCTTGGCTAGCTCGGCATCGCTGAGCCGACTGCGTCGCAACTCGGAGAACCGAGTCTTGACTGGCAGTTCGAAGCTCCGATTGAGCGGCACCGGCGCGTTGACCACCTTGGCGGGGGTCTTGGTCGAGTACCGCCGAGGCACGCGTAGGGTGCTCGGCTGGACACTGCAGCTCTCGACTTCGTCGAGGAGCTCGTGACATCCCCAGGTGGCCGCATCATCGCGAATGCGCCGACCGCGAAGTACGAAGTACTCCATGTAGTGAGGGCTGCGCTGCGGACGTGCCGAGTTGTTGTCGTCACGCTTTATCTTGCGGTACTGCTTGCCGACATTGCTGTCGAACACCAGACCGAACTTGTCAGCCTTGGGCCTCTGGGGGCGACGGGTGTTGGTGGTGCGAGCCACTGAATTCTCCTACTTCGTTGTGGGATGGATGGGTGACTTTCTGAGTATACATAATAGCACAAGTATTAGTATTTGTCAATAGATTACAACATACTGCAACAAAAACACCCCTATTACTAGGGGTGAGATTGCTAACATGTGGTCGATTGATTGCCCGCTGTAGGCAACGATGCCCTGCATCGGCTTTAGCGGGGTGGAAGCCGTTCTGCGAAGTTACTTCGAAGAACGGCTGGAGGAGCGGAGCCCCTACGCCAATTCTACGCTCGCGCCAGCTTCTTCGAGAGACTTCTTGGCGTTTTCAGCGTCGTCTTTGCCTGCTTTTTCGAGGATAGCGCTTGGTGCGTTGTCTACAAGAGCTTTGGCTTCACCAAGACCGAGGCCGGTGATTTCCTTGACTGCCTTGATGACAGCAACTTTCTGCGCACCTGCGTCCTTGAGAGTCACAGTAAATTCAGTCTTTTCGTCTGCAGCAGCGGCAGCGTCGCCACCAGCAGCAGGACCAGCAACAGCCACAGCTGCAGCAGCTGGCTCGATGCCGTATTCGTCCTTGAGGACGTTCTTTAGTTCGTTTACTTCAAGCACGGTAAGGCTTGTAAGTTCTTTTGCAAGTTTTGCAATATCAGCCATAATAGACTCCTTTGTCGTTAGATTGGTAAAGTTTGAAAGTTTGGAAGCTAGAAAGCAAAATACTTTCTCGCTAGCTACTTTCCTACGTTCTAGCTAATGTTGACTGCTTACGCAGTCGCTTTGGCCTCGACGCCATCGAGCAACGCATGAAGGTTGCCAGAAAGCGCGTTGGTGACATCGTGAACTGGTGAAAGCAGTTGAGCGACAACTTCGGCGATGAGTTGGTTCTTGCTTGGCAGGCCAGCGAGTGCAGTGACATCGCTTGCGTTCTGAGCAATACCTTCGCCGCTAAATCCACCGGCAAGCACGAGGCTTGGGTTGGTTTTGGCAAAGTCGTTTAGTACTTTCGCTGGCATCACTTCGTCATCGGCACTAAATGCGTAGAGCAACTGGCCTACGAGACCTGAAGTATCAGTATCTTTGTAGGTCTTGTTGTCACTCAATGCAACGCGTACCAGGCGGTTCTTGACGACTTTGATCGTCACGCCAGATTCGCGAGCCTTGCGACGGAGCGCCTGGAGGTCTGCAACACTCGTGCCGTTGTAGGCAGCAAATGCTGTTCCCTTGGCGTCTGCCAACAGTTCAGTTAGTTCATTTACCAAAGCTTGTTTTTTATCCTTGGTGATAGCCATGGGATAATCTTCTCCTTTTTGCCGAAACCCGCCACGATGACTTTCGTCATCATGACAACTTTCTAGGTTAGCTTTGTTAAAAGGTGTAATTCTGTTCGACCACATTGTTAAGGTAGACCACTGCGAAATAAAAAATCTCTGCACCTACGCGCAAAGACTTCTGAAAGAATGTAATTCCCTCGGTAGCTTCTTATCGGCGATTATTCACCCGCTACTGTCTTTGGCAATGTCTACATACAAATGTATCACAACAGGAGTGTCTCGTCAACAGATGGGAGTATTGCAAATTCATGCAACTTGTGCTATAATAATATAGATGAATTCACCGTATAGACGAGCGCTTGAAGCGCCTGACGTCTCTCTGCCCACTGTGCCATTCGCACGCAATAGGAGTCCTCGAGAAATGAGCAGAGAGCATGCTGATGATATTGCTGAGGCGATGAGACGTACGAGTGTTGATATCCCCCCGGATATTGTGCAGGGTGTTATTAGTACTAATTTGCATCGTCGTATTTATGAGTCCAGTCAGACATTTACCGAGACAGACTTAGGGCGGCTTTCGCAAGCCGAGACAGTACAATATGCTCAAGTTTCCCAAAAAGAACTGGGTGAGATGTCTGCAGTGGAGCGCTCGGCATTGTTTACGCAAAACAAATATATGCGTGCATATGAAGTATTTGCAAGATTTACCCTGGACGGATATGGATTTCGCGATCTAGGATTTGCAATGTCTGCCTTGCGGCTGTTTAGTGCGCGCAATTATCTCAGCGTCGAGCAAGACATTGAATTTCACGTGCCAAAGGTGACGAGAGTGATTGCCCACCCCATGGGGAGGTTCGCGGTTGTATCGGCCAAGGCATCGATCGGTACATTAGCAGACGAAGCGAGGAGCGATGTCGTGACACTGAAATCACGGCAGGCCGGCGTGATAGCACTCGATGAGGTTGACGACCGCCACACGGCAAATTTGCTGGCTGTGCTTGGGACGTTGCCTGCCGATCAAGACTCGAGAGGCACAATTCATGATCTGCGGGCTGAAGTAGACCAAGCGATTCGATATAACGGCGTTCAGGTACATCCGATTGTCGAATCATTGTATTTGTCGAGGCAAGCTCCGGGCGAAGATGAGCGCTCGTCAGAAAGATAAGGCGTAGACGACTCAGGAGCTAGGCGGCAAGAAACGGCCCGAAAAGGTAGGGCTTTGCTTGCTCAAACACTTCATCTGGCGAGCACTCGGCATTAATCATGATGCCGCCAAAACGTTCTGCAATATAGTGCTGGATCTTTGCGACTCGAGCATGATATTCAGCAGCCCTTTGTTCGATCTTGTCGGCCTTTTCGCCGGTGGCAGCAAGTGATGAGTAGAGTCGCCGTATACGTTCTTCTTCGCTGATATACAGATTTATCATTGCATCCGGGTAAATGTACCAACGGGGCATAATAGCTTCACTGACTGCGATCACTTTTTCGATATCGATCTCCCCGCCAGCTCCCTGGTAGGCGACATTGGCTTCAAACCCTCGATCGCCAAGGACGATGCCGTTTTGTTGAAGCCACGGCAAGCTCACAGTGTCGCAGGTTATGCGTCGGTCTGCCGAAAAAAGCGCAACTTCAGCTTCCGGTGATAGGTGAACAGACCTGTCATGGAGTAGTATGTCTCGGATGGAGTTGCCGGTCGGTGTGCCACCTGGCTCGCGTACGGTTATCAGGGGTAGATCGTGGGCCTGTGCATATGCTTCTGCTCGTTTGATGAGTGTGGTTTTGCCCACGCCATCGCCACCATTCACTCGTGCGTAATAGCCAGAGTATGGACGCTCGATGGTCGATCTAGGGCCTCTTTTTTCATCACCTTCTCTACCTGCAAGTACCTCGCCTGCCATCACTGCACTCCTTTCCGCAACCCGTTGATTTTCCGTGGGAGAGTTCGCGCGTCCTTGTAGGCGCGCGGCAACATATCGTTTGGCTGCCAGGTGGCAATGAGCTCGTCGAGGTCGTCGGTTGCCTGGTACTTGCCGCTGATACCTTTGCGGCCTTCGGCATATGAGCCGTCGACAGGACCGGTGGTCATAAACACGAGCTGACCCATGCGTTCGCCGACAGGAAGTACGACGGCTTCGTGCATATTGAGGTTATATATCTCGAGGGTGATGCGGTTGATATAGCCTGGGTCGACCCACCCAGCGTCGAAACATACTGCCACGCCATTGCGCCCCCATGTGCTTCGTGAGCGCACTTCACACGCGCCACCATGTGCGCGAATGCCGATAAATTCATGGGTGTGAGCGAGGATGCGCTCTCCTGGCTGCAAGACGATGATGGGATGGTCTTCAGGAATGTTTTTAAATAGTTGGTAACCGTATTTGTCGCACCATTCCCGGTGCGGCATGGCTTCGAGTGGTCCTTTGAAGTATCGCTCGACGTCTTCTTCGTCAAATGGATTGTAAACGGAGCTTTTGGCGTCGTGCTCTTGTTTGTAAAAATAATGTCCTAATGTGAAATCGAGGCTGGCTTCGCTGACATGCGTGTCGTTATATGGCACGCATACAATTGTGCCGTCCTTTATTGCCTTTCGTATCTCGGTGTTGCTATATACCGCCACTATCTCTCCTCCTATAAAAGCGACCATTCCAGGTCGCCTACTTATTGGCTATTGTATCAGAATGAGTCGTGCCTCAGGGCTGGCGCATAGCACGCCAGCCCTGAGGGCTTGGTTGGATGGGGTTCAGACGGCGATCGGTGCCTTGATGCTCTGGTCGGCTTCGTAGCCAATGAGCTCAAAGTCGTCGATCTCGTAGTCGTCGATGGAGCCAGGCTTGCGCTTGATGACCATCTGCGGCAGCGGCTTGGGCTCACGAGTGAGCTGTAGCTCGGCTTGCTCCAGGTGATTCAAGTACAGGTGTGTGTCTCCGCCGACCCAGATGAACTCGCCTGGTCGCATGTCGACAAACTGCGCAACAATCATCACCAGCAGTGCGTAGCTAGCGATGTTGAACGGAACGCCCAGGAAGACGTCGGCACTACGCTGGTAGTGCTGACAGTCCAGATAGGGCTTGCCACCATCGCTCGCTGGTCGCACGTAGAACTGGAACAGGAAGTGGCACGGCGGGAGGGCCATGCTGTCGACGTCTGCGACATTCCATGCGCTGACGATGTGCCGTCGACCGTCCGGGTTGGTTCGAATCGACTCGATCACCTGAGTGATCTGGTCGATGTGTCGACCATCGGGTGTCGGCCATGACCGCCACTGATGACCGTAGACGGGCCCGAGGTTGCCGTCTTCGTCGGCCCACTCGTCCCAAATGGTGATGCCGTGCTCCTGCAGCCACTTGACGTTAGTGTCGCCTCGCAGGAACCAGAGGAGCTCGCCGACGATGCTGCGTAGGTGCAGCTTCTTGGTCGTCAGGACCGGGAAGCCTTTTTGCAGGTCGAATCGCATCTGGTAGCCAAACACGCTGCGCGTGCCGGTACCGGTGCGGTCGGCCTTCTCGACACCTTGTGTGCGAACGTGGTCGAGCAGGTCGAGGTATTGCTTCACCTCGATCACCTTCTTTCTTCTATCGTATCTGGAGCTGGGAGAGCCCCATCCTTGGATGTGATGTAGCACTATGGATTTCTCCACCATGCTTCGTGAGCGTCAGTGGCAGGAGTTACCCTAAATATTCACTAACGATAACAGTAGTGTATCTAGATTTTATGAAAGAATCTAGGGATAAATTTACCCTTGATATATACTAAAATTAGTATGAAAAGCAGTATTAAGTTCCATCGTGCACAAACCAGCGTGCTTGCATCGCTAAAGCGCGCTACCAGAGCCAGGTATAGTGAGCTTCGCCGACCGACCGGTCTTGAGAGCGATATATTTAAGTACCATTTGCGTAAGCTCGTGGAGATCGGGTACGTGATGAAGGCAGACGACGGCGCCTATGAGCTGACAGCAGAAGGCAAGGAATTTGCCAACCGTCTCGACGAGCGGACCGGGCGCGAACTACTGCAGCCAAAGGCATCGATGCTGCTGGTTGTGCGCTGCATTCAAGACGACACGGAGTATGTGCTTGCTCACCGACGAACGAGAGAGCCGTTTCGCGACTACTGGGGAATCGCAAGTGCACCAGTGCTGAGAGGTGTGCCTATACAGGTCGCGGCCTCAAAAGAGCTCTTCAAGCAGACAGGTATTGCTGCGGATTTTTCGGTTGTTGGTATGTACCGCGTAATCGACACATTGACGCGTGGCGATGTACTCGAGGACAAACTGTTTTCACTCCTTGTGGCAGACGTAGTAGACCTCCCTACTCCGCACCAGTGGTATGGCGGCGAGAGCAGATGGATGACGCAGCGGGAGTTGCTTGCGAAGCAGAAACTCTTTCCTACCACAGCAAAAACTTTCGATATGATAACAACCGGCATCCAGTTCGCGGAAGATATCTGCGTCTATCAAGAGTCTGACTACTAGCACCATCGCACCTAGGCTTATCGATGCATCGGCAATACAGTCAAACTATCTGCTTGCCTAGTGACGTGTCGAGGAGCACTCCTTTGGGGCCTGTATTAGGTGGCCGGAAGGAGTATTACATAGGTCGGCAGTTATTCGATGTAAGTAACATCGTTTCGCTGATCGGCGATAGAAAAATGCTGATAGGCAATCGGCTTGCCGAGATGAAAATAATGCCAGTGAGCATGGTTCTTCACTGAGGAGGCTTGGCTAGTGTCTGTCCGATTCATGACAGTGCCATAGTAGCCATAGGCTAGTTCTTGTAGCTCTGCCTCAACGTCAGCTCGGGCGTGGCGAAGCGTCGTATTAGCTAAGATCTGATGGTTGCTGAGGTGCTCCCGTGGCACAAGCATGTGGTGGTCAAGAACCCTGTGGCCATCGTACGATTCGTAAGGAAAATCATTTGGTATGAGCAGAAAGTGCGGGCTGGAAAGAACGATTGCCCGCCCGCCGATATGTACTCGAACATCATTCTTTTTATGCTCTTTGATGCGCTCGCAGAGAATACAAGCCGCAGTACCGAGACCTGCCGTCGCACGCATTGTGCGGACATAAGCGGTTTGGGTCTCGATTGACCTACCGATAGCTGGAACGATAAATTCTTTATCTGCGCTCATGCTCATGTTTGTTTCCTCTGCCGCGACAACATTCGTCGTTGCTGTTCATTATACTCCGCTGCGGATATAACGCTAGAGCTAAAAATACCCACTGTAATGCAGCGGGTATTTTTGTGTGATCGCCGAAAAAAACTAGTTTGCTTGGTTTTCTACCTTGATACCAGGGCCCATTGTTGTAGCGATGGCAGTTGATTTAACATAACTACCCTTGAGGCTAGATGGCTTTTGGCTCTGGAGGCTGGCAAAGAATGCCTTGGCGTTGTCCTCGAGCTTCTTGGTGCCAAAACTTACCTTGCCGATACTGAGGTGAATCGTCGCCTGCTTGTCGACGCGATATTCGACCTTGCCGGCCTTGGCTTCGGTCACTGCCTTTGCGACATCAGTCGCGACAGTACCACTCTTTGGATTCGGCATTAGGCCCTTTGGTCCGAGTACGCGGGCGTACTTCCCGAGCTTCGGCATGTAGGCAGGAGTTGCGATAAGCACGTCGAAGTTTAGTTCGCCCTTGTCGAGCTGCTTAGTGAACTCTTCGTCACCAGCAACATCTGCGCCGGCTTTTTTGGCAGCAGCAGCTTCGGCTTCGGGAGCAAAGACTGCAACGCGAATCTTCTTTCCTGTACCGTGAGGCAGACTCACGGTTGCACGGATATTCTGGTCGGCCTGTCGCGGATCGACGCCCATGCGCACATGGACTTCGACTGATGCATCAAACTTTACCGGGTTCGTCTCGACCGCAAGTGCGAGTGCATCTGCGAGGCTGTAGACTTTATCAGCTTCAACCTTGCCTGCTACATTGCGGTAGTTTTTGCCACGGCGCTCTAGCTTTGAGCGGACTTTTGGTGCAGGGCCTTTTTTCACATGCGATTCTGTGTCGCCTTGTGGAGTTGTATCGCCAGCTTCTTTACGGGCTTCTTTCTCGGCCTTTTCCTCGGCTTCTTTGAGGGCTTTTTCGCTTCGCTTGCCAGCTTTTGCAGGGGTAGCCTCGCGCACTTCGTGCTTCTCGGCGCCTGCGATGGCTGCTTCAATTTCAGCGATAGTATTTTTTTCTGAAACTTCTAGTTTCAGTTCGGCTGCTTTTTCAAGCAATTCGGCTTTCTTTGCCATAGATACTCTCCTTGCGGTACAAACCCCGTGTTTTATGCGGGTCCCGACATTAGATTTATTACTTGATAATTGTAGCAAGTGATGCGCATTTTGTCAATTTACCACCCCTGTTGTGCGATTATGCTAGTGCCTAGATTCTTGACACGCACACTAGACTTTGATATTATCAAACATGTGTTTTTTGAAAACCCGCTATGATAACCGGGAGAACCGAAGCACAAAATCCACGAGTATTTGACCATTAATAATGACCTATCCGTGGGGGTTTAGGAAAATAAGTAACTTCTCATTATAGAAGTTGCGGGAGGAAAACCAATGCGTTTAACCAGAACCGTGACGGCGATCACGATTATTCTCGCTGCCACCCTTCTTGGTGGACACAGTAGCTATGCTGTCGACACAAAGACGGCTGAGGCTGCTACACAAACTGACACGAAAAAGGTTGAGGCCGAAAAGAAGGCTGAACCAAAGAAAGTAACCGTTAAAGCTGGCGATTCGCTTTCAAGCATTGCCGACGCTAACGGCACGTCGTGGGTACGGATTTTTAACAAGAACGAAAATTTGGCAAACCCGGACATGATCGATGCAGGCATGGAATTGACGATTCCGACGGCGGAAGAAGAACTAGCTGATCGATACAGCACATTTGTGGCTAGCCAGCCCGTGGCCGCTGCACCTGTGGTTGCCCAGACAGCTACCACGTACACCACGCGTGGTTATACCGCTGCACCAGTCAACTCAAGTAGTTACTATGTCGGTAATGGTATGTGGTGTACTGACTATGTTCACTCACGCCGTCCTGACGTAGCGATTTATGGCAACGCAGGTTACAACTGGATCGGCTCTGCACAGGCAGCTGGTAAGGCCACTGGCTCTACCCCACAGGCAGGTGCAGTCGCGGTCACGAACGGGCATGTGGCCTATGTAGAAAGTGTTAACGCTGATGGCAGCTATGTTGTTTCGGAGATGGGCTGGAACTATCAAGCCGGAAACTACAACAAGCGTACGGTCAGTCCAGGGACGTTTGGATCGTTTATTTACTAAGACGTAATGGGCAGGTTCTAGGATCCAGATTTTAGAAGCTACTATAATCGCCAATCTAAATAGCCGCTGAGAAGCGGCTATTTTGTTATCGCACCCACAACTACCAATATATCTGTTAGTAACTCTGGGTGCGAGGACAGAGAGAATCTGGAGCCTCGCGGGGGATGTAGGCTACTCCTTGCGCTTGTCACTAGGCACTGTGGTGCGCCTGGTGGCGCTATCGAGAGTCGTGCCAGCGGCACCGGCGACGCTGAATGCTCTGATCTCATCCGTCACCGAGTGTTGGCGCGCGGGTTTCGGTGCGTAGTAGGTGGGGTCATCGTTCCACCCTATTGTGGCCGGTAGCTGCCTACTTGCATTGCTTGTGAAATTCACCATTACCCTCTCTGTCCGGTATCCCGCCATCTTGTGGCAGGAAACAAAAATATCGCAATCGGTTTGCGACACTACATTTAATTATAGCACAGACACAAATATTAGTCAACACGAAAAACACCCTCGACAGATGTCAGAGGGCTTTTCGTCCTGCGATTCACGGGCCACCGTTTGTCCGCGTAGCTCAGAAAGACCAAGATCCTTCTAGCTAACTGACAGGAGTGTCCACAGTCCGCCAGTTTGGCGCAAGCAAAAACTTTTTTCGCCGTCGCTCATGGTGACAGTGCTCATCACGCTTTCCCCTCTTCGTGCGACAACCTTGATACCACGATCAATAAATTGATACGTGCGGCCGCCCCACTCCATGCGTTTTGGAATTGCTTCCATATTTCGGCCGAAACCGATCGCAGTGATAGAAACAGGACTATTAATTGAAATGTTATTTGAACCCATAGCATACTCTCCTATGCCCAAACTTCTACACCATCATCTTGCCGTCCAGCAGAGCTGGTCGCACCGATGATTGTTCGGTCATTTGTCACTTTTCGCCTTGATACTCGGATCGACATATGGTGATATGTCTTGCTCTGTGTCTTGTCGAGAAAATGCCAATTGCCTCGAAATGCATATGTTTGGATTAATTGTTAATTGAAAGTGGTGGAGTATGAACGACGTTGGCCATTTCGCTGCCCCACTTACTCGACGGGGAAATGTTGCCATTGGTCGTGATTGGAAGGTTCACCCGCTCCGGGCGAGCCTCGTGCATATAATGGCCTGGTTGTGGAAACCAGCTTGCGCGGGAGTACAACCATAACCTATGTACCAGTATAGCGCAGCCACTCGTTGCGGCGTCAAGCCTAGATATTTCAGAGAATTGTCGTGAAATGATGCTACCCAGACCGTTAGTATCTTTTGTGTACAAGTATCAAAAACTACGACGGCCGTCACAAATTTTGATATAGTTTTGGCACAGCTCGACACTGCTTTATCTAGGTGGGATGCCGGGAGGTCAGTAGTCGCCGCCGGGAATACCCAGGTACTCTTCGAGGGTCTGGATACCCTTTGTCTTCATGTCTCTAGCAGTAGCAACGCCGATGTAGCGCCAGTGCCACGCCTCAGGGCTGTAACCGGTGATGCTGGTGAGGCCAACCGGATAGCGCTCGATAAATCCGTAATCTGAGGCATACTGTTTGAGCCACTGGTATGCGGCTGTACCCGCGAAGCATTCGAGCGCACAGCCGCTCGTCTGCAGGTCGACGGCGAGGCCAGTCTGGTGCTCGCTGTAGCCCGGTCGGGCGCTGACCGTATCGGCGGCAGCCTGGCTGCCGTTGATAGCAACCCAGGTATTGTAGGTAGTAACTTGATTATCGTAGGAGCGATAGGCGCTGGAGGGACTAAAACCCATGCCGGCAGCGCTTGCCGCGTTGATCATAGCGCCAAGCTGAGTAGCTGCCTCGCTTCGCAGGAGATAACCCTGAACAGATGCCAGGTCGCTCGGTGCCCAGTTAAGCGGTGAGAAACAATGCTTTTTGTTGATGACAACAGTGAGTGTTGAAGGAATTGTGACGGCGCAGATTGATGAGCTAACCGTGCCGTCGGGATGCTGCCCGGCTGATTGCTTGCGGGCTGCTTCGTCAGCGGCTGCCGCTGCTTTTGCCGCTGCTTCGGCCTTTTTGGCATCATCAATTTTCTTTTGTGCTGCCGCAGCGACACGTTTGTCGAGTGCGGCAAATTGTGCCGCTTGCTCCTGTTTTAGTTGGCGCTCATCTGACAGTTGTCGCCAATTTGCATACGACAAGAAGAGCCCACAGAGCGTGGCAGCCGTGAGGAGAAGTAGCCCGGTCACCAGTAATCGTGGCGGGTGGCGACGGCTGGTGTAGCGCTTTGGTGTGCGATTGTGGTGTTTGGTGCGAACCATATTGTGTATTATACAAAAAACAGCCACAGTTTAGTGTGGCTGTTTGAGGAGATATCGTTGCTACCGGGGCCGCTTACCGAGACCGCTGGCTCGTATGAGCTGAATCCAGGAGACAAGCCGCGCGTATTCTTGGTTTTCGATGTCTCGAGGATTGAGCGTCAGCTCGTTTGCTGGCGCGACAAGCGGGAGACTACCATCCTTGAGGCGCATCAATTCAACGGCGACACGGAGATCATCTAGCCTATCCGCCGCAAGAGTGCCCCTCATTGGCTCGTGGCGGCCAGGCTGCTCGCTCACTAGCCTTCTACCTCTACACCCATTGAGCGGGCGCTGCCGGCGATGATTTTGACAGCTGCGTCGATATCGTTGGCGTTCAACTGCTCCATCTTGGCGTTGGCGATTTCCTCGAGCTGAGCACGAGTGATTTTGCCGACCTTTTCTGAGTGTGGCTTGCCACTGCCTTTTTTGATGCCGATCGCAGCGCGAATCGCATCGTCAACTGGCTGGCCAAGGCTCTTCCAGGTGAAGGTGCGGTCTTCGTAGACCTGGATGTGGACGATGACGTCTTTGCCCATGTCGCCCTTCGTTGCGTCGTTAAATGGATTGATAAAATCCATCATGTTGAGTCCCCACTGACCGAGGGTGCTACCGACAGGAGGGCCTGCGGTCGCGCGACCAGCTGGGATGCGTAGTTTTAGATTACCGATGATTTTTTTAGCCATAAATTTTCCCTTCGGGATATGAGACAACTGTAAACAGTGTTCTCATTGCGCCATGCGAGCGAGTAAATCGCTCGGGATGGGCTGCTCTTTCCATTTAATCCCACGAAAAAGCAATTACTAAATATTATTGAAGCATATTTAGTGCGTAACAGAGTAATTATACTACAAACTGATCGTGGAGTCTAGGCCGTACATGGTAGAGTTTTCGAAAAAGAAACTTTGCAAAACACGTCCCTCGTCTACGGTTCCGAGTGCTTCAGTCAGGGTGTGGAGTGCGCATGCCTGCATAGCAAGTTTTTCTATAGCATGAGCTTTCAGTCGGTCGTACTGATGGCTCTCTGGTCGGCGTAGTTCAGCGATCTCTTCGTAGTAAGCACTCCATACTGATGGATCACAGTTGATCCATTCATACCCATCACGAAGCTCGGCTGATTTCGGTGGCTTCATTGCGTACAAAGTCTGCCCTGCAGGTGACACGTAGACGCGATCGACAGAAGCGGCAGCTTTCAGTGCAGCGTGACTCATGATCGTGCGTGCCGTAGCCTCACGGGTCATCTTAGGCTGCTCATGCTCGGGTTCGTAGTAGGCTGGGATACCGTAGTTTTCTGTATCCACAACATATTGGAGCGCATTTCTATCAGGGTGCGGGATCAATACAGCAAACTGGGGTCGGATCACTCTCATTCTGAAAGACTATAGGACGTTATTTTGCAATTGTCAATAGTTAGTATGCTATAGCAGAATCTTAGCAATTGCTTGTGGCTCCGACATGCCATTTGCTTCGAACTGTACCTCTACATAGCCGCGTACGAGAGGGTCTCGTAGCGCCTCATCCATACGTGAATAGCCTTTGAGCCGAGATTGAACAGCAGAACGTATACCTTCACTCAGCGATAGTGGTCCATACTCGGATCGGCAAATGAGGTCTGCCATCGAATCACTATCGAGCTGCGAATTAGAGATGAGGATCGCGAGAATATCGACTAAATCTTCAGGTGCGTCACCAAAATATTCTGGTAAGTGCTCTCCTATACAAAGGGCATCGATACCGGCACCAATGTCACCTTTTGTTATGAGGTTGAGGAGCAGTTCTTCGACATGACTCACAATCGCGGCTTCACCCCGAATTATTTCAGTTCGTGACCCAGGCTCAGAGGAGTCATGATATCCAGCCGAAGCAAGTACAGGCCTGTCTCCATAAAAATCATAAACCACGACAGGTGCCGTATCGAGCTCAGGTTTGATTGATTCACGCTCATGCGCTGGAGGCAAGTTCATTATTATAATTATAGCATAGATTACAAAAAAATACAAGTGGCCGCGAACGAACCACTTGTATTGTTTCGATACAATCTTTAGACTTTTTTGACCTGCAACGCGTCGAGCTCGACAGGGGTGTCTCGGCCAAACATGCTGACCATGACTTTGAGCTTGCCCTTGGCGGTGTCGATTTCTGACACGGCACCGTCGAAGCCCTTGAATGGGCCGTCAGTGATATTGACGACTTCTCCAGGTTGGAAGTCGATTTGATGCTTGGGGTCTTCGACACCCATGCGTTTCTTGATCTTGGCGATTTCGCTGTCGCTGACGGGAGTCGGCTCGGTGCCGCTACCGACAAAGCCGGTGACACCAGGAGTGTTGCGAACGATATACCAGGTTTCGTCGGTCAGTTTCATCTCGACCAGTACGTAGCCTTGGAAGATCTTGGCTTCGATGACTTTGCGTTTGCCGTTTTTGATCTGAATTTGCTTTTCCTTTGGCACCATCGCGTCAAAGATCTTGTCGGCCATGTCGACGGTCTCGGCGCGCTGACGAATGCTATCAGCTACTTTCTCTTCGTAGCCGCTATACGTGTGGATTGCGTACCACTGACGGGTACTGTCATAACGATTTTTGTGAGCCATAAGAGGGGTATCTACTTTCCTATCAATAATTTAAATAATTCACCAAATCCTGCATCAATCAGCAGAATTACTACCACAAAAAACACAGTGAATGCGATAAGCGCTCCAGTCATTTTCCAGGTGGCGCGTCGATCGGGCCAACGTACTTGGCGTAGCTCATGCCATGATCCTTTGATGTAGCGCCAGAGTGATACCAGGGGGTTCTTGGAAAGAACACGTGCTGGGCGGCCTGATACTGCCTGTTGTCCCTCAGTGGTTTTTGCTGGCCTGATTGTTGGTTTTTTCTTGAGGGTGACGGATTTTTTCGACGCGCTTTCGCTTGCCGTGATGCGGGTCACCTTTGTCTCAGATTTCTTGGTTGCTTTTGCCACTTCCCTTTTTCTCCAATTTAAAAATCTGCTTGTCGCAGATTGTCAAGTCTCAGTGTAGATCAGCTGAGCAGTAAAGTCAAGTTGATGGGTCACCCCAGGCGGCAATGTGCCGCCCGGGGTGACTTGAGGGCCCGCAATCAGTATGGCAGGCCCGATCCGTCATCGCGCATGAGCTCGTGGATGATGCCACCGACGGCAGCGAGGCTCAGCAGGGCCAGCGCGCCCACCGCGAGCTTGACGAACTTCGACATGTTTTTCACCCCCTCTAGGTTGAGTATGAGTAATGGTGTCCATGTGTTGACGTGATGTGCTGACAAAATACGACTATACCATACAATATGATTAAGAGCAATGAAAGTTGGCCTACATCTCAAAATCTCCCACTCCGTATCATTCTACGCGCTTGATGTCTCTTAGGGGCATCAGTGCTGCAGTCGCTGTACGGTACGTCGGAAAGGTTCCGAAACGTAGGTCATTTTAGTGGCAAGCTAAAGCGGAATGTTGAGCCATGATTGAGCCGCGAGCTAAGGTGAATCTCGGTGTTGAGCTTGCGAGAAAGCTTGCGTGCCACATAAAGTCCCAAGCCTGTACCCCCCGTCTCGCGCGTCCGGTAGTCCTCGCTTCGCCAGAATTTATCGAAAATACGCTCTTGGTCGGACTTACTGATGCCAATACCACTGTCTTTGACCGAAAATTCGAGTGTATCATCTTGCTTTGTCACCCGTAGCAGAATGTCGCCTTTCTTGGTGTACTTGATAGCGTTTGTCACAAAGTTTTGCAGTAACTCTTTGAGGTAGAGCGGGCTAGCGAAGACAGTGCCAGGCTGGGGGTCAAGCGCTAGGTTGAACTGAAGGCCTTTGGCTTCGGCTTGAGGGGCGTATTCGCTATAGAGGTCGTGTACCATCTGGCTGACATCAATTTCTTCGGGCGTATCGGCTACGCCGCGCTCGGCACGGCTAAGAGTGCTGAGGTCGTTGACCATCTTTGCCAAGAATACAACCTGCTCGTGTGCTACAGTGACGTTGTTGGCCAGTGTGGTGTGAGGAATGTCACGCCGGCTCATCATGAGCTGCACGTTGCTAAGCGTGCCCTCAGCGATGGTGATCGGAGTACGAAGTTCGTGGCTAACTACACTGATGAACTCATCGCGCTCTTCTTCGAGCGATTTTTGTTTGGTGATGTCGCGCAGAATCACGATATAGCCCTCGGCAGACTTGCTATTACTGTTGGTGCTACGAATTGGCGAAAAGACCGTACTGAGTCGAATGGTTTCATCGGAAATCACGGCGCTGAGATCATCTCGACTAACCACACTCTTTGCATCACGGAGGGATTTGCTTAGCTTGAGTGGCTTGCCATCGCTATCTTGGACAGACACCACGGCATCGATCGGCTGATTGGTGAGCTCGGCGTTGGTGTCGAGGAGATTGAGGCAGGCGGCATTGTAGACGAGGATGATGCCATTTTTGTCGGTGGCGAGTACAGCATCGGTCAGATTATTCATGAGCGTAACGGCGCGATCACGCTCACGTAGGCCGTCGGTTCGCGCCTGGCTAAGTTCTTGGCGATCAACTTGTTGAGCTTGGCTTACTTGTGTGGCGATCATACCCACCAAGAGTGTTGCAACCAGCGAGATAATATTTGTGATCACATAACGGTCATCGCCGAGGTTGATGATGGTATCGGCAACCGCTGTTACGACCAGTGCTACGATACTTAGGCGGAGTCCATCATTAGAAAAGAATTCGTAAGATGCCAAGAAAAGCACTGCCCAAATGCAAATAAACGGCATCGAGAAGCCAGCAATAAGCAAGATATAAGCTATTGTAAACAGATGATATCCAGCTAGCCGGAGTGCAGATTCGGTTTTACTGCGTGAGGCAACGAGTAACTGATACGTACCGAGCACAATCCATCCCCCCGTGATAATGCCGAATATCCACGGGTCAACCTGCTGGGACGGCTGGACGATTTTGAGTAATATAAGGAATCCGTACAACGTCAAAATCACGGGTATTAAAAAACCGGCAACATGAATAATGCTCGCAGTGCGTTGATTGACGTTGACGATCATTTGCCCTCCCCTTTTCACTACGGCTCATTATAACCATGAGCTGCGTAAATGGAAATAGGTTGATAGCTAGACGACGGGAGATTCGCGTTTTAACTGCTGCCGATGAAGCTTATAGTGTGGGTCAATAGCCGCTACTTCGCTCCAAAATGCTGACGAGTGGTTCATTTGGCGCGTGTGGGAGAGCTCGTGAGCAAGAACATAATCAGTCAGGACTGGATCTAGTTTCATGAGAGCGATATTGAGGCTGATGGTACCAGTACTACTGCAGCTCCCCCAGCGACCGCCACTATGACTGAAGCGAACGCGCTCATAATGAAATCCGTGCTGGCGTGCCATGGCGGCAAGCTTGTCGGGCAGATAGGCTTTGGCTTCGCGGCGTAAAATTCTTGTGACAGTGTCGCGTATTTGTTGCTGGACAGTATTTTCGTCGAGACTGGTCTGCGGCGGCAGCATGACAAGCAGGCGGTTGCGTTCGACTTTTGTTGTAGGTAGCGCAACCATACCGGTATGAACAACGGCGAGCTTGTGGTGTTGACCGATCGGCTGACCATCGGTGTAATTGTCGCGACGAGGGGTACTGGCGAGCAACTGTCGCAGGGAGTCTCGTGATTGAGCGATGGTAAGCTTGATAAAAGCAAGCGGTGTTAATTTGGATGCAGCAATAACAAACCGCCCGTCTGTGCCAATATGTATGCGAATGCTTCGGGATTTTGCGCTGCGTTTGACGACCATCTCACCAAACTCTGCGTCGATGATGGCGGTCATGATCGAACGGTAATTGAGCGCCGACTATCGGCGGTGGCAGGACGAGCAGATGCGAGAGGGGCTGCGGCTGGTCGGTTGTGCTCGCTCAGGCGCCTGAGAACGACCTTTGCTTGGCTAGCATAGGTGTGCTTACCACTTATAACAATCGGTTTTTCACTCGTGTGTGGGGCACTAAATCCCTTGAGTGCTTCGGCGAAGGCCTCTTTCGTAAGGCTACGAGCTTTAAGTGTGCGATCGAGAGAGGTCGTGGCATCGGTCTGAACCCAGATAAATAGCGGCGTATAGCCATGGGCGCGCGCCCACACTGCAAATTCGGTACGACGAACGCGACTATCGCTGTTGCCTTCAAAGATAAAAGTCGTACCTGTCTTGACTAGTTCACCGAGCACATACCCAATTAAAGTGCCGGCTGCCGCATCGTCGCGGCTTTGTTGCTCGATCACAAGGCTGTCGATGAAAGGAGCACGAAATGTCTCGGCGAACCGTTGGGCAAAAAAACTTTTGCCGCTACCAGGGATGCCGACCATCATGATCGCGTGCGGACGTGAGAGTTGTAACGATTGCATAGTGATGATTATACCAGAAATTGACAGGAGTAGCCATAAACATCATGTAGCATTAAATAATATTGACATAAACGAAATAATTTGCTATAATGAGAGTATAACGTAAAGCGTGAGGCTTTCGGGAGGAGTTGTTGTATGAACAAAGTGAAACTTATGATTGCCGGTGCAGTCATAGCGGTCGGTGCGTTTGTTGGCGTTGCGAGTGCCAATAACCCCGTAAATGCGGCTGATTGTTCGGCCAATGCGGTAATTACCTGTGGAGTCACATCGATTGGTCAGTTGCGCGACAAATTCAACGCTAATACTCCGGCAGGCACACAAAACATCTTTAGTTGGTTTGGTTTGACTTCTGACGTTGTCAATCATGCCAGCAACAAAACAGGCTATGTCACAAAGAGCGGAGATGTAGTGGTCGACGGCAAGGTTGTTGCGACTAACGCGGTATCAGCCGGTCGCCAGTATATGGCGGGGAGTGCAACGCAGAGTATTGGCGGCACGACCTTCTATACTCGCTCGACACAGACGTCATTTGTCTCTTCACAGATTGGTGCCATCGTTTTCTTCGACGCACAGGGTCGGTTCATTGCAGCTGTTCTCTACGATTGTGGCAACCCGGTAAAAGCAACAAACAAGGTTATCCCTGTTCAGCCGGTATACAAATGCGACAGCCTGAAGGCGACTCCGACAAACCGTACTACCTATAGTTTCACGACAGCCGCCACTGCAAAAGATGGCGCTGTTATCAAAGACTATGCCTACACCTTTGGCGATGGCGCCACCCAGACAGCTGGCGCAAGCGTCTCTCATACCTACGCAAAGCCTGGTACCTATACTGCTTCGGTGACAGTTCGAGTGACTGTCAATGGGCAGGTTGTGAATGCCCCTGGGAGCTGCAAAACAACCGTAACGATTGCTCCCGAGATGTGTCCAGTCCCTGGCAAAGAGCAGTATCCGAAGGATGACCCGCGTTGTGTCGAGGACAAACCTGCAGTGCAGATCGTCAAAACGGTTAACGACCAAGAGCATGTCAAAGTGAAAGTCGGCGACACCTTCACCTACCAAATTTCAGTAAAAAACACCGGCAATGTTGTCCTGAAGAATCTCGTTATCACTGACAAAGCACCGTCCGAGGTTTCGCTCATTGGTAGCAATAATCTCGGGACTATCCAGGGCAACACCTGGACATACACCTTGCCTGAACTAGCGGTCGGTGCATCAAAGAGCTTTACATTGACCGCCAAGTACACCAAGTTCACGGCTGGTACTCATGTTAATACTGTTTGTGTCGAGACGCCAACGATACCTGGTACGAACCCTGATGATTGTGACACGGCCGAGACCGAGACGTATGAATACATCACGGTTTGCGACCTGACTGACAATACGATCAAGACAATCACGCGCGATCAATTCGACGAGTCTCACATGACGCTCGACCAAACAAAGTGTGGTCAGATGCGCGTCTGTGTCATTGCAGACAAAACCACCAAAGATATCGCCAAGAAAGACTTTGATAGCACGACCATGACGACCGATATGGACAAATGTGTTACGCCGCCTACAATCGAACTACCAAAGACGGGTCTAGAGGATAGCCTGGGCAATGTCCTCGGCCTCGGGAGCATCGTTGGTGCGAGCTATGCCTTCATCGCAAGCCGACGCTCGCTGCGATAACGCCCCCATCACGTACAGAAAAACACCCGAGCATGCGCTCGGGTGTTTTGCTTGGCAAGGGTACTAGGAGTATCAAGATATATCTGCGTCGTGTTCAGAAAAGTAAACTTTTCTGGCCTACTCCTTGCCATCGCACCACGATCTTGGCGCCAGCTGAAGTTTTCGCAATCGCGGCTCGGTTCCATCACTATCGTTGCCAAGATAACAACTCCGATGACGACATCGTTTGCGCCGGGTCGGCCAAGTCAGCGCCAGGCACTATTACAATTGGGCATATGACAGCAGAAGTCTATAATACCAGTATGAATATTGCAGTCTTTGGCGCAACAGGACATGTCGGGAGCCTCGTTGTAGAAAAATTACTCGCTGGTGGCCACAATGTCAGCGCATTTACCCACGGTACGCACCATTTTGCAGATAATACCCGGCTGAGGATTATCCCCGGTGATATTCACAAGTCGGAAGATATCGAAAAAGCGCTGCATGATACAGAGGCCATCATTAGCTGCCTCGGAAGTTGGCATACGCCAACAAAAGATATTCTCACCGCCGCGATGACATCGATCGTGCCGATCGCCGAAAAACAAGGTATCAAGCGAATTATCTCCCTCACTGGCTCAGCTGCCTGCGCACCAGGCGACCACCTGAGTATGATCGACAGATTCAATCGAAGCATGCTTAGCTTGATCGCGCCAAAAATACTAAAAGACGGCGAAGCGCATATTCGACTCTTGGCGGAAAGTACGTTAGAGTGGACAGTTATTCGCTCACCGGTCATGACAAATAAGAACGATGCCAACTATCGGCTTGACATGAATTCGCCCAGCCCGCTCGCAACAATTCCTCGAGCAGCCGTCGTCGCTGCATTAGTCGACTCTCTGGAAGACACGCGGTTTATCGGCGCCGCACCCCATATTCATCGATAGAGCTACTTCTTGCCTGTAATCGCTTTTTTAAGGCTACGGCTTAAGCGTATCAGCGATTTGCTGCTTTGCGGCGTCAACGGTTTTTTGGTCGGGGATCATCACGTAGAGCGGCATTGCGCCCATGCTGTAGGTTGGCGAGGTGGCGCCGGTACCATCGACATCTATCGAGGTGACTTGCCAGCGCTTCATGTCGTCTAGTTGCCTGTTGGCAAGCGTGGTGAGCGAGGCTTCGCTAATATTGGTTTGGACAGAGCCTTGGAGAGTGCCAAGGAGTGAATTGTAATGAACGATATTGCGTGGTTCACTGAGCTTGGCGATGATAGCTTCTATGACGCGCTGTTGGTTGCGACCCCGTTCGCGGTCACCCGCTTCAAAGCTATAGCGCTCGCGTGAAAATTCAAGGGCTTGAGTGCTGTTAAGAGTGTTGTACCCTTTTTTGTAAGATTTGAAATCATAATCCGAATAGACGCTAATCGGCCCGATAGTATCGACGATTTTGATCAGTGACGAAAAGTTGAGTCGGATGTAATACGGCACCTCAACACCATACAAGTCCTGAATGGTTTGACGTGACATGTCGATACCATATACACCGGCATGAGTTAGCTTGTCGCGAATGCCAGTTGTACCATGTAGCTGCACGTAGTAGTCTCGTGGTGTATTGACGAGCAAGATACTGCGTCGGTCTGGGTTAACGGCTGCCAGGATGTTCACGTCGCTGCGCGAGGCGCTGCCGATGTCGCCGTACGTATCGATGCCACTGATGTAAATAGCAAATGGTTTGGCAACATCAGCGGTTGGCGTAGCGGAGTGCTGTTCTTTGACCATAAATGTCCCTATGACTTCAATGCTCTGGTAAAAGTCGGGATTATTCTCTTTGACGATACTCAGGCTAGCACTCCTTAGAGCGGCAATCTGTATGTCTTGATTGGTAACCAGAGATTCAAACAGGCTCGTAAGGTTTTTGTAGTTCGAGGGTGTAGCGTCGGTTTTGCTAGCAAGAGCTTGTATAACGTCGCTATAGCGCTGGTCGGTCTCGACAACGCCGCAGGTTGCAGCCGAGTCGAGCGAAGTGCCACTATCTTTTTTAGCGATGACAGAGTATTCGACGTAGCTGACGCTCGCTTGCTGGATGCCACTCAGGAACGACGTCGTTTGGCGCATGGCCATATATACACCTACATTTAGGAGGGTAGCCAGTAGCAACACAGCAGCGCTCACAAAAGCTATGCTACGGTGTTTAGCGCGCATCATAACAATGCTCGCCGCTAGTATGATGGCCGTATAGAGTGGCAGCGCAATCCATAAGTAACGGGGTGGTATATACCCTGCCGATACCAGTGCATAACCAGCGGGTAGCAAAGAAATCAGCGTAAGAGCGCTGATGAAAATACGCAAGGTTGATAGAGTCTGGGGATGTTTCATAACAATATTGTTTATCTATTCTATACTATTTCGGACTTTTTGTAAAATCTGGAGTGCAGCGCAGCGTACGCTACAACACCTACGGCCGCTCCGGCGGTGTCTATTAGGACGTCGCGTACTTCACCGCTACGGCCAGGTACGAACATTTGGTGTACCTCGTCTGTACAGGCATACAGCATAGCTATGGCAGTGCTTATGAATATCATTTTCTTTACACCTAGATCATATTCTTTGATTAAGTTAAAAAGCAGAATTCCGAGTACAAAGTAAGCGCTAATATGAGCAGCCTTCCGTACTATAAAGGTTAGCAGGTCGGCTGGGGCGCTAACCCCAATAGATTGTATAGTGCGAACGATTTCGTCGCTGCGTGCTGAAGACGTTACGGCTATTTCGTTGGACATAAGGAATATAACAAGCATCCATATAGCTACTGAAATATATTTTATAACGAGTCTTCGATTCATCATACTACAGCTTCTTTTCCTCGATATCTTCGAGTATCTGTTGCTCGGGCGTGAGTGGTCGTAGCCGGGCGAAAAGTTTTGTTTTGATTATGCTGATGATCGAGCGGTTGAGGATAACAGAGATCCCTAGCGCTACAAGTACATTCAATATATTTAATAGTGGGCTATTTATGTAGTACAAAGTTGCCACAGCTACGAACGCTAGTGCTAGTATCGTGAATGATTTGTAATCGTAAGTAATGTTCACAAATTTTTTAACATCATGGTGACGGTAGACGGCCATCGAACCATATGCGGCTACCATTGCAAGCGCAGGTGCGAATAGCCCAATTTGCGAGATAAGACAAACGGTAAGCAAAATGCTAATGAAAGCGGCAATGATAGAACTGTTCATAACCTGCTTTGTCATTTTTTTAGCAATATAAATTGCGCCGTATAGGCTCACGATGGAATTAAAAAATGAACCGACTATGAGGAGGGGAATGTACATATATGCTTCGTGATAGGTTTGGCTCACAAGTAGTGTGAATACCAATGATACGCCAGCGATAATACATAGCCCGAGTGAGCCGAAAAGTCGGATACTTGCATTCATTGTTTGTGAAAAGAACTCATCACGATCGCGTTTCTCGATATTCATAGATGCTGACTCTGTCCAAGACATACCAAAGAACGAAAACAAACCGTTAAAAATCATTGGAAATTTATAGGCAACCGCATAAATACCGTTCGACGCTACGCCTAGCACTATAGCCACTACAGTACGATCGGCGGCGTTGATAGCCCACCACGACATACCGTTTGGCACTAGTGGTGCTGAGTAGCGCAGTAACTTTAACTTCAAAGACTTATCGCTTGCTGATAGTATTATGAACCGGTGAACCTTCAACACGACAAATAAATACGCAGCAACCGCCAAGTTGCCTATCAGCACGCCAAACAACATACCCTCCGCCCCCATGCCCATGTAGACGATGAATAAAATATTTGCAGCAATAGTTGTGACACCTGCCACTACCCCTCCTATGGAGTACTTCACGTTGTCACCAAAACCACGTGCAAATTGAAGGAGCATGTTTGATGCGATAATTGCCAGCACAACACCCGGCATCAACCAGCCAAAAGGCACTGCTACAAATCTACTAACGACCGCGAACAAAAGCAAGGCTATAACCGCAAACAGCCCGACCATCTGCAAAACGTTGGTTATCACCCGTATCTTCTCTTTTTCAATGTCCCTGGCATCTATGAGGAAGCGGAAGGCTGCCATTTCTAGGGCGACCATAATAAGTGGCGCCAACAGCCCGATATAAGTCATAGCTAAGTCAACCGTACCGAACTCACTAGTAGTAAGATACGACGTATAGAGAGGCAACAAAAGAAACGTCAAAAACTGCGTTGATAATTTGCCAAAGGCTATGATGATGGTGTTTTTGATGAGGTCTTTTTGCTTGGACATTACTTTTTACGCTTCTCTAGGACCTTGTCTAGTTCTTGGAATTGTTTTTCCGCGAGTTTTACCTGGTCACTGACATTATTTACTTCGAGAGTGCTAAAGTTAAAACTTGAGCCGTCGAACTCGTATATGTTATTTATATCTATAATTGGACCTCGAAAACTCATGTCTTTTAGAATATTTGTAGTTTTAGAACTATATGCCATTGGTAGCACCTTTTTACCGAACAACAAGCCAAGGATTGCTCCATGAAAACGTGACGCTACGATAATCTCACTCTTTGCCAACAGTGCTAATGATTTCTCGAGATCGCCATTATAATAATGCGTCGAAACAATCTCTTTAAAACCCTCGCCACCGTTAGTGATTATCCGACGTATAGCATCTTCGTCACCTTCGTACTTGCAGAAAGACATAAGTACAACTCTGTATCCAGCGGCGGCTAGATTACGCGAAAGTTTCGCGATTTCTTGCTCATACTTCTGCGTGATTTTCGGGCTAAATCGATCATCGCAGTTAATAACTGAGAATACAGCTAATTTATCACTTGTCGTATCATATGGGCTCGTATCTAGCGTAAACGCTATATCTGAAGCGACTCGAGCATTTGGCAAATCTTTTACCAAATCGTACGATGCAGTATCACGAAGACAAACATCTTCAGCTCCATTTAATATAATTTTTATCGTACTCAAAAAACTATCTGACTCATAGGGGCCAATATTTGATCCAAGCAAATAGTAAGGGATCCTTAGACTATTGTAAAAATCTGCTTCTTTCACCCAGTGTCCCGCATTATTTCCCTCTATAAATATTGATCCTCCTGCGTATATCATCAAATCGTTGGTTTTTGCATGGTATCTGAGTAGAGGATTATTCCGGCCGGTTATAAATTTTAACGTTCTAGATAAGAACTTGTTAAAGTTACCCGATGTTAACCTTGTATTAGATATTTTAGAAAAATAGTCGTTATGCTGGTATGTAATTAATGTAAAAATTGCATCATACCTACAAGTGATAATCCCCACAAAAAGATCATCACCTAAATTATTTGCAGAATAAAAGTGTAGGATTGCCCTTTTCATGATTCGACCCTAACCTCTAAACCTTCGCTTCACACCTGCAATTAATAAAGCTAAGTCTACATTAAGAATTACTAAAAATGCATAAACCCTTTGGCGTAATCTAACCTTAGAATTGCAAAACACTTGAAACGCCAATTTCTTGCTGACTCGGCTACATTCTATATATATTTTTTCGAAGCTATTGCGATGAGGCCTTGCTAAAGTAGCTATTGCAAATGCTTCGTCAAACAGCTTAGATATCGATGCATCTCCCCCCCCTGTGGCTTCATAAATCTTTCGAGCTGCTCGAAAAGAGTCTGCTCTCGTAGCCGTAAAATTGCTATTCATGGCACTACCCTCCTTATTTATGTAGTTATACAAGACTTTATCGACTAACGTTACTTTATTAACCTTGCGAAGACATCGAAAAGTGTAGTCCATGTCTTCTCCTATAGATATAGTCTCATCAAATCTTACGCTCGAAAGTTTATCAGATCTGTACAGCCTTGCTACTGGATGATTCTTGATGCGCCGACCGTATAGCAGCTCTTCTATTGCCGTGCTAGCAGCTATATCATAAGCCAGATTCACATCATTGCCGGGCACTCTATCATGGATATTCTTTGTCCTAAAGATATTAGCCGTTACTAAGTCGCTATCATGTTCAAGTGCCGCATCTACAAGATCTGACACACAGCTACTGTATATCAGATCATCACTATCTATAAAAGTAAAAAAATCAGCTTTAACCAAGTTTAGTCCCTGGTTCCTCGCGGCTGATACCCCTGAGTTATTTTGGTGTACTAATTTGATATTTGGGTATCTTTTTGCATATTCTTCACAAATATCAAAGGATCCGTCTGTCGAACCGTCATCTATCAAGATCATTCGAAAATTCTTGTGCGATTGTGTTAGCACGGCATCGATGCAATACCTTATGCTTTGCGAAGCGTTGTATACAGGGATTACGATATCGACAGATGCGAGTTGAGACTTATCCATTATCTTGCCCTTTGACTCTTGCTAAAGCAATTTTACTTCTGTAAATTCTAATAAGAAACATTGGAGCCAACCCAGCTAGTATGCTTTTAATTATCCTCAAATATTCAATAGGTCCAGCACCTAGTTTGGGGTAAAAATAGAGCCTGGCACTGATTTCTCCTTTCCTGTTTTTAAAGGTTCGTTTTTTATAGTCACCCGGATTAACTCTGTATTCATATAGAGTGTCATCAATTACAAAAAGTTTCTTATTTGCCAGCAGTAACTCGCACCATAATGCCAGATCCTCGGCTCTAAGAAAATCATTTCTATACAAACCTATATCCTCCAGGTCGTTCTTAAGCATGATAGAGGCTGCGTGAATTGGAGTGTCGCCCCTCATAACATCTTTTCTGCTTTTCTCACCAGGAGTACCGTTGATACCGAACTTCATTTTTCCAGAAAACTCAACTGCCATACTTGAAACGACTGAATATTGAGGGTTTACTTCTATGAAGTTCACAAGTTTTTCAAATCTGTCTGACGGAATTAAGTCATCAGTATCCATTCGCATAATATACTTACCCATGGCCTGTTTTATGCCGCTGTTTAGTGAGTACACAAAACCCTTATTGTAACCGTTTTCTATTATCTTTATTCGTGAGTCGTCATATTTTTGTTCAATCAATTCTTTTAATTTTTGGTCATGGCTATCATCTATTATGATGAACTCAAAGTTTTTATAAGTTTGAACCAAAACACTATTTATTGATTCAAAAAGGTACTCCTTTGGTGTATTAAACTCAGACATAACGACAGAGACCTCGGGTGATTTTTTTTTCATTTTATTACTCCAGCAACACTTAGTTCATATTGATACGGAAATATCCCTGAACCACCAAGTACATAAAACGATATGAAAAACAGAACCATAGCATATATCGCTATTAGCAAGGACGATAAAACTCTGCCCCCAGGCCCAAAAGATCTAGGTACGAGAGATATGAGAAGTAACGAGAAAGGAGCGAAATACAAAGCAAACCTGGCTAAATCTACAGAGTTGCGATAGATATACAATATAGTTATTTCTATGATAGACATAACGACACAGAAGGCCGCATAGGGATACTTGAAGATGTACCTATAGAATAACAACACCACAGCCAACACGGCTGACTTAAGGAGTAAGATCAATCCACTCGAAGCTTCTCTTGCAACCTGATAAGTATCATATTTCTCAAATAACGATACACTAGTAAGTTTAGGTACTATAAAAATAGATAATACGATTACCGAACATGCTATAAAAACTATAGAGACTACACTACGAATACTGATTTTTTTATGTTTATAGAAAATCCTACCTATTGCATAGACTGGAATAAGCAACAATGCAGTCTTGTGAAAAGCTCCAGCAATCAGAATTAAAAAGACAAATCTCCATAACTGCTTGCTAAAAATAAACGTAGTTGCATAGACAAATAACGACACAGCTAACATCTGGCGTACCCCATTAAAAGAAGTCGGGAACATAATAAAAACATAAAGGAGCATAGTCAACCACGGGTAAAAAACATTATATTTTTTTAATGCAAGAGCCGCTACAAAAAGAGTAAAAAAACTAAATATACCAAAAAAAACGTTAGTAGAAAATGGCAACAAGCTGGAAATTTGTGCGACGATATAAGTACCTACTTCATATATATCACTATAAGTCGATATATACTCTGTCAGGCTAAGATTAGACAAGATTCTATATCCATCTGCGTATGCAGTAAAATCAGTGCCTACTTCAAATCTAAGAGCAGACATTAGTGCAAGAGGAAGTATAGAAGAAAATACAAATATTCGCCTGCTCTTAGACTGATTTATATACCAAAATGCAGCTACCGAAAGTAAGAAAGTCGAAACATAGAATAGCAGACTCAGCTCGTTACTCATGCTAAGACCTTCTTATATATTTCAATCATCTGGTCCATGATTTTTGGCATTAAATATGGCTCGACCATTTTTTTACTTGCCTTGCCCAAGGATTGGCGCTTTGACTTGTTACTGTATAATTCTTCAATCCTCGCAATATAGCTGTCGTGATCATCGGCGGGAACAACGTAGCCGTTCTGACCATCGACGACCAGGTCACGGTTTCCGCGGCTATTCGAAACAATTATAGGTAGTCCAGCATACATTGCTTCCATGATGTTTACGGGGAGACCCTCGCGATGGCTTGCGGATATAGATACATCTGCAATTTGTAATAACTGCGGTATATCGTTTCTTAAGCCTAGTAGATGTATGTTGCTGCCAAGATTTTTTTCATTTATGAGATTGCCATGGAACCCATTCATGCTATCTTTGCCGGGCAGCAATAGATGAATGTCTGGATGGTTGGTTGCTAGGTGTTCCATTGCATTGATCAGAGTTACTTGGTTTTTGTTTTTGTTTAGTTCTGCGGGGTAGAGCAGAACGAAATCGGTGTCTTTGAGGCCGAGAGCTTTTCGTAATTTTGACTTTTCGGCATCGCTCAAGCTTACACTAAACTTTTTGCCGTTAATTCCAACACCGGGAATATACTTTACGCTGGTCCTGAACTGTGCCTTTGCGCGTGCATAATCTTCTTTATTGATAGTTATAAGTGTGTCGGTATGGCGAGCCAAATAGCGTTCTATGGGGTAATATATAAGCCAATTAATCACCGGAGCACCGCTGAAGAAATGAAAGCCGTGTGCTGTGTATATGACTCGTGTGCCTTTTTTTCGTGCTCCCATGGCCGCTAGACGCGTCACGACACCACCCATCGGTGTGTGTGTATGGATAATGTCAAACTTTTGATCGTCGATAATTGTTTTTAACTGCTTTATAGCCCGCAAATTATTTGGCTTGAGCGGACTGCGCTCAAACGAAACAGTATGCCTTACGTCGCAGTACGGAATATTGACTACGCCATTTGTCGCGACATGTATTTCATAGCCGTTTTCTTGGAGCATTTTTAAAAATGGCAGGTGAAATGACAATATATGTGAGTCAACGGTTGCAGTAAATAGCACTTTTTTGCGTTTGTTGGCCATTTTCACTTTTCACTTTTTTCTTTATCTGAAAGATTCTCGGATGGAGTGATAGTCTCTTCGAGTAAGCGCCGTTTATCTGTCGCCAATTTGCTTTTGTAGTACACCCCATTGGGGTTGATGAAGTGTACTGCATCAAAGCCTAAGCTGCGTGATGGTTGAAAGTCTTTTGCGGGGTTGTCTCCAACATATACCATATTATCCAATGTTGATCCAAGCCTCATGCGCATGAGGGAAAATGCGATATCATTTGGTTTTCTGAAATCCAAAACGTTACCGGAAGAACCTGCTAATTCATCGGTGATTATTATTTCATCGACATACTCTATGAGGTTGAGCGATTTGATTTTTGCATGCTGTCCTTCCGGACGGCCGTCAGTAATTACTCCAAGTTTTTTACCTTCCTGGCGCAAATTCATTAACAGGTTTTTTACGTTATGTTTTAAGGTAAGCGTAGGAGTGTGATTTCGGTAAGTATTCAGACAGCTTTCTTTCATACCATTGTCTGTGATTCCTGCAGTCCTTAGAAGCTCATCAATTGCCGGTTTGCCTGCTCTAAAGTAACCAATTAGCTGTTCATAGGCATCAGGTACTGATGGGACTAGCTTCGCAACAGCTTCGAAGCCGCTAGTTATATAGTCGATTTCATCGTATATAGTGTCGTCTAGATCGAAAATTACCGTGTCATAAGCAGATAGTAATTCATGTATCTCATCATAAGAATGACCAATTTGAATTTTGGGGTTAGCTAATACGCTTTGGTCAAATCGACTATATATATCGCCAGCCGATCCTTGCTGCTGGTTGATTCTAGGCTCAATCGTCTCGTCATTTAGAATACGTAATATTGTCTCAGCTGATCGCGCTCCCGATTTCATGGAAAGCGGAGAACCTCCACCGAAGCGTGGATTGATCTCTATATAATAATTACTGCCAGATTTTTCTTCTTTGATGTACTGAATTGTAATTGGACCGATTGCTTTTAATTTTGCAAGTATTGACACACATTCTTCTACGACGACAGGGTCGTCAACAATTTCTGTTACTATAACCTCGCCTGCACGTACTTGAGTACGCTTTCTCGGTGTAATGTATATGGGTTTCCCGTTAAAGTCGCAAAGTATGTCGACGGTGAATTCATCACCAATGATCAGATTTTGTACGATGTAGTTATCTATCCGCTTAGAGTGCTCTTTAAGCTCTTGGGCGTTTTTGACAGAAAATGCATCTTTGCTGCCACTGCCATCTAATGGTTTGATAAAGCAAGGAAAGCCTAGGGCATACTTAGTATAATCGTCGATCGTTTCTGGAGTATTCACATTGGCATCTTTAAAGAATGTATATGTGTTCCTTTTGTCATTAGCAATATTTATTACTCGTTCACTTGAAATTAGAACTTTTGTACCGATATTTTCAAAATTTTTTGCATTTTGAGCAAGCAAGAGTAAGTCTGTATCGATAGTCGGAATAAGTAAGTCAATGCTATTCTGGGCGCATAGTTCGAGAAGAGATGGGATGTAATTAGGATCATTAATCCTACAGGTCTGAATCGATTCATCGCAAATTGATAGGGCGGGGGCGGTTGTAGTGAGGTCTGTCCCATATATTCTCAAAGGGATAGAAAGTGACCTTGCAGCTTCTTTAAATGCTTGGACTAACTCTACGCGTCTGCCGACGCTGGTAAAAAGTATTCTCTTTTCGTTAGTTTTCTTCATGCTATTGCTCACCTTTGAATGGTTCCATTGTCGCGTGTGTTTCACTTGTTATACCTGTGCGATTAAGAACAGTTCCTACAGTCTTCCACATAATCCATATATCTTTGCCTATACTTATGTTTTCAACGTATTCTACGTCATAGCGTAGTCTGGTTGGCCAATCGAGTGCATTTCGCCCAGAAACTTGAGCCAGGCCTGTTAAGCCTGGAAGGACGTTGTGTCTTTTGCTTTGTTCAGGAGAGTATAGAGGTGAATACTCCACTCTAAGTGGGCGCGGGCCTACGAAGCTCATGTCACCACGCAGTATGTTCCATAGCCCAGGGAGCTCATCTAAGCTACTGCGCCTGAGTAGTTTGCCAAAATTACTTAAGCGATCCGCATCTGGCAGAGGCTCCCCGTCCTTACTCAATTGAGAGTTCATACTCCGGAATTTGAACAAAGTAAAAATATGGCCGTTGATACCTGGTCGTTGTTGTGTAAACAGGATAGGTCTACCGAGTTTGATTAACACAAGTATAGCAACGATAATTATAACTGGGCTAAGTAATATTGAAATAATCAAGGCAAAGACAAAGTCCGCAGATCGTTTCCCCCAGGTTAAATACCAGTTCATGGCTAAAATAACTCCTTGATGATTGAAATAATCCTGTCTTGATCTTCATCGCTCATGTTAGTGTCGCTTGGAAGACATAGCCCTGTGTCAAAAATCTCCTGCGACACACTAGCTCGCTCTGTACTATAGTGTGATACGAACGGAAAATCTTCAAAAAGTGGCTGTAGATGCATCGGCTTCCAGATAGGCCGAGCCTCAATATTATTCTTTTCTAGTGCTTCAATGATATCGTTCGGCTGAACTTTTGACTCGGGCGATAGTTTCACGCAACTTAGCCAATAATTTGACGTACGATCGTCCATTACTGGCAGCATTTTCAAATGTGGAAGACCGGCGAACGCTGCTTCATAACGGTCGTATATATGCTTCTTAGATGCAATACGTTCTTCTAGCTTTTCAAACTGCGCACAACCGATAGCAGCAGATACGTTTGATAATCGGTAATTATAACCGACTTCTTTGTGTTCATAGTGTAGCACTGGTTCACGTGATTGTGTCGCCCAAAACCTAGCTTTGTTTACGCGTTCTTTGTTATTAGACAGTAGCATTCCACCGCCAGAACAGGTGATAATCTTATTTCCGTTGAATGACACAATTCCGTATGCACCGAATGATCCACAGCGTTTTCCCTTGTAGGTACTTCCGAGAGCTTCGGCCGCATCCTCGATTACGGTAATATTGTGTCCCGCACACAACTCGAGAAGTTGGTCCATATCAGCTGACTGACCATAAAGGTCTACTATAATAACAGCCTTGGGGCTGTATAGCTCAAGCGCTTTCTTAAGAGCCCTGGGGCTCATATTATAGCTACCTGGTTCGCTATCAATGAAGACAGGCTTAGCTTTTTCATACATAATTGGATTAGCGCTGGCACAAAATGTAAGGCTTTGACAAAAGACGATGTCGCCCTGTTTAACGCCGGCAAGTTTCAATGCTAGATGGATAGCACTCGTGCCACTGGTGGTCGCGCAAGTTGACTCTACCCCGACATAATCCGCCAACATTTTTTCAAGCTTCTCGACATATGGACCAAGGGTCGTAACCCATCCACTTTCTAATGCGTTTGTAGCATAGACTCGTTCTTGTCCTCGTATGTCAGGGCGAGCAAGATATATTCTTGATGTATTGTTGTTATTCATTTACAACCTCCAGCTTAGTTTGTTGGCCAATCGCAAGAAATATCTCTTCTTTCAATGCTTTTGCGCTGGCGTTGTTTGTAATCGCATTGCTTAGCCTGTCTAGAGACTTATCAACTTGTTCTCTAGTCGGTGGTTGGTTCTGGCTTCTGAATATTAGATCGTTTTTCGTTCTAACGTGCTCTTCTCCGTCAAGGAAAAGTTCTTCGTACATTTTCTCACCTGGTCTCAACCCAGTTTCGACAATATCAATCTCTGTGTACGGTTCGTAGCCCGATAACTTAATTAGATTTTCTGCAAGGTCAATTATCTTAATCGGCTTACCCATATCAAGCACAAATATATCTCCTTCGTCGGCATAATATCCGGCTTGAAGAACTAGCTGAGTAGCCTCTGGTATGGTCATGAAATAACGAGTAATCTCACGACTAGTAATTGTCACTGGACCACCTTTTTTAATTTGCTCGGTAAAAATCGGCACAACCGACCCGTTCGATCCGAGTACATTGCCGAAACGAACAGCAGCCATCTTTGTGCTGGTTTTTGTAGCTTTGGATTGCATGAGGATCTCTGTCATTCGTTTGCTCGCACCCATGATGTTTGTCGGGTTAACTGCTTTATCGGTAGAGATCATTATAAAGCGTTCGACTTTGTGGGCCAAAGCGCATTCCATTACGTTGTTAGTCCCAAAGATATTATTTTTGATTGCCTCTTGCGGCCTAGCTTCCATTAACGGTACATGTTTATGCGCTGCAGCATGAAATACGACATCGATATCGTGCAGTTTAAATACTTCGTATAGTGTTTCTCGTTCACGGATATTTACGACGAGAGGCACAATCTCTGTTTCTTCGTAACCGGTATTGTTTTGTTTTATAAAAGCCAGCTCTCGATCTAGTAGGTAGAGGCCGTTTTCATTTACATCAAGCATATAGATAATCTTGGGGTGGAATCGCATGACTTCTCGTACGATTTGGCCGCCAATCGATCCTCCTGCGCCCGTAACAAGCACTGCCTTAGTTTCGAGATATGAAGCGACCTCATTTTGGTCTAGCTTCACCTGGCCCCTGCCTAGTAAGTCTTCCAGCGAGACGTCTGCAATGTTATTTGTGCCGTAACGTTTATTTGATTCCTCATTGAACTTCATGACTTTTATCTGGACGTTTTCTTCAGATAATTCCTTAATTAGTTTTTTCAACCTATTGCTAGAGAGGCTATGTACCGTTACGTAAACAAGGCTAATGTCATATTGTTTTATGGTTTCAAAGACTGTCTCAACGCCACCAAGTACGGGGAGCCCGTTAATAATGTGCCCAACTCTGTTGCTGTCGATGAATCCAATCACATTAGTATGAAGTCGAATATTCCGCTGCAGCTCTTTAAGTAGAATGTATCCGGATTCATTGGCCCCGATAATTAATGCCCGTTGACGGGGAGTGGGATCCGATTTTAACTGTACACTTTCACGATACGTACGATACGCTATGCGCATTCCGCTCATTCCAAGGATGATGAGACATGCAGAGGCGATAGTGTAAGGGATTATTGGGATGCCCGGTACGGATAGTAGTAAAAGCAGTGCTGATTGTATTACTGAAGCAACAAGTACTGCCTTAGCGATTGATATAACCTCTTTTGCACCAATATATGTCCATAAGCTGCGGTGTATGTTGCTACCCAGAAAAATACTGCCATAAACAAAAATCATACCGATTATAAATAACAGAAAAGAGTATGAGTGCATGTAAGATGTCGATAGCTCATGAGTCACCAGATTGAGAACGCCTGATATCAGTAACGACACGACAACAATAAGAATATCTCCGCCGAGTAAAATTTCACTTCGCCTTTTGCTGTATCTTGCCTGTATGATTAGTTTTTCTAAATGTTGCATAATTAGTTCGTTTTCGAAAAATTCAGCTCACCGTACAACAAGCTGCGAATTGATCTAGTTATTAAAATATGTAATGTGCATGTAATGTCATCGGTCTTATCTATAAAGCAGAAATACATAGGTTTGTTTGCCCTATTTTATCTTCTTGGATTTAGTTTTAGCTTTAGCTTTAACTTTAGCTTCTACTATAACATCAGACGCGGCTTTTGTCTGCGTTTTTTGTGCGGTGGTGTAATCGTATATGAAGAATAATGCGACAATAGCCAGAGCAAAGGCTGCCACGGTGGCGAGGCCTACTTGCTGGATTGGTTTAACGTTAGTTGGCGCGACTGGCGCATCGGCGGCATCGACGACGTTGATCTTGATAGCGCCATCACCGTAGAGAGTCTTGCCTTCATTACGGAATTTCTCGATCGCTGCCTCAAGCAAAGCCTTACTGGTTTTAGGGTTCGATGTCGTGATGGAGACGTTGATAATGTCTGTGTTTTTAACGTTTTCGGCAGTAGTGTTGGCGGCTAGTTTGTCATAGGTGGCGTCGTATTTCTGTTCGGCGATGACTGGCTCGAGGATACGACGAGACTCAAAGAGCTGGACGTAGTTGTTGAGGACAACTGATTCTTGGTTGGACGTGCGGCCTGTACCGATTAGTAGTAGCGTAGCAGTGCTTTTGTATAGTGGCTGCTGGACAAAGAACGTGTAGATGACGCCAAGAATAGCACCGATCATGATAACAGTTGCTATGGTTAGCCATTTTCGCGCATAAAAGCGCATTAAGTCGTATAAATTAATTTCTTCCATGTATTGTCCTCACCTGGGGCCTTATGAACTATATGAATACCATTCTATCACAATTGCAAGGTTTTGTAAAGCCTTTATAGGTTGTCCCTAGATACCACACAAGCATAAGCGCTATGGCATTTATTGCAAATTGATTGCATTGCTACTTGCTAGGAAGGAAGTTTGTTTGCTACTATAGGCTTACTAAGAGATATGGGGATATTGAGGTAAATGAGAAAAATAGGGTTCAGCCAGAAACAGTTTGCGCTACTGTGTGCAGTAGTGTTAGTTGTTGTGTCGGTTGTTGCGATGATTCGTCAGTCGGGTTGGATGTCCGATGCCCAGCGAGAGCTCGATGGAAATACCACCAAGACCGAACCCCAAAAGACCGAAACGGCCGACAAAGCCGACACGGTTGAACAAAAAGACACTGCCAAAAAAGATGACTCAAATACACAACTCGCTGCCAAGGGAGAACAACCAGAAGCCAAGGTGACACCGCAAGATAGCTATGCATATACCGCTAAGAGCGGCGACTCATACACAGCACTAGCACGTGATGCCATAGCGCAATATGCCAAAGCCAAGAAGATTGAGGTGACGGCTGCGCAACAACTACAGGCTGAAGTGGAGTTAGTGAATGCCGCTAGCGCTCCCCTGCTCGATATCGGTCAGACGGTTAGCATCACCAAAGATGCAGTGGCTCGGGCGCTTCAGGCTGCTGGTGCAGTGGCCGCTACGAGCGTGACTGAGCAAAAACAGACGACTACGCCAACTGCCGATGCAAACAAAGGTACAGCCAATGACTATTCTGTTCAGGCGAAAGCCGGCGATAGCTACATACTACTTGCACGTAGTGCTGTTACTAAGCACATGAAGGACAACAAGGTTACCCTGACTGGCGCGCAACGAATTGCCGCTGAGACGACGCTAGGCGTTGCTGCAGGGCTTCCAGCGGTTGAAGTAGGCCAGAACGTTACATTTACTAAAACTGCGCTACAGCAAGCTGTAGATGCGGCTAAAAGTTTGAGTATAGAGCAGCAGGCGGTATGGGCGCCGTATGCTGCTGGCGTGATATTTGAATAACGTTACCTTGAGTTGATCAATGCTGTGTTTGGCCCTGACACCCCGCTAACTGTGGGGTTTTGTTATAGTGCTTAGTTATTTCCTAGTGCATTCTCTGAAACGCTATTTGCGATGGCTGCTGTGTGAGTTGGTGATTTATCGCGAGCCGGCTGCGGGTCGTCACATGGCCTTGTAGGGCGGCTGATGTATCACGGCAGGCGCAGTGCACATGGTCTAGTTAACAAGCCTAGGACGTCGGACTACTGATCATCAGTTGTGGTGTTGTCATGGATATCTTGTGCGGCATAGGCAGTTCTAGCGGGCTGGTGTTTGTGCTAGCATCGGCATATTACATAGCGGATAATCCATAGTGCTTATGATTACAAAATGTATACGATGAGTTGGTTAGGAGCGATGTTTCCAGATTGTTCTTATGATTAAATAATGTATTCAATGACTTGTCTATAGTGTTGTTATTATTGCACTGCTGACAGGGATAGTATGCTGTTGAATATTTTGCTACGGATGCATTTTGCAGGATTACATATTTGCGTGGATATAGATAAACTAAACGTTCAACTTGGGATCATAAAGTGGGTCATTGCTTGGGTTGTTGCTAGTCAGCGGGGTCGTAGCCGTTCGCGTTTTGAGACTGCCATCGCCAAGCGTTCATGCTGGGACTTTGATTTTATCCAGGCAAAAAATGGATGATTATCAAACATATTGTGGTCTAAAAAGGCTAGTTTGAATTAACTAGCTCTTCGTTAAACTTCAATGCCGTCTCCACCCAAAAAGACAAATCTTTTTGGCCCTCTACGCCTAAGTCGATATAGCCTTTGATCGGCTTATCTTTCATGATCGACGGTAGCGCTCCACTTTTTTGTAGTAGCTCATCATACCTTTCTTTTCCGACGCGCATCATGACGATCTCGCCGTCGTCACCACCAATACACGCGCACATCTTGTCACGCACCATAAAGGCAAGGCCACCGTACATCTTGATCTCATCGATGTCTGCAATACCGGCCGCTGCTAGCTCTTCGCGGACGCGCTCTGCTAAATCTTCGCTATATGCCATTGTGCTATTGCATCAATCCTATAACAAATGCCATAACAACAAACATGACTAGTTGGTAACCATTATTGATCAGGGTCAGCTTGAACGACTTTTGCTCAAACATGTTATGCGTAAGAAGCGTTGTCGCCGAAAACGCTAGCCAAATACCGACGCCAGTGCCGAGAGCTAACCATAGAAATGAGGTATTGAAGTACGATGCAATAATAGAAATTACAACTGCGAGTACGGCTGCGGTAAAGAAGTTGACGATCAACACGACCATCATCGGCGTATTACCAGCCTTGTCAGCTTTTTTCGCGTCAATGTTAGTTATCTTTTTCCATGGCAAGCCGAGTGCCCAATCCTGATACCACACGCCTGCTACGATCATGCTGGCAACAGTTGCAGTGATGACCGCGAGCCAATTGATACTTAGTTCCATGCGCCTCCTTCATATTTGTTATCTATACATGTTATATCAAAATGTGAGTATAAAGTAGTTTCATGGCTAACGCGCATTCGATTCTTCAACGGTATAATAATTCACTGAGTGAAGTTTTTTATTGGCAGGGGCTGAAGGATGATTATCAAACGTACCGCGAGCTAAATAGTCTTCAGGGGGTTTGTGGTAATATGATCCTCTTAGAGTACTATTTGCGTGACTTTACCTGATCGATAGTTACTCCATCGTTGGCTGAGTAATTAACGGTGACACGAGCACCTTCTTTGAGCTCTCCCGCAAGCAATTTACGAGCTAACAAGTTTTCGATGTCGGTTTTGATGAGACGGCGTAGTTCGCGGGCGCCAAATTCTGGTTGGTACCCACGCTTCGCAAGATCATCTACTAGTGCGTCACTAAACGTAATAGATACACCTTTTTCGGCAAGTAGCTGGGTGACTTTTTCGAGCTGCAAACGGACGATGTTTTTAATCTCGTCTTCATTCAGACTGTCAAAGACGATAATATCGTCGATGCGGTTTATAAACTCCGGACGGAAATGGCCGCGCAGCACTTCCATGAGCTCGGCTTTCAGCGCCTTTTTATCTTTCTTATCTTTGCTTGTGGCTTTATCGTTTTCGATAATTAGGGCACTACCAAGGTTGCTGGTAGCAATAATAATCGTGTTCGTAAAATCCACTACACGACCCTTACCGTCGGTTAACCGACCATCGTCAAAAACTTGCAACAGAATGTTATAAACATCTGGGTGAGCTTTCTCTATTTCATCAAGCAAAACAACGCTGTATGGGCGGCGGCGCACTGCTTCAGTGAGCTGGCCACCCTCATCATAGCCGACGTACCCTGGAGGCGCACCAACAAGACGACTAACAGCATGGCGCTCCATATATTCGCTCATATCGATACGAATCATTGCATCTTCATCGCCAAAGACTGACCAAGCCAAGGCTTTAGCAAGCTCTGTTTTACCAACACCGGTTGGGCCAAGGAAGAGGAAGTTTGCGATTGGACGAGAACCCTGCGTCAGTCCAGCACGCGACAAACGAACCGCATCGCTCACTGCCTGAACGGCTTCGTTTTGACCAACAACCCGTTGGTGAAGCTTATCTTCAAGTGCCAGAAGCTTTAGCTTCTCTTCTTCGGTGAGCTCAGTGACCGGCACGCCGGTGAGTTTGCTAACAATCTGGGCGATGTCGCTACTGGTGACTACGGCTGTCGAAACACCTTTCTCGCGCTTCCAAGCTTCCATTAACTCATCTTTTTGCTTTGTCAGAGTCTCAATTTCTTTTTTCAGTTTCTTGGCTTCATCGGTTTTCTTGTGATTGCGAGCTGACTCTTCTTCGCGCGAAAGACGGGCAATATCATCTTCGTATTTAGCAATTTCGGCTGAGCGTGTATCGCTGGCAATGCGGACGCGAGCTGCCGCTTGGTCAAGCAAGTCAATGGCTTTATCAGGTAAGAACCGAGATGTAATATAACGATCACTCAAATGAACGGCGGCAGTGACGGCTGAATCATCAATCTTAACTTTGTGATGGGCTTCATAACTGTCGCGGAGGCCGCGAATGATCTCAATCGCCTGCTCAATCGTCGGCTCTGGCACCATAACGGGCTGGAACCGTCGCTCGAGAGCACTATCCTTCTCGATATAATTTTGATATTCATTCAAGGTTGTTGCTCCGATAAGATGCAGTTCGCCACGGGCGAGTGCTGGCTTCATGATGTTGCCTACATCCATGCCACCCTCAGAGCCGCCACCGCCCGCACCGACTATAGTGTGCAATTCGTCCACAAACACAATTAACTCGTCTTTGTGCTCGACGATCTCATCGATGACAGCCTTAATACGCTCCTCAAACTCACCCTTATATTTGGCTCCAGCAATCACACTCATAAGTGAAAGCTCAACGACGCGTTTACCCTCAAGCACCTCAGGTACTTCTTTTGCTTCAATTCGCTGCGCCAGGCCTTCGACGATAGCAGTTTTACCGACGCCTGGCTCACCAATCAGTACTGGGTTGTTTTTGGTGCGGCGACTTAAAATTTCGATAGTCGTTTGAATTTCATCGTTTCGGCCAATTACTGGGTCAAGTTTACCAGCCTTGGCAAGCTGCGTCAGGTCGCGTGAGTATTTATCGAGCTGTGGTGTGTTCGTCTGAGTTTCGACCTTACCACCCTCAGCTCCTTGCCCAACCACTTTGGTTGTTTTGGCGCGGAGACTTTCAGGACTCAAGCCGTACTTTTCGAGCACCTCGTGTGCCATGCCGTCAGGCTCGGCGGCAAGCGAAATCAAAAGATGCTCTGGACCGATGTAGCTGTGGCCGAGTTCGCGCGAAATTTGGTAAGCGCTTTGCAGTACGCTTTTAACACGCGGACTGACACCCATCTCATCTTCAGTAGTAGTCTGCTTACCTTTTGGCGCATTAGCATCAATATAACCCTTAATATCACTCGGTTTCAGCTTGTATTGCTTGAGGATTTCAGCAACGATGTCGTTGTCAGCGAGGGCATAAAGCAAGTGCTCAGTATCTACTTCGCTCCGGCCAAACTTGTGCGCCACACTACCGGCTTCTTGGATAATATCCTTGGCAGTGTCTGACAAGAGTGCTTCAAGGCCTGCGGCCTGTTGTCGCTCGGGGCGGGCAAAGGCTTGCTCAAAAGAATTGAAGGGGTTACTGCCAGAAAATAATGACTCGAATGGAGAACTTGAGCCAGCTTGTTGCCGTAGCCTCTGGTAGTCAATGTCACAGACATTTAGTTCGGCCATCTGGCCATTTTGCGTGACTTGCACTCGATGAGTGACTGGTCTGATGCCACATATGTCACAACGTTCATTCATGTAAGGTTCTCCTATTACATTACATCTATTATACTGCTCTTTGCATTTGACATACAAAATATAAATGAGATACATCTGATAGTATGTCATTTATATTGGCAAGAGCTATCGGACAAATACCAAACCTATTTATTGCATAATAGTATTTCCAGAAACGATCATGCGTCACCTAATTCTGGTGCAGCCGAGGGAAGCTTATGAATATAATCATATGATCGTTACCATGGAAGATCTAGGAAATATTCTGGCGCTCGCAGATGATGAGAATTCTTCAGATACTCCGGCAAACCTTCTCTATAACGATGCACTCATAGTTCCAGTTTGGATATCTATCTTTTGCAAACGTTTCATTAATTTTTAGCAGGTCTTTTTCGAGCGACCACCTGTTGAAATCGAACGCCCATGTCCCGCCGCTCACGTACATATGGTTGCCAGGTTGTTTATGACAGGTTTAGTATAAATCAGATCAAAATCCTCGTTTGGGTTATGCAAAAGGAACATATGTGCCAAAATATGACACGCGCCAGCAGCAAAAAACACCATGTCTTCTCGTAGCCAAGACAAAAGTACGTCTCGCGACTCCTCGGGTGTGCGCATATATTTCAATGCGGGTTCGGGCATGTTTTGGTCATTTTCAGCCATAAATATAGCTTATCAGACAGGGTCATTTTAGGGGTAGTAGGACAACCAAACTTTTTCGTAGCAAAAAAGTCTACGCTCAACGGAGGTAGACTTCTTATAATCTCGTGGCAGGGGTAGCAGGACTCAAACCTACGACACCCGGTTTTGGAGACCGCTACTCTACCAATTGAGCTACACCCCTTCGACAAACTATATTATAAATGATCAGGTTCGAATCTGACAGGACTCGGTCACCTTTGGCGACCCTGTCGCAACATTTTGCAAATAAGTTTGCAAGAGTTGACTCCCTTGCAAAATGCCAGTGGCATTTCTCACCTGCAGTCTACGGTTTCAGGAGACCGCTCTTCGCCCAGTTATGCTCCCCCAAGTCTTTTCAGAAAATACCAAGGTGGTATTATACCGAATCTCCTATGTAATACAAAAAACTTCGAAGATGTAGAACAAAGAGATTCGAGTCCACCATATCTGCAGATAGGGTATTTTTACATGGTATAATGTCAGTATATGAAGGGAAAAGGATAATGCAAAAAAGAATTATAACCGCTATAGCAGTGTTAGGTGTAATCGCCGCTATGGCTATACATGCGAACACCGTACAGGCTGCAAACAATGGGCAGCTTATGTTCATACTCGATGCGTCTTCTTCGATGCTCGCGAAGGATGAGGGTTCTACTATGCGTATAGATCGAGCGAAGACTGCCCTTAAGTCGACCTTAGATAGTCTTCCTGCCGACACGCAAGTAGGTCTGCGTGTGTACGGTAGTGAGGTTCCAGACACCGATCAAGCTGCCGGTTGCCAAGACACGGTAAGGCTAAATGCGCCCAAAGCAAATAATGTCGCTGCTATAAAAACGTCCGTCGATGCGATCCAGGCGAAAGGTTGGACTCTTATGGGTAAAAGCCTACAAGAAGTAGCGGGCGATTTTACGGGAGAAGGCCCTAAGTCAGTCATCTTACTTTCGGATGGCATCGATACTTGCGAAACCCCAAACGCATGCGAGGTGGCCAAAAGCCTTCAATCTAGGGGTGTAAGAGTAAAAATAAATACTCTGGGACTTCTCGTTGACGATGCTGCTCGGCAACAACTATCTTGTATTGCAGAAAATAGTGGTGGAACATACTTTGATATAAACGACTTAAATAAACTTGGTTCAACGGTATCCGCGTTGACCCAGCGAGAGGTAAGTCTTTTTACACTTAAGGGTGTTCCGATTGCCGGCACACTACGACCGGAGGATGCGCCAGTGATGCTTGCAGACACAAACTACACAGACACTATTTTGTTTCCGCAAGAAAGATACTATGCATTTGATCTGCTGGCTAAGCAGAAAGTAGATTTTACCCTCAAAACTAGCGTTAGAGATACTCCATTCGCTCAAAATACATACAACACCCGCATTGTTGCGGATATTATGCGACAAGATACTCTTGAAAGTCTTCAGACATATCCAAGAGAAGAGTTCCTTAAGGCTAATGGCGACATGACGCCTCTGCAGATAGACCAGGACGCAGCGTATCAAACTACCCTACTCGCAAAGCCAACACGCGTCGTATACAAGGTGAGCTTTTACCTTACGGACGAACAGGGTAAAGCTGCGCTAACAGGTGCGGCGTTGCCTTTCGAGATGAAAGTAACGACTGAAGGTGGAGTTCTTCCCGCACATAAAACCCCCTCAGATAGCAAGTCGGTGTCTGTAAACAGCGCAAAGGACAAGCCCGTGTCTACCCTTAAAGTTGTAGTGCTAGCTGTGCTCGGAACACTTATTATACTTTGTCTCGCTTATGTTCTTTGGCGGATCGCAAAAAGACGACGGGCAAATTCTGTCCAAAATAGCTCTCCTCTCTCAACTGTAAGTACCAAGCAGCCCGCTCAGTCGAATGACCCTGATCGTACTCCCCCTCAGCAGTAGTAGTATTTAATTTAAAAATGAAAAATGCAAAAGGAGGTGCTGTTTATTAACTATTATTTAAGCCTTGTTGCAGTAGTATAGAAACATGAAACCATAAGAAAAGGCCTTTATTGTTGGCACCTCTGCAGTGCTGATTGCGGCCGGGCTGGGAGGTGCGTTTTGTATTTTGGCGGTAGCGATGATCTCAGAGCCAAAATAGCCTCGACTCCACAAGATTCCACCTCGACAACTTCGACTGTGTCTTCAACCCCTTCTACTTCATCGACACCAGTGAGCACCTCCACGTTAACTAGTGGCTACAAAGATGGTACGTACACTGCCAGCGCTTCGTACGACGTGCCACATGGCGCTACAAATAGCATTAGCGTCAAAGTCACACTAAGCGGCGGCAAGGACACAGACGTGTTTGTGAACGACGATTATTCTGACCACGAATAGCAAATGTACATCAGCAGGCTTGAAAGCGCACTCAAAGACACTGTTCCTGGGCAGGATTTAGCCAGCTTAAGTCCCAGTCGAATAGGCGGCGCCAGTCTGACTACCTACGCTTTCGACCAAGTGCTTGATACTATTCGTTCTCAGGCTCACTCTTAAAATAAATGACCGATATATTTGAAATTGACGCACTTGGCACACACTGGTGGATCGAACGACTCGACGGCGTATGGGCACCAAACGATTCAGCATTTTTAGCTCACGAAATCCAGAGTTTTAACGATGCCTACACACGCTTCACAGACACTTCGCTGATTGGCTAGCTTAATTGTAAGAAAAAGCTCGTCCACCCACCTCAAGAACTGCTAGACATGTTCGCTTTTTCTCAAAAAATACACGCTCTCAGCGACGGCGTTTTCTACATTTCAGTGGGCGGTGAACTGTTTAAACGCGGCTATGGCATGCGTAAAAACGCAGCAAATGTAAAGGCGGATTTTTGGGACGAAGTAGAGATCATGGAGCTTACACAGCACGCAAAGGCTCAATACACAGACGCTGATATGGGTAATGACGCAAAGCGTACGGTTTTAACCAAACTCTTTGATGAAATCGTTTACGCAAGCAATTCTGTATCTGTTAAATTGTCATTCTTGGCTGAATCTATAGCAAAAAGAAGTGACGAAACACGCCAAATTATGGAATCTCAAAAAGTGCTTAACAAAACCGCTGAAAAGAACGAAAATAACAGAGGTGAAATAAACAAGAAAGACCTCAAAAATGAGATCTATCCTGTTTGGCAGGGGTACATGGATGAAGATAGAACTTTTTACTCTGTTAATGAAAACACTATTTTGGAGACGAGGAATGTCTAGCCCTTATCGTGATTACTTGAGAGTAAATCCGCCGTCAACCGCTAGAACTTGCCCTGTTATAAAAGATGCATCTTGGCTTAGTAGGAACACAATAGTGGCTGCAACTTCTTCGGGAGCGCCGATTCGTCTTATCACAGAGAGGTCTGTCGTCCAGCTTGGGTCTTCGCCGGTACTGGTACTGAGCGGCGTATCTATAAGACCAGGTGCCACAGCGTTAACCCTTACAAGAGGCTCGTTAAACTTTCGAGCGAATGATTTCGTGAAAGAAATAATACCAGCTTTTGTAGCCGAGTATATTACACCGTACGGCTCACCTATTATTCCGTCGACGGACGTTATGTTAACTATTGACCCTGTTTGCGATGTCTCCTGGATGAGTCTGCCAAAAATTTTAAGCGATTTGAAGGTACCCTTAAGATTAACGTCGATAGTTCGACTGATGTTTTCGTCACTAATATCATCAATTCCTGCAGGTGTAGGAAGGACACCGGCATTGGCGACAAGGCAATCCAACTTTCCGAACTCGGAAACGATAAAATCTTTTAAATTAAGTAAGGCTACTTCGTCTGAAATATCGGCTGCAAAAAAGCGCACTCGATTCTTATCTTCGAATTGCTCAAGTATAAAAGTGTCTTCATCGGATGGAGAGTTTAGAACGACGGAAGCGCCGAGGGAATATAGTCTATGCGCGGTTGCGAGCCCAATTCCCTGTGTGGATCCTGTAACTAATACGATTTTGTCTTTCATGGTTATGTAAATTATATCAGAGGATAGATCATCGGTGCATACCAATACTAGCAAAAGTTCTCAACGTAATGAAAGGTACGTGTCAAAAGGAGCTAATGGAGTCGAATTCATCGACAGGGGTGATGAAAGCTGTAAAATTAGAAAAATCATATCCGAAGATATGATTAACAGAGGCCGGTGGTTCTATCATCTTCAAATTAATACTTTACAAATTTCGTGGCAAGGGCTTCAGGACTATCATCAAACTTATCGTGGTCTAATTAGTTTTCCTGACGAGGAGGGTCGCGACAATGCGTAACATCTTCTCAAGTCAAAGCTCTGCTTCATCTTTGATTGTATCAAAGCTATATAACCACGAATTTTCAATGAAAATTTTGAGCGCGATCTGAAGCGCGTTTAATACGGATGATGACAAGAGCCTGTTTCATACGCTCCAAAGAGTTGGAGTTTGGTACCGACTATTCTCTTCTTAATGCGTCGATTGGGTTCAGGCGGGCAGCCTGCCTTGCAGGAATGAAGACCACAACCAAACCGACGAGCATCATGAATCCTATTGTGCCAAGAACGAGCCACCAGGTCGTGGCGAAAAGCTGAAAACCTTCGGTTACACCGCGTGACCGCGCAAAAAGGTTCAACCCAAGATTGATGAGCTGGCCAAAAATAGTAGCGCTGAGGATTCCTAGGATCGAACCTATAACCGAAAGGAGCGTTGCCTCAAAGATTATCAGCATCCGCATGTCGGTATCCCGCCCTCCGAGAGCGACCATAAGCCCTATCTCCCTTGTTCGCTCAAGTAGAGAGATGGTAATAGTATTAAACATACCTAAAATTGCTACTATCATGCCAATGGCGCCGAAACTTGCAAGTATGAGATTGAAGAATTTGAAGACTTGGTCGATTTGATCTACCGTATCGATTGGGGAAGTGGTTGTTAGGCCCAGGGCTTTAATTTGGGAACGAAGCGACCGAGCCCCATCGACATCACTTGCCTCAATGCGTATCTGGTTGAAGTTCTCGGCTCCTGCAGCCATAAGAATATCAGAAGCCACGTACAACTCTGCGCCGCTTTGATCGGCGCTCACCCCGACGATGGTGAATTCTTTTTTAAATTGTACTTCTTCTACCCCTAGAGACGGTATGATAAGTGTAATTTTTTTACCAATTGCGTCCTCGGGCTTCTTATAATCAAGCGAACGCAGCACTGATTGATTAATAAGGATGTCGTTGTCTGATCCGGTTTTTATGAGACTACCGCTGAGCAGCTTGAGATCGAGCATTTTAAGGTAACTGTCGTTCGCTCCGTACACGACCGCATCGACACTAGAACCTCGTAGATTTACTAACCCAGCGAAGGAATACATACCGCCAATGCCTATAACATGGGGTAAATTCTTTAATTTGGTATAGGTATCGGAGTCTAAGCTGATATTTTTTTCGTTTGCAGTGGTGACGTCGATCGATTTCACCGATTCGCCTCCTACAACTCTATCGGTAACCAGTTGCTGGATACCGAGACCAAGCGAAATCAAAAAATAGATACCGCCTATACCTATCACGATACCAAAAAGTGTTAGGAATGATCTCATTTTTTTATGAGTTAGGTTGCGCCATGCCATGAACATGAGCACTCTGCGTTTGACTAATTTGAACTCGTTTTTACTTGACATCTGTTTGTGCCTTTTCTAGTCTATGCATTCGCGAGCGCATGTCGGCGAACAGTACGTCCGTGGTCTGTTTGATTGAACCTTCGTTTATTTCCTTGACTCGGCCGTCTTCAATATGAAGCAATTTATCGGCTAGCGGCATATATTCAAGGTTGTGCGTCACTAGAATAATAGTACGGTCAAGGTCGCGCTGACAACGTACAAGGAGGCTCATGATCTTATCGCCGTTGGTGCTATCAAGGCTTCCAGTCGGTTCGTCGGCTATAATGTATGACGGGTTAGTAGCTAGAGCCCTGGCTATTGCGATTCGCTGCTGCTCGCCACCTGAAAGCATGGTCGGATACTTGTGAGCGTAAGATTTCATATCGACCATCTCAAGCGCCTCGTAAGCAAGCTTATGGGCGCTTTTTCGCGTTAATCCTGAAAAGTATGCTGACATCGCAACGTTGTCGAGTACATTTAGACTTTTTACCCAGTAGTTAGTCTGGTAAATGAACCCGAGGCTGCTCGCCCGGAAATTGGCGAGCTCATCGCGCGACAAGGCATAGACATCCTTGTTGTCGATATATACTTTACCCTTGGTAGGCGATTGCAGTCCCGTAAGGACGTTGAGGAGCGTGGACTTTCCGCTGCCTGACGGACCGTAGATGATGTTAAAGCTGTTTTTGGCGAGTGAAAAGCTGACATCGTTGAGAGGCCGTACCACCATATCTTCGGTGCCGAACTCTTGAGACACATTCTCAACCCTAATTAAACTGTCATTTGTACTTTTCATACTAGAATCCAAATACACCCTTGAGACTATTAAGGACTATCGTTAGAATGTCATCCGAAGCCCGACCAACGATAGCCGATTCTACTGATCCGTCGCTTTCATTTCGTGATTTATCGTATGAAATTGGCTTGATACTGTATACCCGGGAAGTAGGAAGATCAGTAACGATGACGACGTGCTCGAATGACAGGCCGGTGTCTTCGGGCGTTTTGGTACTGAAGATTGTTTTATCGGACCCCTGCTCATATGCGACCTGGCTCGTCGCCGGTTCGTCCGTACGCCAAGATATAACAACTCGTCCTCTTGCCGATGAACCGGCGCCATCGATGGATGTCTGAATCGATACATTATCGATCGTCGGTTGCCTGGTGTCCTCCGCCGTCTTAAATACTTGCCGATCTGATACCGCTAGATTACCGTTTGCATCGCGTGACTGTGCCACGATGAAGTACTGGCTATCATCAATTAGATCGTTGATTTCGATTGTGTGCTCGGCCGTCATGCCAGGCACAGTCTTCTCTTCTCCCCCGCTTCCTAGGAGACCGTATACCACCCTTGTAGTAGATGGTACGTTCGTGCGCCAAGTTACCTGCTGTGTGCTGGTTGGTTTTCCTGGTATCGGTTGGAACTTCATCTCGCTAATTCTTGGTTTTGGCGGAGTCGTGAATGACTGAGTGCTACCATCGTACTTGCTTCCCTCTTTGTCATACGAGACGATCTTATAGAAGTACTTAGTACCGTCGGTGAGTGCATCGAGGTTTACAGTGTAGGCGGATTCTTCGAGCGAAGTGTTGATCGTTTTGATACCGCCAAATGACTCTGATGGCCCGAATAGTACATCGACTTTCGTAGCGTTTTTGGAGATGAATTGAATAGTAACGCCATCTAGGCCAACGAGCGTGGCGGTGATTTCCTTAAGCGTTGGTGGCGGAGCTGTTCGGAAGGTAAATTCTTGGCTGTTACCGGTGTTACCGTCTTCGTCAGTCCACCTCGCCACATAGTAGTACGTCGTGCCGGCAGCGAGGTTGTCGAGATTGACCTCATGTGCACTGACTTGGTCTGAGTTTGAAACCTCCGATGGGCCGTACTGACCGCTGGTCGTACCGATAGCAATTTTTGAGTCGCTTGCCCTGTCGGTACTCCACCGAATCGTTGCTTTTCGGGTGGTAATGTCAGACACCTCTGGTTCGGCGACGAGAGCGGCTGGGTCGGTGAACCGACCTGTCGGTAGATAGCTGACACTACTGCTGTAGGCGCCGCAGTTGTTAGTATTATCACACGCTTTAACTTTATAGTGATACGTAATTTGCTGTAGACCTGCGTCAATATAAGTCGTGCTTGAGCTGGTGCCAACGTATGAATATTGGTCGTCATCGGTTGATCTATAAATATCGTATTTGGCGACCCCCGACCCCTGGCTGGTCGGCTCGTCCCAAGTGAGAGCCAGACGCCACTTATTGGTAGATTTAATGGAGACGTCGGCAATGTCGGCGTTGAGTGGTAGCCCTGGCGCGGTCGTATTGGCGGTAAATTCTGCCGTCCCGTAATTAGAGTAATTAATACTACCGGATTCATCTTTAGCCGCTAGGTAGAGTGTGTTAATTCCTGGCTGAGTGGCATATGCGCCTGAGGGTAAACTGGTATTGCCTGCACCGGTGTAGCTACAGTTGCCGGCATTCGGAGCCGCATTAACGGTGTAGCAATAGGTCAAGTTATTGACATCACCGACAAAGGTGTTCGGTGGGCTCCAGCTAAAACTAAACGAGTTGGTGGAATTAGTGCTTGGGCTGGCCGAGATACTAAGCGGTTCGCTCGGCGCGCCACTAGTGTTGAGCTTGATAGCTGCGGTTGCAAAACCAGTTGAAATATTTCCGGCAGTGTCGAATGCTCTGAAGTATACGGTGTTGATACCGTCAACAAGATTGGCGAAGTCGGGCGGATCTTGCATGGTGTAGCTGCCGCTATTCGTCAGTAGATCGGTCTGGTCACCCGTGCCTGCGTGCGCGGCTCCGTACCATGTGCCCGAAGGCCCTATGCGGTACTGTAGGCCGGCCAAGCCAGAATTAGCATCGGCCGGAGCATCGCCACCAGTAGTCGGCCAGCTAAGCGTCACGGCTTTGTTGCTGACGAAGCCAGACGGAGCGCTGATGAATCCCGGGGTTGACGGTGCTGTGTTATCAAACTTAAAACTAAAGGTTTTAATGTCGGTTGATATATTGCCGGCTTTGTCGATAGCGCTCACACGTAGGTAATAAAAGTCGTTGCTGCTCGTGAGGGCCGAGGCTAAGGCGCCTGGCGATGAAAGGTCAAGCGTTGAGGCTGACACAATGTACTGACACTTATCACCGGTGAGTACCGGGCTCGTACCAAGCATGCCTTTTGTGGTGGTCGGGTTGGCTGTTTGGTCTGTACCGATGTAGAGACAATACCCGGCAAGGCCGGAGTCGCCATCACTCGCGCCAGACCAGTTAAATTCGGGTGACGAGCCATTCGTCCATGCGCTGTCTGTTAAGGTAGCGCCACCATGTGCCTTTTTGGCAGTAATAGCCAGGCCGCTGGTGTCTGGTAGTGTATCATCTGAAGTTGATTTCACGGTGACATTGCTCAGCGTCACACGTTGATTACCGTCGCCTTGTAGGACGCCCTGCCACAGCAGGCCGCCAAACGTCACCGGAAAATCTGCTATATTATCATCGACCTCACTCGCTGTATTGGTCATGCCCAGATCACTAGAAACTGTCCAGGTAGTACCGTCCCAGTATTTCCAGCTGGCGCCTTCATCGTCAGACAATCTATACTTAACCGTTCCGCCGCCAGAAGTAATGTGGCTGAATTCATCCCAATGCCATATGCCATCTTTACGTATAGCCGCGACTGGCTGCACTGTCTCGGCATCATCTGAAAAAGGTTCGGTATTGAACGCCGTACGAGCAACGTTGCTGATGCGCAGTTCATCTATCAAGCCATCAAAATTACCGCTTGGTTTGCCGTATTCACGCCCGCCGTACGCATCACCAATGAGTAGGCTCCGGTCATTTTCGGCGATCTGAACGGCAACTGTTCGTGATCCGTCTTCGCTACCGTCAACATATAGTTTCATAGTTGAGCCGTCGTAGCTTGCTGCTACATGATGCCAATCATTATCCCAAGATGAGGTATTTGACTCTAAGAATGCATTATTCCCCCAACTCCATACCTGCGCATCGGCGGCTGCGGTTGTACCGAGACCAACATAAAATTTACCCTTATATGCGCTAAACGACCTAATCTCTTCAATGGCGTTTGACCAGCCACTGTTTATGCCGTTCCCGCCGATTTTTTCCCACACACCAGACCGATAACGCCAGACTTCACCGCGAGACACAGTACTGCCAAGCCCTGCGTACAGATCACCATTATAGACACTCAGTGTTTTTACTCTTTCGTAGGTACCAGATACCCAACTATCATTAAGTTCGTCGCCACCGACTTTCTGCCACGATGCATCATCATACTCCCAGACCGCACCATCTCCTGTCGTGGCTCCTAATCCGGCATAGAGCCTACCATTGTAAGTAATTAGACTCTCGACAGATTCAGTGTTATTGCCAGCGCTATCCCAGCTGCCATTTACGCCATTGCCGCCAATTTTTGTCCACGCTGAACCATTCCATGACCATGCCTGCCCCTGTCCTGCAGTGCGGCCTAGGCCGGCTATAAGTTTCCCTTTGTAAACCGCCAGAGAATAAATATTATAAATGTTATTTCCCGTTGTCCAACCGCCGTTCAGGCTATCGCCGCCAATTTTTTGCCAAGCAGAGCCGTCATACCGCCATACGTCTCCATCTTGAGCGCTGTTGCCGAGCCCAGCATATAGATACTGACCATCGGTCGCTAGGGCGTCAACTTCCTCATAATTACTGCCCCAACTACTGCCAACCGTATTACCGGCTATGATCGTCCAGCTGTTTCCATCCCAGCGCCAAAGTTCCGCATTGTTGGCTCCGTTGCCGAGGCCGACGTATAAGTTGCCCTGAAAGCTTGCCATGCTATACACGACCGATCGGGCAAAAGGACTCCAACTTGAGTTAACCCCCTGACCACCTACCAGCTCCCAACTAGTACCGTCAAAGCGATAAACGAGCGCATTGCCTGCCGCGGTGCCCGTCCCTGCGTAGAGATAACCACCCTGAGCTTGCATTACTTGCATTGAACCGACGCCGTACATACCCCAACTTTCATTAACATATGCGCCGCCTAGCTGCGTCCAGCTGGTGCCATTAAAGCTGTAGAATAAGCCATCGCCGGCCGCGTCGTATGTACCGGTATAGAGCTTTCCATCATTAAATAGTAATGAATTAACTGCGTCTCCTTGGTTCGCTGTCCAGCTACCGCTTAGCGCGTCGCCGCCGATTTTCGTCCACGCGGATCCGTTCCACCGCCAGACCTCACCGTCGCCGTTGCCGATTCCTAGCCCTGCATACAGGTTGGTGCCATCCCATGCAAAAGCGGTAACTTGCTCGTAGGTTGCATTGGCCCAGCTTCCGCTCACTGCGTCGCCGCCGATTTTCGTCCACGCGGATCCGTTCCACCGCCAAACTTCTGCGTCGCCAGCTGTGTCACCCAGGCCTGCATACAGGTTACCGCCAAAATGCTTTAGGCTTCGGACGGTCTCTATGGTTGTATCCCAGCCCCCATTTACGCTGTCGCCGCCAATCTTACTCCAGCTCGACCCGTTCCACATCCACACTTCAGAATCACCAGCCGTTGATCCAAGTCCAGCGTAGAGATTCGTGCCGTCGTTAGTGAGACCGGTAACTGCTTCGTACACAGTGGTCCAGCCTGCGTTAATGTTGTCGCCGCCAATTTTCGTCCAGGCCGTCCCGTTCCATCTCCATATTTCTGCGTCGCCGGCGGTGTTGCCTAGACCTGCGTATAAATTGCCACCAAAATAATCAAGCATCCACACCTGCTCGGCGTAGTTCGTCCAGCCTCCATTAACGCTATCGCCGCCGATTTTCGCCCAGGCCGTCCCGTTCCACATCCACACTTCGCCTTCGCCGGTACCCGTGCCGAGCCCGGCGTAAAGGTTGGTTCCATCAGTCGCCAGTGAATAAACTCCTTCGTAGGTGTTGGCATCCCAGCTCCCGTTGATAGCAGGCGTGCCGCCGCCAATCTTGCTCCAGTTCGTACCGCTCCATTTCCAAACCTCAGCGTCACCTATATCAGTTCCTATTCCTACAAAAATATCTGTACCAATCTTGACCTGCGCATTGACGGAACGGTTGCCGCTTTGATCCCAGCTGCTATTAACATTGTTACCGCCTGCCTGAGTCCAGCCGCTGGCGTTCTTGTCGGCTAGCTCGTAGGTGAGCTTACCAGTTTCGTTATTAAAGTACATCTGGTAGTCGCCCTTGTCGACAATCCCCTGCCGCCGTACGGCGCTGGTTGAAAATGAGTTATCAAATTTTGTCCATGCTTCGATTGTATTGTCCCGGGTGAGCTTAAGGGATGGAGAACTAGGAACAACCGCACGACTCAGGCTGCCGTCCAGCCTCAAACTGTTGTTAAGGATACCCCCGTCAAAAACCGAGTCAAAAACCGTAGCGGAATTGGCGTAAGACGAACTGTCGCTGGCAGTACTGCCATTAATTTCATTAAAGTGATAAAGACCGACCGTCTCGCTGTCGGCGGCATATTCGTTAAACTTAAGCTTGGCTGCAGAATCAACCACCTCCACTCCGTCAGATACCGCGTAGTCTGAATTATCGCTGAAATCCCATACGTCCGTAATGTCGGACAGGGCGTTGACCGACATGAAAAAAACACCAACTACAACTAACGTAGTACTGATGACAGCCGCTAGGGGAAAGAGTGGAATGTGTAGCCTGCTTAGAACGGTTCCATTGTTCCATCTCTGATACCACGAAAAGCGCTGATAGGCTGCACGGTGAGGAGCTGTGAAGAGTTTACGCATAAACAGATAGAACCATCTGCAAATAGAGACAAATATGAAGCCTAGCCTAGAATGGTGCCAGACCCGGAGTACTACCCGAAAAATTCGCATCATCAATTATATTTACTCCAACTTGAACTGTTGAAATGATTATACACCATAAACGTAATGGACCATAATAGTTTGGGGTTTGGGCGCGGTTTATGCATAGTATAATAGGTTGATAGCTAGTTCTCTGGCATGATGTTCGGAAAGCTGAACACTAAAAGAAGACCCATGTTTTCTCGCACATTCGGCGTCATAGTCTTCTGTTATTATGGTATTAGTAGCCTAATCCCCATGACAGTACAATCAAAACCTTCACATTTTTCAATAGTTACACCACTCGTGTGCATAGAAAGAGAGATATTCATACAGCCAGGAGATATACTTACAGCGTACTATTTTAACCAAAACTATTGAAAACAATATTAATAACGGAGGCGAAGGAAACAAAAAAAGACTTCACTATGGAGATCTATCCAGTTTGGCAGGGGCACGAAGAATACTAAGTTATAATATTCACTAGCTGCGAGTGAGCGAACTCCCTCGGTCAAACTTGGTTAGCGCACTTCGATCTACGCTCCTTCCTGAAGCAATCCGCAGATCGAAACTCAATCCTCCGCATCCATGTGGCCAAGTAAATACGGCAACCTTTCGGTTACCGTATTTTCTTGGCAGGGGCACTAGGAATACTAAGGTATAATCTGCGATTGCTGCGAATGAGCAAGCTCCTTCGGTCAATCTTGATTAGCCGCACCTAGATCTATGCGCCAGCAAGCTGTCGCGATCTAGGCTCGACACCAGACAACTCCAGTATATAGAAAAACGACAACCAAATGGTCGTCGTTTTTCTATGGCAGGGGTACGTGGAATCGAACCACGATCTAAGGTTTTGGAGACCTTTATATTAGCCGTTATACTATACCCCTATAGTGTACTGAGGTATTATACCAAACCTCACACCTCTCTGCTACTGCCTGTTCTTGCGCTCTCCTTCTTGCTTGACGCGGACCGCACGGTTGAAGCGCTTGTCGGCGACAGCATCGGCATAGCGCGGCATTGGCGGTAGTGCGAGTAGTTTCTTGCTGCCGACTTTTCCGTCATCAATATCGACGAGCGCCTCAACAAAGAACTTCTCTATCAGCCATTCACGACCGGGTGCCGTCTGGCCCATGACAGTAATGCGCCAGCGGTTTTCACCCCATTCTTCGGTGCCAGTGATGCGGAGTGGCTTTGCGAGCATAGTCTTGCCCTTTGGTAATGCCGATATAATTTTATTGATAGCCACTTCGCCCGCCTCTCTATCTCGTACAAACACGTCAACCGCCATGGTGCGCACTCCGTGAGGGGTGACGTGTACTGCTGTCATGTGTTGATTGTGTAGCCAGATAATCTCACCGTTGAGGGCGCGTAAGCGAGTTGATCGAAGCGTAAACCGCTCTACGACGCCTGCGACGTCCATAAAAGGCTCTACCCTGATAAAATCACCAATCTTAAACCAATCCTCGGCGATCATGATGGCTCCTGCCGTAAGGTCTCTCAAGACGATGCCGACCGTCTGACCGGCTATCACGACGAAGAACGCACCAGCACCAATGGCTGCAGCCCCATTGGCTGCACCGCCGCCTGCGAAGGGACTGAGCGCTCGCCAAGCAAAGTAGCCGACCAATGCCACGACGAGCGCACGCACCACGGCGACAGCTACTCCGAGGTAGGTCTCTACTTGACGTAATTTGAGCGCCTGCTGATCGTCAGATTCTTGGTCACTCCGCACCGCAATGCGTTGAGCGACGGCGACAATAGCTTGGGCCAGAAATCGACTCATCCAGTAAGCTGCAAGGAGCGAAAAAATCAGAATCAAAATCGAACGAAAAGCATTTGGTTGTACGAAAAAATGATGGACGTCATCAAAAACATTTTGGATTTCTTTTGGGGTATTCACTGCACCTAGTGTAGCAAATTCCATGGCTGTTGACACTGTGGAAAAGCCAGCGTTGTCCCTAGTTGCTTCTTGCCATAAGCGGCGTTATAATAAAACCAGAAAAGCATAACCAACAGAGGGGCCTGTGCGGACTCACCAGAGTCCACCATGATTGACATGAACATACTAATGCTAGGGTGGGAGTTGCCGCCACACTATGTCGGAGGCATGGGTGTTGTTTGCGATCAGCTCACTCGCCAGATGGCAAGAGATGGCGCGAGTATTGAGTTCGTACTACCCTTCCAAGGCAATTACTCGAGTATTTCGCACATGAAGGTAACTGCCGCACTCGACCAAGATGCCACGACGCTCATGAAAAGTGGAGGTACCTACGACTCGACATATTACGAAATAACTGCAGCTGATGGACACAAGAAAACTCGCACACTCTACGAGCAAGTCCATGCATTTGCTAACAACCTGCGCCATACGGTTAAGCTAGGGAGTTTTGATATTATCCATGCTCACGACTGGTTGACATTGAAAGCCGGTATCGAGGCAAAACGTATCAGCGGCCTGCCTCTGTTCGTGCACATTCATGCAACTGAGTACGACCGTGCTGGCGGTGGACATGGTAATCCGCTAGTGAGAGAGATCGAATACATGGGGCTCCATATGGCTGATCATATTTTTGCCGTCAGTGAACGCACCAAGCAGACCTTGATTGAACAATACGATCTCCCCGCCGAAAAGATCTCGGTAGCCCGTAATGTTATGGAGATTCCGCGGGTACTGATCGACGAGGAGCATGACACCTATCGCTATATCCAGTCGATGAGAGATGCAGGATACGGCGTGGTGATTAATGCGGGCCGTATGACTGTACAAAAAGGTATCTATTATTTGCTCGAAGCAGCCAAGTTGGTGATAGAAAAGCGCCCAAAGACACTTTTTTTGTTAATGGGCGGCGGTGAGCAGATTCCTGAGCTTCTTGAACAGGCTGCATCTCTAGGTATTGCTCGAAATGTGATATTTACGGGTCGTGTCGAGGGGATTGGTAAGCAGTGGCGCGATGGATTTCGAATGGCTGACTTGTTTGTTATGCCGTCGGTATCGGAGCCGTTGGGGATGGTGCCCTACGAATCAGTTGCGTATGGCGCGCCAGCGCTGATTTCGAAACAATCAGGAATCGCTGAAGCCCTTCAGCATGTGCTGAAGGCTGATTATTGGGACACTTTCCGTATGGCTGATCAAATTTGTGCTGTGCTCGAGCACCGATCACTCCACGATGACCTGCTGCGAAATGCTCAGCAGGAGCAGTCGCTCCATACATGGGCGCCTGTGTCTCGAAACATCCACAGGCAGTATCATCGAGTAGTGCACGAGCAGCGTCGCATGGTGGGAGCTACCATATGAGTAAGCGTGCCATAGTTCTCTATCTTCACGTCCATCAACCGTACCGAATTCGACCGTATAGTATCTTTGATGCGGGCTATAGCCATAATTACTTCGATATGCCGACTGGCGCACGGGGGAATAACGAAGATATTTTGCACAAGGTTGCCGATAAGTCGTACCTACCTACTAATCAACGGCTGCTGTGTATGCTGGAAACGCATCCAGAGTTTAAACTATCGCTGTCGATAACAGGTACGGTGATAGAACAGTTTGAGCAGTATCAACCTGAAGTCCTCGAGAGCTTTAAGGCTCTAGTAGCGACAGGTCGGGTAGAGATAGTGGCAGAAACCTACTATCATTCGCTGGCATTCTTCTTCTCTCGCGAAGAGTTTGAAGCGCAAGTGACAATGCACCGCGAAAAGGTTCAGTCTATTTTTGGCGTGACACCCACTGCATTTCGTAACACCGAGCTAAGCTATAACAACGAGCTGGCACAGTGGGCAGACCAAGCGGGATACAAAGCAATTCTAGCGGAAGGTTGGGACGGCATCATGGGATGGCGCAGTCCGAATTTTGTATATCAGCCGCCTGCAGCTGAGTCGATCAGGATACTCACAAAAAACTACAAGCTCAGTGATGATATTGCGTTTCGTTTTGGAAATCGACAGTGGTCAGACTATCCCTTGACAACCGAAAAGTTCATCGGGTGGCTTGGCCAATCCTGGGATCAGCCGCTCATTAACCTATTCATGGACTATGAGACATTTGGTGAACATCAATGGGGCGAGACAGGAATTTTCGACTTTCTTGAGTCGCTGCCAGGTGCATGGATGGCACAGGCCGATCATACATTCATGACAGTGACAGAAGCGGCTGAGAGCTTTGAACCCGCAGACGTGCTTGACTGTCCTCAGACAATCACTTGGGCAGATAATGAGCGTGACCTCAGTGCTTGGCTCGGTAATGATATGCAGCAGCAAGCGATTAGATTTATATATGACATGGAGAAAGCGGTGCTCGCCTGCGGTGATATGACGTTGATAGCTGATTGGCGCAAATTACAAACGTCCGACCATGTCTACTACATGTGCACAAAATGGTTTAGCGACGGTGATGTACACGCGTACTTCAGTCCCTACCAGTCTCCATACGACGGTTATATGTACTTTATGAATGCCATGCGAGATATGCAGTACCGCCTGATGCAACTTGGACATGAGGTATAGGATTAGATGGCCCGTCCTATCGTCCTAAGCAACGGTGAGCTCCACGTTGGCATCAACAAATACGGGTTAGTGCACGACTTTTATTTCCCATATGTTGGACTGGAAAATCACGCCGCCGGAAAACACTTGCGCCACCTTGTTGGGGTCTGGGTAGACGGCAGCCTGAGTTGGCTCGATAATGGCGACTGGACATTTGACTTTTCATACCCACACCACTCGTTGATTGGCCACGTGATAGCACGTAACAAAAAGATCGGCATTATTGTGGAATTTGACGATACGGTTGACGCAGAGTTCAGTGCATTTATGCGCAATATTCATGTCGTGAACCAGCATGCAGAAAAGCGTGATATTCGACTGTTTCTCCACCAAGCATTTGTGGTAGGCGACGCGCGTAGCAATACCGACACAGGGCAGTATCTTCCCGATGACCACGCCGTGCTTCATTACCGTGGTCGCCGTGCCTTTGTGGTAGGGGCGGTCGACGATGCGGGCCATGCGTTTGACCAATATGCTGTGGGACTTTTTGCGATTGAGGGTCATGACGGGACGTATCGAGACGCTGAGGACGGTGAATTAAGCGGTTCGGCTGTCGAGCACGGACGGGTCGACTCTACGCTGCGATTTAGATTTAACATTCCCGGACATAGCTCGCGACGAGCGCATTATTGGGTAGCGTGCGGTACATCAATGCGTGAAGCGCTGTACATTCATAAGCAGCTGCAGCGTCAAGGATTGCATCGACGGTTCGATGTCACCGCCAAATGGTGGCACGATTGGCTCCGGCCTGCCCGCAAAACAGCAGAGAAATTAGGATTAGGCTACAGCGAATCGTTTCTCAAAAGCGCTATGCTGGTGAAGTCGCATATCGACAAGCGCGGTGCCGTGATTGCCAGTACAGACAGCGGCATGCTGAATTATTGGCGTGATGCCTATGCCTATTGTTGGCCTCGAGATGGTGCGTATGTGCTGTGGCCATTGATCCGGATGGGCTACAAAGATGAGCCGCATCGTTTCTTTGAGTTTTGTCGGCGTTCGCTCAATGCAGGTGGCTACTTGATGCACAAGTATCGTGCAGACGGCGCACTGGGCAGCAGCTGGCACCCCTATCTACATGATGATGGAGTGGTAGCACCACCAATTCAGACGGACGAAACTGCGCTTGTTCTGTTCGTATTTAGTCAGTACTACCATATGCAAAATGACGCGGTTCTGTTAAAGGAATTTTATGAGCCTATGGTGATGCCGATGGCAGATTTTTTGGCGAGCTACATTGACGAACACACCCATCTGCCACGAGCAAGCTATGATTTGTGGGAAGAGCAATTTATGACGACTACCTATACGACTGCCGTGACGTACGCCGCATTGCTGGCCGCTGCTGACTTGGCTGAGATTCGCAAAGACAACGACAACGCCGTGAAATGGCGAGCAGCCGCCGATGACATGCGAAGTGCTGCCGAGCAGTATTTTGTCAACACGCAACGAAAAGCATTCTACAAAGGCATTACTACCAAGCCTACGGGTGAAGTGTCGCCAGATGAGACAATCGACTTGTCGAGTGTGTTCGGTGCATTTATGTTTGGCCTGTTTCCCGTTGACAGTCCTGAGGCAACTCAAGCAATCGCTACGGTCGAAAAAATCATGAAGACCAGCCCCGACAAACCTGGCTTTCCTCGTTACGAGCATGATAACTATCGTCGAAGCGACGAAAAGAGTCTAGGAAACTGGTGGTTTGTGACCTCGCTTTGGATCGCACAATATTACCTCGAAGTAGGACGTGAAGACGATGCGCGACATATTATCGATTGGGCCAGAGACAGTATGTGGCCAACAGGTGTGCTGGCTGAGCAAATCGACCCCGCCACCGGTAACGAAGTTTCGGTTGCTCCCCTCGCATGGAGTCAGGCAGAATACCTATCAACCATGTTGGATACGATAACAGAGTGATGATGGCATGAGTACGCTTCATAGGAAAAAGTTGTACGCCCGCACCAAGCGAACCTTGCGACACATGTCACCCGTGCATCTCGTCAAAGCACGGCAGGTAGCGACCATTGTTCGCCGCTTTGCAGAAAAACTCGGCCTTGTTTACTTCGGAACAGTTCATCAAAATGACGACGACCACCGGCTCGTACGCGGTCACACTGTTTCGCACACGCATCGGGATAATCATTATTCGGTCGGTTCAGTTCGAGGTTACGATGTGGCGCTTGTTCTGCGCAACGATGTTGTCCTGACACGTAAGACGCATAAGGAGCAGCGTTGCCACTGGCTCATTCTTACTGTCGATTTGCATACAAAGTCGACGCTGCCGCATTTTTATATTGGACATCGAAATCGCCTTACAGTGTTCGAGTCGTCTTTTGAGCAGCTTGCTCAACTGTATGTCGGGGGTCTTTTGCCATACTCTCATCATTTCTTAGACGAATACACTGTTTATGGCCGTGCCACACATACACTTGAAATTGAACGATGCGTGACGCCGCAAGTTGCCGAGGTGATTGTGAGCCATTTTGATCACGCGAGTGTGGAGGTAGAGGACAATACGCTTTATCTCTATGTTGAGAGCCCTCATCCTGATGAAGCGCAACTCGACAAGTTGCTGTCAAATGGTTTGTGGTTGGCTGAAGCAATTGATACTAATCTCGCAGCATTGTATTGCGATATACCAGAAAATAAATAGAGCCGCAGGTTCGGCTCTATCGCATGATGCAAAATGATGGCTAGCCTTTGCGTGGCTTTACTTCGTTGCGTCCGAGAGATTTCTTGGTCTCGACGTACTTAGCGTGCTTGCGTGCCTTTGGGTCGTACTTGTTAAGCTCCAGCTTGTCTGGAGTGTTCATGGTGTTCTTGCGCGTGACGTAGGTGCGGTGACCTGTCAGCTCGCTCACGAGAGCAACGATCTTGCGCTTTGTATTCGTTTTCTTAGCCATAGAGTTCCTTTAGTGGTTGATAATTACAATCAATAACTGATTATAGCAGAGGTGGATGATTTTTTCAAGAGTAAGCAGCCAGTGACTAGCGATAATTTGTGAATAGGAGCGGAAAGTCGAAGTCAGCTGCGCGGAGAGTGGTCATGACCGACTGAAGCTCATCCTTGCTGCTGCTCGTCACGCGCACAGCGTCACCTTGAATCTGGGTTTTGGCTTTAGGGTGTGATTCTTTGAGGAGTTTGGTGATTTTCTTGGCATCAGCTTGCTTCAGCCCGTCGCGAAATGGCACATCCTTCCACGCGCGTAGATTAGCCTCGGTCACTTTGCCACTGAGGTCAAGTACCTTGCTGGTCATGCCGCGCTTTGCGAGCTGCTTGCCGACCATGTCGATGACTGCTTCGAGCTGCCACTCGTTACTACCAATGACTTTGAAACCTTTTTTGTCTGCTAGCCATTCGATACTCGCTGGGGTGCCTTTGAAATCATAGCGATTTGCAATCTCCTTGACGACTAGCTGCTCGACATTATTCATTTCAGCCTTGTCGTAGCTGCTTTCGATATCAAAACTAAAGTTTGCCATGTCTTTATTGTACCATCATTATCTGTTAAAATGATTGTGATGCCCCGATAGGTCGGTTCCTGTCCGAGCCAAAGACGAGTTAAATGTATAGTGTACGCGCTCTATCAGCTTCAAATGGCCGGATTTGCACAGCAATCTTTCGATGGTGCACTAGTTTATGCATGCCGCGATAGCTCAGTTGGTAGAGCGCATCCATGGTAAGGATGAGGTCTCGGGTTCAACCCCCGATCGTGGCTCCATAGTAAATCACCTAGCATTTTGCTAGGTGATTTACTTTTGGCGCCGGAAGTAGGACATCCGTCGCTAGGCTTCATCCTTCGTTTCATTCCGCAAAACCTCTTCTGCTATAGCAAAAGGACGGTTCTCGGGCTCAATGTCGAGACTAAATAAAATACCGGTCACGAGGACCGATAGCTTATTTGGTGCCGGAAGTAGGACTCGAACCTACGAAGGCTTGCGCCGAGAGATTTACAGTCTCTTGTCATTGCCACTAGACGATTCCGGCGTGAGATTGTATCTTTCCGTAATGCAGGCACAACAATGTTTTATGCATGCATCTTGGAGCCGCTTCACGGATTCGAACCGTGGACCTACTGTTTACAAAACAGTTGCTCTAACCAGCTGAGCTAAAGCGGCATACAAATAATCAGATGCAGCGTTTACGCTTCAACGTATTATAGCAGAGGCTTTTATTTGTCTCAAGGTCTTAGTATCGGAAAGTCAATAGCTTCACCAAAGCCATACTTTTTAATGATTTCAGCTTGCCTGTCGTTATATCCTGCCAGGTCTTCTGGGCTGAGATAGGCGACCTCTTTTGCGTCAATACCAGCATGAGGAGAGTACTGGTCGAGTAGCTCGACATCGAACACAAGATAGAGAACGAAAGCTCCAATTGCATGAGAGTAGTAGACACACGAGTTATTGTACTCAAGTGCGACCTCGCCATGGTAGTCCAACTCTTCACCTAGCTCCCTCTTTAGACCGCCAGGCACGTCATCGCCATGATCTAGTCCTCCGCCAGGAAGCGACCACATGTCCTCCTCGCCCGTGTCATGTACGCAGAGCACCTTTCCTTCTTCGTTTTTAATGACAGCTTTTGTTCCAACGCGATAAATTGTATCTGGATATTTTCCTGTTCTATTCATGAGAGAGTATTATGCATTATTTAATTAAAATCTGCAAAAAATAATCCAAATTTATTTCGTTTGTTTTTGTATACCTAGAAGAGAGTGAATAGACAGAAAAAACGTGGTCCACTTATAATGCCAAATGAGAAAGAACCAGGGTTTACTGTTATCAGTGAAGCGCTAGATCTGCACTTTGCGAACTTGCTGCACCTGGCGAGTTGGCGGGTTTTTGCTCGCGAGCTCTTTGTTGACTTGCTCGCGAAGTTCGGTTGCTTTTTCGGTCTCGCCCGCACGTTCGTATGCATCAGCCAGAATGTGATATGACTGCACACTTGGGTCGATCTCGACGGCTTTTTCGAGTGATGCGATCATCTGCTTGGTGTTACCAAGTTTCTCCTGCACCTTAGCGTATGCGATGTGCCGCGAGGCGTGGGTATCTTCTATGCCAAGCGCTTGTTCAAATGCCAGCGCAGCTTTGTCATAATGACCCGTTTCGTAATAAATAAGTCCTACGTTGTGCAAACTGCTCGCACTTGGTTCAAGACTTTGTGCGATCTCAAAACATTCGATGGCGTCGCTATAGGCTTGCTGCTTGGCGTACAAAATACCGAGTCGGTTATATGCTGTGGCGTTTTTTTCGTCAACTCGAAGAATTGTCAGCAGGGCTTTTTCCGCGCGCAGGTACTTACGCTCTTTTAGTGAATCTTGTGCAATATCCCAAAGCTTGTCGAGCTTAACCGATACTTTCTGCGACAAATCGTTGACGGTTTCATCGATGCTTTCGCTACGCCAAATCGCCCAGGCGCTAACGATTGTGACAAGAAGAAGTCCAAACATACTAGTGGCTATTGTACCATAATCAGACGATAAATCCCATCAGCTGGAGGCGAATGTTGCCATTGGCAGCGATTCGATCGTATGCGGTGGCAAGGCGATCCGCGGTCGTGATGATGTCGCTGCTAGGCTGAGTGCTGAGGCTGTGACGTACGATTCGTTGCGCTGATTGCAGCAGGGCAAGCGTCTGCGCGCGGTCCTTTTGGTATGATTCGATGAGTTGGATCCTGGTAACCGCATCGCCTTGAAGTAATGTACGTGCATCACGAATGGACGTGCTCGCCGCTTGGAAGTATTTCTGGTCGAGCGCAAGGCGTGTCAATGTAGCGGGCAGGCCTTGTGCGAGAAAAAGCATTTGTGACTGATCGCGCTCACTTGTAACGTCATGTGCAGACAGAAGCGCCTGCGATTGGACGCTGCTGATCGGGTCAAGTGTGATGCGCTGAAGACGCGAAAGAATTGTCGGGAGCAGCTTGTGAGGCGTGTGAGATGTCAGAATGAAAGAAACGTGCTCTGGCGGTTCTTCGAGGAGTTTCAAAAAGGCATTTTGGGCAGTGTGGTTCATTTGATCAGCATCGTCGACGATGTAATAGCGCTGGTTGCTAGTTTTTTTTACGGCGTGCTCGATGAGTTGTCGGATCTGCTTGGCTCGAATGATGCCCTTCGGAGAGGAGTCAACGTTACCCTCTCGATCAGTCGGCTTGATTGTCATCTCCAGTTTTTTGTCCGTAAGCATACGTGCAGTAGTGTAGAGGCCAGCTCCGCTTAGTCCTGTGAGCAAAAGCGCATGAGGCAAGTTCTCTTTGAGAGAAGCCAGTGCGGCTTCGGTCCGGGGGCTAAAGATGAGCGATGTCATGCGTTGCCTCTGGGAATTGGGCGGTGAATTCCGCGGGGATCGGTGCTGTGAAGGTATGACGCTGCTCAGGAATGGTCGTTACTTCAAGTCGATACGCATGCAGTAGCAGTCTCCCTCCTGCTTTGCCGTAGACCCTGTCGCCAATGATGGGAGTGCCAAGGTGTGCCAGGTGAACGCGCAGCTGGTGCGTGCGACCGGTGTGAGGCTGGAGAGCGAGCAGTGATTGCTTGCCATTGGTGGCGAGCGTAAGATACTCAGTAATTGCCTCTTTGCCTTTTGAATCAGCGCGGAACGTACTGGGCGCAGAGGGGTGCCGAGCAATCGGCACATCGACGGTGGCGCGAGGCTCTTTTGGCTGGCCGACAACGACAGCCAGATAGGTCTTCTTGGCTTTACGTTCGGAGAACTGCTGTTTCAGACGATCAAAACTCTCTGGTGTGCGCGCACCGATAATTACACCACTGGTGTCGCGGTCGAGTCGGTGGACTACTCCAGGGCGATTGGTTTCGAGCCCGACGGTCGTGTAGCGTCGGAAAAAGTCCGCAACGGTAAATTCATCATTCATCGCACCTTTGCTATGTGTTAATATGCCGGCGGGTTTGTTGACGACAATCACATCGTCATCAAGATATATAATTGGCAGTTCTTTAGCTGAGTGATCAGTACCCTCGGGGATGCTAGTCGCGATGCGATCAGCGGCACTCACTTCGTGAGATCCTTTTGTGATGGCTTGATCGTTGACTTTTATGTAGCCGGCTTTGATATATTTTTGCCAAGTGCTGCGGTTGATGGCCGGGTAGTGCTCGGCGAGATAGACGTCGAGGCGACGTTTGCCGTCGTTCAGCTTGAAAAGATAGGCGTCTTTTCCCTTGAATGGTAGACCGTGTGTCTCGATATGCGTGGTGGGATTGAGCAATAGTTCCCCTGCCGCATCGCTTTTTTCTTGCTGAATTTGCCCTAGGATGTAGCGTGCATTATCCTCTGCAGATTCGTCGAACAGCACAAAGTAATGATGGCGGTTGAAGCGAAATTTTATGAGCTGATTTGTCGAGCTCGGGTGCGACTGTATAACCTGGTCGATCAACCGAGGCACATGTGAATCATCCGCTTCACCAAATCGCCGCAAAATAGCCAAAAGGTCGCTTGTGGTAACTTTCATCTAGCTCCTCAGCCCAATGGCTTTTTGGACACGGCGCAAAGTAGTATTTGCCACTTCATTCATTGCCCGCTCGCTTTCTTCAAGCTTCGTAAGGATAGCGGCATCATTGAGGGATGCCAGGCGCGATTGGAAATCGGTCAAGAACTGCGCCATTTCATCTGCAACGATTTTTTTGAAATCACCATAGCGATCCATGCCTTGATATTCAGCGGCAACTTCTGCAGGTGTGACACCACGAAGGAGCGCGAGGATATCGATGATGTTACTGATACCTGGCTGATTCTCTTTATCATAGTTCACGCTCGCTTTGTCATCTGTGGTGGCGCTCATGATTTTTTTGCGGGCTTCGTCGGGCGAATCACTGAGGAAAATGACGCCTTTGCCAGTTTCATCACTTTTGCTCATTTTCTTGCTCGGGTCGGCAAGGTCTTTGATGCGGAGCCCCTGCTCCTTGCCGAAAAACTCGTGTTGTTTTGCGACAGGCTCCGGCACAGTAAACAGCTCACCAAAACGGCCATTCATGCGCTCAGCGATATCCCGCGTAATTTCGAGGTGCTGTGTCTGGTCGTCACCAACAGGAATGTACTTGGCGTTGTAGAGCAAGATATCGCTGGCCATCAGGACAGGATAGTCAAATAGTCCGACGCTGACACGGTCGTTTGAAAGCCTGGCAGACTTGTCCTTGTACTGTGTCATGCGTTCCATCTCACCCATGCCGACGAAGTTGTTGAGCAGCACGGTCAACTCACTATGTGCCGGTACGTAGCTCTGACGGTACAGGTGGATCGAAGGGTTGTCGAGCGGTAATCCTGCCGCCACATAAACGCGCGCGTTGTTCATGATGCTGGCCTGTAGTTGACTGTGATCAATCGGCGCAGTGAAGCTGTGGAGGTCGGGGATGAACATATGTATATCGTATTCATCTGAACGACGCTTCGCCATGTCAATCATCGGCAGCATAGCACCAAAGTAATTGCCGATATGCAGATCGTTGTTGGCTCGAATGCCAGTGAGAATAACAGGTTTGCTCATAACTCTTCTATTATACCAGTAGTTTATCTAACCTAGAGACTCTGTACTCTCAAGATTTCGCTGTGAGCGAACGGAGTCGCGTCAATACTTCGCTACTGTTGCCGATACGTGAGGGCATAAGCGTGAGAACACAAGCGATCTGTGCGATATCTCTGGGACGACCGAGCTGAAGCTTTTGGTGTATTATCTCCTCAACTGTCAGTGCACGATGGCCACTCGGAAGTGTTGAGAGCTTTTCGAGCGAAGCCGAAATATAGTTTATGAAAAAGTACTCATCATCGATACCTTCGAATAGCTGAACAGTAGGGGTTAATGGGTCTTCGGCATACATAGTGTGGGAATGGTAAGTTATATGAGGATTTAAGTGTCCATCCTTGGTATAGTTATCCACGATTTCTCTTGGGGCAAGTGCGTCAATATCTAGATCGTGAAACGGCTTCGGTAGCACTTGTCCGTCTGTAAACAGCTGCATGACGAGTGCCGCTGAACCCATATAGATAAATGACCGCTCGGGGTCAATGCGCTCTAATGTGGCTGCGATTGTCTCGGTGGTATACTCACGAGTGCTGGACATGCTTGTATCATGCACTGTCGGCCAAGAACATGCAAGCACGACCAATTATATACGGCACCTGCAGAAGAGGTGCCGTATATAATCGTATCTGTTGAAGCGAACTAGCGTTTCGAGTACTGTTCGCGCTTGCGGGCACTGCGTAGGCCGTACTTCTTGCGCTCTTTCTCGCGAGGATCGCGACGCAAAAGTTCGGCTTTTTTCAGTGGACTGCGTAGGTCAGGTGCACCAACGGTAATTGCCTTGGCAATCGCCATCTTGATTGCGTCTACTTGGCCGCTGAGACCGCCGCCTTTGACAAGAATACTTACGTCGAATTCGGCCTGCTTGCCAACCAGGGCAAGTGGGTCGGTGATTTCGGCGAGCATTGCTTTATTGTCAGATAGGTATTCAGACGCAGGCTTGCCATTGATGACAATTGCGCCCTTGCCTTTGACAAGTCGGGCGGTAGCGGTCGCACTTTTGCGACGACCGAGACCGTAGTCGTAGGTTTTATTTGCTGTAGCCATATTATTTTACCTCAACCTTTTCTGGTGTCTGAGCAGTATGTGTGTGCTCGCTACCTGGGAAAATGCGCAGTCGCGCCATACGCTCTGGCGAGAGCTTGTTCTTTGGCAGCATGCCCTTGACCGCACTCTCAATAATTCGCTCAGGGAACTTCTCACGAACTTCTTTGAGCTGTGCATCCTTGATGCCGCCGGGAAATCCACTGTGTCGATAATAGATCTTGTCAGTTTCTTTCTCGCCTGTCACTGGAACTTCAGCTGCGTTGATGACCACTACGTAGTCGCCGCTGTCGATGTGCGGGGTGTACGTTGGCTTGTATTTGCCGATCAAATACTTAGCGATCTCAGTTGAGAGACGGCCAAGGGTGGCATCTTTTGCATCGATGAGAATCCAGCGGCGAGAAATGTCGGCGGTTTTTTGTGAAAACGTCTTCATTAGTTCGCCTCCTTCTTAGCGACTGATTTCTTGGCTGCTGGCTTTGCAGCAGGCTTCTTGTCTTCTTTTGGCATATCCTTGAGCTCGTCAACAAACTCAATGACTGCCATCTGCGCGCCGTCGCCAACGCGGATTCGCGTACGAGCCACGCGGACGTGGCCGCTGGTGCGACCTGCGAGCTGAGGAGCAATTTGATCAACAAGCTTGATAGCCGCAACTTGCGTACTCAAGCCCGCAATCACGCGGCGTCGATTGGCAAGGTCGCCCTTCTTCGCTTTTGTGATTAGCTTCTCGATGTAGCGAGTGAGTTCTTTTGCCTTTGGCAACGTGGTCTCAATCCGCTCTTCTATGACAAGGCTGGTAGCGAGCCCCTTGATCAGCGCACGGCGCTGGTCGGTCTCGCGTCCAAACTTGCGTCCTTTATATCCGTGTCGATGCATTTAGAGCTCCAGTTCCGCCAATTTATCTTTGACTTCATCAAGTGCTTTTGACCCAAATCCTTTGAGTTCGCGTAGATCTTGTTCGGACAGTGTGACAAGGTCATGGACTGTACGGATCTCATTGTTGACAAGAGCATTTGCAGTACGCGCGCTGAGGCCAAGTTCTTCGATCGGTGTGCCAAGCTCATTTTTTTCGTCATCTTTTCCTGTACCAAGTGCAGGCGCAGACTCGACAGTCGTGCTACCAGCGAGCGCGCTGTACTGGTTGACAAGGATGGCAGCAGCTTCTTCGAACGCATCGCGTGGGCTGACGCTGCCGTCTGTCTCTACAGTGATCTCGAGTTTGTCAAGGTTTGTCTCTTGGCCGACACGAGTTGGATCAACCTTGAATCGGACTCGGGTAACTGGACTAAACATCGCGTCAAGCGCAATCATGTCACTGTGGACGCGATTTTTGCTTGATGTTTCGATGTCCTGGTAGCCACGTCCCGCCTCAACGACAAAGTCGATAGCAACAGACTTCTTCGGGTCATCAATTGTGCAGATGATTTGCTCAGGGTTGACGACTTCAACGTCTGCAGTTGTTTTGATATCTGCAGCCGTAACAACGCCGGCGCCTTTTTTCTCAAGTCGCAGTTCGACTGGCTCGTCGCTGTGGACGGTCAGGTTGACGCCCTTGAGGTTGAGCATGATATCCACGACGTCTTCAGTGACGCCAGGGACGGTAGTGAATTCGTGAGTTGCACCCTCGATCTTGAACGCAACAATCGCACCACCACGCACGCTCGAAAGCAGGACGCGGCGCAGGCTGTTGCCAAGGGTATTGCCGTAACCGGCGTGGAGTGGCTCAATCACGAAGCTTGCAGCGTTGTCGCCAGTGTCTTTGACGCTTGCGAGTGCTGGGTTGTGAATTACTTTAGACATGTATTTTCTCCTTACCCTTAATTTATCGTGAGTAGTACTCAACAATTAGCTGTTCATTAATGTCGGCTTCGGCTTCTTCGCGCTTTGGAAGACCAGTCACTTCGATCTTGAGCGTCTTGACATCACCTTTGAGCCAGCTGAGCGGGCCTTGAACGGTGTTGCCGTGGATGTCGTTGATCTGACCGAAATAGCCTGATTTGGTGCTCTTTGGACGCACAGTAATGACATCACCCGCTTTGACACGGATTGAAGGGATGTCAACACGACGGTCGTTAAGCATGAAGTGACCATGGCTTACCAATTGGCGAGCGCCCCGTCGACTGGTTGCAAACCCAGCGCGGTACACAGCGTTGTCAAGGCGGAGCTCTAGAAACTGTAAGAGGTTCTCACCGCTTAGCCCTGGCTTGCGCGTCGCCTCATTCATGAGCTTGGCAAATTGCTTTTCGAGCAGGCCGTACATACGACGTACTTTTTGCTTCTCGCGCAGCTGAATGGCGTATTGACTTTGCTTACCTTGTCGACCGCCAGCGTGCTCACCAGGAATCCCGCTCTTGCGAGCCATTACCTTGTATGCTTTTGGATGGAGCGCCACACCTTCGCGGCGACTTTGTTTGACAATTGGAGATGTATCTCGTGCCATTATGCTCTCCTTGCCTTTCGTGGACGAGTGCCGCCGTGAGGGACACCGGTCACATCTTTGATACTGTTGACGGTAATGTCGAAGTTACCGAGTGCGCGAATCGCTGCATCACGGCCGAGTCCGACACCCTTGACGAACACGTCAACGGCCGAAAGCCCATAACCTGATTTTGCTGCTTCTGCCGCTTTTTCGGCTGCAATTTGGCTAGCGTATGCTGTGCCTTTTTTGCTGCCGCGGAATCCACACGCACCAGCGCTACTGGTAGCGAGTACATTTCCCTTTGTGTCAGCGAATGTCACAATCGTGTTGTTGAATGTCGCCTGAACGTGCAACTGACCAGTTGGGACTGATCGACGTTGCTTCTTCTTAGTTGAAGTTTTTGCTTCTGCCATATACTACAGTCCTTTCCTAGGTCTTACTTGCTGCTTTAGGTTGTGCGCCACCGACGGCAACAGCCCTACCCTTACGAGTTCGTGCATTCGTACGAGTACGCTGTCCGCGAGTGGGAAGTCCTGCCTTGTGGCGGAGACCACGATAGGCATTGACGTCCTTGAGACGCTTAATATTGTTGGTCACCAGGCGTTGCAGATCGCCTTCGGTAGTGTAATCGCGATCGATTACTTCACGAAGTTTCTGCTCTTCAGCCTCGGTGAGATCTTTCACCCGAGTGGTCGGCTCAATTTTTGCCGCCGCAAGGATGTCTCGAGAGTGCTTAGGACCGATGCCGTAGATATACGTCAAAGCGATCTGCACTTGCTTTTCTGCGGGAATTACAACCCCAGAGATTCGAGCCATGCTTAACCCTGCCTTTCTTTCTTAACGAGACAAACTCCAGTGTTTTTCTCATCGCGCGGTGCAAGCGAATAAATCGCTTGAGACCGGCTGCTCTTTTCGCTAACCGCGTAAGAACTGATGATATTCACTAGCCCTGTCTCTGCTTATTCTTAGGTTTCTTCTTGTTGATGACACGGAGTCGGCCTTTACGCCGAACCAGCTGATCATCAGGGCTGATTTTTTTGACACTCGCACGAACTTTCATGAGCGTACAAACTCCTCCAGGAAAAACCCTGTTTAGAAGAAATATCAAATGATATCGGATTGATATTTCCTTGTTATTAATCCCGTGCGCGAAAAACGATTCTGCCCTTCGTGAGATCGTAAGGGGTCAACTCGACTTCCACGGTATCGCCTGGTACCAAGCGGATATAATGCTTGCGCATCTTGCCGCTAATGTGAGCGATAATACTCAGGCCGTTCTCCAGTTCCACCTTAAATTGAGTATTAGGCAGTGCTTCCACCACCTTACCTTTCAACTTAATAACTTCTTTGGTACTCGCCATAGATATACAACTTAACATTATAAGGTAACAGTGTAAAAAAGTAAACAGCTAAAACAGGTAATCACGAATGGTTTTTCCGTGTTTTATGTCAGATTAATCCTATTGTATCGAAAACATCGCATGCGTCAAGGTCCAATATATGTAAGGCCCTGGGCATTGATGTCCGGAGCGAATGAGCAGATGGATTCGGGCTACAAGAGGCCAACTCGGTACTTGTATAGCTCAATGATGCCATTAAACGAAACGCGCAGCTGGTCAACATGTTTTTGTTGCAGTCGAGGAAAACGGGGGCTGGTTGTCCTATCTGCGTAAGCTTTTGTTTCTATGAGCGATAGCGCTACTTGTAGTCGTCATACGTCACCATCAAGGCGCGGGAGTTGATCTGACGCAGCGTCTCAAGACCGACTGCGACTACAATCAGAAGTCCTGTTCCGCCAATCGATATATTTGCTGCGTTGATGCCGATGCGCGCAAAGATATAGTCGATGATGAATGGCATGACCGCGATGAAGCCGAGAGCGATTGAGCCGAAGAGGATTAGTCTATTGACTGTCTGCGCTAGGTATTTCTCTGTCTGCAGACCTGGCCGAACGCCTTCGATAAACCCACCTTGCTTTTGCAGATTCTCGGCGATCTCATTGGCATTAAACACGATGCCGGTGTAGAAATACGTAAAGGCGATCACCAGCAGGAAGTAGGCGACCGGATAGATCGCAACACCCCAGTCATTGGTTGCAAAGCTCGCAGCGGTTGGTGTCTGGAACCATTTGATGAGATTTGCCGCGAGAGACTGGTCAGCATTTGGCATGGCTTTCATTACTTGGCCGACAAAAGCAGGCAGGCTAAGGAACGCCACCGCGAAGATGATTGGGATCACTCCTGCGGCGATGAGCTTGACCGGCAGGATGCTCTTAATGCCGCCATAGCTGGTGTTGCCGCCGACACGCTTTGCGTAGTTCACGGTGATAATTCGTTGGGCTTCATTTATCTTTACCAGGAAATACAAAATGATGATACCAAGCGCCATGATGCCCAGAATCACCCAGAAACTTGTTGGATTGACTGGCAGTTCAAACCAGTTAAAGACATTGAGTTTACCAGCCGATGTATCTGTCAATGAGCTGATCATGGTGCGGAATGTCGTTGGCAATTGGCTGACAATACCCGCAAAGATAACCAGGGAGATGCCATTACCGATTCCCTGTTCGGTAATGAGCTCACCGAGCCACATCAAGAGTACCGAGCCAGCGGTCATGGCGGTCACGGCCACTACCCATTCCATCGGACTTGTCGACACCGTACCGGCAGTGCTACCAGCGAGGACTGATTGGCGGAGAATATAGATGAAGGCTACTGATTGTACGACGGCGAGCGGCACAGAGATAATTCGTGTCCACTGGTTGATTTTGCGTCGGCCCGATTCGCCATCTTTGTGAAGTTCTTCGAGACGCGGAATGGCTTTTGTCAGGAGCTGCGTGATGATACTCGCGGTAATAAATGGGCTAAGTCCTACTAGCACGATCGACATCTGCCCGAGCGCACCACCACTCATCAGGTTTAAAAACCCACCAAAGTCACTGCTGTTAATGACATTGTCGATGATTGTCTTTAGTTTGGTTGGCTCGGCTAGCGGCACCGGAATGTGCGCCAAGAACCGAAAGGCGATGATAAGCCCAAATACAATCCCCAAACGCTTTTGCATGTCACGATTTTTTAGTGAGCGGAGTACGGTACGCCAATTCATTTCTTACAAGTCCCTTTTTACACTATTGTTATAGTCATTCTTCTTATCGTAGTATACAGGAGTGACGAAAAAATGTCGAAAAAGTGAGTGATCAGGTATAATCAAAACCATAACCAACTAACAAGGAGTTCTATGAACGAACAGCCACCCATTCCACCCGTCAGTCCACAAGGGGAGCCGGCACAACAAGTGTCGCAGCCCCAAGCGCCATCAACACAAGCCTCGCCCTATGTGTCGACGCCTGCTCCGCAGGGTAAGCGAAGTCTTCTTTGGCTATGGATCACACTGCCACTTGTACTCATTTTACTCGCTGTCGGTGCATTCATTGCGATAGCGTATCCTGGGCTTCAGGCGAGAGCTGTCGCAACCAACTTTATGGACGCAGTCCGCGACGACAACGACGCAAAGATGAAAGAACTTTCGGGTAGTGGCAGCGACACACTCACCAAGAGTGCTACTGCTGGACTCAAAGGCGCCAGCTACAACATAAGCGATGTCAAGAACAAGGATATTGGTTTTGTGGTAAATTTTGCTGTCAAAAATTCTGAAACACTCAAAGACACGACTGTCGTCGTAAAGAGCGGTAAAGTCACGACCTTTAACCTAAATAGCACTGGCAAGACTACTGTCACCGACACAGAGAAAGATACCACGGTGAATCCCTCGACAGGCAAATGCTTAACAGTAAGCGATCTATTGAACGCCGATATCTCCTATATCGATCAAGAGGCGCTCGACGCTGGGGTAAGCAGTGGTAACGGCACCTATCTGGACAATATCTACTTTAAGCCCGACTCTACTGATACACTCAGCGACTTCACCGGTTCAGCGCAACTAGATAAAATCGCCAAGGTGTATAAAGTAAACAAGGGTAAAACATTCTTTTACATGGTGCGTGGGTCTGTTCGCGAGTCATCAAGTACCGCAGCGGGTGAAGAGCTGGCTAATCAACGAGCAGCAAAGGTCAAAAACGAGCTTATTGCCCGTGGTGTACCTGCCGATATGGTGAGACTGTACAATCCTATAAGTGGCGCATCATCGACAAGTGACGATATCGATCGCCGCATCGAGGTCAATATCAATATTAGCGAGTGTAGTGCTTCAGCAGCTACGAGCACTGCAATAGGTAGATAGCTTCATCTCGGGTGACATAAAAAGCCTCCACATAGGAGGCTTTTTACCTTCTAAGCAATACTTTTTAGCGGAGCGCGAAGTAGCCGTACTTACTACAGCCAGCGTAGTAGCCGGCATTATGACTCTGGTTATACATTGAAGCACCTGGGTAGCTTGTATTGGTGTACCAGGCACTTACGCGCTGACAGAGTTTTGCCCAGGTCTTCTGGCCTACGAGGCCATCGGTTCCAAGACAGTAGGCGTATTGAAAGCTACGCACCTTTGCGTCAGTGCGACCGCCAAAAGACCCGTCAGTTGCAAGTACTTCCATCGACACTGACCTGCCGTAGCACGTGCCGTAATATGATGCTTCTGCCCAGTTTGCACCCGCAGCATTGAGCATTTGCTGTAAATAGCGAACACATGTTCCATTACCTCCATACCCATACATGTAGTCAGTACACCTCGCAGCAGCACTCGCCTGTCCGTCCGACACCATCGCTGAGCATGACGCGCTGAGCAAAACAAGCGCGAGTCCCATCGTTAGCTTCTTGATACTATTCATTAGTATTCTCCGCTTAAATTATCTTATGTTTTATAGTCTACTCTGGTGAACCCCAGAGTCGGTAACTTATTTCACAATTTATAAAAACAGAAACCCTCCCGCGATCACGGGGAGCAGGTGCTTCGACTGGTGAGGTGCGGAGGTTGGAGTAAACGCAACAAACAAAAAGACTCCAGACTGGAGTCTTTTTTGTCGCTGAGATCAACTAATTCTTGTCAGCAGCTTCAGCTTCTTTGGCGCTTTTTGGAATCGGTGTTGGCGTCTTTTCAAATGCACCACCAGCTTTTTTGACAGCTTCAATCACGCTTTTTGATGCAGCTTGTACCTTAAGGGTCGTGATCTTTGCAGTCAACTCACCACGCAAGATGACCTTGACTGTGTGGAATGGTGTGGCGATAAGTCCAGCCTCGTAAAGCTTGAAGTTATCGACACTTCCCTTTAGCTCGTTCAGTCGGTCGAGGTAGACGACCTGTGCAGGTGTGCGTAGGCTCTTAAATCCGCGTCCCTTTGGAATCGCAGACTTCAGGCCGTTTTGGCCACCCTGGAACATCACGCCAAGCTTCTTACCTGTACGTGCGCCCTGTCCTTTGGTACCACGACCAGCGGTTTTACCGCCACCGGCAGAGATACCGCGACCAACGCGCTTCTTATCTTTGTTTGCAGCGACCTGGAGTTCGTTATACTTAGTCATCACTTAGCCTCCTTTTTCGCAGCCGGCTTTTCGGCAGGCTTGTCTGTAGTCTTTGCAGGAGCTTTTTTGTCTGACTTATCAGTCGTGAGCCATTCGTCGCGCGGGACTTGGCTACGAAGCGCTTCGATTGTGGCATACGCGATGTTCACCTTGTTGGTGCTACCGAGACTTTTTGACAGCATGTTGCGAATGCCAGTTACCGAGATAACCGAACGAACCACGCCGCCGGCGATAATACCAGTACCAGGTGCGCCTGGCTTGATAAGCACGCGAGCACCGCTGAGTTTCACCTCGGCTTCGTGTGGGATTGTTTCGTTGACCACTGGTACGGTGATGAGATGTTTTTTCGCTACATCTGTAGCTTTGGCGATCGCTGCTTGCACGTCTGCACCCTTAGCTACACCGACACCGACTTTGTTCTTTCGGTTGCCAACGACCACTAGTGCCTTAAAGCGGAAGCGTCGGCCACCCTTGACCACACGAGCCACGCGGTCGATGTTGATTACTACTTCTTCAAATTCTTTTGGTGCCTCTGGTGCTTGATTTCGTCGGTCATCGCGACGACCACCACGTTGGTTGCCACCACGGCTTCCACCGCGTTGGCCCTGTGGTGTAGCATGTGCAGTGGCTGCAGGTGCAGCTGGTTGATCAGCCATACTAGAACTCCAATCCTTCTTTACGTGCAGCGTTAGCGAAAGCGCTCAGGCGACCAGCGTACTGGCGACCATTGCGATCGAAGACGACTGCGGTTACTTTAACTTTCTTTGCTTTCTTGGCGATTTCGGTGCCAAGTGCAGCACACTTCTCGGTCATCGTACCGGCTGCCTTACTACCTACAGTGGTAGCACTGGCGAGCGTGTGACCTTTTTCGTCATCAATCAGCTGAGCTGACACATGAACATTGCTAATAGTCACGCTTAGGCGCGGGCGCTCAGCGGTTCCCGTAACTTTGCTACGGACACGGCCTTTGCGGAGTGATTTATTTAGTAGTTTTTTCGCGAGTGAATTACTCATTACTTGTTCCCCCTTCGGGTTATGAGACAAACTACGTTTTTCTCATCGCGCAGTGCGAGCGAGTGAATCGCTCGGGACTGGCTGCTCTTTTCCTGAAAATTACTAATCATTATTTTTTACCAGCCTTTCCTGCTTTGCGCAAAATTACTTCGTCGCTGTACGCAATACCCTTACCCTTGTATGGCTCAGGTTTCTTGATCGCGCGAATCTCTGCAGCCACTTGGCCGACTTTTTGCTTATCGATACCTGCAACAATGATTGTCATCTTGTCGTTGGTAATCTGTACACCTTCTGGTGCCTTGTATTGTACGGGGTGGCTGAAGCCGAGGCTCATGTCGAGTACATTGTTGGTGGTTGCGACACGGAACCCCACACCTTTTACTTCGAGACGCTTCTCAAAGCCCTTGGTGACTCCTTCGACAGCGTTGTTGAGCAATGCTCGTTGTAGGCCATGTTGGGCCTTGGCGATGCGCTCGTCATCTTTGCGGGTGACGATGATTTTGCCGTCCTCTTCTTTTACCGTGACGTCACTCAGATGTGGTACGTTCAGTTCGCCTTTGGCTCCCTTGACGGTTAGCACGTCTGAGTCGACTGTGATTGTCACACCACTAGGGATGTTGATTGGTAGTTTTCCAATTCGACTCATAGAATTTCCTTTCTTTACTTATTATCTTTTTGAGACTGCTCGTGCAGCATCGTCAAGATCTTGTGCTGTTCATTTGCGATTGCAACCAAGGTGATTGTGCCAATTACTGCGCACATCGCGATGATCGGTAGAAAAATAATCAGGAATATTTCCATAACTTTAAGCTCCTTTCGTTGATGAGTCGACTGTGATCTTCACACCACTAGTGATGTTGATTGGTAGTTTTCCAATTCGATTCATATCTTATCCTTTCTTAACATTCTTCTCTCTGAGAAATTCGGAGCGTACAGGGTTCAATTTATGAAGCCTTTCCGCGACTCTCATGAAATACTTACTCACTGCATCTCTTCGTTCAGGTGATAAATCTGTTTTAATCACTGGGAATTCGAACTTGCGACCATGCATTTCAGGCATACTAGTAAACCTTTAGTAGCAGCTCTCCGCCAAGCTTATGCTTCACTGCTTCACCACCAGTCATCACGCCCTTAGACGTAGAGACGAGGACGATGCCACGGCCTTGCTTGACCTTTGGAATGTCAGCGGCAGCCACGTAGACACGACGGCCAGGCTTGCTGACTTTCGTGATTTCGTTGATCGGGCAGTTCTCGCCGTCCTTTGCGAGCGTCACGACGAGCGTGCCGCGAGGCTTGCCGTCTTCGACTTTGACAGCTGCCAGATACTTATTCTTGACTAGCTGTTCAGCCACGACTTTCTTAAGCTTCGAAGTTGGTACGCGGATTTCAGTTTTGCCCACCATATTTGCGTTCCTGATACGGGTCAGGAGGTCAGCGATTGGGTCTGTAGATTGTAAACTCATTTCTTTTACTCCTTTCCTTTACCAGCTACTCTTTGTTACACCAGGGATCTCGCCCTTGACTGCTTTTTCACGGAAATTGATTCGCCCCAGGCCAAACTTTCGCATGTATCCTCTTGGTCGACCATCGAGCGCGTCGCGGTTTTTCCAGCGAGTTGGGCTACTGTTGAGCGGAAGCTTCTGTAGACCTTCGAGGTCACCCATTTCTTTGAGCTCTGCGCGCTTTGCGGCATACTTCTGGATCAGTTTCTGGCGCTTTAGGTCGCGAGCAATCATAGATTTCTTTGCCATTACTTCTTCTCCTCTTTCTCAAATGGTAGGCCAAATTTCTCGAGTAGTGCGCGTGATTTTACCTTGTCGCCATTTTTAATAGCGAACGTCACTTGCATCCCATGGACCACCTGAGTTTCCTCAAAGGAAAGTTCAGGGAAGATACTCTGGTCGGTCAGACCAAGGTTGTAGTTGCCGCCCTTATCAAACTTGACACCAACTCCATGGAAGTCACGAACACGCGGCAGCGCAACGTTGACAAAACGGTCGAGGAACTCGTACATCTGTGTACCGCGAAGTGTCACATTAATACCTACTGGAGCACCCATGCCTGCGCGAATCTTGAAAGTCGCAATAGACTTCTTTGCAAGACGCTCTACAGGAGCTTGGCCGGTAACTTTTGTCAACGTGTTTTTGACGGTCTCAAGCATGCGCTTGTCGTCTTTAGTTTTTCCGGTTCCTACGCTTACCACGATCTTCTCGAGACTTGGCACCTGGTGTACGTTCTCAAGCTTCAGTTCGGCCTGTAGTTCCTTGCGGTATTCATTCGCGTACAAGGCTTTCAAGCGAGGAGTGTAGACTGCGGCTTTCTTGTCTGCCATTACTTAATCTCCTTGTTTTTCAATTGACGTGCGACACGCATCTTGCCTGTCTCAGTTTTCTTATAGCCGATTCGGCTGGTTGTGGTAGATTTTTCATCTACTACGAGCGCGAGCTTGTGCAGGCTCACACCGACGTGGATGTCTTTCTTGCCGCCACGTGGGTTAAGCTGGCTTGGCTTGACGTGGCGCCGGCCGATACCTATACCTTCGACGAGCGCGACATTTTTGCTCGGTACCACAGCTACTACTTTACCAGTAGTGCCTTTGTGGTCACCGGCAACAACTTTTACGAGGTCATCTTTTCGGATACGTGCCATACTAGAGTACCTCCGGTGCAAGGCTGATGATCTTTGCATACCCTAGGTCGCGAAGCTCACGAGGCACAGGGCCAAATACGCGAGTTGCTTTTGGGGTCTTGTCGTCGTTGATGATCACCGCGGCGTTGTCGTCGAAGCTAATGGTGCTACCGTCTTTGCGGCGAATCTGGTCACGAGTGCGCACAATCACACCCTTGACGACAGACTTCTTCTTGACGTTACCGGTAGGGTTTGCGTCTTTGATTGTCAATACAACGACGTCACCAACATAGGCATAACGTCGGCGTGTTCCGCCGAGTACACGGATAATGAGCGCTTCTTTCGCACCACTGTTATCAGTGACTTTCACGCGAGATTCTTGCTGAAGCATTATGCAGCCTCCTTCTCATCATGATCGAGGTCAGCTTTGTCTTCGACGTCAGCGTTTACCTCTTCTTTGAGCTCGATCGATCCAACCGATCGCTTAACGATCTCGGCAAGCGTGAAACTCTTATTCTTTGAAATCGGGCGCACTTCGCTAATCACGACAGTGTCGCCTTTGTTTGCGTCATTGTTCTCGTCATGAGCTGCGTATTTACGAGTCACAGTATACTGCTTCTTGTAAATCGGATGAGTCTCACGACTAGTCACAGTGACGGTGATGGTTTTGTTCGCAACATCTGAAGTCACGACACCAGTCAATGTCTTGGCCATATTATTTACTCTCCTTTTGGCTCTTTAGTTCTTCAGCGCGGATAGCGGTGAGAAGACGAGCGATTTCTTTCTTGAGTGTGCCGAGCACACGTGGGTTGACAAGCTCACCTGAACGATGAGATTTCTTGCTGTCGAGCAAGTCTTGCTTCTTACTAGCAAGTTCTTTGTGTAGGTCGGTGAGACTTTTCACTTCAACAGCCTTCTTTGTCACCTTGGTTTTCTTGGAGTCAGCCATTAGTTTGCCTCCTCACGTGCAATCACACGAGTTTTGACGGGCAGCTTGTGGCCAGCCAGGCGCATTGCTTCACGAGCAGTCTCTTCAGACACGCCCTTCATTTCGAATAGCACCGTGCCAGCTTTTACCTTGGCGACAAAATACTCTGGGTTACCTTTACCACCACCCATCTTGAGCCCAAGGGCTTTCTTGGTGACAGGGGTGTGCGGGAAGATACGAATCCAGATTTTACCACCACGCTTGATATAGCGGGTCATTGCCTGACGCGCAGATTCAATTTGGCGGCTGGTGATACGCTCGTTTTCGAGGCTCTGCAGACCATAGTCGCCAAAAGCGACGTAGTGACCGCGAGTCGCGATGCCTTCATTTTTGCCGATTCGAACTTTACGATGTGGTACTTTTTTCGGTAACAACATTACGCGTCACTCCTTTCACCCTTGTGGATCCAAACTTTCACGCCAATGATACCAGTACCGTTTGGCCCAAGAGCACGTGCGGCGTGGAAATCGATATCAGCGCGAAGCGTGTGAAGCGGCACGGAGCCTTCGATAGTTTTCTCGCGACGGCTCATTTCTGCGCCGTTCAAGCGTCCTGCCACCTCGATACGGACACCTTTAGCGCCGGCGTTCATGGTGTTTTGTACAGCCATTTTAACCGCACGGCGGAAGTTGGCGCGGCGTTCGAGCTGACGAGCGATATTCTCGGCAACCAGCTTGGCGTTCAACTCTGGACGACGAACTTCTTCAACGTTGATACGAACTGGCAGGCTCGCAACACGCTCGATATCTTTCTTCAGCTCAGTGATACCTGCACCACCACGACCAATCACCACACCAGCTTTGGCGGTATGAACGGTGACAGTGATGAGGTTTGCGCTGCGCTCAATCTCGACACGAGCGATGGTTGGGCGGCTGGCAAACTTTGCTTCCACGAGGTCACGAATCTTGATATCCTCTGCGAGCCATTTAGCAAAATCTTTTTTGCCTGCAAACCAGCGAGAGTTCCAGTTTTTGTGAACTTGAAGGCGGAAGCTGAGTGGGTTTACTTTCTGACCCATAGTTTACTTCTCCTCTTTCTTTGCAGCTGGCTTCGCGGCTGCTTCGGCTGCTACTGCCTTTTTCTCGGCAGGTTTTTTCTTAACTTTTTCAAGTCCAGCGACTTCAACCAATACGTGACTGCTGCGCTTCTGGAAAGGCAGCGCACGACCGCGGCTGGCTGGCTTGAACCTTTTGATCCGAGGACCGGCAGTGACGCTCAGTGTCTTAATCTGCAATGTCTTGCCATCGAGACCATGGTTGTTGGTAGCGTTGGCTGCCGCACTGGCGATTGCCTTCTTGACCACCAAAGCAGCACGCTTTGGGGTGTGGTCGAGAATCACGAGTGCGTCAGCGACAGAGCGACCACGGACAAGGCTCGCAACAAGCGAAACTTTGCGTGGCGTCTGGTCGACGCCCTTGATATTGGCTCGAACCGTATACATAGTGTTCTCAGCCATTATTTCTTATCCTTTCCACCGTGCTTGCGGAATTTGCGAGTTGGGCTAAACTCACCGAGTTTGTGGCCAACCATGTTTTCCGAAATCAGCACGGGTACGTGAACGCGACCATTGTGAACTGCAAAGGTAAATCCTACCATTTCTGGCGTGATTGTACTGCTGCGAGCCCAAGTTTTGGTCACTGTGCGGTCACCCGTCTTCAGAGCCGCCACTTTTTTGGCAAGCTTTGCGTCGACGAATGGGCCTTTTTTGAGTGAACGACTCATATATTACCTCTTCCTCTTAGCGTCATGACGACTCTTTACAATCATCTTCGTAGTATCTTTGCGTCGGCGCGTACGGTAGCCAAGTGTTAATTGACCCCATGGCGTGCGTGGTGGTTTACCACTACCGTGACGTCCACCGTCACCACCACCATGAGGGTGGTCTGCGGCGTTCATAACCACACCACGAACACCTGGGCGAATACCTTTGCGTCGGTTGCGACCAGCGCTACCGATCTTGATATTTTGGTGCTGGACGTTGCCGACCACACCGAGCGTCGCTTCACACTCTAGGCGGAATTTGCGGACTTCACCCGATGGCATCTTGACCATCGCGTAGTCGCCTTCTTTTGCCATCAGCTGAGCTTTGGTGCCGGCACTACGTACCATTTGCGCACCCTTTCCAGGGTTGATTTCGATGGCGTAGATCTGGCTACCGACAGGGATATTCGCCAGCGGCATGCGGTTGCTAGCTTCGACTGGTGCATCAGCACCTGTCTGAATCTTCTTACCCTTTGTCATTTGCGTATCAGCCAAAATGTAGTGATAGAGACCGTGCTGGTCTTTGACGCGAGCGATACGTGCACTACGGTTTGGGTCGTATTCAATTTCTTCGACCGTCAGTGTCATATCAGCCGCCATGCGGTGGTTAAGAAGACGGTAGTGCCGGCGGACACCGCCACCGCGATGGCGAACAGTAATACGACCAGTGTTATTGCGGCCAGCATTTTGTTTCTTGCTCTTAATGAGGGACTTGAGCGGCTTGCGGGTAGTGATATCAGACAAATCTTGGCTGGTCATGCCTCGACGTGCAGGAGTAGTTGGGTTATAAGCTTTGATAGCCATTATTTCTTCTCCTCCTTCACTTCTTCTTGCTCAAAGACCTTGATTTTGCCCTCAGAGAGAGTGACGTAAGCTTTTTTGCTGTCGCGGCGATTGGTCGTACCAGGGTAGCGGCGCTTGCCACGGTTGAACCGGATGCTTTTTCCGCTCTGAACGAGCGTTTTGATGCTGGCGACTTTCGTGCCTTCAAATTGCTCTTCGACAGCTGCGACGATTTCGTTCTTATTGGCGCTCAGTGGCACATCAAACACATAGGTGTTTTGGCCAGTGACAAGGCGGTATGCCTTTTCAGTAGCGCGTGGGGTTACAACAGTAAGTTTCATTATTTGTCACCTCCAAGCCACTCTTCGACCACATTCACAGCTGCAGGAGTCATGACGATTTGGTCGGCGTTAAGAATGTAATAAACGCTCAGGTAATTTGCGCGCACCAGGAGGGCATTCTGGAGATTGTTTGTCGCGCGGAGCATTTCGGGAGTTTTCTCGTCTACCACGATGAGCACCTTGGCGTCTTCGTGGAATTTGTTGTCGACAAAGAATTTGGCGATTTCGGCAGTCTTGCCGGTGGTCTTGATGTCAGACACCTGAATTTTCTTTGCTTTATTTGCAAGGGTCAGCGCCTGACGAAGTGCGACACGCTTGCTGGTCTTGCTGACTTTTAGCTTGTAGTTCTCGTTACCGAGTGGACCGAACACGATACCACCAGTACGCCAGATAGGGTTACGCGTGCTACCGAAGCGTGCACGACCGGTTCCCTTTTGCTTCCAAGGCTTCTTGCCACCACCACTGACTTCGCCACGAGTCTTGGTCGTAGCGCTGGCCTTGCGGCTGTTAGCGAGAAAGGCGTCATAGGCCAATTTCACCAACTCGTGGTTTGGTACGTCAACTGCGAAGACGCTACCAGGCAAGGTAGCTTTTGCTGGCTTTGTTTCTGCAGTAGCCATTACTTAGTACCTCCGTTTAATACGATTAAGCCTTTCTTTGGGCCTGGCACAGCGCCTTTGACACCGATGAGGTTGTCTGCAGCTGAGACATAGGCAACGACCAAGTTCTTGACAGTGACTTGTTCGGCACCCATGTGGCCAGCCATGCGCTTACCTTTGAAAATCTTTTGCGGGTACATCGAGCCAATTGAACCTGGCTTACGAGTATTACCCTTACCACCGTGCGTTTTACGGTGGCGTTTGAAATTGTGACGCTTGATCGTACCAGCAAAGCCTTTACCCTTGCTAATACCCGTGGCGTCGACGCTGTCGCCCAGCTCAAACTGTTCGACATTAAATGAATCGCCGACCTTGACTTCGCCAAGTTCGTCGAGTCGAAATTCCCGAATTTCCTTCGGGGTTACACCGGCTGGTTTCACATGTCCAGCCACGGCCTTGCTCAGGTTCTTACCCTCGCCATATGCCACCTGTACCGCGTTGTAGCCGTCGATTTCGACAGACTTCACCTGAGTCACGGTAACAGGGCCGGCTTGAATCAATGTGACAGGAATAGCCACACCGTCTTCGCCGATGACTTGGGTCATACCAATTTTGGTACCGAGAAGTGCTTTCATTGCCCTCTTGCTCCCATTCACTTAAGTGCCCTGATTGGTACCTCTTCAGGTACTTCAGCTCACTTAAGCCATTTAAAATCTCCGGTGGCAAGCGGTTTCCCTCCTCTGTTCAGAGATCGGACCTGCTCATTCACGCGGAAACGAGTTGTTATTACGTAATAAGTTACTAAACAATCGTATCACGCATCACTACTGTTTGTCAAGAGATTAACTAGAGAAAATCAAAGAACGTCGACTATTGACAATTATCATAGACTTTAGTATAATAAAAAGATACTTACGTTCAATTACGATGCGTGACTAACAGCTTTTCCGGGAGCGGCGTTGGGGCCGAATAGCTCGTCGATACTGACAAAAGCATACCCTTGGCGCTGGAGCGCCTTGAGAATACGCGGTACAGCATCGACACTGGTTTTGTGAATGTCGTGCAAGATGATAATCGCGCCAGGTTTGGCACCAGAAACAACTCGGTTGTACACAATATCACTATTTCGATCAGCCCAATCGCGCGTGTCAACTGACCACATGACCGCCGTCATATTTTGGCGCTGGAGTGCTGCGTAGACGTTTGGCGCCAGCGCTCCGCCAGGAGGCCGCATATAGCTGGGTACTATTCCTGTTATCTTTGTAATCTCGGTATTTGTTTGACTGAGCTCCGCGTCAATTGCCGCTGGCGTCAGTAGTGGCAGACTTTTGTGATCCCAGCTATGATTGCCGATGGTGTGGCCATCGTTTTGCATGCGCTTGACAACATCTTTGTAGCTGATGGCATTTTTGCCGATCAAGAAAAAGCTAGCATGGGCCTTGTATTGCTGGAGCGTATCCAGTAATTTGTTCGTAAACACCCCCGGCCCGTCATCAAACGTTAGCGCAATGCACTTGACCCGGGCGCAGTCGACATTTCCTCGATTGACCTCTGGGGCCTTCCATTCTGGCGCATCGCCTATCGGCATAATCGTAAAAAGTCGTCTGGCCGTCTCTGACTGCAGGAATAACTGCAAGTTGCTAATCGACAAAGTGACCGTCAGCGGGTCGTCCGACTCAGAGGCGACCACGCCTTGGCCAAAGTCAAACCGCAGCGTATCGGCATCGGGCGCAAGAAAACTCTTCATATGTTCCTGTGTGACGAGGTTTGCAACCTTATCGGCATCGAGCGGGATACCCTTTAGTTTGGCTTGTCGTGCGAGTTCGCGCTTGAGGTATATAAAAAGACGGGCCTGGCCATCGCTCTGCTCGTCGCCAAATATATCGGCCAGCGTCACTTCGCTCCCTGTTTCGAGATTGAACGTCCAGTAGGCAGTGCCCGAGTGCACTAGCGCATCTTCGGTATTGCGACTTGTGACGACTTCGATCGACAAGAAATCATCGGTCATTCTGATCACCTGGTAGCTAGTATTTTGCATAAACGGCTCTTTACCCGCAGGCAATCGGCCTTCAATTTCGGCGTGGAATGTCCGGTCGAATTCGTCGATGGTATCGGCGATTCTTTGGTTGACTTCGGGGCTTTTTGTCACCGGATATTCGACAAATGATTGATATGTCGAGCCCGATTGTTTTGCGACTCGCGTTCGGATGTCGTTGTATTTTGAATCTTGCCAATAGTACTTTTCATTTGATTTCTGCGTAACAGGTACCTGCTCTTTGCCGAGCACGAGGAAGCAAGCCGTGACAATCAACCCCACGGCAAGAGAGATGGTGGTGAAGAAAAGAGAGATGCGCTGTGATTTCCTGCGTACCATCGTCTATATCATGATGCCGGCTGGCACGAAGTAACAAATCAGCGTCACGACGATGAGCATTGCGTACCAAATCTTGCGGTCGGCCTGGCGTTTTTCAAAGCGACGAATCACAAGAAAGGCAAACAGCATGCCGATCGGAAGTCCGGCGACAGGTACAGGGCCGAGCATTACTGGCGTCGCAAACTTCAACCATGCTGTGCCCATGAGAATAACCAGCACAAGCTTGAGAAGATACTGCCCGTCGGTCTCTTGCCGATCGCGTAGTTTGTATCGTTTTTTCGTAGGTGTCTTTTTGTTTCGTGTTCTGACCATTGGCACCAGTATATCATAAGCATGTTGCAATTCGGACAGGCATTAAGGATAATGAAGCTAATGATAATTATCTAAGGAGTGGTCATGGCAACTGCAAAGAAATCGGTAAAAAAAGCGACGGTAAAGCGCGCACCAGCTAAATCAACAGCAAAGACATCAGTAACTCATACGGTGCGAAAGAGAGATGCTCCAGTGCAGTCATTTCGGATTGCGCGACCCGCTGACCCATTCTTGACACTTCGTGTCACTCGACAAACGATTTATTGGGCGGCTTTGGCTATCATCGTGCTCGCTCTCGGGCTATGGGTAGTCGATATTAACGATCGTGTCCAACGCATCTACGACGAAGTCGACTCATTGAACCAAGATAGTATTTCAATCATGTCTCCAACAGCACAGTAGGTAGTGGCACGGTAACCGCGGCAGTCCCATAAGAGTGTTTAAGCTTTACACAAAAATACCCGATATGATTGTCATCTCGGGTATTTTGAGTTCCGCAGGCTAATTACATACGAATTTCTGCATCGACACCAGCTGGTAAGCTGAGGTTCTGCAGATTATCGATGGTCTTTGGCGTCGCATTGGTGATATCGATTAGGCGTTTATGTACCCGCATCTCGAATGCTTCACCGCCCATTTTGTAGACGTGCGGGCTCTTGACGACGGTGTAGGTACTTTTGCGCGTTGGTAATGGCACTGGGCCGGCCACACTTGCACCGGTGCGAAGCGCGGTGTCGATGATTTGTTTTGCTGATTGGTCGATCACTTTATGATCGTATGCTTTGAGGCGAATGCGAATCCGCAAGCCTTCTGCTGGATTTGGTTTGGTGTCTGCCATAACTCGTTCGTTCAAGGAACTCACTGAATAGGAAAAACTGCGGTACTTCTCCCCTCAAAATCTTGCAATTTTTTTGGGAGCCCCGTGTCCTATTGCGCGGACAGAGAAGCGAATTCGCTTATCCGGCTGCGCTTTCCCTGAATCTCCTTTCTTGATTATTGCTCCAGTAACCTCTGCGATGGTCGGAATTGAGTCATCGCCAGCGCTGAGTTCTCTGATGCCATTGGTATTGTATAGGTCATTATAGCAGAAAAAGCAGAACTGACAAGTTGACATATTATCGTAATCTAAGTATCGTAAGGATGTCCTGATACTCGAAAGAGATAGGTTATCCAGATGGATATTTCAAGAGTAACCTTGATCAACCCCTCAGACAAAACCGCCTGTGGTATCGCACGTGCAATGTGGAGTAAGGCTCGTCGCGACCAGGAAAAGTACGGAGCAACCCATCTCGACATCGGAGTAGCAGTTGGACTAAAAACCGACTGCCGTCGGCTGGTGAACAAGGTGACAGATGAGCTAACGTCGCTCGAACGGGCATGTGGCTCACGTGATGACATCAGCCTTCAAGAGGTAGTTGCTTTTCGCTACGGTCGTGGCAACTGGGCTGTTGTCGGTCGCTTCTACACCTAACCCCGCCCCGATTGCAGGCCCCGTTGGCCTCTCGGTCAGCGGGGTTTCTGCTTTTTTGAGTACTACTTGTCGCCGTAGGTAGGGTCGAGATGAACGATATTGGTATCGATTACTGGTGTTTTCGGTAGCCTCAGTATGAACACACTCCCCTTACCTTCGGTTGACTCTACTCGGATATCCCCCCCGTGGGCACGTGCCAGCTGGCGCGCCAAGAAAAGGCCAAGGCCACTCCCGCCTGATTCGCGCGAAAGTGGGTTGTCGACACGAGTGAATTTATGGAAAATCCTCTCAATATCATCCTTGTGCAACCCGACTCCACTATCCTTGACAGAGAGTAGCACATAGTCACTGTCTGACTTAATCGATACGTAGACCTTTGTACTTGGGTAAGAATACTTGATGGCATTGCTGACGATGTTGTCGATCACCATCGAAACATAGCGCGAATCGGCAATAATTGTGATCGGTTGCTTGCGCGAGAATTGAAGCGTAATACCTTTCTCGGATGCGTGGTCGATATTGTCGTCAAGGGTCTTTTGGACAAATGCAGTAAGGTTCATCTCCCTCGGGTCAATTACCAGCTGCCCGGCATCGAGCTTCGACACGTATAGAAGTTCGTTAATGATGTTGAGCTGTCGCTCATTGGTGTCATAGGCCTTATCGGCTAAAGCTTTTTGCTCTGGCGTGAGGTCGCCCACGATACCCATCTTTAGCATGCCGATATATTGCTTGACGGCACTGGCTGGCGTACGCAGTTGGTGTGACGCAAGAGCCAATAGCTCGTCCTTTGTGCGCTGGACATCATTCTGGAGCGTACGTTGAATGCCATGGATGCGCTGGACAAAAAGCGCAAGCACAACACCAGAGAGCAGCAGGCTCAGTAGCCCGCCTGACATCAAAATAACAGTTGGCCCTTGACTACGCGACTGCAGCTGTTCGCGCGCCACATCTGTAGACCATGTACGGCCAAATACCGAAGCAGAGTCAAGCGCATGATACTGATCGGCCGAACTGAGTACCTTTCGCTCGTTGCGGGCATAAAGAATCGGTGCCTTGTCTGGAGTTGTAGCCGTAGTATCTTTTAGGAAGAGCCGCGATCGGACAAATCGCTCGCTATTGAGAGCTTGGTAGTCATTGACCACATCGTACGGGTGCATGACAACGTAGGTATACCCGATTAGTTGTGCGCGTCGCTCCTCGACCGTATCTGGGATAACAGATGATCGATACACGGCCTGGTATATAAGCACTCCGTAGTTCGGTTCTTTTTTCTCGCTATCCTGCACGAGTACGAGTGGCGCTGACATCACTAATTTGCCGGTATCTCTCGCCTCTTCCATGGCACTGCGTCTCGTGCTATTGCTGTACATATCGAACCCGATTGCTTTTTGATTGTCCTCCGTGCGCGGCTCTAGGTACTGAATCGGTGCGTAGATGTCCCGGTCACCTTCGGGATATATCGTCAACGGCGCATCGATACTCGAGTCCATTTGTACGCTATCACTTGCTGATTCGCGACTCACGACGGGTACATAGCCAATACCGATCAATGCAGAAAGTGTTTCATGAGACTGGGTACGCTCATAAAACGTTTTCCATTCATCTGCTGTTAGGTCAGGCTTGACCCCCAACAACGCAGCAGTTGCTTCGAGAAGCTGGCCGTAGGGCTTCATCGAGGTCTCCACATACGCACTCATACTGTCAGCCTGCTGTACGACGCCCTCTTTAAAATCGCGGTCGTTCGTCTCGCGGGTCACAGTAGCATACATACCGGTCACCACCAAACCAAAGAGCAGCACAATCACTGGCAGCACGATACTACTGCGATTCATAAGCTTCAATTCGCTCTTAGTTTTGGGTGAAATAAAATCAGGGAGTGCCATGGCCTCTTATTAGCTTTTCATTCATTGTATCCTAAATGAGGCGAGAAATGCGTGAAATATATTGCTATTTGCCCGCAGAGTACATGCCACCACTGATATTCTAAGCAATACACCTCCCGTAGTGAGAGGTGTATTGGGCTAAATAGTATCGAGTGAGGTACTATTTTGTGATGTTGGTGACAACACCAGCGCCAACAGTACGACCACCTTCGCGGATGGCAAAGTCTTGACCTTTGTCCATGGCGATTGGAGCGAGCAGTTTTACCTTGAAGGTAACTTGGTCGCCTGGCATGACCATTTCTTTGTCAGCTGGCAGCTCAACTTCGCCGGTGACGTCAGTCGTGCGGAAGTAGAACTGCGGCTTGTAGCCCTTGCTAAATGGTGTGTGTCGTCCGCCTTCCTCCTTTTTGAGGATATAGACTTCAGCGTCGAATTCAGTGTGTGGTGTCAAGCTACCTGGCTTGACCACAACCTGACCGCGCTCGATCTGCTCGCGCTCGATACCGCGGAGGAGAAGACCGGCGTTGTCGCCTGCTTGACCTTGGTCGAGGTTCTTTTTGAAGGCCTCGATGCCGGTTACAACAGATTGTTGAGTTGCCTTGAGACCAACAATTTCAACTGCATCGTTGATCTTGATGACACCCTGCTCGATACGGCCAGTGGCAACCGTACCACGACCCTTGATAGAGAAGACGTCTTCGATCGGCATCAAGAATGGCTTGTCGAGATCGCGCTGTGGCTCGTCGATGTAATCATCAATCGCTTTGACGAGTTCCATGACTGCGTCTTCTGAAGCCGCGTCACCCTCGAGAGCCTTGGTTGCAGAGCCCTTGATGATTGGCGCGTTGTCACCGTCGTAGCCGTTCTTGGTAAGTAGTTCACGAACGTCCATCTCAACCAGCTCAACCAGCTCAGGATCAGCGAGGTCCATCTTGTTGAGGAAGACGACGATCTTTGGCACGCCAACTTGGTGAGCAAGCAGAACGTGCTCACGAGTCTGCGGCAATGGGCCATCGTTTGCTGCTACCACGAGGATAGCACCGTCGATTTGAGCCGCACCAGTGATCATGTTCTTGACGTAGTCGGCGTGTCCTGGCATGTCAACGTGCGCGTAGTGACGCTTCTCTGATTCGTATTCCTGGTGAGAAGAAGCGATAGTGATACCACGTGCTTTTTCTTCTGGAGCGTTGTCGATCTGGTCGTATGCGACAGGCTTGTTTACATCGCTAGGAAGCTTCTTAGCGAGTACAGCAGTAATTGCTGCGGTGAGAGTTGTTTTACCGTGGTCAACGTGGCCCATAGTACCGACGTTAACGTGGGGCTTGCTTCGGTCGAAGTCTGCCATATGTAGTTATGTCTCCTACTTATTAATTATTAGTACTCTTGACGCGGGCTTGGATCTTGTAGCAGACTCGCCTGCCAAACAAAACCGCGCCGAAAGCGTATGGATATAATTATAGAGGAAAACACCCTGGTTGTAAACACTTTTCATGTGTCGTACTGAGCATAGGAGCGCCTGCCAAAGTTTTAATATTCGTTTAAGCATGGGCCCTGTATAGTGCAGTGAGCATGAGTGATTTACCTAAGCGCATCCTTCTTATTTCAGCAATCACGGTGACGATAGTGTCGCCACTGTTCATTGTTCCGCTACCAGTGATGTGGTCTGCAAGTGCGCTTCTACTCTGGAGCTCGGCCATCTGTGGCTACAGCGGCATAACGCTCCTACTCTGGATGTATATCCTCGGCGCAAAATCCATCAGCCGATTTCTGACCACAGACCTCGCCGCTAGTCTCGCTATCCACAAATACCTCGGCATCTATGGCACTCTGCTGATCTTTGTCCACCCTGTGCTCGTGACCATCGGCTATGGCGAAAGCTGGCTGTATTCGTTTATCCCGCAGTTCACGACGCTCACTGAGCGACATATTATGCTTGGGCAGGTTGCGCTCTGGGCGCTTATTGTCCTTTGGGTAAGCTCTGCCGTGGTGCGTGGCAAGCTAAGCTGGCGGACCTGGCGGTACCTGCACTGGCTGGCATATCTGGCGATTCCGTTCGCACTACTACATGTTCCAGATCTTGGCGCTCAAGTGCAGACACATCTTTGGATCAAAGCCTACCTGTCCACGCTGATGATAATCTACATCCTTATCTCGATTCTGCGCCTCCGCAGCTGGCTTAACCTCGATAAGCTACCCTATAAAGTAGTGCATCGTACGACGTTGACAGGACTTGATACTCTACTCAAGCTGAGCCCAGCCGGCCAGCATCGTCTTGTTCCTCGTCGCGGCCAGTATGTCTACGTCAAACTTGGATTCATCAGCGAGGATCACCCATTCAGCGTTGTGCAGTATAACAAAAAGTCAGGTGATATTACGCTAGGCGTGCGTCGTGCAGGTATGTACAGCAAGGAGATTGAGGCACTAGCTGAGGGCGATTTTGTTCTGCTAGGTGGGCCGTATGGACAATTTACTGATTCGATTGATCGAGCACCTTCTACACCCGTTGTCTATATCGCCGGAGGTATCGGCGTTACACCCTTTGTTGACCGGATCATGAGTGAGTCCTCGCACCGTGAACAATGGCTATTTACCGCACATCGTAATCGTGAACTGGCCGTTCTGTATGCACCGCTCAAAGAACGACTTGGTAGTCATGCGGTAACGGTCTTCAGCCAAGGTAGCCATGAGCTACCGCCAGGGGAAGCAAACGGACATATCACCGCCGAATTGCTGAGAAAACACCTCGACAGCCCAACTCGCTATACTTACTATCTCTGTGGCCCAGACGCAATGATGAGCACAGCGAGGTCTGCCATTATCTCGCTTGGCGTCCCCGCTTCACATATATATAGCGAGAAATTCGGTTGGTGAGAGTTACGTTCTAGGTTCTTGAGTTTAGCAAAGATACCTGCTATTTACAGATAGCAAAAAAGCATTGTATCATTCGGGCAAGGACTGCACTCTACAGATAGGAAAGCTATGTCCAAGTACCTCCGCACCCAGCGAGCACGCAAGAACGCTGTCCGTGTCGCCCGCTACACACCGCTTATCGGCCTTACCGTCTGGGCTCTCCATGCCAAGGGAGGGCTGTCGTACGCAACTATCCTGCTCTCGGCTGTGAAATTCGTTGCATTCTGCGGTCTCTTCTGCGTGTTCGTGCTCCTGATCACTTGCCTATACTTTGTAGCTATCACGGTGATCAATCGCGTTGATGACTGGATCAGGAGAGGAGAGCCGTCTGCAAGTGATGTTGAAGTGTAGCCTGCCGTTTTTGCGGTCGCCTAGCCCACGTTACGGGGCTTCTTTTCTTATCAAAACTGTCTGCAGATTGTAGGCGTGTTTCAATTTTTCTTCTAGCGCTGGCCGCAAGATCAGAATCGTCGCCATGGCATCGGCTATCAATGCCGAATCGGCCATGACAAAACTGGCGATTACGCCAGTCGCGCTCGAGTCATCTGTCAACGGATCAATGATATGATGCTTTGTATCGCTGCCATCCTGCCATACGCGCTTGATCGTGTTGCTCCCTGCCAGTGCTCCGTGAATGATGTCGACATAGCCGAGCGATGATGTTGCATTCATCGGGTCCTCGAGAGCGATACGTATCGGTTTTTTGGCACGAACATAGAGATCTCCTCCGCCGTTGACGATAAATTCATGTTTGCCAGCCAATTTTAAATCACGTACTAACTGGTCGATCAGCCACCCCTTGCCAAACCCACCAAAATCCAACATAATCCCTCTCGCATTATTTCCCTTTTCACCTTCTGCTAGCGGTACGTTGCCTTTAGCAATGGGCGGAAACAGAAGGATTTGCATGGGGGTAAGGGTGAGGTGATCCCAAAAAGATAGTGTGGCGACCGAGCCTGCAACTGACCGTTTGCCATAGCCCATCCGATGAAGTGTGTTGCCTACTGAAATATCGAAAGCGCCTTCCGAAACCTCCTGCATTTCCCTCGCAAATTCGAGCATGCGTATCATCTCGGCTGGCGGGTGACTGAGGCTGCCAGTGCGATAGAGCTCGCTCACCAATGACTCATCGAGGAAGCGAGAATAGCGAAGATCAAACTGCTGCACTGTCTTTTTGATGCGATGAACGAGTGCTTCATCAAAGTGGCTACCGTCTAGTAGTTCAATCCACCAGTGAGTACCGATTGCATCAAATTCGTACAGCACTATCATCCGACCGCCTACGCCATCGCTTGGGAGCGAATCATATCCAATGCATCGCCAAAAGCAGCAGTCGTGAGACTCGCGCCGCCGATACGGCTTGGACTGTAGGTAGCAAGCAACTGATCTCTTGCGCTACTGTTCACACTCGACTCAAAACCGCTGATATACATAGCCGACTCGTGGTCGCTATAGTTGTCGGTTGTTTTAACTGAGACAATCTTACCGTCAGCAACTGTTACTTCGGCGGCGATCGAGTTTTGCTCTCCATGCGGTACGCTATAGCTGGCAGTAGCAGTGTAGGTACCATCTTTGTACGAGCTCGTTGTCGTTGTGTCAGCTGCACCTGTTGATTCACTGGTACTTGTGGACGGAGTGTTGGTGGCCGATTCTGCAGTTGACCGAGTGACGGCTTGTGTATTCGATGAGGTCGCAACAGTATTGCCAGTAGGCGCGGTAAGGAGCAGATATCCACCAGTCGCCGTCGCAGCAATCAGCGCTATTGACCCAATGACGGTAAAGATTTTGTTCTTGGCGTCCATTTATTGTGCCTGTGTTGAAGTGTTACTGCTACTTTGGGTGCCTGTTGATTGGCTTTGGCGAAGGCGTCCTCCTGTATCGCGATCGAATGTGCGGTAATGGCCGTCCATCATCCTGCCATGATTACCTCCCGAGGTAACGCGGCCGAGAAGATAGCCGAGGACCATCCCAATAATGAATAGCACTACCGATGCCCCTACTGCAATAATCAGTGAGCGGTTGATGGAAGTGGTATCCGTATGGATGACACTCTCAGTTGTAGCTATAGGCGGCGTTGCAACTTCTTCGGTGACTTCTTTTGTGATAATTTCTTTTGCCATGAGGTATCTTTTCCTTTATATCCTTGTCGTACTCATCTTAAAAAAATGAGCTTAAACAAAGCTTAACGAGAGGGTTTTTGATCATAAGCCATCGAGAGAAGCCAGATAAAGACCGCCAGCTCGCCGACCAGCTCGACGGTGAGGAGCGGCAGAAGATGGATAGTGTGGTGGAGCCCCATCAGAATCGCCACCACCAGTGCACTCATCAGACCGATCGCATGAGTACGAGCGCTAAATGCCGCAGTGAGGTGCTTGAGCCGTAACATCAGGAACCCAATCACGAAAAACTGCGTATAGCCGAAGATCCAGTGAATGAGCTTAAATCGATCGAACGGAAAGCAGGCGACGCCTATCCAGCACACCGCTGTGAGTAGTAGTAGGGCGCGTAGCGCTGTCACCGAACTGTTTGGGTTGCGGTGACGAATTTCATCGGTCATACGCATCGTGATGAGCACAAGGATAAGTCCAGCAAGTGAGAGCGAGAAATTAAATATCGCTGCAGCCAGACCGCTTCCTTCGCCCAATCGGCTAATATGCCACTCCAACCACCTCTGATCGCTCGTCAGCACCATGCTGAGAGATAGACCGATTACACCTGTTCCGACCAGCGCCCAGACGAGACTGAGACTGCTATAGCTTCGCTTCATGTGGTCATTATACCAAAACCGCCTCGTTATGAGAGGCGGCCGGAAGTTTCTGTGCTATTTGCTGCGCTTTTCGATGATCTCCTGCGCGACGTTTGGTGGTACTTCCTCATAGTGCGCGAGCTCCATGGTGCTGGCTGCGCGACCCTGGGACATACTACGAATATCGCCGGTGTAGCCAAACATGCTGGCCAGCGGCACAATTGCCTTGATAAGCTTTGCGCCACCCATGAGGTCTTCCATCGACTCAATACGGCCACGGCGGCTGTTGAGGTCTCCGATGATGTCACCCATGAATTCTTCTGGTGTCGTTACTTCGACATGCATGACTGGCTCGAGCAGGATTGGGCTGGCTTTCTTCACACCCTCGCGTGCAGCCAAACTACCAGCCAGGTTAAAGGCGAGTTCAGACGAGTCAACATCGTGATAGCTACCGTCGTAGAGTGTTGCCTTGACATCAACCACTGGGTAGCCGGCGATAACACCACCGTCGAGCGTTTCACGAATACCTTTTTGAACAGCTGGGCGGTACTCTTGCGGCACCACACCGCCCTTGATAGCATCAATAAACTCGAAGCCCTTGCCTGGCTCGTTTGGTTCAAATCGCACCCAAACGTCACCGTATTGACCGCGTCCACCAGACTGCTTGGCATGCTTTCCTTGCACTTCGGCAGTCGCTTTGATAGTTTCACGGAAGGCGACTTGTGGCTCTCCGACATTAGCCTCGACGTTGAACTCGCGCTTCATACGGTCGACGAGAATTTCGAGGTGAAGCTCGCCCATTCCAGACATGATGGTTTGTCCCGTCTCTTCGTCGGTGTGGATGCGGAAGGTTGGGTCTTCCTCGGCCAGGCGCTGTAGCGCAATACCCATTTTCTCTTGGTCGGCTTTTGTCTTTGGCTCAACCGCGATCGATACCGGTGGATCTGGGAAAGTGATTGCTTCGAGGGCAATTGGATGTGCAGGGTCACAAAGCGTATGGCCAGTGAAAGTCCCCTTGAGGCCCACCACCGCCGCGATGTCACCGGCACCAACCTTGTCGATTTCTTCGCGCTTATCGGCGTGCATACGCACGATACGACCAACACGTTCCTTTTCGCCAGTGGTCGTGTTGAGTACGTAGCTTCCTGCTGTCAACACGCCAGAGTACACGCGTACAAAAATCAACTTACCGACAAATGGGTCAGTTGCGAGCTTGAAGGCTAGCGCTGCCATCGGCTCTTTGTCTTCTGGCTTGCGTGATACTTCGTCGCCATTCTTCGGGTTTTTGCCCCAGATGGCGTCAACATCGAGTGGACTTGGCAGGTAGTCAGTCATGATGTCGAGCAGCTTCTCAACAATCACACCACGGCCATCGCCGCCCGTCACTAGGAAGAAGTCGCCCGCGAGGACACGCTTGCGGAGAGCTCGCTTGAGCTCTTCTTTACTGATCGCCTCGACACCACCTTCAAAGAACTTCTCCATAAGCTCGTCTTCGGCTTCAACTGCTGCTTCCACCAGCAGTGCTCGGGCGTTAGTCGCTTTTTCTACCATGTCGGCGGGAATGTCGCCTTCGACAAGTGCTTTGTCGGTGAAGTCGTTATAGGTATAGGCCTTCATTTCGATCAAGTCAACCACGCCATTGATGTCTTTTTCAAAGCCAATTGGGAGATGTACCGGCAGCGCGTTCTTAGAAAGACGCGTGTGGATGCTCTGGAGTGACTTGTAGAAGTCACCGCCAGTTTGGTTGATTTTGTTGATGAAACAGACACGAGGTACGCCGTATTTGTTTGCCTGACGCCAAACTGTCTCAGACTGCGCTTCAACGCCCATCTTGCCGTCAAACACCGTCACTGCGCCGTCGAGGACGCGCAGTGAGCGCTCCACCTCGGCCGTAAAGTCGATGTGACCCGGCGTGTCGATAATGTTAATTTTGTGGCCCTTCCAAAAGCATGTGACCGCAGCAGAAGTAATGGTGATACCGCGCTCTTTTTCCTGAGCCATCCAGTCAGTGGTCGCGCCGTCGCCGTCGCCACGGACTTCACCAATTTTGTGATTAATACCGGTTCGGTACAAAATACCTTCGGTAGTCGTGGTCTTACCAGCGTCAATGTGCGCGATAATACCGATGTTTCGGAAGTCCTTTAGGGGGACGTTCTTTGGAGTTGCCATGCGAGTATTACTCTTCCTTCTCTTAAAATTATTCCCTTAACGATTTTTTGCCATAAAAAATAGCACTTGCATAAAATTATAGCAGATTTTTGAAGATAATTCTAGTACTGCAACGCTGTAATGCTATGCAGAGGCACATAGTGCATTGGTGCCTCACTGGTGCCTGTCGGCATGCCGGTTGGCATCACAACAAGTGACGGTATGCGCTCATCGCTGAACGGAAGAGTGTGCACGACATCAACGCAAAATGTCATATAGTCTTTTGCTTCAAGCACTTGACCGTCTTTATCGATGAAATTACCGTTGACGATAAGCATACGTCCACCTCCCATAATGGCATTTAACGCATGTGCAACATCATCTACGTGCTCGGTAGATCGCATCACATCGTGGAGATTACCAAGTAATGCAATATTTTCGAGCGGAATCGACATCGAATCAAGCTCGCGGTGGATTGCCTTATCTAGCGCGCGAATTGCGACGAACTCGCGAGTTGCTTGCTTAGCTCGACACATTTGATGAAATTCACGCAATATTTCTTCGCGTCTGTTTGCGTACTTCAGCCCGCTCACTTCTACCGTTGCTGTTCCGTCAAGATTGACGAGTGCAGCCTGGCTTGTGAGCATTTTTGCCAGTGGAAGCTCTTCAAATGCGACGATATCAATATTGCGCGTCAAGTTACCCATATCAAGACTCATGAATACGGCTGGCTTGTAGGTATCATCATCGAGCTCTTGAACCGAAGCTGCAAGCGTAATCAACGTCCCCCTCACTTCGTGGCTAATCCCCGGGTTTCTCAGGCCATCTAGGTCTGCTCGTACGGTGATAATATCTTCACTTTCGGTCCTCGTGCGGTCGAGCTTTACGAGTGGAACTGACACTCCACGTCCTCCCACTTCAATGAGCGTTCGATGTAGCGTGTCAGAAAGGTCTCCTAATGAGGCATAAAACTCATTTACCAAATGCTGAGCCGTGATGTGTGCAGCCTCGATGCCCGAATAATCACGAGAACGTGCTTTCTTCACTTTCGAAATCATATCTTCGAGCTGAGCCTGGAGCATTGTCCATCGCTCACGCTTTGTAATAGGTACTTCTTTCTTGTCCTCTTCATCTTGATAGGGTGCGGACATTTCGACATCAGCGAGCTTCATTAGCCCGGCACGAGCGAGCGCAGGACGAACCTTATCAAGTTGCGCACGCTCGAGCTGCTCGCGAACAGACAAGACCGGCCGACGCGGCTCAACAGTGATTACTGAATTAACAGGGAGGATTGCTTGGGAGTCGAGGTGCTCACTTCCAGACTTAATGCCGCTCGGAAGCGCCAACAAATAGCTAGCGACTGCTTCATCAGTCTCGCCGTCGCGCTCAATAGTGCCGAATCCTATGCTCATAATCTTTGCGTCAAAAGTATACGGTTCTACAATTGAATATACTGTTTCGTCACCATCATCGTCAGGAAGCATCATCTCTCCTTCCATCATAAATGTGTAGGTGGTGTGCTTATCGAAATTAGCGCGTCTTGTAATGAATACTGATACCCAAGTACCGAGTCGATCGTCCTCGCAAATTTCTGGATATGTTTGCACCAAATAATGAAGGGTATTATTGAGTTTGTTCATATCATACACATTTGGAGTAATGAGACGCACTATGTCTGTATAGATTGCTGGGTACTCATATTTGAGGTGGGCAACACACCCTTCATAGGTTGAATATGGGTATTCGGCCCTATGAATGTCGCCCAGTCGAGCGATAAAGGTTGGTTCCGCATCCTCTTCGTCAAGTCCATACGCATACACTATCGATGCTTCACTACTATCATCACCAGTTGCGCTTGCATCGATTACGCCCATCGACACAAGTGTCGTATCCTCTACTTCGAAGTATTCACCCCAGTGATCGAGCTTGCGCGTCCCAAGAGCTTCAAGGATATATTCCTCAATATGTTCAATATCACCGCAGACATATAATCTTCCTGCCACGGTGATATCTTGTCCGTGAAATGGCCACTTAAGGTTGAGTTCGTCGAGAAGCTCCTCGGCATCAACAGTTATTTCAGAATCTCGGAGTAGTTGTTCGGCCCGTACGGCGGCACGATGGAACTCAGCGATTCCCGGATCGTAATGTTTGTCAGTATGGAGCGCAAAGGCTTCAAACGCTTTTGCATCTTTGTTTTGTTGAATAACCGCCCTTTCAGACATTTCTTCTCCCGCCGCTTTTGATTACCACCACCCAGTAATAATAGAGATTAGTGTACGCCGCTACGCCAAAGATTGCAATGCTATCAGGCGCTGAGGAGGTCTGCGCGCGTGGCATAGCGGCCAAGATGGGGGGAGGCATGGAAATGCGTGCGAGTGTTGCGCTCCCTACCTTCATCGATACGCTGGCTCTTTTGATAATCGACGAGTAGTCGTTCTACCACTCGTGCTGCGGCATCACAAGCATCGAGCGAGCGACTCGCAGGTTGATGAGAGTTATAGGTATCACTAAATGCCTCAACCAGCAGTGACGGGTGATGATGGCCTAAGTTTTGCGGCAAGAGATGCGCCTTGCCTCGCACGACAAGCGCCTTGTAGCGATCGTATTCGCGCGTACCACAATGTGACTTGACCTCAATCGGCGTTGTTCGGTGGATCGTCCCCCATTTTTGATGGATCACCATAATGTCATGGGTCTCCGAAGCATACTCAAGCCCACTTCCAGCTCGCGCAGATGAGGGCATAGGAATTCGCTGCGGATCATTGCGGTAAAGAAGTGCCAGCAGACAATTGCATTCATGAAGAAATCCCGTGTAGTCACTCAGTGCGTCGCTCCGCTTTACATCATCTTCCAGCTGCATCGCTAAATGCTGATCGATGACGCATCGCTCGGCAATCGCAAGCGTGTCAGCAAAGACGCGCTCTTGTACCGCCTCTGTGATATTACCTGCAATTAAGGCTCGGACGAGTGGAGTATAAGCAAGGCTAAGTGCTATACGGTGTGTGTCGGCATAGTCGGCATTGCCGGTCTCTGGTGCAAAAATGGGGTTTGTTTCGAGTATCGAAAGTGTTTGCTTCCAGGCGGACTCGGCCTTCTCTACACATTCAATTCTCTCGATAGCACAGTCTTCTGCGCCGCTGAGCGCGGCCTCGAGGTACGACCAACCGGCCACATTGAGATAGTCAGGATGATTTGTGTCCGCAAGCTCATTGGCGATGTCGATAAGTTCGCTCGAGCCGCTCGAGCCAACCAAAACCTTTTGGATACGAAAATACCGCCCGTAGGCGGCATTGTAGTCAAACGTAAATGATTTGTCGCAGCGGTCGTGTGGCAGTGCACGTGCAGCTTCAAGCGCATCATACCCATTTGTTGGAATCGATTGGCCATAATGCACTCTGGATACTCGCTGCTCGCCCATCCTGCTTATAGTTATAAGGCAGAGGGCAAAGGATTGCAATGCTCTACTGACACATTGATATCGCAGGCTTTGCGCTTGGATGATAGAGCGCTAGTTGACGAAGAGCAAAAAAACTCGAGGTCGAAGCTATCGCTTGGCACTCGTCCATCAGCCTGGTACTCACGCCATATCACGCCAATATCAAGAGCACGTTTTGAGTGATCGTATTCATACACACCTTTAAAAGGATTAACCCAGTAGTATTCATCCCTTAAAAAGCGAAGGGCCGACTCCGTAAAGTATTCTGCGGTTGGTCGGCCCTGTTGTCGCTCAACAGACATGATTTTATCCGCGAGCAAAGTGCGCAAATGCGCGGTTCGCTTCGGCCATCTTGTGCGTATCTTCCTTTTTCTTGAAGGCAGCACCGGTTTCGTTGTAGGCATCGACGATTTCAAGCGCCAGGCGCTTTTCGTACGGGATACCACTACGACTACGGGCTGATTGCACGAGCCAGCTAAATGCGTAGTGCAGCTGACGGTGACCCTGAACAGGGAACGGAATCTGGTAGTTCGCACCGCCAACACGGCGACTTTTGACCTCGAAGTTTGGCGAAACGTTCTTGAGGGCTTTCTCAAACACTTCAAGTGGCTCTTCGCTCTTCAGGGTCTTGGCTGCCTGCTCAAGCGCGGCGTAGACCATGCGCTCACTGGCAAGTTTTTTGCCGTCGAGCATACTCTTGTTGATCAAACGCTGCACGAGTACACTCTGGTACTTGCGGTCAGGCTTGATAGTTCGCTGTAGTTTCTTGGTAACTTTTCTAGGCATTGCCGTTCTCCGATTCTAGACCTTCACAAGTGGGGTCATTGACTTGCTGTTCAGGCAACTGAGGTGTAGGTACTTCTTGCGGAATTGGTGCTTTGGGGAATTCGCTCATCTTATTTCTCCGCCTTCTTAGCACCGTACTTTGAACGGCCTTGTTGACGTTTTGCAACACCCTGAAGGTCGAGTGCACCACGGACGATATGGTAACGTACACCTGGAAGGTCTGGCACACGGCCACCACGAACAAGCACGACGGCATGCTCCTGGAGGTTGTGGCCTTCGCCACCGATGTATGCCCAGACTTCGTGACCATTGGTCAAGCGAACACGAGCTACTTTACGGAGGGCTGAGTTAGGCTTCTTTGGTGTTTTGGTGGTTACCTTGACACACACACCGCGCTTGAGCGGTGCATCCTGGTCATAGTAACGGACTTTGAGCGCGTTATGAATGCGACCAAGCGCAGGAGACTTTGACTTCTTCGCAGCAGACTGGCGCGGCTTACGCACTAATTGATTAATTGTAGGCATTAATTTTCTCCGAAAATTAATAGTATATGAATGCGGTATATCGAATATAGCAGTTGCTACATTCTTACCATTATTCTATATTCTATATTCTATATTCTTTCGCATACTCGGCTTGCTAAAGGCCTTCGCTATTTTGTGAGCACCGTGCAGCAAGCACATACTCACGTCTCCTGCGGCGACAGTTGCTTCACACTCGCCTCTATTGCCACAAGAAAGAAACTCATTTGTCAGTGTAGCAACAAATCTATCATTTGTCCACCCCGTGGCGTACAATACAACCATAATTATAATCAAGGACATTGATATGAGTGATGAAGAAAAATTAGACGCAATCGAAAATCTTCCTGACAATAGTGAACATACAGGAGCAACGATGGGACAGAGAGAGGGTACCGTGTCGGTTACTAACGATCACTCGCTTGACGACGTAAAGCGAGACAACGACTTTGCCGCCACCAGTCATGAACTCGCCAAAGAAAAGACCAAACGCCGCAGCAAACCGCTACTTGTACTGCTCCTCGCGCTCCTGATGGCAGCCCTCGGCGGCGTAGCAGCACTCACCGTGTACAAAGCATATATTGAGAAACCCGCGCCAGTGCCAGCTAGCACCACAACGCAGACTACTCAGTCGAAGACAGCACCGAAACTTACGGCAACAAGCGTACTAAGCAAAATCACTCCCGGCTACACCGTGAAAAACGATGCAATGATGCAAGCGATCAAGGTGGCCGGCTATGATTTCTTTACTACCGTAATGCCCGCAGCCGCCGCACAAAAGGAAGTCGCCTACAACCAATCAAGCGTCGAGACTGCAACTATCGCCAAATCGCTCAAAGAAATGGGATTTGCTGAAACAATCGTCCAGCCAGGCACCGACGCTGACAGTATGTACGTCGCCCATTACGCCGAAAAAGACGTTGTCTGCCGGGTGGCCACCATAAAAACCTACAACAATCCTGCTGGTAAGCACCTTGTAGAGGCTGGCTGCCAAGATATGACTGTCTATACAGCAAATGCCAAGAGCTTGCAGCCATTTTACGAACTATTTCCAGCTTCGTTCAAGGTAGTACAATTAGCCTTGATTGGTACGCCATCGCAAGCGAAACCTAGCAAGTCAACAGGTTATACAACCCTCCAGCTCGGTTCAGGCGGTGTTGACGAGCATGGCGAAGCGGGTGCGGGCGGTGCGGCACAGCTGTTTTATCAAACTCCTGACAAAACATGGCACTACTTCACTGGTACACAACAAGTACTCCCTTGCAACAGCTACAATACTCTCGATCTGAAAAAAGCCTATCTCGGTGAAAAATGCGACAACAACGGCATAGAATCTACTGTCGCCATCTAGATATCCAGTCCTCCAAACAAAATACCGCTCATGCGAGCGGTATTTTGTGAGAGTTTTATCTTGGGACTACGACTCGAGGTCGACGTCTGCCCCTATCTCCTCGTCGCCAAGCTCGACATCAGCGACATACTCGTCCTCAGGAGTCAACTCGTCCGACAGCACACGTGCGCCAGTTCCGACAGGAATCTTGCGTCCGATGATCACGTTCTCCTTAAGCCCGTTTAGGCGATCGGCCCGTCCACTTGTCGCAGCGTTGATCAGTACACGAGTGGTGTCTTGGAACGATGCGGCAGATAGCCACGAGTCACTCCAGATACTGACCTTGGTGATACCAAGCAGCAGCTGCGTATACTGGGCAGGCTCTTTGCCCTCTGCGGCTAATATGGTGTTGGCGTCAACGATACTTGCCTTTGATACGATATCGCCCATCACGAAGGCGCTATCGCCTGGGTCTTCGATCTGCACGCGGCTAAACATCTGGCGCACGATGATCTCGAGGTGCTTGTCGGCAACATCTTGACCCTGCGCGGCATAGATGCGCAACACTTCGTTAATGATATAGCGCTGCGTGGCTTCGGTACCCTTGAGCCGCATCAGGTCATGCAGGTTGAGTGAGCCGATTGTCAAGCGATCGCCCGCTTCTACGCGGTCATTCTTCTTGACTACAAGCTGTGAGTTGCCAGGAATTTCGTAGCGAACCGGCGCGGATGCGTTAGCCGCGATTACAATCGTATCTTCGGCAACTTCTACCACACCATCAAACGGTGCGACCAGTGGGTGTGCTTCGCCGTCGGTAGTTGCTAATACATCGCCCACCTTGACATTGCTGCCAGATTTGACAGTAACTGTTCGGCCTTCAAGAGGCATGCGTTCGACATGGCCAGCTTCTGGTGTGACCTGGACAATATACTTCTTGCCATCTTCCCAGGTATCAACCGTACCGGTGACTTCACTCATGTAAGCCTGACCCTTCGGGTTGCGAGCTTCAAATAGCTCTTCAACACGTGGCAGACCTTGAGTAATGTCGGAACCACCAACACCAGAACTGTGGAAGGTGTCCAGTGTCAACTGAGTACCCGGCTCACCAACCGACTGCGCGGCGATCACACCGACCGGCTGAGCCGTGTCGACGAGATTACCCGTTGCCATATCGATACCGTAGCTGCGCTGCGGTATGCCGCGGAGATTATTGGTCGACAGCACCGACTGAATCTTGACTTCAGTGATCTTGCTGTCAGCCTGAATACCGTCTGCAATTTCGTGCGTAATCAGCTCGTTGGCTGCGATATGCCCAGGGACTTCTTCGGCCGTGAATCGTCCATACAGACGGTTACCAAAGTCGATCATCGTTAGTTCTGACTCGCTACGGTAGACCGCAAAGCCCTTGTCGTCGCCCTCTTCGTCGGCTACGGTGAAGACATCTTGGCTAACGTCAACCAAACGTCGCGTCAGATAGCCAGAGTCAGCTGTCTTGAGCGCGGTGTCAATCAGACCCTTACGGGCACCACGGGTTGCCACAAAGGCCTCCAGTGAGGAGAGTCCCTTTTTAAAGTTTGATCGCACTGGCAGTTCAATTTCACGGTTAGTGGCGTCCACCTGGATACCGATCATGGCGCTTGCCAGCTTGACGTTGGTGATATTACCACGCGCACCAGAGTTAACCATGGTTGAGATACTCGTGTCCATCTCGGCCAGCTCACCACGCAGGAAGTCTTCGACCTTACGGTCAACTGTACGCCAGGTGGCAACGGTCAGGCTATAGCGCTCGTCCTCGGTGATTAACCCAGAATCGTACTGGTCGGAGATCTGGGCAGCACGGTCATCGCCTTCGCTCACAAATGTTCCGATCTCATCAAAGTTGAGGTAGTCCTGCATACCAGTCGAGACGGCAGAAGTCGTGGCAAACCGGAAGGCCAAGCCCTTCATGCGGTCGGCGGTCTTGGCAGTTTCTTCGGCGCCATATTTGTCAAAAATCTGCGCCAGAACCTTCTTTAGTTCTTTCTTATTTTGGACATTGTCATTATACGGGAAGTCCTCGGGTAGAATCTCGTTGAAGAAGACGCGACCGAGCGTTGTATTACGGATTTCGCCCTTGGCACGAACGCGGATCGGGCTCTGTAACTGCAGTTTGCCCATATCGTAGGCTAGCTCTGCATCACGACTATTGGCGAATACTTGTCGCGTGTCTGTCTGCGCGCTTGGCTTGTTATAAGTCAAGTAGTAGTTACCGAGCACGATGTCCTGATTGATGTTGAGAACCGGACTACCGTCTGCAGGTTTCAACAGGTTGTTGACCGCGCTCATCAGTTCACGAGCTTCGGCCTGCGCATCGTCACTCAGCGGCAAGTGAACAGCCATCTGGTCACCATCGTAGTCGGCATTGAAGCCACTGGCAACGAGTGGATGCAGTTGGATCGCCTTGCCTTCAACGAGCACTGGCATGAAGGCCTGGATACTAAGTCGGTGAAGTGACGGGGCGCGGTTAAGGAGTACATATTTACCTTCGATCACCGCATCGAGCGCGTCCCAGACAATCGCATCACCTGCCTCGATCAAACGAGTGGCGCTACGAATGTTGTGGGCATACTCACCGCGGATCAACCAGCTGATGACAAATGGCTTGAATAGTTCCAGCGCCATTTGCTTTGGCAGACCACATTGATTAATTTTCAACTTTGGCCCGACCACAATTACCGAACGGCCAGAGTAGTCAACACGCTTACCAAGCAGGTTCTGGCGGAAACGCCCCTGCTTGCCCTTGAGCATGTCTGAGATTGATTTCAGACGGCGGCGTCCACCGGTCGCATTGACCGCGCGGCCACCACGAGCTGCAGAGTTATCGACGAGCGAGTCGACTGCTTCCTGGAGCATGCGCATTTCGTTGCGGCGAATCACTTCAGGTGCATTAAGGTCAATCAGCTTCTTGAGACGATTGTTACGGTTGATAACACGTCGGTAGAGGTCGTTGAGGTCGCTGGTTGCGAAACGACCGCCGGTCAGCTGCACCATAGGGCGGAGATCTGGAGGGATCACTGGCAGCACTGTCAGCGTAAGGCTGCTTGGCTTGATACCTGCGGCCTGCATACCTTCAAGTACCTTGAGTCGTTTCAGAAGTTTCTTCTCACGTTGGCCCTTGGCCTCAGCAACTTCAGCTGAGAGCTCGGCAATCAGAACTGGCAAGTCGATCTCATCCAGCAATGCTTTAAGTGCTGTACCACCCATGCCAACTGTAACAAGCTCTTCGTATTCTTCTGGTAGGTTGCGGTAATCAGTCTCATTGAGTAACGCACCTTTAACGAGACTTTCGAGCTGATTCTTCTTCACGAGATGACTGCTGTCAAGCTCTTCAACTTCGCGTGATTGCTCTTCAGCGAGCTTCTTCACATCAGCGCCATCAGCCTCGGCTTCGCGCTCGTAGCGCATTTTAATAGCGATACGACCCGCTTCGGTTTCGGCTTCTAGATCAGCCAGCATTTGGTCACGCTTCTCGGCTTGTACGTCAAGAATCACATAGGTTGCAAAGTATGCAATACGCTCAAGGTTGCGCACCGTGATACCGAGCAACAAACTCATGGCGCTTGGCGTGCCGCGCATGAACCAAATATGCGCGACAGGAGCTGCTAGCGTGATATGGCCCATGCGTTCACGTCGTACAATCGACTTCGTGACAAGCTCGCCATTTTTGTCGATAGCCGCTTCGCGTGAGCGTACACCTTTTAGTTTGTTGTCATGCGGATTGATGTCTTTGACTGGTCCGAAAATTCGCTCACAAAACAATCCGTCGCGCTCAGGCTTTTGCGTACGGTAATTGATCGTCTCTGGCTTCGTCACTTCACCGTGACTCCACTTCAGCATATCTTCTGGACTCGCGACAGCGAGGCGGACTGCGTCAAAATCGGCAATCCCAGTGCTTGGGGCTATACGCGCCATATTACGCCTCCTCCTTAATCTCTTCTACTTCATCTATATCTTGAATACTCATGCCACCTTCGTCATTGATATCACCGATATCATCGGCTTCATCGAGGACTGCTTCGTGCGTCTCACCGTCGTCGATGACAGGCACGGTTTTGTCTTCAGGGCCGTGTTCGGCAATTACTGACTCAGCGTCAACTGTTGCATCTTCACTTTCGTCAACCAGGTCAACACGAAGTCCGAGCCCCTGGAGCTCCTTCACCAAGACGTTGAAGCTCTCTGGGAGCTTTGGACCAGTGATGATCTCGTTCTTGATGATCGACTCGTATGCCTTGGCGCGTCCGTACACATCGTCAGACTTGATGGTCAACATTTCCTGGAGCGTGCTGGCGGCACCGTATGCTTCCAGTGCCCACACCTCCATTTCACCAAAGCGCTGACCACCATTTTGCGCCTTACCACCCAGTGGCTGCTGCGTCACCATGGTGTATGGCCCGGTCGAGCGAGCGTGGATCTTGTCGCTCACCATGTGGTGGAGCTTGATCATGTGCATAACACCGACGGTAGTGCGTTCTTCAAAGGCTTCTCCAGAGCGGCCATCAAACAATTGACTCTTGCCGTCGCGAGCGAAGCCAGCTTTTTCCAGCTCGTCCTCAATCACTGTGTTTGGCACACCGTTGAATGGTGGCGTTGCGACATGATAACCGAGAGCGCGGGCAGCCATACCGAGGTGCGTCTCAAACAGCTGACCAAGGTTCATACGGCTTGGGACACCGAGCGGATTCAAGACGATATCAACAGGGGTACCATCTGCCATATACGGCATATCTTCGGCAGGGAGGACACGAGCCACAACGCCCTTATTTCCGTGACGACCAGCCAGTTTGTCTCCAACGCTAATCTTACGAAGTTGTGCCACAAAGATCTGAATCTGCATCAGCACACCAGCTTTGAGTTCATGACCATTCTCGCGTGAAAAGATCTTTACACCGACAACTTTGCCGCCGCCTGCGTTGTTCATGCGCTGTGAAGTATCGCGAACATCTTTGGCCTTTTCACCAAAGATTGCGCGCAGCAGTCGCTCTTCCGAGCTCAGCTCCTGCTCACCCTTTGGCGTAATCTTGCCGACCAATACATCGTCGGCTCGCACTTCTGACCCAACCTGGACAATACCGTCCTCGTCGAGGTGGCGCAGGCTGTCCTCAGAAACGTTTGGAATATCTCGGGTGACAATTTCTGGACCCAGCTTGGTCTCACGAACTTCAACATTGTAGTCCTTGATGTTGATGCTGGTGAGGGTATCATCCTCAACCAAGCGACGTGAAATCACCACTGCGTCGTCCATGTTGTAACCCGCCCATGGCATAAAGGCTACCAAGAGGTCTTTGCCAAGTGCCAATTCACCGCGGGCGATAGAGGCGCCCTCGATCAATGTGTCACCAGCTTTTACTTTGTCGCCTCGCTTTACACGAGTTTTCTGGTTGATTGAGCGGTCGTCGTTGCTCTTAGCAAAGTGCACGAGCTCGTACGTTTTGACGCCATCTTTGTACTTGACTTCGACAACGTCGCCATCGGCACGTACTACTTCACCCGCACCCTCGGCAACGATAAGCTGGCTCGAATCACGAGCAACATTTGCCTCAATACCGGTTCCTACAGTTGGGGCCTCTGGGGTCAGTAGCGGCACTGCCTGGCGTTGCATATTTGAACCAGTCAAGCTTCGGTCGATACGGTTCTTTTCGATAAATGGCACGAGTCCAGCGGTACTTCCCAGGATTTGCTTGTGTGCCGCATCCATGTAGGTGACTTCGTCTGTGTCGACCTGGCCTGGCTTCAAGAATTTGCGCGCCGAGACACGCTCGTCGATAAACTTGCCATCCTTGTCGAGCTCAGCACCAGCATCAGCAATAACTTCGGTAATTTCTTGGCTGGCGTCGAGGTAGACCACTTCATCGGTCACCTTGCCGTTTTTGACCTTGAGATATGGCGTTTCGATAAAGCCGTATTCATTGACCCGCGCATAGGTCGCGAGGTTCAACACCAGACCAATGTTGGCGCCTTCTGGTGTTTCCACGCTACAGATACGTCCGTAGTGAGTTGGATGGGCGTCACGAACATCAAATCCAGCGCGCTCACGACTCAAACCACCAGGGCCCATCGAGCTGAGTCGACGCTTGTGTGACAGTTCTGAAAGCGGATTGACTTCGTCGAGCAGCTGGCTCAGCTGTGAGCTCGCAAAAAATTCGCGCACTGCAGCAACGACAGGACGGGCATTAATGAGCTGAGATGGCGTGACTGTCGTGATGTCGCTCATGCTCATGCGATCCATGGCGTTGCGTTGCATACGAAGCATACCGACACGGAACTGTCGGGCTACGAGCTCGCCGACTAGCTTTATGCGGCGGTTAGACAAGGCGTCGATGTCGTCGCCGGCCTCTTGCGTGTTGTTGAGACGGATCAATTCGCGAATAATCGCCACCAGATCGCTCAATTGAAAGACGCGATTCTCAGTCGTGTTTGCAACCTCAAGTCCGAGGCGCTGATTGAGCTTGTAGCGGCCCACGCGACTATAGTCAAATCTCTTGAAGTCGTAGAACATGCGCTCGATCATCTGGCGGGCGTTGTCGACGGTCGCCAGGTCGCCTGGTCGGAGGCGTCGATACACCTCAATCAAGGCTTCATTCACACCGTGAGTTGGATCTTTTTCGAGAGTGGCGTCGATATACTTCGTTTCGCCGGTATCAATGTCTTTGAATAGCTCTTTAATCTCACCAACTTTGCTGTAACCGAGGGCACGCAACAGAGTCGTGACCGGAATTTTACGGCGACGGTCGATCTTGACATACATCGCACCGCTGGCACTGGTCTCAAACTCGAGCCATGCACCGCGACCAGGAATTAGTTTGGCGCTATAGAGGCTTCTGCCAACACCACGCTCTGCCGTGAAGAACACACCAGCACTACGAATCAGCTGGCTGACAACAACACGCTCGGTGCCGTTGATCACGAACGTACCGCGATCGGTCATCCATGGGTAGTCGCCAAGATAAATCTCTTGCTCTTTGACTTCACCGGTAACTTTGTTGACCAATTCCACATTGACATGCAGTGGTGCGTCAAAGGTCAGGTTATTCTCTTTGGCAAATTGCTCACTGTTTTTTGGCTCTTGAAATGCATATTCCTTGAAGCTGAGTTCGAGTTTTTGTTCTGAGTAATCCTTTATAGGATTAAGTTCCGCGAAAATCTCGCTCAAACCAGTCTCGACAAAGTCTTTCCAAGACTCTTTCTGGTGAGCAATGAGATTCGGGATTTCCAGCGCAGTGTCGTCGCTCGTGAAGAAGACACGCTTTACTGGAGTTGAAACTGCTGGCTTGGGTGTGGCCACGATATTCCCCTCTCTAATTGGTTGATAGTTGTGCTGCATATATTCCTCGGTCGGTGTGGGTCAGACACGACGGAGGCGATAGCTCGCATTTGCTTGGCGCCGAAGCTTTACTAACGATAGAGTCTACACATACCAAAACGCCACGCCATAGGCGCGGTATACCATTGACCCACGTTACACAATCTTCATTACTATTTAGTATAGAGACTTTGCCTTTGCTTGTCAACAAAAAAAGATGTTCTGGCCGCGCAGGTTCGCGCGGCCAGAACACCCGTAGGGTACGTCTCCTAGTCGCCTGGCTTTCTTCGCCGATTCAGCGCGTTGATGGCGCCAAGCAGTGAGAAGAACGAGCCGATACCGCCGAGGTAGAACGGTAATTCAACCGTTTGCGGGTGACCGTTGTTACGGCTGAGGGCCACTGCAGCCCCGACGACAAGAAGCGATGCGCCGAGAAACCACAGCGAGGCGTCGAAGCTCCGCTCGTCAGCCCTCCCTTGGAAGGCTGCACGGCCGCGATTTCTGATCTGGCTGGAGTGTCTCAAGGCATCCGAGCCTTTACGAACGCACATCCACGTTCCAGCAAGGAACAACAGTGCAATTGCCGTCGAAACGGACATAGAAGTCACCTTTCAGAGGAGTCAGAGACGATGCATGCCGCATTGCCCGAATATATATTATACTTCAAGTGTTATCGTTTGTCAATTACCTGATCGACAATCCCGTAGTCTTTTGCCTGGTTGGCGCTCATCCAAAAGTCGCGCTCCATGTCGGCTTTTACCTTGGCGAGCTTCTGGCCGGTGTTTTTTGCCATCATAGTAGCCAGCTTTTCTTTTAGTTCGATCGCTTCTTTAAGTGAAATTTCTTGGTCAGTTACTTTACCCTGCGTACCGCTACTTGGCTGGTGGATCATCACGCGAGCATTGGGCAATAGATGCCGCTTACCCTTGGTGCCGCTACTCAGCAAGAATGCACCCATACTCGCCTGCAGGCCAATGCCGTAGGTAGCCACATTTGGCTTGATAAAGTTCATGGTGTCATAGATCGCCAGCCCGTCGTAGACGCTGCCACCTGGGCTGTTGATGTAGAGGTGAATGTCTTTATCTGGGTCTTCGTTTGCCAGGTGCAACAACTGCGCTACCACCACATTTGCGGTGTGTTCATTCACTTCTTCGCCGAGAAAAATGATACGGTCTTCGAGCAAACGAGAGTAGATATCATAGCCGCGCTCGCCATCGCGGGTTTTTACAATTACATTGGGAACTAAATAATTGTGAGGTTTCATCATAATGTCTCTAGTCTACCATAAAAACTAGCACTCTAGCAAGCAGAGTGCTAGTTCAAGTACATCATATTGACATTATATAGGATCTATGTAATTATAATGATGTAACTCTTGTTCCTTCCAAGTTAGGAGAATCCATGCTTGACACAAAGCGCTCCCGTCAGATGCTTGTGCTGATCCTCATGTCACCTCTCATCGTCGCACTTCTCGCGCTGATGGCTCTCGCGCCCCTCTACCTTCTCAATCCCGAATGGGGGTTGAGAAACAACATTCCAGATGGCCTGATCTCAGTAAGCGTTGCCATCGACTTGACAGTGATGGTGGCTGGAGGGGTCACTGCAGCTGTGTACATCGCATCCAAGATCACCGACTGGATTAACCGTGGACGGAGTCACACCTAACGGTACGCTCCCATTCTGTAGTAGCAAAAAGCTCCTGTGGAATGGGAGCTTTTTGCTTAGAAAGTGTGCTTATGATTTTTGCGCAGATTTCGTAGTGTTAAGTTTCACAAGCTCGTCGACGGTTTTTTCGGTAATCAGACGATTAGCAACTTCCCGTTGAGTCTCTGGTTCGTCGAAGCGTTTAGCCATGTCGGGATTATTGGCGTATTGCGACTTGTATGTGTTAATGTGTTCGGCCAGCTCATCAGCGGTGGCCTCAGTTTTCAGCTCTTTGCTCAGCTCGGCGAGTACCAGCCCGGCCTTGATGCGGTTATCCGCCGCTTCCTCAGCCTCTGCCTTGACCCACGCATCGCGGTCAGCATAGCCCTTTCCTTCGAGATACTGGTCGAACGACATTCCCTGATACATGAGATTCTGCTTCAAGTCTTGCTCAAGCGAGCGAATTTGATCATCACGCAGGCTAGCGGGAACGGCAACCTTACTTTTCGCGACCAATTGCTGCACCAGCTCGTCCTTTAGCTTATCGGTAGCTTCACGCTCTTTTTGCGCCGCGATCTCTTTCTTTATGTCATCGGTCAGCTCTTGAAGCGACGTAAATGGCCCAGCCTTTGCAGCCAACTCGTCATTGAGCTCGGGTAATGCGTTCTCGCTAACTCTTTTTACTGTGACCTCAAACACAACCTCTTGACCTGCGAGGTCTTTAGCATGGTAATCAGCGGGAAATGTCAGCGGTACATCTTTCTTGTCCCCAGTTTTAACGCCTACGAGCGCTTCTTCGAAACCGGGGATAAACGAGTTTGAGCCAAGTTCCAGCGGGTAGTCGCTACCGGTGCCGCCATCGAATGCTTGACCGTTCCTTTTGCCGACAAAGTCGATCGTGACTTCGTCGCCCATTTGCGCCGCTCGCTTGACTGCTTTTTTCTTCACAAATCCCTTGCGGATCCGCTGCACGACATCATCGACATCATCTGGCGTGACCGTTGCTACAATCTTTTTCGCTGTAAGCTTTTTGTAATCCCCTAGCTTTACCTGTGGCAATACGTCCGCCTCGGCGGTAAACTCCAATTCTTGGCCCGGTACATATTTTTTTACCTCGACTTCTGGTCGCTCCAACACCTGAATTTGATTACCTAAGAACGCCTCAGCGACTGACTTACTGATAGCGTTGTTGAGGGTTTCTTCGGCCAGCGCTGCCGGGTCGACATGCTTGGCAACGACTTCTAGCGGCACATGACCTTTGCGAAACCCCGGAACCTTGGTGTTTTTTGATAATTTTTTAAGCGCGACTTGCTTGGCATCAGCGAGCTCTGTTTTGTCGACAGAGATAACGACCGACACACGTGTATCAGAGATAGTTGTAACAGTAGATTTCATGACTATCTATTATATCAGATAGTCTTCTCAGTAACTGAGGCACTTCGCATTGCTCATGCCAAAAGTGTCACGCTGCGACACACTACCCGCAGGATTAATCCCACATTTTTGCATTTGTGCAGTGAAATTCGCTGTTTCAGCACCCGACGGACTCTCTAGGCGCCACCATATCATGAACCGATGATTTGTATCATCAAACGAATCGACGATAATGTTTGAATTATACGTGTTGTTCGGAAATATCGTGCTCTGTGACAACGATGTCAATACGCCTGAAGGCAAGTATTTATTGAGTACCAGAACATCCTCAAGACTGCATGGGTATGCGCCGCTCGCGAACCAGCCACCAGAGCCTCCGTTACAGTTAGGCCCTGTTCCAATTGCTGCAGTAGATCCTAAGCCGGCAGGCGGAGCTATGCGATTACGCCGCTGAGTGATATAAAGGACAGTGGCATCGCCCACTTTGTCTGCGACGGCAGTGACCTGTGTATCTTTGGCTTGAACTTGCACACTTCTGTAGATCGTCGCCGTGATCATCACGAGGATCACGATCACTGTGATAACGACTAGTAGTTCGATCAAGGTAAAGCCGCGGCGCGTGATAGTGTTCATGCTTTCACTATGTCAATAACAAGGACGGGCGTCAAGCTCCGCCCTTCAAATCACGCCCGCTCGACAGCAAAGTCGGCGTCTTCAGAAGCAAGCTTGTTGCGATGGTCAAGCACGCGCGTGACGACTCGTTCTAGACTCAGCTTTGTTTCCTCGCCAGTTTTGAGGTTTTTTAACGAGTACACCTCGGTAGCTAACTCTTCCTCACCTACAAACATTACAAACGAAACATTTTTTTTCACGGCAGTCTTGAGTTGCTTGTCCAATTTACGTCCGGTCATATCGAGCTCGACATGGACACCTTCTTGCCGTAATTGTTGCGCGATCTTGGTCGCTCCACGCATCGCCTCGCCAATCACCACCATATAGATGTCGGTTGTCGACGCAAGTGCTGGCACGAGATCGTGCACCTGTAGAAATAATTCCGTCATGCTCAGCCCGGGGGCAAACCCAACTGCGCTCATCGGCTCGCCACCAAATAGCCCAACCAGCCCATCATAACGACCCCCGCCAAACAGCGCGCGATTATTCTCGGGGTGTGTGTCAAAGAATTCAAACACGGTGCCAGTGTAGTAGTCTAGGCCGCGCATCAGCGTGATATCGAATATCGCGTTTTTGATACCGAGTCGCTCGAGCTGAGTAAAAAGCTCTTGCACCTCGCGCACGGCATCGCTATCGCGAATCGATTCTGGCAGGTCGGCCATAGTGCGCGCCGCCAGCAGTTCAGCAATGTTCTGAAGGCCCTTTGTCGCGGTGTCTTGTCCAAATATTTCGATGGCTTGATCGCGAAAGGCCTCGGGCGCAATCTTGTTCTTCTTGTCGAACAGTTTGATCATCAACTGTGCTTGTACCGCATCAAGCCCAAGGTAGTGTGCCATCATAACATTAATGATACGACGATTGTTGATCTTGATCGAAAACATCGACTCGTTGGCCCCCAGATTTGTCAAGATTGCGTGGCCCATAGCGATAATCTCGGCCTCCGCTTGCGCGCCCTCGAGACCGAACACGTCGCAGTTCAGCTGCCAAAATTCGCGCTCTCGACCGCGTTGAGGGCGCTCATAGCGCATGAAGCGTCCAATGTTGTACCAACGAGCCGGAAAAGCGATTTCTTGCTGGCGCGCCGCAATCATGCGACTGACACTAGGAGTCAGTTCTGGGCGAATCGCCACCTGACGATCACCACGATCGGTCAACATATAGGTTTGCTCCGAGACGAGTTCATGGCCACTTTTGGCAGCATAGATTTCAATCGGCTCGAGAATCGGCGCGTCGTAGGCTTCGTAGCCGTACCCCTCAGAGACGCTTCGCCACACAGCGAAAATATATTCCCTGAGCCGCATCTGCTCGGGATACCAATCTCGCGTGCCCTTGTAGGGGTCGGTGCTGAGGTTTGCCATGTGTTCATATTTACTCATAAACACTAGTAAATCGCAAGGATAACCAACTCGAGTATCAAAACCTTTCCGACACGCCATACCGCGACTGCAACCTTGGTATTTCCGTAAAGGCTACCATACGCGTAGTGAGGTATGGAGCGAGGGGGCTTGAGACACGGGTTAACAACCATCAGTCATGGTTACTATCTGGCACGACCCGATAGGGTATGTAGGTTTATTGGCGAGCTCACTACGACCCTAGGTACTGCTGTTGCAGCCATGCATACATAGCGATGCCCGCCGCTACCCCAACATTCAAGCTCCGTGTGCTGCCTAGCTGCTCGATCGCGACTATTGTTGCTGCTTTTTGTAGTAGTTCAGCAGAAATTCCCGGGCCTTCGGCGCCAAAAAGCAATAGAGCGTCCCGCGGCAGCGGTGACGTGGCGAGCGGCACAGATCTTTCAACATTGTCGACAGCAACAAGCGTCCTCCCTGCCGTCGCTGCCACGAAGGCGTCGATAGACTGATGGTACCGTACCTGCAGATACTTATCTGTCATCATCGCACCGCGTTTGTTCCACTGCTTGCGCCCGATAACATGCACTGTCCGTACTCCAAACGCATTTGCACTGCGCACGATTGTCCCCATATTAAAATCCCTTTCAAGATTTTCGATCGCAATTTCTAACTCGACCCCACGGTCATCAAGTGCCTCCACTATTTCTTTGTGAGCCAGGCCCTTAAATTCATCTGTTACATTGCGGGTATCATCCATGTATCCATGGTAGCAAATAAAAAACTCCCCCATGGGAGAATGTTCTGCCGGAGCGGAGCGGAAGGCTGCAATTGCCTCAACCGCTCCGCCCTGGAGTAGATCAGCCCATCGTTGAGACGGGTCGAAGTGCACGGTTGCGCACACGACGACGCTCGTGGCTCGACGGGTGCTGCATGCGATCGTGCGCAACCTGCAGCATCCTGCGAACCCGACGGTCACCGAGCATGCTGCGCACGATCTCTGCAGCCTGGTCTCGAGACCCTGAGCTGTAGGGGCTGGTCTCGCGGCGAACGGCGGAGATGCCGTTGTCGATGGCGTCGGAGACCTTGCCGCCGATGCCGACCAGGAGGCCGACTCGTGCCAGCATGTCGTCGACCACGCGCTTCAGGCACGTCGACAAGTCCTCGTAGGCCACCGCTCGTCCGTCGAGATCGAACTTCTTGACCTTGGCTGCCGCCATGGCCCGATCGATCATCGACCTCGTCTTCTCCTCGAATGCCCTGCTCGGTGCTTGCACGTCAATTTTCTCGAGCACGATGGCTCCAATCTCCCACATCAGTGTGGGATAGACGGGTCACGTCCGGTTGGACGATAACGAATATTCTATCATATTTTTATATTTATGTCTATAATTTTCTTGTAAAAATATCTCTGTTTCTGTAACATAAGAAAGCACTCACCTACACAGCTTGATCTATACGGATGTGGCGGCTGCGTGAAACGTATGTGTTCGTAGACGCGCTACGCGTCTTGCCCGAGAATGGCGATAAACTTCGATTGTACGTTATTTTACTTGTTATGCGGATATGGCGGAATTGGTAGACGCGCTAGCTTCAGGTGCTAGTGTACGCAAGTACGTGGAGGTTCAAGTCCTCTTATCCGCACCAAATTGAACAACAGATATAAAAGTGTTCCATAAACGAGACCTATGAGATCCAGTGTGGAGCACTTTTTTGTTTTCACGGTCATATTGCTATAACACCCCCAGATCCTTCTGGGGGTGTTATGTACTGTTTTGTTGTAACTACCTGGATGCATCTATTTATCTAAACGATTCGCGTTTTGGTACCTTAACGCTTTTACGCCAGATTACGGTTGCACTCGTGAGTAACGTGGCAGCAAGAGCAAGGAGCACATAAACATTCAAGCCGGTGCTGGCGAGCGAGCCGCCTGCCGCTCCTGGAGTGGTCGTTGCT